>JAPLLY010000056.1 GCA_026387315.1 Candidatus Omnitrophota bacterium
GATCCGGTGGTTGAACGTGGAATTGCCATCGCTCAACGGATAATAGGTACTCTGGGGATAACAGGCTTATTGGACTCGAGAGTTCACATCGACAGTCCAGTTTGGCACCTCGATGTCGGCTCATCCTATCCTGGGGCTGTACAAGGTCCCAAGGGTCCGGCTGTTCGCCGGTTAAAAGGGTACGCGAGCTGGGTTCAGAACGTCGTGAGACAGTAAACAACTGACCGTTGCTGTCTTTAAATCTGGCTAATTGCTGGAAAATCTGAGTATCCCATATTACTACTTGACGATTTAGTCTCTACATGATAGGCTATTGTTAGGAGTGAAAATATATGGGTGCAGACAATCAGCAGGAAAGGCCAAGAGAGATAACATCATATATCTCAGGTTTTGTCGACGGAGAAGGTTGCTTTTCTATAACAATTCAAAAAAGCAACAATGTGAAATTAGGAATTCAGGTAATTCCGGAATTCCATGTTTCGCAGCACCAAAATAGAATTGAAGTTCTTAAGGTGATTAAGGAAAGATTAGGTTGTGGATATATTAAACCCAATGATCCTGGAAATCCAAAAGATCAGACTTCAGTTTATGTCGTGCGTAATATCAATGATCTCCGCGATAAAGTCCTACCATTCTTTAAGAAATCTCCGCTTATCTCAATTAAACAAAAAGATTTTGAGAAATTTGCTCGAGTCGTTAGTTTAATGAAAGATGGCGGGCATTTAAGAAAGAATAGTTTAATTACGATATTAGGAATTGCTTATTCAATGAATTTCAGCGGTAAATATCGTAAACAAAAACTAGAAGATATATTTTCTCACTTGGAATCTTCAGAGACTATACGCCAGAAATCCTATTCGAAAGAATAAGGATTAAGATATAGTCCGAACTGTATAGCGATATACAGAGGTTAACAGAAATGCTAACCCCTTTGTTCAATTGAGCAGAGAGTAACAGTATTGTCGGTCTCTATCTGATGTGGGCGTTAGGATATTTGAAGGGGAGTTCTCTTCAGTACGAGAGGACCTAGAGAAACAAACCTATGGTTTTCCGGTTGTCCTGCCAAGGGCAAAGGCCGGGTAGCTATGTTTGGAAGGGATAAGCGCTGAAAGCATCTAAGTGCCAAGCCCACCCCAAGACTAAGTATCCCTGTGCCGCAAGGCACTGTAGGCTAGTGGTAGACTACCACTTTAATAGGCGTAAAGTGTAAGATCCGTAAGGATTTCAGCTAATACGTACTAATCAGCCAATAGGCTTGTCCTTAATTTTGTTTCACTTGGGTTATTTGGACGAGTAGTTTTTGCTCGCATGTTATTAAATCTGTATGTAGTTGTTGATGTTTTTTTATAAACTTGGAGTGCCTTTATCGAGGGGGAAACACCCGTTCCCATTCCGAATACGGCCGTTAAGCCCCTCAGAGCTGATGGTAGTGTGTTCGTAAGGACATGTGAGAGTAGGTCGGTGCTCCTAAATTAAAAAGAAAGCCAGCTATTTGTTTAGCTGGCTTTCTTTTTAATTTACACCGCGCGATACAGCAATCGAACTTCACCTTAACCGCATTATTTAGGTTTGAGCGCGGTGTCTAAGTTAAAGCCAGTGATTAATTTCTCTGGTTTTTTCATTGGAGTCAGGAACTTAAGTCTGCAATTTGTGACTTCAATTTCAAGGTCACAAATTGTGACCACTTCGCGTCTGTCTTGTCTGTGTTTCTTGGAAACGCCTGGAGGGGTGTCGCGGACTACTGATCCGCATTCTTAAATAAATCGCGGATCCTGTCTTGGGTATTTTCTTGCGCTGACGCACTACGAAAACACCCAAGCCACCCGCGAATACTGTTTGCTCGCGTCTCGCCAGTCCGCTTTAGGGGGTGTATTTTTGGTTGACAAGAATGTTGGGAGGCGTAGAATAAGGTCAATAATGTAAGAGTAACGGAATTTATATTTAAAGGAGTTGAGATGGTTGAATTAAAACGAGATATCTTTAAGACGCGCGAAAAAGTTTATGAAGAATTTACTCAATATATAGATGAGGCTAACAAAATTTGGTATGGCGTACTTCGTTTAATTATAACATTATCATCGTCATTCTTGGTTTTGACTATAGCTTTGGTAGAAAAATTATTTCCTCCTATTGGCGGGGTAATTAATTTGCCTATATTTTTAACAATAAGCTGGATTCTATTGTTTCTTTCCATAATTTTTGTGACTGGGGACGTCCTGAAAGGGGACACCCTTGGAGTCTCAAGTTTGGGAAGAGTTTGGGACTTAGGTTTTAGAGTGATATAATAAAATAAAAAGGAGGCTCAAATGGAAAACAAGAATACGTGCGTGTGTAATGCGATTTTAAATGGGGTTGGGATATTGTTGCTTTTGGCGGCGGCTTTTGATGTTCTGCCGTTGTCTGATAATTTGGTGATATTCATTGCTTTAGCTTGCTTTATTGTTAGTGGGATAATTAAGAAAATTGCAAAAGGTACGACTAGCTGTTGTAAATAAAATAGGATCAGTGGTGGGTTGGCCGCCGCGCTCAAACCTATATGATACGGTTAGGTGAATTTCGATTGCTGTATCGCGCGGTGTTAAATTAAAAATCCCACTACTTAATTTAATGAATGGTGGGATTTTTAATTTAAGGAGGTGGCAAGATGGCGAAATTTTTTATGTATGGAAAGTATACAAAGGAGGCGATAGGGGATATCTCGGCCGATAGAACTAAGAAGGCGCTTGATGCGATAGCCAAGGCTGGCGGTAAGGTAAATTCCATGTATGCGCTTCTGGGCAAATACGACATAGTGCTTATTACGGATTTTCCCGGAGTTACGGAAGTAATGAAGGCTTCAGTCGCGTTAAATATGCTGACTAATATCTCCTTCACCAGTTTTCCCGCAATTACCATGGAGGAATTTGATAAGGTTATTGCGTAAGGAAAGACACCCGGCGTTAAGCGGAATTGCGCTAGTGTGCTTTCGCAAGCAAAGGAGACGGTTATAATTTCCAGAACTCCCAAGTCCTAAAAAAGCTTGGGAGTTCTGATCTATAGATGTATAATAAAAACACAGTCTGAGAGGGCAGGTTATATGTTTAGTATTGGAAAGATACTAGTATTTCTCGGTATCTTTATGATCTTATTTGGGCTATTTTTTATGTTAGCCGGAAAAATCCCCCACCTAGGCAAACTTCCGGGTGATATCGCAATTCACACAAAAAGATTCCATTTCTACTTTCCACTGGCAACTTCTTTAATTATTAGTCCTTTACTTACAATTATTATAAACGTAGTCTTTAGGCACAAATAAGGGTTTCGGCGGCGCAGCGCTTAATTTTAATTCCGCAAAAGTTAAGGTTAAGATAAGTTATAAAAAAATGTGATTGTTTCTGTTTTTGGATTCAAGGTGTTGGGTGAGATGATTTTGGCAATTTGGACTTTAAAATGAAAAAAAGCGAACGTGTTTTGACGGCAGCGCAGGCTAAGGCTTTAGATAAAAGGGCGCAGAAAGAATTTGGTATCTCTACGCTTATTTTGATGGAGAATGCCGGACGGGCAGTAATGGAAGAGGCATTAAAAATTCTAAAAAGTAGCCAGGGTAAGGTTGCGGTATTTTGTGGCATGGGTAATAATGGTGGAGATGGATTTTGCGCGGCCAGGCATTTATTAACAGCAGGTTTTAAGCCGGATGTATATTTAACCGGAAAAGTAAGTGACGTGGAAAATGAAGCCAAGATTAATTTAAGCATCCTATTAAGATTAAAACAAAAAATTACGGAAATTAAACCTCGGAATCTCAGTCTTTTAAAAAAAAGAATAGAAAGATCCAGCTTAATTATCGATGCGCTTTTAGGGGTGGGAGCCAGGGGCCAAATAAGGCCTGGTTATCAGAAAATTATAGATATAATTAACTCTTCAGATATTTATGTTTTATCAGTAGATATTCCTTCTGGGTTAGATGCCACGACTGGAAAAGTATTGGGCCGTTGTATAAAGGCAGATAAAACTATTACCTTTGTTTGTAAAAAGCGCGGTATGGTTTACGGAGAAGGGGAAAAACATTGCGGGAAGGTTTTAGTCAGAACCATCGGAATCCCCTTATAATCATTGACAATTGGCAGCCAGCTTGTTATGATTGTTTAATAGTTTTCATTCCTGCATTAAAACAATTAATTAAAAGAGAGGAGGTGAATAGAAATGAAGAAAGTGCTTTTTGTGCTTATGGCTTTTTGTTTTGTTAGTTCTTTAGTTTTTGCTGCTGAGTCTACTGTTACAACTACTACTACGAAAGCAGCTACCCCTGCTACTACAGCCGTGACTATGAATGTAGCTGTAACTATACCTGAAATAATAGCCTTAAAGGGTGATGTTATTGACAACATGTGCGCGGGTGCTAACAAAGATAATCTGGTGGAATTTGTCAAAACGCATACTAAGGAGTGTGCTTTAAAACCCGGATGCATGGATAGCGGTTATTCTGTTTTTGTCGATGGTAAACTTTATGCATTTGACAAAGATTCAAGCGCCAAAGTAGCGGAATTTTTAAAGCAAGCTGACAGCAAGCTGCAGGTAATAATTACTGCCAAGCAGGTTGGCGATGAGTTGAGCTTAGTCTCAATCGAAAACCAGAAATAATCTATTTTTTTTTCAGATATAAATAAAACGGCCTCT
Organism: Candidatus Omnitrophota bacterium; assembly: GCA_026387315.1. Taxonomy (GTDB): domain Bacteria; phylum Omnitrophota; class Gorgyraeia; order Gygaellales; family Profunditerraquicolaceae; genus UBA6249. The sequence goes on from JAPLLY010000056.1 coordinate 4,657, forward strand.
TTTGAGATTCAAGAGAGGCTGTTTTTTTAAGGCCAAGATGTTTTTTAACCAGTAGTAGGTGCTATTGCTTTAATCTTAAACCCATAAATAGTTATAATATTACTGGACAAGTCTAGGAAATGTGTTACACTTAAACAGTAGTGAATAAAGGATTAGATGTTTGTAGGCCGTGAGGTTTAGAAAACTAACCTTCACGGTTTTTTTTCTGCCGCCCTTCGACAAGAAATAGAGATTTTTATATCTTGCTCAGGGTGGCGGTGAGCGAGCCCGCGAAGCGGGCTAAGTCGAACCGCCGTTATTTGCTAAAATTCTAGAGGAAAGGGGGTAGTAAATAATGGCAAAGGGAAAAGTAAAGTGGTTTTCAGACCAAAAAGGTTTTGGGTTTATCACACCTGAATCCGGTAGCGATGTATTTGTTCATCACAGCGCAATCCAGGGTGAAGGTTACAAGTCTTTAGCTGAGGGTCAGGATGTTGAGTTCAACATCGAGAAGGGACCAAAAGGCGAACAGGCTACTAATGTAGTCAAGCTGTAAAACTAAACCAAAAATAGCCTGGCTTCTATAACTAGAGGCCAGGCTATTTTTTTAAAATGACACCCCGCGCTAAGCGGATTTGCGCCGGTGTTATGTCTCTACATAAGGAGGCCAAATGAATACAGGGAAAATTAAAAAATTAGTCAGGGACAGAGGATTTGGTTTTATCAGTGATACCGATGGCCGGGAACTGTTTTTTCACCAGAATAGCTTGGTGGAGACAAAATTTGACGCTCTAAGTGAGGAACAATCAGTTACTTATGATGTTGAAAAATCTGATAAAGGCCCGCGGGCAATTAATGTGCATGTTGTTTAAAATTACTTGGGATTTATAGTAAAAAGCGTATAATATAGTTTATGGAAAAAACTAAAACTAAAACTAAAGAAATAATTATTGATTGTCTTAAATGTAGAAATCAGGCAGATTGCTGCAGGTTTGGGGCCTGGATTGATTTAGAGGAGGCTAAAAAGATATTGTCTTTGGGGATAAAAGGCGATTTCTTCCATTTAGAATTAGACAAAGATTTTCCTTCCGGATATAAAGTCGGCACCAGCTATGAAGATGAGCAATGTGCTTTTCAGGATCTTGATGGTTTGTGCAGAATACACAAAATTGATTATGCCTTTAAGCCGGTAACTTGCAAAGAATTCCCTTATGAAGGCGATAAAATTTCCCCGATTGCTAAAGTGCTATGTGTTGAGCATAAATCCAGGCTCAAGAAGGCTAAAGCTGGTAAGAAAAAATAGTGATGGATAATCAAAATCAGCCGAAATGGTATTTTAAAACCTGGTCGTTAGTTGCTTCCTTCTTGTGCATAGGGCCATTTATGCTACCCTTAGTTTGGGCCAACCCCCGATTTAGTAAAAAATCCAAGATAATTATTACCGTAGGGGTTCTTATTATAACTTACGTCTTAACTGAATTATTAGTAAAATCACTAAAAACTATTTCTAGTTATTATCAGGTGCCTTTAGAAATTTAAATTTTTTAAACTGCGATTTGAAATAAACTTAATCAAATATGAAATATACCAAAGGGACAATCGGTAGGGTTTTTCTGGTAAAATTTGATGATGATGATATTTTAATCGATAACTTAAGCGGCTTGACTAAGCAAGAGCAAATTAAAGCCGCCACCGTAATTTTTATCGGCGCGCTTAAGCAGGGGGATTTAGTCACGGGCCCTAAGAAGCCGGTTATTCCGCCAGAGCCGAATAAAGTGGTTTTTAAGGATGGCTGGGAGGTCATGGGAATCGGCACGATTTTTACAAATTCTAAAGGGCCGCAAATACATATTCATGCCAGTATAGGCAAAAAGAATAAGGTTCTGACTGGCTGCTTACGTGGCAAGTCAAAAGTATTTCTCGTCATTGAGGCAGTGATTCTGGAGTTAAAAGGAATAAAAGCGAGCAAGGATATTGATCCTAAAACCGGGCTTAATTTATTAAGAATTATTTAATTTAAAACCGGTTTAAATATTCTTTAGGCATTTATAATATTCAATAGACACCCTGCGCTTATCAGGCATCTGGCCCTTAATGGAATTGGGCCGGTGTCCGACTCGTGGCGGAGAATCGCGCGGGTGTTGTCTTGGTAGACATAGACACCCCGCGCTTATTGGAATCGCGCGGGTGTTGTTTTGGTAGAAAAGGAGAAGATGTGGATTTTAATACAATTAGAAAAGATATGAAGATGTTTAGTTTTGAAGCTCTGCGTACTGATTGTGATAATTTTTTTGAGGGGGTTATTATTCAGCAGGAGCTGGATAAACTTAATGTGCAATTGAAGAGTTTATTGGGGGATCCGGTTTATCCTTCGAAGAATAGGCTGGCGCATAAAGTACGCCAAACAGTAGATGGGTTCGGCGGGGTGATGTCAGGCCAGACATTGTATTATAAAGATTTAGGTACAGACAGTATCCTTGCTATGCTTTGGCCCTGGAAAGATGGCCAGCGCACTACGATAAAAATTATTCAACAATAATTATGAGTTTTACATATAAGGTTTGATTTAGCGAAACACTTGCGAGCGAAGCGAGCAAGTAAGGAGACGTATATGAGCTTAAGGTTTGATTTTAACAATATGTTCGATTTCAGCGTGCAAGGCCACGGTGTAAGTCAGCACGATATCGATGAAATTTTGCCGCAAGCGCGCAGGGCTGCGCAGCACTTAAAAAAGATTATTGCCGATCCTTATGCAAGAATTAAATTAAATTTGGAATGGGCAAAACTGCCCCAGCAGAGACAAGAGGATATTGCCGGGATTCAGAGAATTGCCCGACAGATTGCTAAGAAATATGAAAATGTCCTTTTTTTAGGGATTGGCGGCTCATATCTGGGTTTAAAAGCTGCCCAGGATGCGCTGTGCGCGCCTTATTATAATGAATTTAAATCTTTGAGGAAAAAGGCGCCGCGTATTTATTTTGAAGGTAACAATCTGGATCCGGACACTTTAGCCGTATTATTGAAAAATCTTAATCCTAAAAAAACATTTGTAATTGTTATTTCCAAGTCCGGAGAGACTACCGAGACTAAGGCGGCACTTATTTTAGTGGAGGCTTGGCTTAAAAAGGCAGTGGGAGCTAAATACGGAAGGCAAATTTTAGCCATTACTGATCCTGAATCGGGATCTTTGCGCAAAAGGGTGCAGGCCGAACAGAAGAAAGATATTTTAAGCTTTCGCGCGCTGCCACTTTTAAAAGGCGTTGGCGGCAGATTCTCGGAGTTTAATATGGGCCTAATGCACTTGGCAATTGTGGGCGTAAATATCCGGGAGCTATTAACAGGCTCTCAGGAGATGTTTGCTCGATGCAGCGATGAGGATATTTTAAAAAATCCTGCTTATCTGTATGCTTTATTGCACTTTATTCTTTATCAGAAGAAGGCAAAGTCACTGGCAATATTAATGTCTTTTTCTCAGACGCTTAAGTCTACCGCGGATTGGTATGTGCAGCTTTTAGCGGAGAGCTTAGGCAAGAAATATCACCGTAAAATCCAAGTAGATAAAAATGGGGTGGAAAATTGGCTGGCTAACCATGAAGATCTATTTAACCGGGGTAGGACGCCGATTTCCGCGGCTGGTACCAATGACCTACACTCTATCCAACAAAATAATGTTGAAGGAGAGAATAATAAGGTAGTTACCTTTATGCGCGTGGAGAAATTTAAAACAGATTTAAAAATACAGGGTAAAGGTGATTTGCTTTCCGGGAAGAGTTTTTGCCAGCTTATGCAGCTGGCTCAAGAAGCCACAGAATGGGCTTTGGTCAGCCAAAATCGTCCTAATTGCGCGATTATTATTCCTGAGGTATCCGCGTATAACTGGGGCGCGTTGCTTTTCTTTTTCCAAATGGCTACAGCTTTTGAGGGTGAATTATTAAATGTGAATGCTTTTGACCAGCCGGGAGTGGAGGGTTATAAGAATTATATGTATTATAAATTGGGCAAACCCGGAATTCCGCAGGCGGTTATGGAAGAGATAAAAAACAAACCCCTAATTAAAAATCCCGAATATATACTCTAAATAAAGGGGACGGTTCTATTTTTTCTAAAATAGAACCGTCCCCTAGTTTTACCCCGCTCCCCGTAAAGCCCCGCTCTTTAGACCGGGGATGTAAGGTTTGTGTAGTTATGTTTTCCCCAAAGCCCCGTGCTTTAGCGCGGGGAGCGGGGTTTACTACGTGTCATTGCGAGTCCCGACGGATATCGGGACGAAGCAATCTCGTTTTTAAAGAAGAATTATGAGTAATAATATGCTCAAAATCGGCAAACTAAAACTTAAATCAAATTTGATCCTCTCACCCATGGCCGGAATTACGGATTTGCCATTTCGCATGCTCTGCCGAAGATTCGGCGCAGAGCTGGCTTTTGTGGAGATGATTAATTGCCGTTCGATTAGCCATAAAAGCAGAAGGACCAAGCAGATGCTTTCTAGTTTGGCTAAAGATAGGCCTTTGGGGATTCAGATATTAGGATGCGAAGAGCAGTATATTTTAAGGAGCCTGGAGGTTTTAAGGGGGTATGAATTTGATCTTTTGGATTTTAATGCCGCTTGTCCGTCAAAAAAAGTAGTGCGCCGAGGTGAGGGCTCAGGTTTATTGCAAGATCCAAAAAAATTTGCCAAGATATTGAAATTAATCGTTAAGCATGCCTGGCTTCCCGTAAGCGTAAAGATTCGCGCCGGATGGGATAAGACTTTAGTTAATGCCAGAGAGATTGCCTTAATTGCTCAGGATTGCGGGGTAAATGCCCTGTTTCTCCATGGCCGGACTAAAACTCAAGGCTATAGCGGTCAGGTGGACTATAATATAATTAGAGAGGTTAAGAAAGTTTTGAAAATCCCTTTGATTGCCAGTGGAGATGTTTTTTCCGGTTTATTGGCCAAGAAGATGTTTGATGAGACCGGATGCGATGGCCTGGCAGTTGCGCGGGGATCTTTAGGCAACCCCTGGATATTTAAAGAGATTAAGGAGTATTTACAAAGCGCTAAGTTTGTTAATCGGCCTAAAGAAGAGGATATTGCTAAAATTATGCTGGAACATTTAGATGCTTGTATTAATTTTTATGGAGAAAAAAACGGAGTAGTCATCTTTCGAAAATTTTATATTTGGTATACTAAGGGATTGCGTAAAATTCGCCGGTTAAGGGAGAAATCCTCGCGTGCCAGAACCCGCTTGGAGGTTGAAAAGATTATTCAGGAAGCGTTTGGCGCTGATACCCGCAGATAAATATTCTCGGAAAGATCCCGCTTCGTAATATGAAAGAAAAGGGGATGGTTCTATTTTTTACGTAGAGACGCAAAATTTTGCGTCTCTACATTAGAAAAATAGAACCGTCCCCTGATTTTATAGTATAATAACTCAGTTATGCGATAAATAGAAACGGTCTATAGTATTACTAACAAAATTGCCAAAATGAGTTTACAGAATATTTTTTTTAGATATACAATATAAAACGTAATAACCGGAATTCAGAGTTTCTAAGATTGGAAATTAATCATAATGAACCAAATTAAACCTAAAAAAAAACTAACTTATTTTATCGGGTGCCTTTTTATTCTTGCGTTCACAACTTGTTTTTTTTATGTTCGAGCCGAAATCCGTTATTATTCAGAATTTAGTTATAATTTACACAGTGACTACGTTTATTCTTTTCCCCAAAGCTTTGCAGTTCAAATCAAGCTTGAAAGAGATGGTTTTAATTGGCCTAAAACGGAAAAACCTTGGGATACAGCCATACTGAAGATCGCTGTACGTTCTGATTGGTCAAGCATTTTGTTTAAACCATTTATTGAGATCAATTATCGAGGAAATATCTCGCGACAATATTTTGAGAAAACTGCCAAGGGTATTCGTTATCTTAATCTTAGCCGCCTGTTCAAAAGCGCGCAGTCCCTGACTTCAGGCAGTAAAATAACATTGCGCGGCCATTCTGTTTCCTGGGAACAATTCACCACGGAACTTTATCTTTTTAAAAATGTAGATCTCTCGAAAGAAAAAATTCTTGTTATTGCGCCTCATCCTGATGATGCCGAAATTGCGGCTTTTGGCCTTTATGACAATAAGGACGCCTATATTGTTACTATCACCGCCGGTGAAGATGGAAAACCCAGATTTAAACGATTCTACCAGGATAAGAAAGAGCATGCTTTTTTTCAAGGATGGATTCGAACCTGGGATAGCATTACCGTGCCTTTCTGGGGCGGCATTCCTCCGGAAAGATGCATTAATCTGGGTTACTTTGACGGAACGCTGAAGACCATGTTTGAAAAACCGTTAGAAAAAATGGTTTCCGTTGCAGGAACTTCAGATCTTAGGACTTTTCGGAAATATAATCTCTCGGATCTCACGCCTAAAGAGGCATCGGATGCTAAATGGAGTAACCTGGTAGACGATCTAAGCCGTATTTTAACTCAGATTAATCCTTCCGTTATTGTTACGCCCAATCCGCTAACCGATGCTCATCCTGATCATCAATTTTCAACAATCGCGTTATATGAAGCGCTTCAAAAAACCGGTATCACAAAAGGCGCTTTATATCTTTATACGATTCACGATTCATTTTCTTCCCGTTGGCCATTTGGTCATGCATTCAGCCTTGTGTCCTTGCCGCCTTATTTTTCAAAAATGCCTCTTTTTGATAAAATTTATTCCCATCATTTAAATGAAAATACTTTTATTAGAAAACTGTTTGCTTTAGATGACATGCACGGTTTTAGGTCTATCTATTTTCTTAAGCTAAGTGAATACAATAATCTTATACTGACTATTATACAATCAGCTTATCTTCAATGGAAGACAGTCTTACAAGCGCGAAAATATCTGCGATTTGATGAACTATTCTTTGTCAGCCCTATGGAGAAAGCCGCGTTCCTCAGAGAAGAATTTCTGAAAAGTTCATTTAACCCTTTGAAAGAAAGTAATGATGTTGATGAAAAGTCACTAAATGTAAGTGCCCTAAAAAAGACAGAAGAGTAGAGATAGAGTATTCAACCGCGGAAAATGGCCGTAATGAGGCTATTTTAATCAATGTAATCATAGTTTCCATACTTTTTCAGTGGCAACTAAATTAAGATCTAAAAGGTTGAGAAAGGTTATATGAGCTCATTACAAATCAGGAAGATGCGGCTCACTAATGCGCGAGGGGAGATCCTGAACTTGAGCACCCGAAGATTGAGGGGTAAGTATACTTGATAACCCGCTACTAAAGCCCGCCATTAGAACGTTGGCGGGTTCGCCAATCCTTGTGGCGAACGTTGGCGGGTTAGTTTGTCCGCTAGCGGACGAACTAACAAAAAAGCCCCGCATGTTCCCGGGGTTTTCTTGTAGGTGATAGGCCTAATAGCTTTCGCTATCGTTCCTAGCCTCCTGGTTGTGTGTTCTACTTTCACTTACATTGGAAGTATGCCATATAAATATTTAAATTTCAAGTCCCTCTAATACCCCGAAAAACTAGGGGATGGTTCTATTTTTCCCGAGCCTAAGATTAAAATAAAGGGGACGGTTCTATTTTTTTATAAAAAAATAGAACCGTCCCCTAGTTTTATAGTATAATAAACCCATGCAAACTACATCCATCCAATATCTTAAAGGTATCGGGCCCCAGCGCGCAAAAAGTTTTACGGCCAGAGGCGTGCAGACCATTGAGGAGTTGTTATATTATTTTCCCCGCCGCTATGAAGACCGAAGGAATTTTGCTAAGATCTCCGAGCTTAATGAAAGCCAAGTTTACACCATTAAAGCTCAAATTTTATCGGCAGGCCAGCGCAACTGGCGGCGCAGGAGCGCGTTTAGTATCACCGAAGCTGCCGTGGGGGATAACACGGGGAAGATATCCTGTATCTGGTTTAATCAGCCGTATCTTAAGGAATATTTAATAGCGGGGGCTTGTGTAATTCTTTACGGGAAAGTTGAGCGCTATAACAGCAGGCTGCAGATGAGTAATCCGGAATTTGAATTTTTGGATAACCAAGATAATGATTCTTTAAATATCGGCAGAATTGTTCCGGTTTATACTTTGCCGCAAGGATTTAGCCAGCGCGGCTTACGTTGTATAATTAAGAACGCTTTGGATGAATTCTTGCCTAAAATTAATGACCCTCTGCCATTTGATTTACGCAGCCGTCATCATCTGCTTAATCTGGCGCAGAGCTTATTAAATATACATTTCCCGCAAGATCTATCTTTACAACAGCAGGCGCATACACGTTTAAGTTTCGAAGAATTTTTTCTTTTTCAGCTGCCGCTGGTTTTAAGAAAACTAAACCGTAAAGAGAAAATTGGGATTAGTCATCTGGTTAGCGGCAGGTTAATTGAGGATTTTATTTCCGGCCTTCCTTTTCAGCTTACCGCGGCGCAGCAAAAGGTTTTAGCGGAAATAAAAGCGGATATGGCTTCTAGCCAAGCCATGCAGCGGCTTTTACAAGGGGATGTGGGATCAGGAAAGACTGTGGTAGCGGCCATCGCTTGTTTGGCGGCTATTCAAAGCGCTCATCAGGCGGCTTTTATGGCGCCGACAGAAATATTGGCCAGGCAGCATTATGAAAAAATATCTTCTCAATTAGAACAGTTAACTTTCAATGGACGCAAATTACGCCTGGCTTTATTAGTTGGCCAGGATAAACAGAAGCAAAAAATATATCAAAAGATAAAAGAGGGAGAAATCGATTTAGTCATTGGCACGCACGCGTTACTGCAGGAAGAATTAAGTTTTAAGAGTTTAAGTTTTATCGTGATTGATGAACAGCATAAATTTGGTGTTGGGCAAAGAGCGCTTTTGCCTAAAAAAGGCAATAATCCGGATGTGTTGATTATGACGGCCACGCCTATTCCGCGCACCTTAGCCATCACCCTTTACGGGGATTTGGATATTTCCGTGATTAATCAACTGCCCCCTGGGCGTATTCCCATAAAAACTTTGCAATTTAATCAGGAGGATAGGAATAAAGCTTATGCTTTGGTTAAGCAAGAGCTTAATTACGGACGCCAGGCGTATATTATTTATCCGGTGATTGAGGAATCATACGCTTTGGATATTGCCGGAGCCAAGAAGATGTTTGGCGAATTAAAAGCCGGAGAATTTAAAGAGTTTCGCCTGGGCCTGATCCATGGTAAGCTAAAAACCCGGGAACAGAATGAGGTTATGCTCAAATTTAAGAATAAACAGCTGGATCTTTTGGTGGCCACCACTATTTTAGAAGTTGGTATTGACATCCCGAACGCGACTTGTATGATTATTGCCTCCGCCCAGCGTTTTGGTTTAAGCCAACTGCATCAGTTACGCGGAAGGATCGGCAGAGGAAACTTGCAGTCATTGTGTATTCTTATTTCTGATAGCCAGACTCCGGAGTCAAAAGCGCGCCTGGCAGCCATGGTTGCTTCCGGTGATGGATTTTATATTGCGGAAGAAGATTTAAAGATCCGTGGCCCGGGTGAGTTCTTCGGTAACCGGCAGCATGGATTAGCAGAGTTAAAAATTGCCAATCCACTTATTCAGATGCAGCTGCTTAAAGCCGCCAGAGATGAAGCTATTAGTTTAATTAATCAGGATGCCCGCTTAGAAGAGCGGCCGCATCAATTATTAAAGGCAAAGCTGTTTCAGAGATTTCCGGAGTACGAGAAATTAATGTTGGTAGGGTAATGGGGATAAATCCAAAATTAAAAGTGTTGAGCAAAAGTTTTAAGCTGTAAGTATTAAGCTTTAAGCTTACAGCTTACCGCTTATAACTTACAGCTTACCGCTTATAACTTACAGCTTAAGACTTATTTAGAGCCTAACAAATGCGTATAACCACAGGAAAATACCGTAACCGTAAATTACACATGCCTAAGGGTATCCGGCCTACTCAGGATAAGGTACGCAAGGCAATTTTTGATATTTTGGGAGATATTAGCGGATTAACGTTTTTAGAGCTTTTTGCCGGTTCCGGGGCAGTGGGTTTTGAGGCGCTTTCCCGCGGTATTGCGGAGCTGACGCTGGTTGAATGCAATCGTAATTCTGTATTGGCAATCAAAAGGAATATCGCGCTGCTTAACGCGCCCGCTTGTAATTTATACTACCTGGAGGCAGAAAAGGCAGTTAAACTTCTAGGTTTGGATAAAAAAAGCTTTGATATTATATTTATTGATCCGCCATATTATAAAGGATTGGCTTCTCGACATTGCTCGGGGTCAATGGCGAGCGCAGTCGAGCCATTGGTGCTTCGACCTTGCTCAGCACCAACGGCGAGCATAGTCGAGCCGTTGGCAAAAAAAATCTTGCAAACTCTAGAGGGTTATGATATATTATCGCCCAATGGTTTAATCGTGGTGCAGCATTCTAAGCTAGAGCAGCTGCCTAAGGATGGTTTAAAATTTAGTTTAATTAAAGAAGCTAAGTATGGTGATACTTGGCTTTCGATTTTTAGGCACAGAGATACTAAAAAAACATGAGGCACTGAAGAATTTCGCAGTGTTTTTGTTTTTCTCAGTGCTTCAGTGACAGAAAGGGCAAGATGTGTCAGATTGCTTTATATCCAGGGACATTTGATCCGGTAACTAACGGCCATATTGACTTGATTCGCCGCGCGCATGAAATTTTTTCGGATGTAATTGTAGCGGTTGCGCATAATCCGCATAAGCAGCCGGTTTTTAGTGTTAACCAAAGGATGTCTATGCTTAAGCAGGCGATTACCGGCATGGACGGAGTAATGGTTACGCATTTTGACGGCCTGGTGGTGGATTTTGCGCGTAAGATGAAGGCTAAGGTATTGGTGCGCGGAGTACGCATGCTCTCAGATTTTGAGTATGAGTTTCAGATGGCTTTGACCAATCGTAAGCTTTCCAGCGATATTGAGACTATTTTTCTTATGCCGCATGAATCTTATAGCTATCTTTCCGCGAAACTGATTAAAGAAGCCGCGGCGCTGGGAGCTGACCTTTCCAGTTTTGTACCGGATTTTGTGGGACAAGCCCTACAGAAAAAATTACGCAGGCCCCGCACCTTCTAAATCCCGCACCTTCAAAAAGGTGCGGGATAAATATTCAATAAGAAAATTTTTTAGGGTAAGGAATCAGAATTTAGTAGAAGGTGCGGGGTGAAGATTATTATTAATCAGGTTCCGGCAGAGGGCCTGTGTTTAGAAGAAGAAATTGGTTCGGCGGAGTTGGATTTGGACACCGCGCTAATTAAATTTCGCGCTCCCTTGAAGCTGGCGGCGCGGATAACCCGGATTACTAACGCGCTGACCGTGGATTTAAATATCAACGCGGTTATTTTCGCGGATTGTTCCCGTTGTTTGAGTGAGTTTAAATGGGTATTTGATAAGGATGCGCGATTAAGTTATCTTTTGGACAGTAGTGATGTTTTTATTGATTTAACGCCCAGCATTAGAGAAGAAATAATCTTAGATTACCCCATTAAGCCTTTATGCGATTTAAATTGTAAAGGCCTCTGCGTAAAATGCGGTAAAAACAAAAACGAAGGAGGATGTAACTGTGGCTCTACCTAAACGAAAGCATTCAGCAGCCCGTGGCCGAAAACGCCGTACGCATTGGAAGATTAAAGTAACCAGCTTAATTCCTTGCCCGCAATGCAAACAACTAAAGCTTCCGCATCGCGTCTGCTTGGCCTGCGGATATTATGATGGCCGTCAAGTCATAGAAATCAAGGTAAAAACAAAGAAGAAAAAGAAATAACTAGGAATAAAGGGGACGGTTCTATTTTTCCGTCAAATAAGAAATAAAAAATAGAACCGTCCCCTTGTTTTCAGTATGGATTGTAATCGCGGGAGTTAGAATGAAAATAGTCGTGGATGCCATGGGTGGAGATCATGCCCCTGAGGTAGTGATCGATGGTAGCCTGGCGGCAGTAAAAGAGTATGATCTGGAGGTTATTTTGGTGGGGGATGAACCTAAGATCCAGTCTCTTTTAAAGAAAGCCAAATATACCGGCAGCCGGATTAGCGTGCAGCCTGCTACTGAAGTAATCCAGATGTGTGAGCCTGCGGCATCCAGTGTCCGGCGCAAAAGAAATTCCTCTATTGTTGTGGGTTTAAATTTAGTTAAAGAAGGTAAGGCGGATGCTTTTTTCAGCGCCGGCAATACCGGGGCAGTTGTTTGTGCCGCAACTTTAGAATTAAGGCTCTTGCCGGGAATCGAGCGGGCAGGCATCGGTATCGTTACTCCCACTTTAAAAGGGAATTCCCTGATTATTGATGTCGGCGCTAATATTGACCCTAAGCCTACTCAGTTATTGCAATACGGGATTATGGCTGACGCCTACTGTAAGAATATTTTAAATAAAATTAATCCTACCGTAGGGTTACTTAATATCGGAGAAGAAGAGAAGAAGGGTACGGAGTTTATCCGGGAAGCATACGAGTTACTGGAAAAAAGTAAAATAAATTTTATTGGTAATGTGGAAGGAAAAGATCTTTTCAGCGGTAAGTGCGATATTATTGTCTGCGATGGTTTTGTGGGTAATGTGGCTCTGAAGGTTTCGGAAAGCGCGGCCGAGGCCATGCAGACATTTTTAAAACGCCATCTCTTAAGCAATATCTGGGGTAAGATCGGTTTAATTTTTATGATGCCCAGCCTTAGGCGTTTTAAGAAAGAGATTGATTACGCTGAGTATGGCGGAGCGCTTTTATTAGGAGTTAATGGCGTGGTGATTATCGGCCATGGCCGTTCTAACATCAAGGCGATTAAGAATGCTATTCGAGTAGCTAAGGAAGAAATTGAGCGGCAGGTTAATGTGAAAATTCTTGAAGCCATAAAATAGTATCTGGGAATTCCCCTTCCTCTAATTTCCCCTCCCCTTGTGGGAGGGGCTAGGGGAGGGGTATTATAATATCGAAAGGTTAATTTGAAAAAAGTAGGGATTATCGGGGTAGGCGAATACCTGCCGGAGAAGATTCTGACCAATGCCCAGCTTGAGAAGATGGTAGATACATCTGATGAGTGGATTACTACTCGTACCGGTATCAAAGAAAGGCATTTAGCCGCGGAAGGCCAAGCAGCTTCGGACTTAGCGGTTAAGGCCGCGGCGCAGGCATTGGCCAATGCTAAATTTAAAGCTGAAGATATTGAGCTGATTGTCGTGGCGACAATTACCGGGGATATGCCTTTTCCTTCGACAGCGGTGGTTGTGCAAAATAAGCTGGGCGCTAAGAACGCGGTTAGTTTTGATATTTTGGCAGCCTGCGCGGGTTTTGTCTACGGAGTTTCTGTGGCCCAGCAGTTTATTGCCTGTGGCACTTATAAAAACGCGTTAGTGATTGGGGTTGAAGTTTTGTCTTCGATTACCGATTGGCAGGATCGGAATACCTGTGTATTGTTTGGTGATGGAGCCGGAGCGGCAGTTTTAGCGGAAGTAGCCTGCGGGGGGATTATCTCCACATATTTAGGCTGTGATGGTTCAAAAGTTGATATCTTAAATATGCCGGCTGGCGGTTCGCGTAATCCGGCGACGCGGGCTACCGTGGAAAATCGCCAGCATTTTCTAAAAATGCAAGGCAATGAATTATTTAAAATCGCGGTTAATACTATGACTAAGGCCGCCGAAGTTGTGCTGAAACAGGCGGGTTTGACTTTCGCGGATATAGATTTGATTATCCCGCATCAAGCTAACGCGCGCATTATTATGGCCGTCGCCAAAAAACTAGGCATCCCCGAAGAGAGGGTTTATCTTAATATTGAAAGATGCGGGAATATGTCTAGCGCTTCCACGGTTACCGCGCTTTGCGAGGCAGTGCAGGAAGGAAAGGTTAAGCGGGGGGATATTATTCTTCTGGACGCGTTCGGAGCGGGCCTGGTTTGGGGCGCTTGTATTATCGAATGGTGAGCCTGTCGAACCATAGAATGGTAGGTTATCTCTTTGCCGGCCAAGGCAGCCAATATGTCGGCATGGGCAAGGATTTATACGATTCTTTTGAACAGGCCAAAACGATCTTTGAGCAGGCGGATAAAGTTTTAGGATTTTCTATCAGTGAGCTTTGTTTTAACGGCCCGCCAGAGGAATTGACTAAGACTGGTAATTGTCAGCCGGCGATACTTACGGTAAGCATAGCCGCGTATGAGGCATTTAAAGCTATGCATGTCATCCCTAAAGCTATGCACGTCATCCCCGCGAAAGCGGGGATCTATGCTTCCCCATCTTTTATGGCAGGTCTAAGCCTGGGTGAATATTCGGCTTTAGTCGCAGCGGGCGCGCTTAATTTCCAAGACGCGGTTTATTTGGTTTGGCGTAGAGGCCAGTTTATGGAAGAAGCGGCAGCTAGATACCCGGGAAAGATGCTTTCGGTGATTGGCCTGGATTTAGCTAAAGTGAAAGAGATTTGTGCCGAAGTTAAGGCAGAAGTGGCGAATATTAATTGTCCCGGCCAGGTAGTTATTTCCGGATCGGTTGAATCAATTTCCCGGGCGCGGGCTTTGGCTAAAGAAAAAGGGGCAAAACTAGCCGTGGAGCTGGAGGTCAGCGGCGCGTTTCATTCTTCTTTGATGCAAGGGGCTTCGCTAAAATTAGCCCAGGAGCTAGAAAAGATAAACATTAGCTTTCCTAAGTTTCCGGTCATTTGTAATGTTACCGGTAAGCCAGTTTTAACGGCCCAGGAGATTAAGCAAAACTTAATCCAACAAGTTTCTACGAGCGTGCTTTGGGAAGATTCGATGAAGTTTATTTTGTCTAACGGAGTGAACAGCTTTATTGAATTTGGGCCGGGAAAAGTTCTCAAAGGCCTTATGCGGCGCATTGATAGTAGCGCGCAAGTAGTAAATATAGAGAAGAAAGAAGATGTGTTTAAGTTGTAAGTTGTAAGCTGTAAGCTGTAAGCTTAAAACTTACGGCTTAATACTTAAAGCTTTTATTTCGAGTTTTTAAGGAGGCAACCTATGCGTTTAAAAGACAAAGTGGCTCTAATCACTGGTGGAGCAAGGGGAATCGGCCGGGCAATTGCCATGACTTTTGCCAGAGAGGGCGCGAATATTGTGGTAGCTGATGTTAACCTCCAAATAGCCCAGAAAACCGCCTCAGATATCGAAAATTTAGGCCGCAAGGCTCTGGCTTTAGAGATGGATGTCACCAACTATGATTTGGTGGAAGCAGGTATAAACAAAATTCTTGACAAAATGGGAAAGGTTGATATATTAGTTAACAATGCCGGAATTACTAAGGATAATCTTTTACTTAGAATGTCCCAGGCAGACTGGGACGCGGTAATTAATGTTAATTTAAAGGGTACATTTAACTGCATTAAGGCCGTATCCCGGCCGATGATTAAACAAAGAAGCGGCCGGATTATCAGCATCGCTTCGATTATCGGTTTAATGGGTAATCCGGGGCAGGCAAATTATGCTGCTTCTAAAGCCGGGATCATTGCTCTTACCAAAACAGTGGCTAAAGAGTTAGCCAGCCGCAATATTAATGCTAATGCGGTAGCTCCGGGATTTATTCAGACAGAGATGACGGCTAAACTCTCTGAGGAGATAAAAAATAAAATGCTGGAGGTAATCCCATTAGGCAAATTAGGCACGCCTGAGGATGTGGCGAACGTTTGTTTATTCTTAGCATCGCCAGAATCAAGCTATATCACCGGGCAGACAATTACCGTAGATGGCGGGATGGTGATGGCGTAAAGTATTGCAATAAGGTGATTGTCGCCTTATTATCTTTTAAACGTCATTCCCACGAAAGTGGGAATCATAGATCCCCGCTTGCGCGGGGATAAATTCGCGCATTAACTTACTCTCTGCCTGCGGCGGGTCGTAAGTTAAGCGCTCATTTAAGGAGGAAAAGAATGGCATCGCAAGAGAAAGTAAAGTCAATTATAGCTGAACAGTTAGGTGTAAAACCTGAAGAAGTAACTCCTGAGGCATCATTTGTCGATGATTTAGGGGCGGATTCCTTAGACACCGTAGAGTTAGTCATGGCCTTAGAGGAAGAGTTTGGTATTGAGATTCCTGATGAGGACGCGGAAAAGATCACTACTGTTGGCGATGCCATCAAGTATATTGATGAGAAAAGCACCAAATAAATTATAATTAATAGCAAATAATAAATTTACCCCGCATTTTAGCTTTCGCGGGGTAAATTTATATTACTAGCTATGAAATAAAGGGGACGGTTCTATTTTTCCGTCAGTTTATGATTCTAAAACAAAGGGGACGGTTCTATTTTTCCGTCGTTTTATATGGTTGAAAAATAGAACCGTCCCCGTGATTTTAAAGAAATAGAACCGCCTCATATTAACCATATCAGCTTAACTATGAAAAAGAGAGTAGTGATCACGGGTTTAGGGGTAATTAGTCCGGTTGGCAATGATATCTTTAGTTTCTGGGAGTCTCTGAAAGAGGGCAAAGGCGGAGTAGGGTTAACTACGAATTTTGACGCAACAGGTTTTGATTCCCGTATTGCCGCGGAAGTAAAGAATTTTGATCCTACTTATCATGGGATTTCCCTTAAAGAAATTAAACGGACGGCGAAATTTGTGCAATATGCCGTAGCTGCCGCTAAGCAGGCAATAGAATCTTCCGGGCTTAATTTAGACCAGGAAGATAGAAATCGAATCGGCGTAATTATCGGCGCTGGTATTGGTAGTTTGCATACAATTGAGGAAGAGTATAAAATTCTCTTGAGTAAGGGGCCTTCCAGGCTTTCTCCGTTTCTTATCCCTATGCTTATTGTGAATGAAGCCAGCGGTTTGGTGGCTATCGTTCATGGGTTAAAGGGGCCAAATTTATGCATTGCTACCGCTTGCGCTTCAGGTTCTCATGCTATCGGTGATGCTTATCGGGCCATTCTTTACGGTGATGCTGATGTGATAGTTACCGGAGGCACAGAAGGTTGTATTGTTCCTACTGCCGTAGGCGGTTTTTGCGCTTTAAAGGCGCTTTCCACCAGGAATGACGCCCCGGAAAAAGCCAGCCGCCCGTTTGACCGGGACCGCGATGGTTTTGTTATGGCGGAAGGGTGCGGTTTAGTGGTTTTAGAGAGTTTAGAGCACGCGCGAAAAAGAAATGCTAATATTATCGCTGAGATTGTTGGTTTTGGCATGACCTGTGATGCTTACCATATAACCGCGCCTGATCCTGACGGGCAGGGGGCGGCCGCGGCGATGATCCTGGCGCTGAAAGACGCGCGGATGAATCCGGAACAGATCAGTTATATAAATGCCCACGGTACTTCCACTAAGCTTAATGATAAAATCGAAACTTTATCCATGAAAAAGGCATTTGGGCAGTACAGTAAGAAGATCATGGTTTCTTCCACAAAATCCGTAACCGGGCATCTTTTAGGCGCGGCCGGAGGCGTGGAATTTGTGGCTTGTTGTTTGGCAATTAAAGACGGAGTTGTTCCTCCAACCATTAATTATGATTATCCTGACCCGGATTGTGATTTGGATTACGTGCCGAATATCGCGCGTAAAACTGAGGTTACCGCCTGCATGTCTAACTCTCTAGGCTTTGGCGGGCATAATGCTTCGTTGATTGTTAAGAAATTTATCGGATAAATCCGGGGACGGTTCTATTTTTTACTACCGTCATTCCCGCCAACCACGTAGACCTACGCGGTCTACATATATGTAGACCGCGTAGGTCTACACAGGTAAATCAAGTAAATGAAAAATAGAACCGTCCCCGTGTTTTTAAAATGCCATATACTCTAGCAGAAAAAATATTATTAGCCCACTGCGGCCAAAAGTCAATTAAGCCGGGGGAGTTTATCCAGGCTAGCGTGGATGTTGCTTTGGCCAATGATATTACCGCTCCTTTGGCGATCGCCGAATTTAAGAAATCCGGTTTTAAGCGGGTTTTTAATAAAAATAAGATTGTTTTGGTCCCGGATCATTTTGCTCCGGCTAAAGATTTAAAAAGCGCTAATCAATGCCAGATCCTGGCGGATTTTGCCCAAGAGCAGAAGATAAAAAATTATTTCCAAGTTGGGCAAATGGGGATTGAACACGCGCTTCTGCCGGAAGCCGGAATTGTCCTGCCCGGGGATTTAATCATTGGCGCCGATTCTCACACTTGTACTTATGGTGCCCTAGGCGCTTATGCCACTGGAATGGGTTCTACGGATTTAGCCCGTTCTTATATTGATGGTAAGTGCTGGTTGAAAGTCCCGGCTACGCTTAAATTCATCTATAAAGGCAAGCTTAATAAATGGGTTGGCGGTAAAGATTTAATTCTTTATACCATTGGCCAGATTGGCGTTGATGGCGCGTTATATAAGGTAATGGAATTTTGCGGGCCGGTAATTAAGAAATTAAGCATGGATGATCGTTTTTCGATGTGTAATATGGCAATTGAAGCCGGAGGCCGGGCCGGATTAATTGAGCCGGACGCGATTACTAAAAAATTTACCGCTGGTTTTAAACGCAAATCTAAATTTTATCACTCAGATCCCGATGCTATTTATGAAAAAACCTATGAATGGGATATTTCGGAATTAGAGCCGCTGGTTGCCTGTCCGCATCTTCCCAGTAATGTTAAGCCGGTTAGCAGTTTGAAAAATGTAAAAGTTGACCAGGTAGTTATCGGCTCATGTACTAATGGCCGGATCTCGGATTTACGTATCGCCGCCAACCTGCTTAGAGGTAAGAAAGCAGCCCGCGGAGTAAGATTAATTGTTTTCCCGGCAACCCAAAAGATCTATTTACAAGCAGTAAAAGAAGGGCTGGCGGAAATTTTTGTTAAGGCCGGAGGTGTTTTTTCGACACCAACTTGCGGGCCCTGCCTGGGCGGGCATATGGGAGTTTTAACTGAAGGCGAAACGGCGCTGGCCACGACCAATAGGAATTTTCTAGGCAGAATGGGCAGCCCGAAATCTTTTGTTTATCTATCTAATCCGGCAGTTGCCGCGGCAAGCGCGATAACTGGTAAGATTACACATCCGGCAGAACTAAAGAACTAAAAAACTGAAAAACAGAAAAACTGAAGAACAAGTTTTTACGTTTTTATGTTTTTCGGTTTTTAGGTTACCAAAAAAATGATAATCAAAGGTAAAGTCCATAAATTCGGCGATGATATCAATACTGATGATATCATCGCGGCTAAATATTTGGTTTCTACGGATGCGCAGGAACTGGGTAAGCATTGTATGGAAACCATTAACCCAAATTTTTCCCAGGCCGTTAGTCCCGGTGATATAATTATCGCCGGAAGGAACTTTGGCTGCGGCTCAAGCCGGGAACACGCGCCTCTAGCCATTAAGGGGTGCGGAGTTTCCGCGGTAATTGCCAGGAGCTTTGCCGCTATTTTTTTTAGAAACGCTATAAATATCGGCTTGCCGTTTTTAGAGTCCTTGGATGTGGATAAGATTAACCCGGGAGATTTTATCCAGATAGATTTAAGTTCCGGGATTATCCAGAATATTACCCAAAATCAAGATTATAAAACACAGGTTTTTCCGGAATTCTTACAGCAGATTGTAGAAAGCGGCGGCCTAATACCGTGGATTAAACGTGGGTCATTAAAATAAAGGGGACGGTTCTATTTTTCCGTCGTTTTATATGGTTGAAAAATAGAACCGTCCCCGTGATTTAAACGCGTGTTATTGCGAGGAGTCCCCGTAGGGGACGACGAAGCAATCTCGTTTTAAAAGATTTAAGGTGCTCAAAAGAGGTGCTCAATGAAAATAAGGGAACGTTTCTATTTTTTTAAATTTAAAAAAATAGAAACGTTCCCTTATTTTCATTGAGCACCTCTTTTGAGCACCTTAAATCTTTTAAAACGAGATTGCTTCGTCGTCCCCTACGGGGACTCCTCGCAATAACACGCGTTTAAATCACGGGGACGGTTCTATTTTTCAACCATATAAAACGACGGAAAAATAGAACCGTCCCCTTTATTTTAATGACCCACGTTTAATCCACGGTATTAGGCCGCCGCTTTCTACAATCTGCTGTAAGAATTCCGGAAAAACCTGTGTTTTATAATCTTGATTTTGGGTAATATTCTGGATAATCCCGGAACTTAAATCTATCTGGATAAAATCTCCCGGGTTAATCTTATCCACATCCAAGGACTCTAAAAACGGCAAGCCGATATTTATAGCGTTTCTAAAAAAAATAGCGGCAAAGCTCCTGGCAATTACCGCGGAAACTCCGCACCCCTTAATGGCTAGAGGCGCGTGTTCCCGGCTTGAGCCGCAGCCAAAGTTCCTTCCGGCGATAATTATATCACCGGGACTAACGGCCTGGGAAAAATTTGGGTTAATGGTTTCCATACAATGCTTACCCAGTTCCTGCGCATCCGTAGAAACCAAATATTTAGCCGCGATGATATCATCAGTATTGATATCATCGCCGAATTTATGGACTTTACCTTTGATTATCATTTTTTTGGTAACCTAAAAACCGAAAAACATAAAAACGTAAAAACTTGTTCTTCAGTTTTTCTGTTTTTCAGTTTTTTAGTTCTTTAGTTCTGCCGGATGTGTAATCTTACCAGTTATCGCGCTTGCCGCGGCAACTGCCGGATTAGATAGATAAACAAAAGATTTCGGGCTGCCCATTCTGCCTAGAAAATTCCTATTGGTCGTGGCCAGCGCCGTTTCGCCTTCAGTTAAAACTCCCATATGCCCGCCCAGGCAGGGCCCGCAAGTTGGTGTCGAAAAAACACCTCCGGCCTTAACAAAAATTTCCGCCAGCCCTTCTTTTACTGCTTGTAAATAGATCTTTTGGGTTGCCGGGAAAACAATTAATCTTACTCCGCGGGCTGCTTTCTTACCTCTAAGCAGGTTGGCGGCGATACGTAAATCCGAGATCCGGCCATTAGTACATGAGCCGATAACTACCTGGTCAACTTTTACATTTTTCAAACTGCTAACCGGCTTAACATTACTGGGAAGATGCGGACAGGCAACCAGCGGCTCTAATTCCGAAATATCCCATTCATAGGTTTTTTCATAAATAGCATCGGGATCTGAGTGATAAAATTTAGATTTGCGTTTAAAACCAGCGGTAAATTTTTTAGTAATCGCGTCCGGCTCAATTAATCCGGCCCGGCCTCCGGCTTCAATTGCCATATTACACATCGAAAAACGATCATCCATGCTTAATTTCTTAATTACCGGCCCGCAAAATTCCATTACCTTATATAACGCGCCATCAACGCCAATCTGGCCAATGGTATAAAGAATTAAATCTTTACCGCCAACCCATTTATTAAGCTTGCCTTTATAGATGAATTTAAGCGTAGCCGGGACTTTCAACCAGCACTTACCATCAATATAAGAACGGGCTAAATCCGTAGAACCCATTCCAGTGGCATAAGCGCCTAGGGCACCATAAGTACAAGTGTGAGAATCGGCGCCAATGATTAAATCCCCGGGCAGGACAATTCCGGCTTCCGGCAGAAGCGCGTGTTCAATCCCCATTTGCCCAACTTGGAAATAATTTTTTATCTTCTGCTCTTGGGCAAAATCCGCCAGGATCTGGCATTGATTAGCGCTTTTTAAATCTTTAGCCGGAGCAAAATGATCCGGGACCAAAACAATCTTATTTTTATTAAAAACCCGCTTAAAACCGGATTTCTTAAATTCGGCGATCGCCAAAGGAGCGGTAATATCATTGGCCAAAGCAACATCCACGCTAGCCTGGATAAACTCCCCCGGCTTAATTGACTTTTGGCCGCAGTGGGCTAATAATATTTTTTCTGCTAGAGTATATGGCATTTTAAAAACACGGGGACGGTTCTATTTTTCATTTACTTGATTTACCTGTGTAGACCTACGCGGTCTACATATATGTAGACCGCGTAGGTCTACGTGGTTGGCGGGAATGACGGTAGTAAAAAATAGAACCGTCCCCGGATTTATCCGATAAATTTCTTAACAATCAACGAAGCATTATGCCCGCCAAAGCCTAGAGAGTTAGACATGCAGGCGGTAACCTCAGTTTTACGCGCGATATTCGGCACGTAATCCAAATCACAATCCGGGTCAGGATAATCATAATTAATGGTTGGAGGAACAACTCCGTCTTTAATTGCCAAACAACAAGCCACAAATTCCACGCCTCCGGCCGCGCCTAAAAGATGCCCGGTTACGGATTTTGTGGAAGAAACCATGATCTTCTTACTGTACTGCCCAAATGCCTTTTTCATGGATAAAGTTTCGATTTTATCATTAAGCTTAGTGGAAGTACCGTGGGCATTTATATAACTGATCTGTTCCGGATTCATCCGCGCGTCTTTCAGCGCCAGGATCATCGCCGCGGCCGCCCCCTGCCCGTCAGGATCAGGCGCGGTTATATGGTAAGCATCACAGGTCATGCCAAAACCAACAATCTCAGCGATAATATTAGCATTTCTTTTTCGCGCGTGCTCTAAACTCTCTAAAACCACTAAACCGCACCCTTCCGCCATAACAAAACCATCGCGGTCCCGGTCAAACGGGCGGCTGGCTTTTTCCGGGGCGTCATTCCTGGTGGAAAGCGCCTTTAAAGCGCAAAAACCGCCTACGGCAGTAGGAACAATACAACCTTCTGTGCCTCCGGTAACTATCACATCAGCATCACCGTAAAGAATGGCCCGATAAGCATCACCGATAGCATGAGAACCTGAAGCGCAAGCGGTAGCAATGCATAAATTTGGCCCCTTTAACCCATGAACGATAGCCACCAAACCGCTGGCTTCATTCACAATAAGCATAGGGATAAGAAACGGAGAAAGCCTGGAAGGCCCCTTACTCAAGAGAATTTTATACTCTTCCTCAATTGTATGCAAACTACCAATACCAGCGCCGATAATTACGCCGATTCGATTTCTATCTTCCTGGTCTAAATTAAGCCCGGAAGATTCTATTGCCTGCTTAGCGGCAGCTACGGCATATTGCACAAATTTCGCCGTCCGTTTAATTTCTTTAAGGGAAATCCCATGATAAGTAGGATCAAAATTCTTTACTTCCGCGGCAATACGGGAATCAAAACCTGTTGCGTCAAAATTCGTAGTTAACCCTACTCCGCCTTTGCCCTCTTTCAGAGACTCCCAGAAACTAAAGATATCATTGCCAACCGGACTAATTACCCCTAAACCCGTGATCACTACTCTCTTTTTCATAGTTAAGCTGATATGGTTAATATGAGGCGGTTCTATTTCTTTAAAATCACGGGGACGGTTCTATTTTTCAACCATATAAAACGACGGAAAAATAGAACCGTCCCCTTTGTTTTAGAATCATAAACTGACGGAAAAATAGAACCGTCCCCTTTATTTCATAGCTAGTAATATAAATTTACCCCGCGAAAGCTAAAATGCGGGGTAAATTTATTATTTGCTATTAATTATAATTTATTTGGTGCTTTTCTCATCAATATACTTGATGGCATCGCCAACAGTAGTGATCTTTTCCGCGTCCTCATCAGGAATCTCAATACCAAACTCTTCCTCTAAGGCCATGACTAACTCTACGGTGTCTAAGGAATCCGCCCCTAAATCATCGACAAATGATGCCTCAGGAGTTACTTCTTCAGGTTTTACACCTAACTGTTCAGCTATAATTGACTTTACTTTCTCTTGCGATGCCATTCTTTTCCTCCTTAAATGAGCGCTTAACTTACGACCCGCCGCAGGCAGAGAGTAAGTTAATGCGCGAATTTATCCCCGCGCAAGCGGGGATCTATGATTCCCACTTTCGTGGGAATGACGTTTAAAAGATAATAAGGCGACAATCACCTTATTGCAATACTTTACGCCATCACCATCCCGCCATCTACGGTAATTGTCTGCCCGGTGATATAGCTTGATTCTGGCGATGCTAAGAATAAACAAACGTTCGCCACATCCTCAGGCGTGCCTAATTTGCCTAATGGGATTACCTCCAGCATTTTATTTTTTATCTCCTCAGAGAGTTTAGCCGTCATCTCTGTCTGAATAAATCCCGGAGCTACCGCATTAGCATTAATATTGCGGCTGGCTAACTCTTTAGCCACTGTTTTGGTAAGAGCAATGATCCCGGCTTTAGAAGCAGCATAATTTGCCTGCCCCGGATTACCCATTAAACCGATAATCGAAGCGATGCTGATAATCCGGCCGCTTCTTTGTTTAATCATCGGCCGGGATACGGCCTTAATGCAGTTAAATGTACCCTTTAAATTAACATTAATTACCGCGTCCCAGTCTGCCTGGGACATTCTAAGTAAAAGATTATCCTTAGTAATTCCGGCATTGTTAACTAATATATCAACCTTTCCCATTTTGTCAAGAATTTTGTTTATACCTGCTTCCACCAAATCATAGTTGGTGACATCCATCTCTAAAGCCAGAGCCTTGCGGCCTAAATTTTCGATATCTGAGGCGGTTTTCTGGGCTATTTGGAGGTTAACATCAGCTACCACAATATTCGCGCCCTCTCTGGCAAAAGTCATGGCAATTGCCCGGCCGATTCCCCTTGCTCCACCAGTGATTAGAGCCACTTTGTCTTTTAAACGCATAGGTTGCCTCCTTAAAAACTCGAAATAAAAGCTTTAAGTATTAAGCCGTAAGTTTTAAGCTTACAGCTTACAGCTTACAACTTACAACTTAAACACATCTTCTTTCTTCTCTATATTTACTACTTGCGCGCTACTATCAATGCGCCGCATAAGGCCTTTGAGAACTTTTCCCGGCCCAAATTCAATAAAGCTGTTCACTCCGTTAGACAAAATAAACTTCATCGAATCTTCCCAAAGCACGCTCGTAGAAACTTGTTGGATTAAGTTTTGCTTAATCTCCTGGGCCGTTAAAACTGGCTTACCGGTAACATTACAAATGACCGGAAACTTAGGAAAGCTAATGTTTATCTTTTCTAGCTCCTGGGCTAATTTTAGCGAAGCCCCTTGCATCAAAGAAGAATGAAACGCGCCGCTGACCTCCAGCTCCACGGCTAGTTTTGCCCCTTTTTCTTTAGCCAAAGCCCGCGCCCGGGAAATTGATTCAACCGATCCGGAAATAACTACCTGGCCGGGACAATTAATATTCGCCACTTCTGCCTTAACTTCGGCACAAATCTCTTTCACTTTAGCTAAATCCAGGCCAATCACCGAAAGCATCTTTCCCGGGTATCTAGCTGCCGCTTCTTCCATAAACTGGCCTCTACGCCAAACCAAATAAACCGCGTCTTGGAAATTAAGCGCGCCCGCTGCGACTAAAGCCGAATATTCACCCAGGCTTAGACCTGCCATAAAAGATGGGGAAGCATAGATCCCCGCTTTCGCGGGGATGACGTGCATAGCTTTAGGGATGACATGCATAGCTTTAAATGCCTCATACGCGGCTATGCTTACCGTAAGTATCGCCGGCTGACAATTACCAGTCTTAGTCAATTCCTCTGGCGGGCCGTTAAAACAAAGCTCACTGATAGAAAATCCTAAAACTTTATCCGCCTGCTCAAAGATCGTTTTGGCCTGTTCAAAAGAATCGTATAAATCCTTGCCCATGCCGACATATTGGCTGCCTTGGCCGGCAAAGAGATAACCTACCATTCTATGGTTCGACAGGCTCACCATTCGATAATACAAGCGCCCCAAACCAGGCCCGCTCCGAACGCGTCCAGAAGAATAATATCCCCCCGCTTAACCTTTCCTTCCTGCACTGCCTCGCAAAGCGCGGTAACCGTGGAAGCGCTAGACATATTCCCGCATCTTTCAATATTAAGATAAACCCTCTCTTCGGGGATGCCTAGTTTTTTGGCGACGGCCATAATAATGCGCGCGTTAGCTTGATGCGGGATAATCAAATCTATATCCGCGAAAGTCAAACCCGCCTGTTTCAGCACAACTTCGGCGGCCTTAGTCATAGTATTAACCGCGATTTTAAATAATTCATTGCCTTGCATTTTTAGAAAATGCTGGCGATTTTCCACGGTAGCCCGCGTCGCCGGATTACGCGAACCGCCAGCCGGCATATTTAAGATATCAACTTTTGAACCATCACAGCCTAAATATGTGGAGATAATCCCCCCGCAGGCTACTTCCGCTAAAACTGCCGCTCCGGCTCCATCACCAAACAATACACAGGTATTCCGATCCTGCCAATCGGTAATCGAAGACAAAACTTCAACCCCAATCACTAACGCGTTTTTATAAGTGCCACAGGCAATAAACTGCTGGGCCACAGAAACTCCGTAGACAAAACCCGCGCAGGCTGCCAAAATATCAAAACTAACCGCGTTCTTAGCGCCCAGCTTATTTTGCACAACCACCGCTGTCGAAGGAAAAGGCATATCCCCGGTAATTGTCGCCACGACAATCAGCTCAATATCTTCAGCTTTAAATTTAGCATTGGCCAATGCCTGCGCCGCGGCCTTAACCGCTAAGTCCGAAGCTGCTTGGCCTTCCGCGGCTAAATGCCTTTCTTTGATACCGGTACGAGTAGTAATCCACTCATCAGATGTATCTACCATCTTCTCAAGCTGGGCATTGGTCAGAATCTTCTCCGGCAGGTATTCGCCTACCCCGATAATCCCTACTTTTTTCAAATTAACCTTTCGATATTATAATACCCCTCCCCTAGCCCCTCCCACAAGGGGAGGGGAAATTAGAGGAAGGGGAATTCCCAGATACTATTTTATGGCTTCAAGAATTTTCACATTAACCTGCCGCTCAATTTCTTCCTTAGCTACTCGAATAGCATTCTTAATCGCCTTGATGTTAGAACGGCCATGGCCGATAATCACCACGCCATTAACTCCTAATAAAAGCGCTCCGCCATACTCAGCGTAATCAATCTCTTTCTTAAAACGCCTAAGGCTGGGCATCATAAAAATTAAACCGATCTTACCCCAGATATTGCTTAAGAGATGGCGTTTTAAAAATGTCTGCATGGCCTCGGCCGCGCTTTCCGAAACCTTCAGAGCCACATTACCCACAAAACCATCGCAGACAATAATATCGCACTTACCGCTGAAAAGATCTTTTCCTTCCACATTACCAATAAAATTTATTTTACTTTTTTCCAGTAACTCGTATGCTTCCCGGATAAACTCCGTACCCTTCTTCTCTTCTTCTCCGATATTAAGTAACCCTACGGTAGGATTAATTTTATTTAAAATATTCTTACAGTAGGCGTCAGCCATAATCCCGTATTGCAATAACTGAGTAGGCTTAGGGTCAATATTAGCGCCGACATCAATAATCAGGGAATTCCCTTTTAAAGTGGGAGTAACGATACCGATGCCTGCCCGCTCGATTCCCGGCAAGAGCCTTAATTCTAAAGTTGCGGCACAAACAACTGCCCCGGTATTGCCGGCGCTGAAAAAAGCATCCGCCTTACCTTCTTTAACTAAATTTAAACCCACAACAATAGAGGAATTTCTTTTGCGCCGGACACTGGATGCCGCAGGCTCACACATCTGGATTACTTCAGTAGCAGGCTGCACGCTAATCCGGCTGCCGGTATATTTGGCTTTCTTTAAAAGAGACTGGATCTTAGGTTCATCCCCCACCAAAATAACCTCCAGATCATACTCTTTTACTGCCGCCAGGCTACCATCGATCACTACCTCAGGGGCATGATCTCCACCCATGGCATCCACGACTATTTTCATTCTAACTCCCGCGATTACAATCCATACTGAAAACAAGGGGACGGTTCTATTTTTTATTTCTTATTTGACGGAAAAATAGAACCGTCCCCTTTATTCCTAGTTATTTCTTTTTCTTCTTTGTTTTTACCTTGATTTCTATGACTTGACGGCCATCATAATATCCGCAGGCCAAGCAGACGCGATGCGGAAGCTTTAGTTGTTTGCATTGCGGGCAAGGAATTAAGCTGGTTACTTTAATCTTCCAATGCGTACGGCGTTTTCGGCCACGGGCTGCTGAATGCTTTCGTTTAGGTAGAGCCACAGTTACATCCTCCTTCGTTTTTGTTTTTACCGCATTTTACGCAGAGGCCTTTACAATTTAAATCGCATAAAGGCTTAATGGGGTAATCTAAGATTATTTCTTCTCTAATGCTGGGCGTTAAATCAATAAAAACATCACTACTGTCCAAAAGATAACTTAATCGCGCATCCTTATCAAATACCCATTTAAACTCACTCAAACAACGGGAACAATCCGCGAAAATAACCGCGTTGATATTTAAATCCACGGTCAGCGCGTTAGTAATCCGGGTTATCCGCGCCGCCAGCTTCAAGGGAGCGCGAAATTTAATTAGCGCGGTGTCCAAATCCAACTCCGCCGAACCAATTTCTTCTTCTAAACACAGGCCCTCTGCCGGAACCTGATTAATAATAATCTTCACCCCGCACCTTCTACTAAATTCTGATTCCTTACCCTAAAAAATTTTCTTATTGAATATTTATCCCGCACCTTTTTGAAGGTGCGGGATTTAGAAGGTGCGGGGCCTGCGTAATTTTTTCTGTAGGGCTTGTCCCACAAAATCCGGTACAAAACTGGAAAGGTCAGCTCCCAGCGCCGCGGCTTCTTTAATCAGTTTCGCGGAAAGATAGCTATAAGATTCATGCGGCATAAGAAAAATAGTCTCAATATCGCTGGAAAGCTTACGATTGGTCAAAGCCATCTGAAACTCATACTCAAAATCTGAGAGCATGCGTACTCCGCGCACCAATACCTTAGCCTTCATCTTACGCGCAAAATCCACCACCAGGCCGTCAAAATGCGTAACCATTACTCCGTCCATGCCGGTAATCGCCTGCTTAAGCATAGACATCCTTTGGTTAACACTAAAAACCGGCTGCTTATGCGGATTATGCGCAACCGCTACAATTACATCCGAAAAAATTTCATGCGCGCGGCGAATCAAGTCAATATGGCCGTTAGTTACCGGATCAAATGTCCCTGGATATAAAGCAATCTGACACATCTTGCCCTTTCTGTCACTGAAGCACTGAGAAAAACAAAAACACTGCGAAATTCTTCAGTGCCTCATGTTTTTTTAGTATCTCTGTGCCTAAAAATCGAAAGCCAAGTATCACCATACTTAGCTTCTTTAATTAAACTAAATTTTAAACCATCCTTAGGCAGCTGCTCTAGCTTAGAATGCTGCACCACGATTAAACCATTGGGCGATAATATATCATAACCCTCTAGAGTTTGCAAGATTTTTTTTGCCAACGGCTCGACTATGCTCGCCGTTGGTGCTGAGCAAGGTCGAAGCACCAATGGCTCGACTGCGCTCGCCATTGACCCCGAGCAATGTCGAGAAGCCAATCCTTTATAATATGGCGGATCAATAAATATAATATCAAAGCTTTTTTTATCCAAACCTAGAAGTTTAACTGCCTTTTCTGCCTCCAGGTAGTATAAATTACAAGCGGGCGCGTTAAGCAGCGCGATATTCCTTTTGATTGCCAATACAGAATTACGATTGCATTCAACCAGCGTCAGCTCCGCAATACCGCGGGAAAGCGCCTCAAAACCCACTGCCCCGGAACCGGCAAAAAGCTCTAAAAACGTTAATCCGCTAATATCTCCCAAAATATCAAAAATTGCCTTGCGTACCTTATCCTGAGTAGGCCGGATACCCTTAGGCATGTGTAATTTACGGTTACGGTATTTTCCTGTGGTTATACGCATTTGTTAGGCTCTAAATAAGTCTTAAGCTGTAAGTTATAAGCGGTAAGCTGTAAGTTATAAGCGGTAAGCTGTAAGCTTAAAGCTTAATACTTACAGCTTAAAACTTTTGCTCAACACTTTTAATTTTGGATTTATCCCCATTACCCTACCAACATTAATTTCTCGTACTCCGGAAATCTCTGAAACAGCTTTGCCTTTAATAATTGATGCGGCCGCTCTTCTAAGCGGGCATCCTGATTAATTAAACTAATAGCTTCATCTCTGGCGGCTTTAAGCAGCTGCATCTGAATAAGTGGATTGGCAATTTTTAACTCTGCTAATCCATGCTGCCGGTTACCGAAGAACTCACCCGGGCCACGGATCTTTAAATCTTCTTCCGCAATATAAAATCCATCACCGGAAGCAACCATGGCTGCCAGGCGCGCTTTTGACTCCGGAGTCTGGCTATCAGAAATAAGAATACACAATGACTGCAAGTTTCCTCTGCCGATCCTTCCGCGTAACTGATGCAGTTGGCTTAAACCAAAACGCTGGGCGGAGGCAATAATCATACAAGTCGCGTTCGGGATGTCAATACCAACTTCTAAAATAGTGGTGGCCACCAAAAGATCCAGCTGTTTATTCTTAAATTTGAGCATAACCTCATTCTGTTCCCGGGTTTTTAGCTTACCATGGATCAGGCCCAGGCGAAACTCTTTAAATTCTCCGGCTTTTAATTCGCCAAACATCTTCTTGGCTCCGGCAATATCCAAAGCGTATGATTCCTCAATCACCGGATAAATAATATACGCCTGGCGTCCGTAATTAAGCTCTTGCTTAACCAAAGCATAAGCTTTATTCCTATCCTCCTGATTAAATTGCAAAGTTTTTATGGGAATACGCCCAGGGGGCAGTTGATTAATCACGGAAATATCCAAATCCCCGTAAAGGGTGATGGCTAAGGTGCGCGGAATAGGCGTGGCCGTCATAATCAACACATCCGGATTATTGCCTTTTTTAGGCAAAAGCGCTCTTTGCCCAACACCAAATTTATGCTGTTCATCAATCACGATAAAACTTAAACTCTTAAAACTTAATTCTTCCTGCAGTAACGCGTGCGTGCCAATGACTAAATCGATTTCTCCCTCTTTTATCTTTTGATATATTTTTTGCTTCTGTTTATCCTGGCCAACTAATAAAGCCAGGCGTAATTTGCGTCCATTGAAAGTTAACTGTTCTAATTGAGAAGATATTTTTTCATAATGCTGCCTGGCCAATATTTCTGTCGGCGCCATAAAAGCCGCCTGATGAGCGCTTTGAATAGCCGCCAAACAAGCGATGGCCGCTACCACAGTCTTTCCTGATCCCACATCCCCTTGTAAAAGCCGCTGCATGGCTTGGCTAGAAGCCATATCCGCTTTTATTTCCGCTAAAACCTTTTGCTGCGCCGCGGTAAGCTGAAAAGGAAGGCCGGAAATAAAATCCTCAATTAACCTGCCGCTAACCAGATGACTAATCCCAATTTTCTCTTTACGGTTTAGTTTTCTTAAAACCAGCGGCAGCTGAAAAAGAAAAAATTCTTCGAAACTTAAACGTGTATGCGCCTGCTGTTGTAAAGATAGATCTTGCGGGAAATGTATATTTAATAAGCTCTGCGCCAGATTAAGCAGATGATGACGGCTGCGTAAATCAAATGGCAGAGGGTCATTAATTTTAGGCAAGAATTCATCCAAAGCGTTCTTAATTATACAACGTAAGCCGCGCTGGCTAAATCCTTGCGGCAAAGTATAAACCGGAACAATTCTGCCGATATTTAAAGAATCATTATCTTGGTTATCCAAAAATTCAAATTCCGGATTACTCATCTGCAGCCTGCTGTTATAGCGCTCAACTTTCCCGTAAAGAATTACACAAGCCCCCGCTATTAAATATTCCTTAAGATACGGCTGATTAAACCAGATACAGGATATCTTCCCCGTGTTATCCCCCACGGCAGCTTCGGTGATACTAAACGCGCTCCTGCGCCGCCAGTTGCGCTGGCCTGCCGATAAAATTTGAGCTTTAATGGTGTAAACTTGGCTTTCATTAAGCTCGGAGATCTTAGCAAAATTCCTTCGGTCTTCATAGCGGCGGGGAAAATAATATAACAACTCCTCAATGGTCTGCACGCCTCTGGCCGTAAAACTTTTTGCGCGCTGGGGCCCGATACCTTTAAGATATTGGATGGATGTAGTTTGCATGGGTTTATTATACTATAAAACTAGGGGACGGTTCTATTTTTTTATAAAAAAATAGAACCGTCCCCTTTATTTTAATCTTAGGCTCGGGAAAAATAGAACCATCCCCTAGTTTTTCGGGGTATTAGAGGGACTTGAAATTTAAATATTTATATGGCATACTTCCAATGTAAGTGAAAGTAGAACACACAACCAGGAGGCTAGGAACGATAGCGAAAGCTATTAGGCCTATCACCTACAAGAAAACCCCGGGAACATGCGGGGCTTTTTTGTTAGTTCGTCCGCTAGCGGACAAACTAACCCGCCAACGTTCGCCACAAGGATTGGCGAACCCGCCAACGTTCTAATGGCGGGCTTTAGTAGCGGGTTATCAAGTATACTTACCCCTCAATCTTCGGGTGCTCAAGTTCAGGATCTCCCCTCGCGCATTAGTGAGCCGCATCTTCCTGATTTGTAATGAGCTCATATAACCTTTCTCAACCTTTTAGATCTTAATTTAGTTGCCACTGAAAAAGTATGGAAACTATGATTACATTGATTAAAATAGCCTCATTACGGCCATTTTCCGCGGTTGAATACTCTATCTCTACTCTTCTGTCTTTTTTAGGGCACTTACATTTAGTGACTTTTCATCAACATCATTACTTTCTTTCAAAGGGTTAAATGAACTTTTCAGAAATTCTTCTCTGAGGAACGCGGCTTTCTCCATAGGGCTGACAAAGAATAGTTCATCAAATCGCAGATATTTTCGCGCTTGTAAGACTGTCTTCCATTGAAGATAAGCTGATTGTATAATAGTCAGTATAAGATTATTGTATTCACTTAGCTTAAGAAAATAGATAGACCTAAAACCGTGCATGTCATCTAAAGCAAA
This sequence comes from Candidatus Omnitrophota bacterium, assembly GCA_026387315.1. Classification (GTDB taxonomy): domain Bacteria; phylum Omnitrophota; class Gorgyraeia; order Gygaellales; family Profunditerraquicolaceae; genus UBA6249. Next base: position 37,277 of record JAPLLY010000056.1, read on the forward strand.
CAGTTTTCTAATAAAAGTATTTTCATTTAAATGATGGGAATAAATTTTATCAAAAAGAGGCATTTTTGAAAAATAAGGCGGCAAGGACACAAGGCTGAATGCATGACCAAATGGCCAACGGGAAGAAAATGAATCGTGAATCGTATAAAGATATAAAGCGCCTTTTGTGATACCGGTTTTTTGAAGCGCTTCATATAACGCGATTGTTGAAAATTGATGATCAGGATGAGCATCGGTTAGCGGATTGGGCGTAACAATAACGGAAGGATTAATCTGAGTTAAAATACGGCTTAGATCGTCTACCAGGTTACTCCATTTAGCATCCGATGCCTCTTTAGGCGTGAGATCCGAGAGATTATATTTCCGAAAAGTCCTAAGATCTGAAGTTCCTGCAACGGAAACCATTTTTTCTAACGGTTTTTCAAACATGGTCTTCAGCGTTCCGTCAAAGTAACCCAGATTAATGCATCTTTCCGGAGGAATGCCGCCCCAGAAAGGCACGGTAATGCTATCCCAGGTTCGAATCCATCCTTGAAAAAAAGCATGCTCTTTCTTATCCTGGTAGAATCGTTTAAATCTGGGTTTTCCATCTTCACCGGCGGTGATAGTAACAATATAGGCGTCCTTATTGTCATAAAGGCCAAAAGCCGCAATTTCGGCATCATCAGGATGAGGCGCAATAACAAGAATTTTTTCTTTCGAGAGATCTACATTTTTAAAAAGATAAAGTTCCGTGGTGAATTGTTCCCAGGAAACAGAATGGCCGCGCAATGTTATTTTACTGCCTGAAGTCAGGGACTGCGCGCTTTTGAACAGGCGGCTAAGATTAAGATAACGAATACCCTTGGCAGTTTTCTCAAAATATTGTCGCGAGATATTTCCTCGATAATTGATCTCAATAAATGGTTTAAACAAAATGCTTGACCAATCAGAACGTACAGCGATCTTCAGTATGGCTGTATCCCAAGGTTTTTCCGTTTTAGGCCAATTAAAACCATCTCTTTCAAGCTTGATTTGAACTGCAAAGCTTTGGGGAAAAGAATAAACGTAGTCACTGTGTAAATTATAACTAAATTCTGAATAATAACGGATTTCGGCTCGAACATAAAAAAAACAAGTTGTGAACGCAAGAATAAAAAGGCACCCGATAAAATAAGTTAGTTTTTTTTTAGGTTTAATTTGGTTCATTATGATTAATTTCCAATCTTAGAAACTCTGAATTCCGGTTATTACGTTTTATATTGTATATCTAAAAAAAATATTCTGTAAACTCATTTTGGCAATTTTGTTAGTAATACTATAGACCGTTTCTATTTATCGCATAACTGAGTTATTATACTATAAAATCAGGGGACGGTTCTATTTTTCTAATGTAGAGACGCAAAATTTTGCGTCTCTACGTAAAAAATAGAACCATCCCCTTTTCTTTCATATTACGAAGCGGGATCTTTCCGAGAATATTTATCTGCGGGTATCAGCGCCAAACGCTTCCTGAATAATCTTTTCAACCTCCAAGCGGGTTCTGGCACGCGAGGATTTCTCCCTTAACCGGCGAATTTTACGCAATCCCTTAGTATACCAAATATAAAATTTTCGAAAGATGACTACTCCGTTTTTTTCTCCATAAAAATTAATACAAGCATCTAAATGTTCCAGCATAATTTTAGCAATATCCTCTTCTTTAGGCCGATTAACAAACTTAGCGCTTTGTAAATACTCCTTAATCTCTTTAAATATCCAGGGGTTGCCTAAAGATCCCCGCGCAACTGCCAGGCCATCGCATCCGGTCTCATCAAACATCTTCTTGGCCAATAAACCGGAAAAAACATCTCCACTGGCAATCAAAGGGATTTTCAAAACTTTCTTAACCTCTCTAATTATATTATAGTCCACCTGACCGCTATAGCCTTGAGTTTTAGTCCGGCCATGGAGAAACAGGGCATTTACCCCGCAATCCTGAGCAATTAAGGCAATCTCTCTGGCATTAACTAAAGTCTTATCCCATCCGGCGCGAATCTTTACGCTTACGGGAAGCCAGGCATGCTTAACGATTAATTTCAATATCTTGGCAAATTTTTTTGGATCTTGCAATAAACCTGAGCCCTCACCTCGGCGCACTACTTTTTTTGACGGACAAGCGGCATTAAAATCCAAAAGATCAAATTCATACCCCCTTAAAACCTCCAGGCTCCTTAAAATATACTGCTCTTCGCATCCTAATATCTGAATCCCCAAAGGCCTATCTTTAGCCAAACTAGAAAGCATCTGCTTGGTCCTTCTGCTTTTATGGCTAATCGAACGGCAATTAATCATCTCCACAAAAGCCAGCTCTGCGCCGAATCTTCGGCAGAGCATGCGAAATGGCAAATCCGTAATTCCGGCCATGGGTGAGAGGATCAAATTTGATTTAAGTTTTAGTTTGCCGATTTTGAGCATATTATTACTCATAATTCTTCTTTAAAAACGAGATTGCTTCGTCCCGATATCCGTCGGGACTCGCAATGACACGTAGTAAACCCCGCTCCCCGCGCTAAAGCACGGGGCTTTGGGGAAAACATAACTACACAAACCTTACATCCCCGGTCTAAAGAGCGGGGCTTTACGGGGAGCGGGGTAAAACTAGGGGACGGTTCTATTTTAGAAAAAATAGAACCGTCCCCTTTATTTAGAGTATATATTCGGGATTTTTAATTAGGGGTTTGTTTTTTATCTCTTCCATAACCGCCTGCGGAATTCCGGGTTTGCCCAATTTATAATACATATAATTCTTATAACCCTCCACTCCCGGCTGGTCAAAAGCATTCACATTTAATAATTCACCCTCAAAAGCTGTAGCCATTTGGAAAAAGAAAAGCAACGCGCCCCAGTTATACGCGGATACCTCAGGAATAATAATCGCGCAATTAGGACGATTTTGGCTGACCAAAGCCCATTCTGTGGCTTCTTGAGCCAGCTGCATAAGCTGGCAAAAACTCTTCCCGGAAAGCAAATCACCTTTACCCTGTATTTTTAAATCTGTTTTAAATTTCTCCACGCGCATAAAGGTAACTACCTTATTATTCTCTCCTTCAACATTATTTTGTTGGATAGAGTGTAGGTCATTGGTACCAGCCGCGGAAATCGGCGTCCTACCCCGGTTAAATAGATCTTCATGGTTAGCCAGCCAATTTTCCACCCCATTTTTATCTACTTGGATTTTACGGTGATATTTCTTGCCTAAGCTCTCCGCTAAAAGCTGCACATACCAATCCGCGGTAGACTTAAGCGTCTGAGAAAAAGACATTAATATTGCCAGTGACTTTGCCTTCTTCTGATAAAGAATAAAGTGCAATAAAGCATACAGATAAGCAGGATTTTTTAAAATATCCTCATCGCTGCATCGAGCAAACATCTCCTGAGAGCCTGTTAATAGCTCCCGGATATTTACGCCCACAATTGCCAAGTGCATTAGGCCCATATTAAACTCCGAGAATCTGCCGCCAACGCCTTTTAAAAGTGGCAGCGCGCGAAAGCTTAAAATATCTTTCTTCTGTTCGGCCTGCACCCTTTTGCGCAAAGATCCCGATTCAGGATCAGTAATGGCTAAAATTTGCCTTCCGTATTTAGCTCCCACTGCCTTTTTAAGCCAAGCCTCCACTAAAATAAGTGCCGCCTTAGTCTCGGTAGTCTCTCCGGACTTGGAAATAACAATTACAAATGTTTTTTTAGGATTAAGATTTTTCAATAATACGGCTAAAGTGTCCGGATCCAGATTGTTACCTTCAAAATAAATACGCGGCGCCTTTTTCCTCAAAGATTTAAATTCATTATAATAAGGCGCGCACAGCGCATCCTGGGCAGCTTTTAAACCCAGATATGAGCCGCCAATCCCTAAAAAAAGGACATTTTCATATTTCTTAGCAATCTGTCGGGCAATTCTCTGAATCCCGGCAATATCCTCTTGTCTCTGCTGGGGCAGTTTTGCCCATTCCAAATTTAATTTAATTCTTGCATAAGGATCGGCAATAATCTTTTTTAAGTGCTGCGCAGCCCTGCGCGCTTGCGGCAAAATTTCATCGATATCGTGCTGACTTACACCGTGGCCTTGCACGCTGAAATCGAACATATTGTTAAAATCAAACCTTAAGCTCATATACGTCTCCTTACTTGCTCGCTTCGCTCGCAAGTGTTTCGCTAAATCAAACCTTATATGTAAAACTCATAATTATTGTTGAATAATTTTTATCGTAGTGCGCTGGCCATCTTTCCAGGGCCAAAGCATAGCAAGGATACTGTCTGTACCTAAATCTTTATAATACAATGTCTGGCCTGACATCACCCCGCCGAACCCATCTACTGTTTGGCGTACTTTATGCGCCAGCCTATTCTTCGAAGGATAAACCGGATCCCCCAATAAACTCTTCAATTGCACATTAAGTTTATCCAGCTCCTGCTGAATAATAACCCCCTCAAAAAAATTATCACAATCAGTACGCAGAGCTTCAAAACTAAACATCTTCATATCTTTTCTAATTGTATTAAAATCCACATCTTCTCCTTTTCTACCAAAACAACACCCGCGCGATTCCAATAAGCGCGGGGTGTCTATGTCTACCAAGACAACACCCGCGCGATTCTCCGCCACGAGTCGGACACCGGCCCAATTCCATTAAGGGCCAGATGCCTGATAAGCGCAGGGTGTCTATTGAATATTATAAATGCCTAAAGAATATTTAAACCGGTTTTAAATTAAATAATTCTTAATAAATTAAGCCCGGTTTTAGGATCAATATCCTTGCTCGCTTTTATTCCTTTTAACTCCAGAATCACTGCCTCAATGACGAGAAATACTTTTGACTTGCCACGTAAGCAGCCAGTCAGAACCTTATTCTTTTTGCCTATACTGGCATGAATATGTATTTGCGGCCCTTTAGAATTTGTAAAAATCGTGCCGATTCCCATGACCTCCCAGCCATCCTTAAAAACCACTTTATTCGGCTCTGGCGGAATAACCGGCTTCTTAGGGCCCGTGACTAAATCCCCCTGCTTAAGCGCGCCGATAAAAATTACGGTGGCGGCTTTAATTTGCTCTTGCTTAGTCAAGCCGCTTAAGTTATCGATTAAAATATCATCATCATCAAATTTTACCAGAAAAACCCTACCGATTGTCCCTTTGGTATATTTCATATTTGATTAAGTTTATTTCAAATCGCAGTTTAAAAAATTTAAATTTCTAAAGGCACCTGATAATAACTAGAAATAGTTTTTAGTGATTTTACTAATAATTCAGTTAAGACGTAAGTTATAATAAGAACCCCTACGGTAATAATTATCTTGGATTTTTTACTAAATCGGGGGTTGGCCCAAACTAAGGGTAGCATAAATGGCCCTATGCACAAGAAGGAAGCAACTAACGACCAGGTTTTAAAATACCATTTCGGCTGATTTTGATTATCCATCACTATTTTTTCTTACCAGCTTTAGCCTTCTTGAGCCTGGATTTATGCTCAACACATAGCACTTTAGCAATCGGGGAAATTTTATCGCCTTCATAAGGGAATTCTTTGCAAGTTACCGGCTTAAAGGCATAATCAATTTTGTGTATTCTGCACAAACCATCAAGATCCTGAAAAGCACATTGCTCATCTTCATAGCTGGTGCCGACTTTATATCCGGAAGGAAAATCTTTGTCTAATTCTAAATGGAAGAAATCGCCTTTTATCCCCAAAGACAATATCTTTTTAGCCTCCTCTAAATCAATCCAGGCCCCAAACCTGCAGCAATCTGCCTGATTTCTACATTTAAGACAATCAATAATTATTTCTTTAGTTTTAGTTTTAGTTTTTTCCATAAACTATATTATACGCTTTTTACTATAAATCCCAAGTAATTTTAAACAACATGCACATTAATTGCCCGCGGGCCTTTATCAGATTTTTCAACATCATAAGTAACTGATTGTTCCTCACTTAGAGCGTCAAATTTTGTCTCCACCAAGCTATTCTGGTGAAAAAACAGTTCCCGGCCATCGGTATCACTGATAAAACCAAATCCTCTGTCCCTGACTAATTTTTTAATTTTCCCTGTATTCATTTGGCCTCCTTATGTAGAGACATAACACCGGCGCAAATCCGCTTAGCGCGGGGTGTCATTTTAAAAAAATAGCCTGGCCTCTAGTTATAGAAGCCAGGCTATTTTTGGTTTAGTTTTACAGCTTGACTACATTAGTAGCCTGTTCGCCTTTTGGTCCCTTCTCGATGTTGAACTCAACATCCTGACCCTCAGCTAAAGACTTGTAACCTTCACCCTGGATTGCGCTGTGATGAACAAATACATCGCTACCGGATTCAGGTGTGATAAACCCAAAACCTTTTTGGTCTGAAAACCACTTTACTTTTCCCTTTGCCATTATTTACTACCCCCTTTCCTCTAGAATTTTAGCAAATAACGGCGGTTCGACTTAGCCCGCTTCGCGGGCTCGCTCACCGCCACCCTGAGCAAGATATAAAAATCTCTATTTCTTGTCGAAGGGCGGCAGAAAAAAAACCGTGAAGGTTAGTTTTCTAAACCTCACGGCCTACAAACATCTAATCCTTTATTCACTACTGTTTAAGTGTAACACATTTCCTAGACTTGTCCAGTAATATTATAACTATTTATGGGTTTAAGATTAAAGCAATAGCACCTACTACTGGTTAAAAAACATCTTGGCCTTAAAAAAACAGCCTCTCTTGAATCTCAAAAGAGGCCGTTTTATTTATATCTGAAAAAAAAATAGATTATTTCTGGTTTTCGATTGAGACTAAGCTCAACTCATCGCCAACCTGCTTGGCAGTAATTATTACCTGCAGCTTGCTGTCAGCTTGCTTTAAAAATTCCGCTACTTTGGCGCTTGAATCTTTGTCAAATGCATAAAGTTTACCATCGACAAAAACAGAATAACCGCTATCCATGCATCCGGGTTTTAAAGCACACTCCTTAGTATGCGTTTTGACAAATTCCACCAGATTATCTTTGTTAGCACCCGCGCACATGTTGTCAATAACATCACCCTTTAAGGCTATTATTTCAGGTATAGTTACAGCTACATTCATAGTCACGGCTGTAGTAGCAGGGGTAGCTGCTTTCGTAGTAGTAGTTGTAACAGTAGACTCAGCAGCAAAAACTAAAGAACTAACAAAACAAAAAGCCATAAGCACAAAAAGCACTTTCTTCATTTCTATTCACCTCCTCTCTTTTAATTAATTGTTTTAATGCAGGAATGAAAACTATTAAACAATCATAACAAGCTGGCTGCCAATTGTCAATGATTATAAGGGGATTCCGATGGTTCTGACTAAAACCTTCCCGCAATGTTTTTCCCCTTCTCCGTAAACCATACCGCGCTTTTTACAAACAAAGGTAATAGTTTTATCTGCCTTTATACAACGGCCCAATACTTTTCCAGTCGTGGCATCTAACCCAGAAGGAATATCTACTGATAAAACATAAATATCTGAAGAGTTAATTATATCTATAATTTTCTGATAACCAGGCCTTATTTGGCCCCTGGCTCCCACCCCTAAAAGCGCATCGATAATTAAGCTGGATCTTTCTATTCTTTTTTTTAAAAGACTGAGATTCCGAGGTTTAATTTCCGTAATTTTTTGTTTTAATCTTAATAGGATGCTTAAATTAATCTTGGCTTCATTTTCCACGTCACTTACTTTTCCGGTTAAATATACATCCGGCTTAAAACCTGCTGTTAATAAATGCCTGGCCGCGCAAAATCCATCTCCACCATTATTACCCATGCCACAAAATACCGCAACCTTACCCTGGCTACTTTTTAGAATTTTTAATGCCTCTTCCATTACTGCCCGTCCGGCATTCTCCATCAAAATAAGCGTAGAGATACCAAATTCTTTCTGCGCCCTTTTATCTAAAGCCTTAGCCTGCGCTGCCGTCAAAACACGTTCGCTTTTTTTCATTTTAAAGTCCAAATTGCCAAAATCATCTCACCCAACACCTTGAATCCAAAAACAGAAACAATCACATTTTTTTATAACTTATCTTAACCTTAACTTTTGCGGAATTAAAATTAAGCGCTGCGCCGCCGAAACCCTTATTTGTGCCTAAAGACTACGTTTATAATAATTGTAAGTAAAGGACTAATAATTAAAGAAGTTGCCAGTGGAAAGTAGAAATGGAATCTTTTTGTGTGAATTGCGATATCACCCGGAAGTTTGCCTAGGTGGGGGATTTTTCCGGCTAACATAAAAAATAGCCCAAATAAGATCATAAAGATACCGAGAAATACTAGTATCTTTCCAATACTAAACATATAACCTGCCCTCTCAGACTGTGTTTTTATTATACATCTATAGATCAGAACTCCCAAGCTTTTTTAGGACTTGGGAGTTCTGGAAATTATAACCGTCTCCTTTGCTTGCGAAAGCACACTAGCGCAATTCCGCTTAACGCCGGGTGTCTTTCCTTACGCAATAACCTTATCAAATTCCTCCATGGTAATTGCGGGAAAACTGGTGAAGGAGATATTAGTCAGCATATTTAACGCGACTGAAGCCTTCATTACTTCCGTAACTCCGGGAAAATCCGTAATAAGCACTATGTCGTATTTGCCCAGAAGCGCATACATGGAATTTACCTTACCGCCAGCCTTGGCTATCGCATCAAGCGCCTTCTTAGTTCTATCGGCCGAGATATCCCCTATCGCCTCCTTTGTATACTTTCCATACATAAAAAATTTCGCCATCTTGCCACCTCCTTAAATTAAAAATCCCACCATTCATTAAATTAAGTAGTGGGATTTTTAATTTAACACCGCGCGATACAGCAATCGAAATTCACCTAACCGTATCATATAGGTTTGAGCGCGGCGGCCAACCCACCACTGATCCTATTTTATTTACAACAGCTAGTCGTACCTTTTGCAATTTTCTTAATTATCCCACTAACAATAAAGCAAGCTAAAGCAATGAATATCACCAAATTATCAGACAACGGCAGAACATCAAAAGCCGCCGCCAAAAGCAACAATATCCCAACCCCATTTAAAATCGCATTACACACGCACGTATTCTTGTTTTCCATTTGAGCCTCCTTTTTATTTTATTATATCACTCTAAAACCTAAGTCCCAAACTCTTCCCAAACTTGAGACTCCAAGGGTGTCCCCTTTCAGGACGTCCCCAGTCACAAAAATTATGGAAAGAAACAATAGAATCCAGCTTATTGTTAAAAATATAGGCAAATTAATTACCCCGCCAATAGGAGGAAATAATTTTTCTACCAAAGCTATAGTCAAAACCAAGAATGACGATGATAATGTTATAATTAAACGAAGTACGCCATACCAAATTTTGTTAGCCTCATCTATATATTGAGTAAATTCTTCATAAACTTTTTCGCGCGTCTTAAAGATATCTCGTTTTAATTCAACCATCTCAACTCCTTTAAATATAAATTCCGTTACTCTTACATTATTGACCTTATTCTACGCCTCCCAACATTCTTGTCAACCAAAAATACACCCCCTAAAGCGGACTGGCGAGACGCGAGCAAACAGTATTCGCGGGTGGCTTGGGTGTTTTCGTAGTGCGTCAGCGCAAGAAAATACCCAAGACAGGATCCGCGATTTATTTAAGAATGCGGATCAGTAGTCCGCGACACCCCTCCAGGCGTTTCCAAGAAACACAGACAAGACAGACGCGAAGTGGTCACAATTTGTGACCTTGAAATTGAAGTCACAAATTGCAGACTTAAGTTCCTGACTCCAATGAAAAAACCAGAGAAATTAATCACTGGCTTTAACTTAGACACCGCGCTCAAACCTAAATAATGCGGTTAAGGTGAAGTTCGATTGCTGTATCGCGCGGTGTAAATTAAAAAGAAAGCCAGCTAAACAAATAGCTGGCTTTCTTTTTAATTTAGGAGCACCGACCTACTCTCACATGTCCTTACGAACACACTACCATCAGCTCTGAGGGGCTTAACGGCCGTATTCGGAATGGGAACGGGTGTTTCCCCCTCGATAAAGGCACTCCAAGTTTATAAAAAAACATCAACAACTACATACAGATTTAATAACATGCGAGCAAAAACTACTCGTCCAAATAACCCAAGTGAAACAAAATTAAGGACAAGCCTATTGGCTGATTAGTACGTATTAGCTGAAATCCTTACGGATCTTACACTTTACGCCTATTAAAGTGGTAGTCTACCACTAGCCTACAGTGCCTTGCGGCACAGGGATACTTAGTCTTGGGGTGGGCTTGGCACTTAGATGCTTTCAGCGCTTATCCCTTCCAAACATAGCTACCCGGCCTTTGCCCTTGGCAGGACAACCGGAAAACCATAGGTTTGTTTCTCTAGGTCCTCTCGTACTGAAGAGAACTCCCCTTCAAATATCCTAACGCCCACATCAGATAGAGACCGACAATACTGTTACTCTCTGCTCAATTGAACAAAGGGGTTAGCATTTCTGTTAACCTCTGTATATCGCTATACAGTTCGGACTATATCTTAATCCTTATTCTTTCGAATAGGATTTCTGGCGTATAGTCTCTGAAGATTCCAAGTGAGAAAATATATCTTCTAGTTTTTGTTTACGATATTTACCGCTGAAATTCATTGAATAAGCAATTCCTAATATCGTAATTAAACTATTCTTTCTTAAATGCCCGCCATCTTTCATTAAACTAACGACTCGAGCAAATTTCTCAAAATCTTTTTGTTTAATTGAGATAAGCGGAGATTTCTTAAAGAATGGTAGGACTTTATCGCGGAGATCATTGATATTACGCACGACATAAACTGAAGTCTGATCTTTTGGATTTCCAGGATCATTGGGTTTAATATATCCACAACCTAATCTTTCCTTAATCACCTTAAGAACTTCAATTCTATTTTGGTGCTGCGAAACATGGAATTCCGGAATTACCTGAATTCCTAATTTCACATTGTTGCTTTTTTGAATTGTTATAGAAAAGCAACCTTCTCCGTCGACAAAACCTGAGATATATGATGTTATCTCTCTTGGCCTTTCCTGCTGATTGTCTGCACCCATATATTTTCACTCCTAACAATAGCCTATCATGTAGAGACTAAATCGTCAAGTAGTAATATGGGATACTCAGATTTTCCAGCAATTAGCCAGATTTAAAGACAGCAACGGTCAGTTGTTTACTGTCTCACGACGTTCTGAACCCAGCTCGCGTACCCTTTTAACCGGCGAACAGCCGGACCCTTGGGACCTTGTACAGCCCCAGGATAGGATGAGCCGACATCGAGGTGCCAAACTGGACTGTCGATGTGAACTCTCGAGTCCAATAAGCCTGTTATCCCCAGAGTACCTATTATCCGTTGAGCGATGGCAATTCCACGTTCAACCACCGGATC
>JAPLLY010000013.1 GCA_026387315.1 Candidatus Omnitrophota bacterium
CCGGGAAGAATTAATGATTCGAGCTTTCCGGGAGAAAGCATAAAATTATTATCCGGATCTTCGGCATTAATCCGACATTCAATTGCCGCGCCCCTAAGCTGCACATTATCCTGGCTAAACCTAAGCTTCTCGCCAGCGGCCACCCGGATCTGCTCCTTAATCAGGTCAATACCGCAAACCATCTCAGTAACCGGATGCTCAACCTGAATACGCGTATTCATCTCCATAAAATAAAAATTACCGGTTTTTTCATCCAGTAAAAATTCAATCGTACCACAGCTAAGATAATTAATGGATTTCATTCCTTTTAAAACCATTTCTGTTAATTTACGGCGCATCTTACTATCGACCACCGGAGAAGGTGATTCTTCCAGCAGCTTCTGATGCCGACGCTGAATACTGCAATCTCTTTCACCTAGCTGCACGATATGCCCGGAGTGATCCACGATAATCTGCACTTCAATATGACGCGGCCTTTGGATATATTTTTCAATGTAAACGCTAGAATTGCCAAAATTCGCTTCGGCTTCAGTTTGGGCAGTCAGGAGGCTGGAGACAAGAGTTAAATCATTATGACAGATACGCATTCCTTTACCGCCGCCGCCGGCAGCAGCCTTAATAATGACAGGGTAACCGATTAACTTGGCGGTCTTAAGCGCCTCTTCCTTATTCTCAATAATTTCCCGGCTTCCGGGAACAATCGGCAGGCCGGCTTTTTGCATCGTGGTTCGCGCCGCCATTTTATCGCCCATCAAGCGCATATTCTCAGGAGTCGGCCCGATAAAAGTAATTTTACAAGATCCGCATATTTCGGCAAAATGCGCGTTTTCAGCCAGGAATCCATAACCCGGATGAATAGCTTCAACATCGGTAATTTCAGCGGCGCTGATAATCGCGGGAATATTTAAATAACTATTGGCAGAGGATGCTTGACCAATGCAGATTGCTTCATCAGCAAAACGCACATGCAGGCTGCTGCGGTCGGCCTGAGAATAAACCGCCACGGTACGAATGCCCATTTCATGAGCCGCGCGAATTATTCTTAAGGCGATTTCGCCTCGATTAGCAATGAGAATTTTAGAAAACATCTTTTAAAGCGGATCAATGAGAAAAAGCGATTGGCCAAACTCTACCGGTTCAGCATTATCGACTAATATTTCCAGGATTTTTCCTTTAATCTCTGATTTTATTTCATTCATTAATTTCATCGCTTCAATAATACAAATTACCTGTCCGGGTTCGATCACTTGCCCAACTTCAACATACGAAGCAGCTTCCGGATTAGGCGCCCGGTAAAAGGTCCCCACTATCGGAGATTTAATCTCCACCGTCTTAATCGCGTTTTTCTCTTCTATCTCCTGCGCGCTTTGCGCTTTTGCTCCTGAAGCAGCAACACCCTGAGCCGGATAGCCTGCCGGCGCCTCAAATCCTTCCATCCCACTGGCTGTCTTTTTAAGCCGGATACACATATCATCCTTCTCCACCTCCAGCTCAGCAAGGCCGTTTTCATTCATCAAATTAATCATTTCTTTAATTTCTTTAAGATTCACAACGCCCTTCCTTTCTGCCAGCAGGCAGGCTTTTAGTTGATCCTCTCAACATAGGTGCCGCCGGTGCGCGTATCTACCTTAACCTTATCCCCGACATTAATAAATAAGGGGACTTGAATAACTGCTCCGGTATCCACGGTGGCCGGCTTATTTCCACTCTTAGATGAATCGCCTTTAAATCCTGGCTCAGTTTCCACAATGGTAAATTCAATAAAATTAGGCAAATTAACATATAAAGTAGCGCCTTTAAAAAAATAACCCATAATTTCCAGATTATCTTTTAAAAGTTTAGCCTTATTCGCGATAATATCTTCAGAAATGGCAATCTCTTCAAAATTATCAGTATCCATAAAATGAAACATCCCGCCGCTAGAATACTGATATTGCAATTTGCGTTCCTCAACGTAAGCCTCGTCTATCTTTTCTTCACCGCGAAAGGTCTTTTCCTGAATGTTATCATTTTTTAAGTTGCGCAGCCTGGCCCGCACAAAAGCCGCGCCCTTACCGGGTTTTACATGCTGAGCGTCAATGCACATATAAACTTCACCTTCTACTAATATGGTTACCCCTGATTTAATTTCATTTATGGACAGCGCCACTGATCACCTCGCAGCCTTTAGTGGTTATTAAAACCATATCCTCAATTCTTACGCCAAATTTACCCGGCAAATATATTCCCGGCTCCACCGTAAAAGTCATGCCTGGCTTAATCGCGCTGGCTTCCCGGCCGGATAGATGAGGAGCTTCGTGTACCTCCAAGCCAAAACCATGGCCCAGGTTATGCTTAAAACGCCCGGCGTAACCTCGCGCGGCTATGTATTCCCGCGCAACTCTATCAATCTCAGCCATTTCAGCGCCAGGCTGGATTCTTTTAATCGCCAATTCCTGAGCTTTAAGAACAATGTCATAAACCTTACGCGCAAGAATGTTTATTTTACCCAAAAACAAAACCCTTGTCAAGTCAGATTTGTACCCCTGGTAATCGACGCCCCAATCAATAAGCACCAGCTCATTATTTTTGAGTTTTCTCTCCCCTGAAAGATGGTGCGGCTGGCTGGAGTTAGGCCCCGAAGCCACGATGATATCAAAAGCAGAAGCCCTGGCCCCCTGATACCTGATAAAACGCTCAAGCTCTGCCACAATCTCTACTTCTTTAACGCCGGGAACCAAAAACTGCCGGATATGCTCTAAAGCCAAAGCCGTAATCTCAGCGGCTTTGCGCAGCTTAATAATCTCTTGTTCATCTTTAATTTGTCTTTTGTCTTCAATTATACTATGGGTGGGAATTAAATTGAATTTTCCTTTTGCAAGCTCCTTAACCTTAGCAAACTCCGCCAGTGGCAGATACCTTTCCTCAAAACCTAACTTTTTTAGCCCCAGGTTAAGCGCGGCTTCAGCAATATACTTAAATACAAAACCATTACATTCTCTAAGCAAGGCATTATCTTTTAAAAAATCTTTGGCCTCTTGGGTATAACGAGAGTCGGTAAAATAGATATTTTCTTTTAAGGAAACTAAGAGATAAGCATCCCGGCTCAAGGACTCTGTCAGATAAGAAATATTCGCGGGTAGGCTAACCAAGAGGCCATCTAAGCCCCTCTGTTTTAACACGGAATGTATGCTTTTTAAGCGAGAGTTCACCCCGCACCTTCCTTCTTATTTAATTCTTTAAACCGTAAATCACGGGGACGGTTCTCTTTTTTTAAGAGAACCGTCCCCTGTTTTATATGCTCTTTAAGCGGGGGTTCATTTTGCTGAAATTAAATCTAGGAGAGCGGCTAAACCCAGAGTATAGCTTTTAGCCCCAAACCCTAAGATTGTTCCGCTGGCCACCGGACTAATCAGCGACTTATGCCTAAACTCCTCGCGGGAATAAATATTAGAAAGATGCACTTCTACAACCTTGATATCCAAAACAGCAATAGCGTCTCTTATGGCAACGCTAGTGTGGGTGTAGGCAGCGGGATTAATTAAAATACCATCAAATTTATTTTCAGCCCCCTGTATGAAATCCACAATCTCCCCCTCTACATTCGATTGCTTGATAGTTAATTTAACCTTCAGTTTAGCTGCCAGCGCTTTAAGAACGCTGTTAATTTGAGGCAGAGTCGTTTTTCCGTAAACCCCGGGTTCGCGTTTTCCGAGTAAATTTAAATTCGGGCCATGGATTACCAATATTTTCTTCACCCCGCACCTTCTTTCTTATCCAATTCTTTAAACCGTAAATCACGGGGACGGTTCTCTTTTTTTAAGAGAACCGTCCCCTGTTTTACCCTGTTTTATTTAATTTATCAAACCGCATACCTTTAATAATGGAATATTTAAAAGGTGCGGGGTTCACCGAGCACCTTCTTTATTATTTAATTTCATGTGCGTCATTGCGAGGGCGAAGCCCGAAGCAATCTGGTTTTAAAAAGATTGCTTCGTCGGGCAGCGCCCTCGCAATGATACTTTTCGTTCTGTATCGTGCAGGGTTCTTCATTCTGCTTCATCAACTAACATTACCGGGATTCCCTGGCGCACAGGATATTTTTTCCCGCATTTCTTGCAAACAATTTTATTATTAATTAACTCCACATCCGCTTTACAGGCAGGACAGGCCAATATATCCAGCAACTCTTTATCAATCATTTTGACTGTTTCTCCTCTTTAGCTAGATAAGCTGTTCTTAATTCATAAAGTAAATTCTCTAAAAGATCCACCTCTTCCTGGGTAAGATTACCTTTGGTTTTCTCCTGCAGCATACCTAAGGTATCAATAAGGAACTTTGCCTGAGTGGAATCTTTCTCTGTTTTACCAGTAGCCGGATTAGCCATGTGCCCTAAAGCAATCGATGCCCGCAAAGTAAGGGTGGTGATAAAAAATTTAAAATCCGGCTCTGGAGGAACAAATTCACCCTGAGCCTTTGGTTCCTGCTTCTGTTTCTCCACATTCTGCTTCCAATTCTCGTCAACTTTCTTAACTATCTCATCCATGATCTAATTAATTGTAATTCCGGCATAGCCCACAACGCTGCTCTTATCGCCGCTGACATCGCCGCTGGTTTGATATTTAATTAACCGCCCTTTTTTTGCCCCAAGCAGTTTAGCTGTTATGATCAAAACCGCAATCGGAGCAAAACCACACATTGAAATCTCTGACTCTCCTATTGCCGCCTTAAGCTTTCCAACATCCAAATTCAAGACCGCCTCAATCGCTAACGCATCTTTAATTTCAGCGCTTTTCTGCGGCTGATAATGCGTCAGGTCAGAGCTAGCCATAAACATCACCGAGCCTCTAAGATCATTTTCAATGACTACCGAAGCCAACTCTTGGCCAACCGCATTAAGTTCAGATAGATCGTCGGTCTTTATCACGATGGGGACGATTTTAAAATCATTTCTAAAATACTGCAGTATGGGCAATTCTACTTCCAATGAGTGCTCATCCAAATGCGCCAAGCTATCCGCTTCTAAATACTTGGATTTGCCTAAGAACAAACCTGCCAACTGGCTATTAATTTCGACATTACCTAAAGGAGTCTGCCAGACCCCTTGCGGCATGATACTAAAAACAACTCCCCGGCCAGTATGATTCGGCCCTAAAAGCACCACTGTATCTTTAATCTTTACTCCGGAGATGGTACAAACAGCAACTTTTCCGGAATAGATATATCCGGCGTGCGGCAAAATGCACCCTAGAACATCAATCTTTTGCGCTGATTTATCCGCAAAAGAAGAAATTATCGCTTTAAGCTCTTTAGCGCCAGATGGATAAAATTGCCCGGCTACAACAGGCTTACGTAAATTAATTAGCTTCATCCTTATTTTCTGGTGGTCTTAGCTTTCTTCCTCTTGCGTTCGCTGGGTTTTTCATAATGCTTGCGATCACGCACTTCCCGCAAAATTCCTTCCTGCTCAATTTTTTTCTTAAAACGGCGCAAAGCAGATTCAAAAGATTCATCTTTTTTAACTTCCACTTGGGTCAATATAATCATCTCCTTTCAGGTAGAAATTTAAAATTTAATATACCATTCTTTTAAAAAAGTGTCAATAATGGGCTTTAAAAAAGGGGACAAAATCATGGGGACGGTTCTCTTTTTTCGCTTTGAAATAAATAAAAAATAGAACCGTCCTCATGATTTTTTAGTCTATTCTATTTCAAAAGAAATTATGATATTAAAAGATAGCTGCGGATAATCAAGTTCTTTGGGAAAATCGGGGAAAGGCGAAGCATCTCTAATGCTTCTTAAGGCAATATTCTTCAAATACTCGTTAGCCTTTGTTTTTTCTTCAGCTAAACGCGCATCCTTAATGTAACCGTCATTAGAAATAATAAAAGAGGCATAGACCTGGCCGGTTTCATTGTGCGTATAATTTTGGTAAGCGCTGCGGCGGATCTTCTCCCTGACGATCTGATAATAGCTGATATAGCTGGGATTATCAATCTTAGCCATCTCTATCGCCGGTAAAGTAATTCTTTTTTTTATCGCCGTTATTTCGGAGCTGGCGAAGATCGGTTTAAAAAATTCTAATGACTTATTCGGTATAGCTTTTGGTCCTGCGGAAGTATCTGCAGGTTCAATATAAGGCAAAGGCGCCCGCTTAGTACCGGTAACAATCTTAGGATCAAGTTTTAAAAAAGGTTCAGAGCCAGGCATTAACCTCTGCCTACCCGGTTCAGATGAACTCTTAGGCAGAGGTTTGGCCTGTGGATTTTCTTTAATATAACGTACTGCTATTTCTTGAACTTTTGGCGCAGGCGTGAAAGGATTAAAGTTAGAGCTCGATAGAAGGATCACCCCGTGAGCAAAGATAGAAACAGCTAAAGTAAATCCCAAGAGTCGATCGGAAATCATAACTTATTTTAACACGAAGAAACTAATCTTGCAAGAACTAGAGGACAAAAACATGGGGACGGTTCTATTTTTTAAATTTAAAAAATAGAACCGTCCCTTTTATTTATTATTTTTTATCCACCTTTAAAGAACAAACATCTTTTTTATATTCCCATTTTATATGGTGCTCGCCATTAAGTACATTTGAATTTGCTACTTTACCCGGAGATTTACCGTCAACAGTATAATACCAAGCCATCTCACCACGCTTACCCTCTATCCCATCAATAGATACAACCATAACATACCCACCAACAGGATGTGTCTTTACTTCTGCAACGGCCTGCAATAATTCAAGAACCGTATTTGCTTTTGCCAAAGGAACCTCGATTATGCGCGATGGATGAATGCCTCCATAGTTAATTTCTATTACCGTCTTTTTTGATTGTGCCTTAGAAGGCTGAGCCAGATCAACTGCATATGCTTCTAAAACTACTAAAGACAAAACAAATAACACAACCACAACTGCAAACCAAACTATTCTTTTCATTAAACATCTCCTTTCTTTTTTTAAAATTCCAGCTTTAACCCGCCGGTTGCGGAAAATCCTGGCATCGGATAACCACGAATAACCTGATATTTTCTTGCAAAAAGGTTATCTATTGAGGCAAAACAAGTCAGGTACTTATCGAACTTTTTGGATAAACTCAACCCGAAAACAAAAAATCTTTTTACGGAAATAGCATTATTTACGTCACTAAACCTCCTATCCGTAAACTGTCCCTTAAATTCAAAAATAAAACCGTTGATGTTTTTATATTTTAATGAAAAATCGGCTTTATTCCTCGGCTGGTAGACAAGATATTTCCCGGTGTTATCATCTATTGCCCTTAAAAACGTATAGCCCAAATCAAATTCAAAATCAGTAAATAAAAATACCTTGTTCTTAAATTCTATACCATCAATAATCGCGGATTTAATATTTGTCGGCTGCAATCTGGTACCATCATTCACCCAATTTATAAGATTATCAAAATTATTCCTGTAATAAGTAATGTCCGTAGATAAATATTTGTTTATTTCGGTCTCAAGCCCTATTTCGGCTGTTATTCCCTTTTCCGGGCTTAGATCCGGATTACCTTTAGACGAGCCGTCATCAGACCAGTACAAATCGTTAAATGTAGGTGCACGAAACGAACGGCTGACTAAACCATGAATCTTATTACCCGAATTTAGCTTGTAGAGATAGTTGAAGCTGGGGCTGACTTGAATGCCAAAGTTGGAATAATCATCAACTCTCACGCCAAGGTTTAATGTAAGATTATTAAACACATCCCATTGATTCTCAAGATATCCGGCGCGGACAATATATCTGTGTTTTGCAGAAGAAGTGCTATCGTTGTAATTGCCGACATAATTAACCCCGCAAACTAATTGATAGACATCAAACATCTTCTTGTTGAATTGAAGGTCAAGCCCTCTTACTATAGTACTGTGAATAGACTTACTATTAGCTGCCTGAGATACTGAACCAGCGCTATTCTCCATAAACTCAAGACGGTCATAATTCTGGTATATTTTTGCTCTAAATCCCGTTAAATTATCCGGCTTAAAATTCCAGTTAAAATCGAAATAATTTTGAAGGTCTTTCTGCTGATCATCTATATCAGGCGCAGTAATCGTACCCGGAGTTCCTGCTTTATTTGTGTAAAAGCCGGAATTTAACATCAAATTATTATTGCCGTTAATCTCATATTCCAGTTTAACATTGGCATCCTTAGAATTGAATTCCGAATTAGCGCGGAATCCCTCCGAACTTTTATAACCTCCAGTAACCAGATAACCGAATTTGCCAATCCTCGCTCCCTGCAGCAGCTTTTCCGTATAAGTCCTGAATGTCCCGAAACTTGTGGTAGCTTCAGTTTTCTGGCCTTCTTTCGGCGGCCTCTTTGTGATTATATTTACCATACCTCCCATCGCCTGCGAACCGTATAAGCTTGAACCCGGTCCGTGGACAACCTCAATCCTCTCGATATCATCCAAAGGAATACTATTTAAATCCACCTGCCCGTCTCGGGGATTATTTACCGGCCTGCCATCAACCGAAACCAAAACCTGAGAGGCAGTAGCTCCGCGCATCGTAATAGTCTTTGATCCTCCCTGTCCGCCATAATCCTTTATATTTACGGAAGTGATACCAGCCAACGCTCCCGCCAGATTACCACTGCCGAAAGACTCTATATCTTTTGAAGTAACCACATCCACATTACGGCAGGTATCCCCATAACTCTCTTCTATTCTTGAAGGAGTCACAACTATTTTTTCCAAATTAACATCATCAGCCCACACTATTTTTATACTGACTGAAATTAATAATATTATTAATAATATTCTAAAAAAATACTTCATATTTGTTTCCATTTTTTCCTCCCGCGAGAATACTTCTGTGATAGACAATCGTCCGGGCTCTTTCTAGCGTATAGCGTAGAGTGGATAGCGAATAGTAAAACTATACGCTAAACGCTATCCGCTAAACGCTAAAAAATTACCGTTGCGGGGCAGCGAAAGGAATTTCACCCCGTTAGAAGTCCCGCGGCGCGGGGCGCCACTTCTAACGGGGCAAGCACCTTCACTTCCTTTATCTATCCGGATAAATTAATTAATTCCTTATACCCTGTGCTTATATAATACCGAAAAATACCACCTCCTCTCTCGCATCATGCACCAAGTCTTTTATGCTCAACCACTCCATCACCTTTATTTCTCGCGCTTTTCTTTCTCTTCTTGCGAAACAAGGACAACGTATGGCTTTGAAGAAACCGGATTTTTTTCCACAACCACAACCGTTTTATACACTTCCTCGATAATCTTATAACTCAAGACTTCCTGGGGGGTGCCTGCCTTATAAATTCTGCCCTTATTAATCAGCACCAGGCGCTGGCAATATTCGCTGGCTAAATTCAGGTCATGCATAACCATAATTACCGTAAGCCCAAGTTCTTTATTTAGCTTTTTAATAAGATCCAAAATACTTACCTGATGCGTTATATCCAAATGCGCGGTTGGCTCGTCTAATAAAAGCAATTTTGGCTCCTGCGCCAAGGCGCGCGCTATGAGAACAAGCTGCCTTTCTCCGCCGCTTATCTCTGACATTAACTTTTCCTTAAGTTTAAAGGTATCAGTCAAATTCAAACATCTTTGCGCGATAAGCAAATCCATCTTTGACTCAAAAAATTGCAATCTTTCCAGATAGGGAATTCTGCCTAAAAGCACGAAGTCTTCCACACTCATATCTATCCCGCCAAAGTTCTGCGGAACTACTGCTACGTACTTGGCCAATTCCCTAAATTTCATCTGCCAAACATTCCTTCCATTAAGAAGAACTACTCCTTTGCTTGGTTTAAGGATACGCGTTATAACCCGAAGGAGCGTCGTCTTTCCTGAACCATTAGGCCCGATTATTCCCACAAACTCCTTTTCATTAACCTTAAATTCAATATCTTGAAGCACAGGCTTTAAGTTATAACCACAGGCCAGGTTTTTTAGCTCGAGCATCTATTTACCCTCCAAAGTAACTTGCTTTTTGGATAAGGTATAAATAAAAAGACTGCCGCCCAATATGCCGGTAATTACACCAACAGGCAATTCCAACGGAGCAATAATTATCCTGGCTAAACTGTCGCAAAATATAAGAAAAATCGCGCCACAAAGAAATGAGCTGATTAAAAGTATCCTGTGGTCTCTCCCTACGAACATACGGCTAAAATGAGGAACAACCAGGCCGACGAAACCAATAATGCCGGCTACAGACACACTAAAACCCGTAAGCAAAGAAGCTACGATAAAAAGCAGCCTCTTGGTCCTTTCTACATTTATACCCAAATGAAGCGCTTCCTCTTCACCTAAAGAAAAGGCATTAAGAGCAAAACAAAAAAGATATGAAACCACCAAACCAAATACAGCTATGCCTAATGCTAATTTTATAAGCAACCAATTTGGCTCTTCTAAAGACCCCATAACCCAGAAAACAACCCCATGAAGGTCTTCTGTATGCGAAACAGACATGATCAACATAATTAACGATGAAGAAATAAAACTTATCATCACGCCGGTAAGAAGAAGGCCTTGCATCTTTAAAATACCTTTTCTTATACTTAAAAAATAAACGAGCAAAATAACCAAAATCGCGCCTAAAAATCCGCATACAGGTAAGGATATTATTCCCAGGCCGCGGCTTAACCCTAAAACGATATTCAGGCACACGCCTACAGCTGCTCCCCCTGAGATACCAAGAGTATACGGTTCAACTAAAGGATTGCGAAACATCCCCTGTAAAATTACGCCCGCCAAACTCAATGCCCCGCCTATAGCAAACCCCAGGATAATCCTAGGCAGACGAATATCAAAAAGAATACTATATTCACTGCTGCCTCTTCCTTCAAAAATAACTTTTAAAATCTTCTTTAAAGGCATATCTACCGGGCCTGCGCAAAACGAGAAAAGCACAACTGCCAAGAGCAGGCAAAACAAAACTAATATCCAAGCGCTCCAATAAAAAACTTTCCTTCTCATTTCATTCTCCTGAATGCAAAACAAGAACAAAATCTTCCAGAGTTTTTACGAAACTTTGCGGCGTGGGGCTAGTGATTTCATCAGTATCTATAATGTAAATTCGCCGGGATTTTGCCGCGCTTAAAGTTTCATATTTCTGCCAAATCCTTTTTTCTTCTTCAGCTGCCATACCCATAGTAGTAATGATTATCACATCGGGATTTTCTTTTAGGATCTGTTCCCTGGAATAGATGCCTTCCTTTGCTTCTTTAGCGATATTTATTCCACCGGCAAATTCAATATAATCATTAACAAAATAATTTCCCGTAGCCGCGAACAAAGGCCTTACTCCCATCTGAACGAACACTTTGGGCCTAGGTAATCCCTTAACCTTTTCTTTAATTAAAATTATCTCGCTTTCAGCGTTCATTACAATCTCCTTTGCCTCATTTTCTTTATCCACTAACCTGCCTAATTCTAAAAACTGATTACAAATATCATTAAAATATTTTAATGTAGAAAAAGTAATGACTCTTACGCCTAAATTATTTAACTTCTCTCTTGCCTTAGGATTAGTTAAAGATGTTGCCAAAACTAAATCCGGCTTCAAATTAAATATCTTTTCAATATTCACCTCTACTACTGTACCAATTTTTTCTTTCTTCTTTACTTCTGGCGGGTCAATACAATATATAGTATCAGCGATCAATTTATCCTGAGCCCCTAAAAGATATATCGCTTTAGTTACAGAAGGGCCTAAAGAAATTATTCTTTGTGGATGCCGGCAGGGCGCTGCTTTACTCACTGAATTATCCGGCAACTTTAACAAAAAATAAAAAGCTACCGCACAAATACTAAATAAAACTACGAGCAATATTATATTTCTTCTCATCGCCAATATTATCTTCTACTCCAACAAAACTCTTATTTCGAAAAAAGTTCTAAAAACCAATGGTCATCTTTTAAAACCTTTTCTCCCGTAGTGAACTCCACGGGTTTTTTAAAAATAGGCCCATCATAAACAAAAGTATGAAACTCGCCTTTTTCTCCGCAGAGATCAATATCTCCGGCTTTCTCTAAATCCTTTATAAATTCATAATCGATTCGCCGGCCCAGCCATTCTTTTCCCAAAATACCATTCTTTACGGAAACCACTATTGATTTAAATCCTGAGTCAATAATTTCTTTAATTAACCCCTTGGTATCTTTCGTCCATATCGGCAGGATTGCTTTCACTTTTAGTTCCGCGCATACTTTATCTATCCAGTCCCGATGTTCCTGCAAATAAATATCCCCAAAAACAATTCCTTCTACGCCCTCTTTTGTTTTATACTCTTGGATTAACGCTAAAAAAGCATCACGATAACTTTCTTTAGGCATGGATTTTTGTAAAAAAGGAATGCCGATAAAACACGACTGCTTTTGGATAATATCAGCCGATAAACCATGCGACAAAGAACCATTACCGCTATAATCCGTAAAGTTAATAAGCGAAATTATCTCATACCCCTGTAATTTTGCCTTATAGCAGGCAAAACAGCTATCCTTTCCCCCGCTCCATAAGCTTACGACTTTCATATATTACCTCCTTTGAAAATCCAGGGGACGGTTCTCTTTAAGAGAACCGTCCCCTGGATTTTACTATCAAAACTATTACCCCCAAAACTAACATCAGCGCGGAAGATATATACGCGATGCTCACGCTCTGCCTGATATGTTTAATGCCCAACGGTTCAGCCGCCTGGCCGATAAGCGGTTTCTCCACCGCAACTGAATCATAAAAATTCGTGCCGCCCAGCTGAACCCCGAGGCCGCCAGCCATAACAGCTTCTACCGCATCGCTATTTGCCCCCGGACCGCTTAGCAGGTATCTTCCAACCTCTTTAAGTGAGCTAAACCATCTTTTCCCGCAACAGAAAATCGAGACACTTATTAAAAAACAGGTTATTTTTGATGGAATAAAATTCAGGCACCCGTCCAGTTTCGCGGATACATAGCCAAATTTTTTAAATCTTTCGTTCCTATATCCCACCATAGAATCTAAAGTATTTATGGCTTTATAAACCCAGGCCATAATCGGCCCCCCTAAAAAAGCATAAAAAAGAGGCGCGACGATACCATCCATAGTGCTTTCCGCGACGGTTTCCACGGTTGCCCGGATTATTTCCTGTTTATTTAATCCCAGAGTATTTCTGCCGACAATCATGGAAAGATTATTTCTTGCCTTTTGGATATTTCCGGACTCCAGGTTTTTATAAATTTTAGCTGCTTCATCTGCCAAATCCCTGATAGAGAGTGAAAAATAAATAAATAATACGGAAACAATGTAAAACAAAAACGGATGAATTAATCTGGCTAATTTTAGTATGCTCCCTATGCCAAAAACAGTCAACCCCACCACTAGAATAACCAGGACAGCTCCACAAAATATTTTATTCTTTTTACCCGTGTTCAATTTATTTTCTAATCTTTCTATCAGCCTTCCAATGAGCCTTACCGGATGCCAATACCACTGCGGATCGCCAAAAACCAAATCCAAAATATACGCAAACGGAATAATTAATAATTCGTAGTTCACCCCGCACCTTCTTTCGTATTTAATTCCTCAAACCGAAAATAACGGGGACGGTTCTGTTTTTTATTACAATATAAAAACAGAATGGAACGTAGAAAAAATAGAACCGTCCACTTGATTCTAATAGTTGAATATTTATCCAGCACCTTCTTGAAGGTGCTGGATTTAGAAGGTGCGGAGTTCACGGCTCAAGTCCTATAATCTTATACAATAAATCCATATCAATATTTTCCCTGACCAGGCCGGCAAGTTTATCAAATTCTTTATCCTGACTAAAATTCGTTATCATAGTCAAGGGCGGCCAACCATTCTTAAGCCTCAACTTATTTAAAAAACTCCTCCTAAAATTATCCTCATCAAAAACGCCATGAAAATAAGTACCCCAAATTCTGCCATCTTTAGAAATTGCCCCATCTAATCCTTTTGCCTTTTTCCCTTGCCGTTGGAAAATCCTAAAAGCAGGCTTACACTCTTTAATCAGGCGCGTTTTGCCATGGTGAATTTCATAACCCGTTACCTTTAATCCTGAAACTATGTCTTTTCCTTTTACGCAAGATAAAATTTTTTCTTTTCCAAAACTGGTAATTACCGGCAGGATACCCAAACCTTTAACTGACTTCCGCGCTGATTCCGTTGCCCTTCGGTCATTAATCCTCTCTCCCAATATCTGGTATCCACCGCAAATTTCGACAAGATAAGTTGCTGAATGATTCTTAACAATCAAGGTTATCTTTTCTGCCAACCCGGTTTTTTTTAAGTAGTTTAAATCACTAACAGTACTTTTTGTCCCCGGAATAATGATCGCGTCAGGATTACCCAGCTCGCTTTCACAAGATACATAGCGTAACTTGACGTCAGGTTCATTTTCCAGAGCGTCAAAATCAGTAAAATTAGATATATGTGGCAGGCTGATTACGGCTATGTCTAGCTGCTTCTCTTTTTGTATTTTCTGATTACTTATTCCTCCATCCCGCTTTTCAAGGGAGATGGAATCCTCTTCCGCGATTTTTATGTCTTTAAAATATGGGATGACGCCTAAAACTTTTATACCTGTCTTTTTCTCCAGAAAATCTATACCTGGCCGCAATAACCTTTTATCACCCCTGAATTTATTAATGACTATACCTTTTATTCTTTTTCTTTCTTCTTTGGTTAAAAGCTCAAGCGTCCCCACTATCCAGGCAAAAACGCCGCCTTTATCAATATCTCCCACCAAGAGCACGGGGGCGTTGGCGTGTTTTGCCATACTCATATTAACTATATCGTGCGATTTTAGATTCACTTCCGCCGGAGATCCCGCGCCTTCAATAACCACCAACTCATACTCTTCTGCCAAGCGCCGAAAAGATTTTAATACTATATTTTGCGCTTTTTTCTTATAATTAACATATTCATAAACTGACATATTTCTTACCAGCCGTCCTTTTACGATTATTTGGGCTTTTCTATCAGACGTAGGTTTAATTAATATCGGATTCATATCCACGCTGGGAGCGATCTTTGCCGCTTGCGCCTGAGTTGCCTGCGCCCTGCCTATCTCGCCGCCGTCTTTGGTAACGTAAGAATTTAATGCCATATTCTGGGCTTTAAAAGGGCACACTTTAAAACCATCCTGCAAGAAAATACGGCATAAAGCGGTAACGATCACGCTTTTACCTACACCTGAACCTGTGCCGCAGACCTGGATTGCTTTTGACTGTTTCATTATAAAACCTTTTTAAGACAAGCTATCAATCTCTTATTTTCACTTCTGGTTCTTACTGCTATCCTGAAAAACCTATCATCTAATCCCCTGAAATTATGGCAACAACGAATAATAATACCGTTTTTACGCAGCCTTTTATTTAATCGCGCTGAATCCCCGATCATACAATTCTCTAATTTACAAAAAACAAAGTTTGCCGCGGGCCTATAAACTTTTAATCCCTTAATCTGGCTTAAATTCTCAAACAAATAGCCCTTTTCCCTGTCGATAAAATTTTTGCTTAGTTTTATATACTCAGTAGCTTTAAAAATATCTTCTGCTATTGCTTGCGCCAATGAATTCACGTTCCAAGGGTATTGAAATTTTGATAAATGCTCAACAATGCGGCGTTGGCCAACCAGGTAGCCTAACCTTAAGCCGGGGAGCGCGAAAAACTTAGTCAATGACCTAATCACAAGGAGACGGTTGTATTTAGCCGCCTCGGTTACTAAAGTAATCTTTTCATTATTCCGAAGAAAATCAATAAACGCCTCATCTATCACCAGAGTAGTATTATATCTTTTGCAGATATAAAATATATTCAGCAGCTCGTTTTTAGACATCAGATACCCAGTAGGATTATTGGGATTACAGAGAAAAATCAAATCCGCCTTAGGCATAGATTTTTTAATCTTACGCAAATCTATTCTAAAATCGTCTTGTTCTTGAGCTTGCGCGAAAAAAGCCCTTGTTCCGTTTGACCTAACCGCGAATTCATATTCGCTAAATGTCGGCCCAATTATTAACGCATTCCTCGCTTTTAATGCCCGGGGAATCAAATGAATAAGCTCTATCGAGCCGTTTCCTACCAGTATATTGCTTTGATTTATATCGCAAAAAGCGGAAATAATACTCTTTAACCCCTTAGAGTCAGGATCAGGATAGTGAAGAAGAGCCCCTATGTTTTTTAAAATAGCCTCTTCTATTCTTGAAGGTAACCCCAGCGGATTAATATTGACGCTAAAATCGATGGTTCGACTACGCTCACCATTGATAACCTTATCTTTTGAAGAACACCCCTGCGCCTTAAGATAAGGCCAAATATTGCCACCATGTATTCTATCTATCATAGATTTACAATAAGAAGATTAGAGAAAAGCACGGAAACTTCGGCAATCTCGCTAATTGCGCCAATTGTGTCTCCGGTCATGCCGCCAATCCTTCTCTTTATATACTGTATAAATAACAATACACAAAGAAAAGGCAGTATAAATAAAAAAACACCTTTTAGCCCCGCCATTAATAAAAATAAGGCAATAGTGAATACGCCTCCAATAATAAGAATTTTCTGACCCGAGTATTCTATAAAATATTTTGCTTTGCCTTCTTGACGCGCGGAAGGAGTTATCCCGCATGCTAAAACCTGAGACCACCTGGAAAATACGGCCATTTCAATTAACGCTTTCCACAAGATTATGCCCTGAAGGTTTACGATGAGACTAAATTTCAAAAGCAAGAGCAGGATTAAACCCATCGCGCCAATCGCGCCAATACGGCTATCCCGCATTATTTCCAAAATTTTTTCTTTAGGTTTATCCCCGTAGAATCCGTCACAAGTATCGGCAAATCCGTCTAAGTGGATACCACCGGTAATAATAACAGAAACGATTAGGATTAAGGCGCCTTTAACAAGAATCGGCAAAAAAGAAAATAGAATAGCACTAGAAGACAATCCAAAGCCAATCGCCAGACCAACGAAGGGAAAATAGAGCAGAGATAATCCAAACTCTTCATTTTTTATCTCAGATTTGATCTTTACGGGAAAGATAGTTAGAAATTGCAGGGCAATTAAAAAACTCCTCATTACTGAGCCTCCTCGGATACCTGAGCGCTCTTAAACGTTGCCATCTCCGTCATAATCTTTAAAGATGCGTCTATAATCCCCATTGCCAAGGCCGCGCCTGTACCTTCTCCTAAACGAAGCTCTAAATCAAAAATAGGCTTAAGCCCGATATGGTTTAACGCGAAAATATGCCCGTTTTCAACGGAAGCGTGCGCCGCGATCATATACTCCTTTGTTTTTGGCTCAAGGCAATACGCGATTAAAGCGGCGGAACTTGAAATAAAACCATCAATAACCACAGGGACTTTTCGCGCGCACGCCGCCAGAATAACACCCACAAGGCCGCCAATTTCAAAACCGCCTACTTTAGCCAGCACATCAATAGGGTCTTTAGCGTCAGGCTTATTTACGGCAAGCGCTTTTTCAATAACTCTGATTTTATTTTCAAGCTCTTTATCACTAAGCCCGGTACCGCGGCCAGTAAGCTGCGCAGGCGGCATATTAGTAAAGCTGGCAGTAATCGCGCTGGCCGCGGTTGTATTACCAATACCCATCTCACCGATGCCAACTATATCAACGCCATGCTTTCCCGCCTCTGGCGGGATCCCGCTACCGCGGGAAAACTCCTCTTCAAAAATCTCAATCCCTGCCTCAATTGAACGTAATGCCTCATCACGCGTCATTGCCTGGCCTTCTGACATATTTTTTGTGCCGTAATTTACTTTCTTGATTATAAGCCGTTTATCAGGCTTAAGGTCGCTAGCCACCCCTAAATCCGCGACCACCACGCGCGCTCCAGCATGGCGCGCCAGCACATTGATCCCTGCCCCGCCGCTTAAAAAATTATAGACCATCTGTCCGGTTACTGCCTGAGGAAAAGCGCTTACCCCTTCTTTAACTACACCATGATCAGCAGCAAAAGTAAAAATTATCTTTTTCTCAAGTACAGGATTTTCTTTGCCGGTAATACCCACGATCAGTTTTGCTATTTCTTCCAGCTTCCCCAGGCTTCCCCGCGGCTTAGTAAGAGCATCCAGCCTCTCTTGAGCTCTTTTCATTTTGCTTATATCCACAGACGTAATCCGCTTTCTTAGAGCATTAATTCTATCCATTTTAGTCTCCTTCTAATCACGCTGCTACTGTAAATTATGGCTTTAGCTATTTGGTTGCCAAACCATTGTTCTCTAACTTATATTCGTATTTGAGATTATTCAACGGCTCATCACGCAAGAGATATTTAACTTTTCCTTGCGCTATCATTTTAAAAGCGTATTGAATAATCTGCTTGTAAAAATCGCAAAATACCGATTTCTGATACATATTGCCCAGAGAATGAAGCTCCGCCGGGCACGGGGCGCCGCAGATATTTCTTAATACGCATTGCGCGCATTCCGCTATCTTTTCTACTGTTCGACCGCGCACAGAAACAAAAACAGGCGACTTCATTGCCTTAGCTATACTATGCTTAAAGATATTTCCTCCGGAAAACCCCTTAATACCGACAAACTCGCCACAAGGGACCATTTCTCCTTGCGCCGTGATGGTAAAAAAGCACCTTCCTCCGCCACAAGGTGAAATATCACACATCATCCTGCGGGCTTCGGGCGCGACTATGGCAAGAATAGTATTGGCAAAATTTCCAACAATAATCTTACGATGAGTACTAGAAGTTAGCTTAACTGCCTTTTCCACGGCCTGAATAAAGTATTTAGCAAAATCATTTTCATCAGGCCTTAAAATAGAAACCGCCATGCGCGTAAACCTTACCGGATTTAAAAGAACACAGGAGACTTTCTTTTTATGCAAAAAACGCACTAGCTCCGGTAGATCCTTTACGTTGTATTTAGTTACCGTCGCGATAACATTGAGGCCATTATATCCGTCAAACCATTCCAGAGCCCTGACAGCCCGACTAAAATTACCCCCCTGCAACCCGGAAGGCCTCTGGCGCTGATTAACCGAAGGCTGATAAGAATCAAGAGAAATCCCCACTCCTACAAAATTCTTTTTTAAAAAAACCACGTCCCTTTTTTCCAAAAGAAGCGCGTTTGTTTGCAGCCCAAACTTAAAAATATTCTTGTATTTTTCTATCGCTCTAAAAATAATATCTTTTACTAAAAGCGGTTCACTCGCGTGAAAAATAACAACCTGCTTTCTTCCGCTACCCTTAAAATGCCGCGCCAGCTTATTAAGAATAAAATCGAGCTCTTTACCAGTCATCGAACGGCCATTCTTTCTTAACTTCGCCGGGACATAACAATACGCGCAACTGGCGTTACACTTATCCGTGGGATCAATATAGATAGCGGTTAATTCCGTGCTAAAACGGAAATTATTCATCCGCTTCAAAAGCCACTCCTTATGCCTCTGGTATAGAGCCAAAACATCCTGAGGGATAAAAATTGAATCCGGGGAAATTTTATTTACCCCGTTAGAGGCAGGACGCCAGAGGCGTCCGACGGTTGCCTTCGGCAACCTGCCTCTAACGGGGTTTACCTGCGCCCAAAAAAGACTATCCGCATCCACGGCCACAGAGCGGCCATCGCTTTCCCAAACATGCAAACCCTTAGCCATTATTTCCTTTCTCGATTATACTGAGCCTCCGATAAATAATGGGTACATTGGTGGCCTAGATTTGAGCCTGATGCAAGGCGCGACGACGAAGCCGTAGTCAAGGCGCTACGGCCAGGAGGGAGCAACGCGGCAGCAGGCCAAAGCTAGGCCACCCCGAAGGGGCTGGCCGCTTTTGGGCTGCGACTGCGTCGCTCGTCCTTGGCGTAGTGCAAGACTACGCCGGCGTCCTCTCTC
>JAPLLY010000024.1 GCA_026387315.1 Candidatus Omnitrophota bacterium
CGGGCGCGCCGGCCTGGATAAATTAAGGATCATGTATAATTTCTGCACTCAGCCTCAATGCCGGCACAAAGTTTTCGTCAATTATTTCGGCCAACAATACCCGCAGTCAACTTGTCAGGCCTGTGATTATTGCTTGGGCGAAGTGGATATGGTCGATGATCCTCTTGAGCTCGGCCAAAAGATTCTCAATTGTGTTTCTACTGTCCGATACGGCGATGACCAGGGTTTTGGCGCCGGATACCTGTCCCACGTTTTAAAAGGAAACCTCACCGGCCAGATCGCCAGATGGGGCCATCAGCATAACCTTAATTTCGCCTCCATGTCCGGACAAACTCTGGTTTTTATCCGCTACCTCATCGAACAGCTCATCGGCCAGGGTTTCCTGGAACGTCAGGGCGAGTATGACACCCTTGCTTTGACCGACCTCGGCCAAAAACTCCTAAATGGAGAGGTTATTCCGATATTAGCGAAGCCTTTGGTCGCCGAGAAGAAGAAAGCCATCACCGCCCGGCAGAAAGCCAAAAAAGCCCAAGACTTCGCCGGCGTGGACGAGGAATTATTCGAATTACTCCGCGCCAAAAGAGCCGAATTAGCCCATAAACAAGGTGTTCCTGCCTACATCATTTTCGGCGACAAGTCTCTGAAAGACATGGCTTCCCGCAAGCCCTTTACCCGCTTGGCCTTCTCCCAGGTCTTCGGCGTCGGTGAACACAAGTTGAAAACCTACTCTGACCAGTTCATCAGCGTGATCAAACAGCATGGGAAATGAGCAAGGCACCTACTTAGATATGTGATTTTTGAGTTGAGTATGATATAATTGAAGAAATAAAGGGAAACGATCTCTAGTTTTTTAGGGACAATCTCTAGATAGGAGTTTGAGAAATGAAATACGCGGTTATTTTAGCGGGCGGGGTAGGCAGCAGGTTCTGGCCGTTTTCGCGTGAACTTGAGCCAAAACAGTTCATGAAGATTATCGGTGAAGCGAGCCTGCTGCAGGCTACTATCCAGCGATTAAAGGGACTGGTGGATCCGGCGTGTACTTATATTATTACGAATAATATTTATTTTTATGAAGTTAAGGCCCAGATTACTAAGTTTCGCATTCCGGATAAGAATATAATTTTAGAGCCACAGGGCAAAAATACTGCTCCGGCAGTCGGGTTGTGCGCAAAGTTAATCAGCCAGCTTGATCAAGATGCCGTGCTTTTGGTTTTGCCTTCTGACCATTACATTAAGAATGTGGGAAATTTTAAAAAGACGCTTAAAAAAGCAATCGCTTGCGCTACAAATAATTTTTTGGTAACCATAGGTATTAAACCGACCGCTCCATCTATAGGATATGGTTATATAAGAGTAGGTGCCAGGTGCTTGAAGCTAGGTTCTAGGTGTTTGGCGTTAGGTTCTAATTGCCTAGCTTATAAGGTAGAAAAATTTCTTGAGAAACCAGATTTGAATAAGGCCAAGAAGTATTTTAAGGATAAAAAATTCTTCTGGAATAGCGGGATGTTTGTTTGGAAGGCCTCGGTATTTTTGGAGGAGGTAAGTAAATATTTACCTAAGTTGCATGCTAACCTGCGGTTGATTAATTCGGTAAATGATATTCCTAAAATCTGGCCGAAGATTGAAGCAATTTCAGTTGACTATGGGATTATGGAGCGTTCCCGGAGGATTGCGCTTATTCCCGCTGATTTTTACTGGACGGATTTAGGCAGCTGGGATGCCTTGACAGAGATTTTTCCAAAAGACAAAAAAGGGAATATTAGTACTGCCGATGTTTTAAATCTAGACAGTGAGGGGGTATGTGTTTTTGGCCGTGGGCAACGCTTGATTTCAACAATTGGGTTAAAGGATGTAGTTATCGCGGATACGCCGGATGCTTTGTTAGTCTGTGATAGAAGTAAAACCCAAGAGGTGAAGAAGCTGGTTGAAATGATGAAATCTTTACAGCGTAAGGAGCACCAGGTACATTTGACAGAGCGCAGGCCCTGGGGTTCGTTTACTGTTTTGCAGCAAGGAGTAGGTTTTAAAATTAAGCTGATTGAGATCTCTCCAGGAAAGCGCTTGAGCTTGCAAAGGCATAAAAATCGCGCTGAGCACTGGGTGGTTGTTTCAGGAACAGCTAAAGTTACTAGCGGCGATAACGTCAACTTAGTTCATAGCAATGAAAGCATATATATCTCTAAGGGGGTTAAGCATAGATTAGAGAATTTGGGAAGATCCGCGATAAAGATTGTTGAGGTGCAGACAGGCGCGTATCTGCAAGAGGATGATATTGAAAGATTCCAGGATGATTTTAAAAGGTAGAGATTGCTTCGCCCCGCCGTTGGCGGGGCTCGCAATGACGGGTGACTATGAAATTTTTAATTATTAATCCGTTTGGCATAGGGGATGTTTTATTTACCACACCGGTAATCAGGGCGCTGAAGCAGCAGCATCCGGATAGTTTTATCGGTTACTGGTCAAATTTACGGGTTAAACCGATTCTGGAAAGCAATCCCCAAATCAATAAAGTTTTTGCTCTTTCACGCGGGGATCTTAAGAAAATTTATCAGGAGTCATTTTTTAAGGGATTATGGAGTGCTCTTAAACTCACCCGGGAGATAAAAAAAGAGCATTTTGATATTTGTCTTGATTTCTCTCTTGATCACCGCTATAGTCTATTGGCAAAAATAATCGGGATTAGGAAGCGGGTTGGATTCAATTATAAGGGCAGAGGAAGGTTTCTTACCGGGTGTGTTGATCTGGATGGTTATCAGGATAAGCATGTGGTGGAGTATTATGCAGAGTTGCTTAAATTATTAAATATTCCGGTTGATGATAAAAATCTGTTTTTGACTGTTCTTTTAAATGATGAATTGAAGGCAAAGAACATGCTTGCGGCAGCCGGAATCCAAGAAACTGATTGTGTAATTGGTGTTTTTCCCGGCGCGGGTGGTAGTTGGGGTAAGGATGCCGCGATAAAGCATTGGCCGGCATCTAAATTTGCCCAAGTAGCGAATAAGTTGATTAATAAGTTTGGCGCCAAAGTGGTAATTTTGGGAGATGAATCTGAGCGGAAGATTGCGGAAGTAATCGTGCATGGCATGGCCAATAAGCCGATAGATTTGACGGGTAAAACCGGCTTAAAGATTTTGCCGGCGGTAATTAAAAATTGTAATTTATTGATTACTAATGATGGCGGGCCGATGCATCTGGCAGCGGCTTTGGGGGTTAAGTCAGTTTCTGTATTTGGGCCGGTGAGTGAGCTGGTCTATGGGCCGTATCCTTCAAGTAGCGAGCATGTGGTTTTGAAATGGGATATGGATTGTCGGCCGTGTTATAAGAATTTTAAGCTGCCAGTTTGTGATAAGGATAAGGAGTGCTTGAGACAGGTGAGTGTGGATGCGGTGTTTGAGGCGGCGGAGAGGTTATTAAGTTAAATATTTAAAAACAAGGGGACGGTTCTACCGTTATTCTCACGAACCACGTAGACCTACGCGGTCTACATATATGTAGACCGCGTAGGTCTACACAGGTAAAGCAAGGAAAAATAGAACCCCACAATTTATTCAGGAGTAAAATGAAAATACCCGCGTTGGATCTTAAGAAGCAAATTGCGCCAATGCGTCAGGAAATTGATGCGGCGATCAAAGAGGTAATTGATAATACGAGTTTTATTCTTGGCGCGCAGGTTGAAAAGTTTGAGCAACATGTTGCCGAATATACTGGCGCGAAATATGCCGTGGGGGTTTCTAACGGTACTGACGCCATAAGCTTGGGCCTGCTGGCATTGGGGATTAAAGCTGGGGACGGGGTAATTTGCCCGGCGTTTACTTATTATGCTACGGCCGGGGCAGTGGCGCAGATTGGTGCGCGTCCGGTTTTTGCGGATATTGATCCGGATACCTATAATATTTCTTTAGAAAGTATCGAGAAAATATTAACCAAAAAGAACAAGTTTAAGATTAAGGCGATTATTCCGGTGCATCTTTATGGGATGTGCGCGGATATGAATGGGATTTTGAAATTAACGGCTAAATTTAAGTTAAAAGTTATTGAAGATATGGCGCAGGCGTTTGGGGCGGAGTATCGGAGCAAAAAAGCCGGCACTATGGGAGATTGCGGGGCAGTGAGTTTTTATCCCGGTAAGAACCTTGGCGCTTTTGGGGACGCGGGATTAATTTTAACCAATAAGAAAACTGTGGCTAAAAAATTAAAAATTCTACGTAATCAGGGAAATGAAAATAATTATTATCATTTAGTTTTGGGCCGGAATAACCGCCTGGACGCGATCCAGGCAGTGGTGCTGGATATCAAGTTAAAATATTTGGATGAGTGGAACAAAAAGAGGCAAGAGGTCGCGCGGTATTATGATAAAGATTTAGCGGGATTGCCGATAAGGACTCCTTTTGTGCCTAGCTATTCTACGCATATTTACCACCAGTATACTTTAAGGGCGCCAGTTTCAAATAAGTCTTTTGTGGAGCATCTGCAGGCAAATGGTATTGACTCGCGCGTATTTTATCCGGTTCCATTACATTTACAGAAATGTTTTAAATATTTAGGGTACAAAGCCGGTGATTTTCCGCAAGCGGAAGCTGCGGCAAAACAGGTTTTTACTTTGCCAATTTATCCGGATTTAACTGGCGAGGAAAAAGATTATATTATTCAATCTGTGAGGGAGTTTAAGGAGAAAGTTATTGGCTAAGCTGTCGGTGATGATTTTGACTAAAAATGAAGAGTCTTGTATCGCCGAGTGCCTGGAGTCAGTGAAATGGGCGGATGAGATTCTGGTGGTGGATGATGAAAGTACGGATAAGACGGTGGAGATCGTTCAGAAGTACGCGGCTAAGGTTTTTCATCGCAAGATGGAAATCGAGGGTAAGCATCGAAATTGGGGGTATGCCCAGGCGAGGAACCAGTGGGTTTTGAGTTTAGATGCCGATGAGATAGTTATGCCTGAACTTAAAGTGGCTATTGAAAAGGCAATTGAGTCAGATGAATTTGTGGCTTATAGCATACCATTGCGTAATTATATTAGTAATTATTGGGTAAAATATGGCGGCTGGTATCCGGCGGCAAAGGTGCGTTTGTTTAAAAAAGATAAATTTAAGTATGAAGAGGCCCTGGTGCATCCGCGGGCTTTTATTGATGGCGCTTGCGGGCATTTGCATGCTGATATTATCCATAAAGGGTATCCTGACCTGGAGCATTTCTTAAATAGTGTTAATCGTCAGTCAACTTTGGAAGCGCAAAAATGGATTACCACCGGGCGCAAGATGACACTGCTGTGGGCGGCCTGGAGAGCGGTGGATCGGTTTTTTAGAAGATATTTTGGCAAGAAGGGGCGTAAGGATGGAATGTATGGGTTTATTATTGCTTTCTTTGACACGTTGTATCAGATATTAAGTTATTGTAAGTTTAGGGAGATGCAGAATAAGGATAAACAGTGTTAACGGGGCCTGTCTTGGGTATTTTCTTGCGCATTACGCGCTGCGAAAACACCCAAGCCACCCGTTAACTAGGGTAATAACATGAAGACAGTATTTTTAGATCGCGATGGTGTAATCAATAAATATCCTGGCGATAGATTGTATGTAACTTCTTTGCGGAAGTTTAAGTTTCTGCCGCGGGCAAAGCCAGCAATTGCTTTGTTGAGTAAGGCCGGGTGGAAAATTTTTGTGGCGTCTAATCAAGCTGGAGTGGGTAAAGGGATTTACGCTCAAAGGGCATTGGATGCGATAACTTTTAAGATGCTTGAGGATATCAAGCGAGCTGGTGGAAAAATCACCAAGGTTTATTATTGCACGCATCGTAAAGAGGCAGGCTGCAGCTGTCGCAAGCCCAAGTCGGGTTTGTTTAAGAAAGCTGCGCGGGAATTTAAGGTTAATTTAAAAGAAGCATATTTTGTGGGTGATACTATTCGCGATGTGCTCACTGCGCAGGCAGCGGGATGTAAATCAGTTCTGGTGTTAACCGGTAAAGAAAAACTGGCCAATCAAAAGAATTGGGAAGCAAAGCCGGATTTTGTGTTTAAAGATCTGTTGGAAGTGGCTAAATTTTTAAAATAAAAGAAAAATTCAGTTATCTGGAATTTCCGGATAACTGTAGCTAACGACAAAAAGAAAGATTGCTTCGGGCACTGCGTGTCCTCGCAATGACACAATAAGTAACAGGGTGTCCCTTTTCAGGACGTCCCCATAAAACCCCATAAAACGATGAGAGTATTAATTACCTATGCTTCAGTAGGTGCGGGGCACCGCAGGGCAGCTGAGGCAATATATGATTATTTAAAAAATAACCGTAAGGATTTGAAACTTGAATTAGTTGACATCCTGCCTTTTGCCAGCAATTTTTTCCGGTTTTGTTATAATTTTGGGTATCCGTTTTTAGTGCATTATGCTATCTGGCTTTGGGGGTTCTTCTTTTGGCTGACTGAGTTTGAGTTGACCCGCTGGTTTAGCCGTAAAGGCGCTTTAATTGTAAATTATCTTGGTTGCCGCAAATTCGCCGCATATTTAATCAAAGAGGAGTTTGATTTTATTATTTCTACGCATTTTCTTAATTCAGAGCTGGCCGCCAATTTAAAACTAAAAAATAAAATCCAGTCAAAACTGATTACGGTAATCACAGATTTCGGAGTGCATCCGTTTTGGGTTTCAAACGGCACGGATTTTTATATTGCCGCCTCAGAATTAACCAGGGATAAATTATTAATTATGGGGGTGGTGGAACAAAAAATTCAGGCTTCCGGTATTCCGTTTAGTCCCAGTTTTATTGGAGTACAAAACAGAACTCAGTTGGCGGATAAATTTGGGATAGATAGAAATAAGTTTACGGTTTTGATTATGACCGGATCATTTGGTTCCGGGCCGCTTAAGGAAATTGCCGCAAGCCTTAGGTGCCAGGCGCAGGTGCTGGTAGTTTGC
The DNA here is from genome assembly GCA_026387315.1 of Candidatus Omnitrophota bacterium. Classification (GTDB taxonomy): domain Bacteria; phylum Omnitrophota; class Gorgyraeia; order Gygaellales; family Profunditerraquicolaceae; genus UBA6249. The sequence continues at coordinate 6,909 of JAPLLY010000024.1, forward strand.
GCGAAAAATAAAAAACTTTTTGGCCGCCTGCAGAAGCAAAATTTAGAGAATGTAAAAGTTTTTGGATTTGTGAATAACGCCCAAGAGCTTATGGCGGTTTCTGATGTTATAATTACCAAGCCCGGAGGCGCTACAATTACTGAGGTATTGATTATGGAATTGCCGGTAATATTTATCAGCGCTATTCCTGGGCAGGAGACAGCTAATGTAGAAATTTTAGCAGAATATGGCATCGGCATAAGCCCTAAAAATATCCAGGAAATCAAAAGTATTGTTGTAGATTTAAAAAATAATCCGCGAAAGATCGAAAAGTTAAGGCGTAAGATTAGGGAGATTCAAAAACCGTTTGCTTGTAAGGAGTTGGCTAGTGTTATACGCTAATGTGGTGTTGGGCCTGCCGATTGACGGCCCGTTTGATTATCTTGTTCCGCCAGATTTGGGAAATAAAATTTCTGTCGGAACAAGAGTTTGGGTAAATTTCCGCAACAAAAAAGAAGTTGCCTATATAGTAGAATTAAGCGATAAGACGACTATAAAAAAGTTAAAAGAAATTTCGACTCTAATTGATACTGAGCCAATTTTAGATGAGAAGATGTTTTTATTAACCCGCCAGTTAGCAGGTTATTATTGCTGTTCTTGGGGGGAAGCAATCGAGGCTGCGTTACCGGATGAAATAAGGAAAGGGAAAGAAGTTAAAAAAGGGGACGGTTCTCTCTTGATTAATAAAGAAAAAGAGAACCGTCCCCTTTTTTTAAAAGTGAGGCCTTTCTTTTTATTACAGGGGGCTAATAGGACAGATGTTTATCTTAAGGAGATTAAGCTCGCAGTTTCAAATCGGGAATCGGTAATTGTTATATTCACGGATATTAACGCAGTGCTTAAGGCTGCGGATGTAATCCGGCAGAGCTTAAAGATTATCCCGCAGGTTTTATATCGTAAGCAGCCTAAGGAGCTTGGAGCATGGATCTCGGTAAGGCAGTCAGATTTTAGCGTTGTTTTGGGCACGCGCTCAAGTATTTTTGCTCCGGTGAATAATTTAGGCTTAATTATTGTTGATCAAGAGGAAGACCAGGTTTATAAGCAGGAGCAGGTGCCGCATTACCATGTTCGAGAAGTTGCCCTGATGCGCGCTGAAATTGAATCAGCAAGGATTATCTTGGGCAGTCATAGCCCTTCTTTAGAGAGTTTTCATCTTGTTGAAAATGGACAGCTTCAATACCAGTGTGTTCCGTCTGGTTTTGCGTATCCGCAAGTAAAGGTTATTGATCTGCGCCGGCTTCCTTATTCAGAGAGAAAAACCAAAACCTTATTTTCAAAGTTTCTCATTGATGCGATAGCTGTAACCTTAGCGCAAAAAGGCAAAATCCTATTGTTGATTAATCGCAAAGGTTTTGCTACTTCGGCGGCATGTCATAATTGCGGCGTGGTGTTAAAATGCCCGCGTTGTAATATTAATTTAGTGTTTCATTTTGATGAAGAGAAATTAAAATGCCACCATTGTAATTTTAAGATGGATGTGCCAAAGGCCTGCCCGAGTTGTAATACCGGTTATATTAAATATTCAGGGATGGGCACGGAAAAAGCGGAAAGTGAACTGGCGAGGATTTTCCCGCAGGCGCGAATGGACGAGGATATTTTTGTTGCTACCAGCTCGGTAATTAAACACCCAGGAATAAATTTTGATTTAATCGGGGTTTTGGCGATAGATAATTCGCTTAATCGGGTGGATTTTCGCGCTGCTGAGAAAACTTTTAATCTGTTGATGGGATTAGTAAATTTAACTTCTAAGACGATGATTATTCAAAGTGCTAATGCTAGCCATCATTGTTTTCAAGCGTTGATTAAGAATGATCCAGGGTTGTTTTATAAAGAGGAATTAAAACAACGCAAACAGCTAAATTTCGCGCCTTTTAAGCATATGATCCTGGTTAGGTTAAGGGGAGAAAGTTTGGAGAAGGTTAAGCAGGCTGCTGGCGATTTATTTTCAAAGTTAAATAAAATTAAAACCAACAGCCTAAAGATGCTCTCCCTTAATCCCGGGCAGCCGGCTAAATTGCGGGGGAATTTTTATTATCAGATATTAATGCGCGCGCCGAGCGTAGAGAAAGCCAGCCATTTTTTAAAATTACACTTAAAAGAAACTCATTTTTCAGGTATAATAGTTACGGTGGACGTGGATCCGATTTAGAGAGAAAATAGATCCCCGCTTGCGCGGGGATGACAAAAGGGAATATGAGAATAGTTTTTTTTGGCAGTGCACATTTTGCGGTTCCTGCATTAGAAGCTTTAATCAAAAGCCAGCAGGAGTTGGCCTGCGTGGTTACTCAGCCGGATAAGAAAAAAGGCAGGCACTTGCAGGTTAGCGGCACAGATGTTAAAAGCGCAGCTGTTTTGGCAAAACTTAAAATATTCCAGCCGGAGAATATTAAGAGTAAAGAAAGTGTGAAATTCTTAAAAAGTTTAGACGCGGATCTTTTTGTGATTGTGGCTTATGGGCAGATGCTTTCACAAGAGGTTTTGGATATTCCTAAAATTATGCCGATTAATATCCACGCTTCACTCTTGCCGCGTTATCGGGGAGCGGCACCGATTAATTGGGCGATAATTAATGGAGATAAAAAAAGCGGAGTTACGATTATGTTTGTAACGCTTAAGATGGATTCCGGCCCGATTATTTTACAAAGCGAAACAAAAATTGAAGAGCAAGATACGGCGGTGATTTTGGAAGAAAATTTGCGTCAATCCGGAGCTAAGCTTTTGCTTGAGGCGCTTAAAATTATAGATGAGAAGAATTATCGCTTGGTGGAGCAGGATGAAGATAAAGTTGTTTATGCTCCCAAGATGAGAAAAGAAGTGGGGCTAATTGATTGGAATACTCCGGCTGTAAATATTCATAATCAGATTAGGGGAGCTTTACCTTGGCCGATAGCCTTTAGCAGTTACCGGGGAAAGATGTTAAAGATATTTCAGTCGGATGTTTTACCGTTATTTCCAAATCATAAGCCTGTGCCCGGCGAAGTGGTGAGGGCGGATAAAGACGAGATTATTGTGGCTTGCGTCAGGGGATTTTTGGCAATTAAAGAACTGCAGTTAGAAGCGGGAAAGCGTATGCCGGCACGGAATTTTATCATCGGGCATCAGCTTGTTGTGGGAGAAATATTAGGGATAAAATAAAGGGGAGGAGTTCTATTTTTCCTTGATTTACCTGTGTAGACCTACGCGGTCTACATATATGTAGACCGCGTAGGTCTAAAATAGCATTTATTTATTGCAACTTTTAGGAGTTCTGTTATAATAATTTTCTATGCCAGAATTAAGAAAAGATCCGATTATCGGTAGATGGGTAATTATCGCCACCGAACGCGCGCGGCGCCCTGATCAATTTGTCGGCCAGATCCATGATCCGCAAGAGGAGAAGGCCTGCCCATTTTGTGAAGGTAAGGAGACAAATACTCCACCTGAAATTTATGCTATCCGGCCGCGTAATTCTACGCGTAATGGCCCGGGTTGGGACCTGCGCGTTATTCCCAGTATTTCTCCTTTTTTAAGAGTTGAGGGTGACCTGGATCGCCGCGGAAATGGTATTTATGATGTAATGAATGGCGTGGGGGCGCATGAGGTTATCATTGAGACTAACCAGCATATCTCCAATATGGCGGATTTAAGCCAAGAGCAGATAACCCGGGTGCTTAATTGCTATTCCGATAGGATCCTGGATTTGGAAAAGGATACGCGTTTAAAGTATGTTTTGGTATTTAAAAATTATGGTTTAGGTTCAGGCGGCACGGGAATCAGGCATGCGCGTTCGCAATTAATTGCCACTCCGGTTAATCCTAAGCGCGTAAAAGAGGAATTGGCCGGCGCGCGGCTTTATTATGAATATCATGAACGTTGCGTGTTTTGCGATTTAATCAAACAGGAGTTGGCGCAAAAAGAACGCGTGATTTTAGATTTTGATGGTTTTGTCGCGGTTGCTCCTTTTGCTTCGAGGTTTCCTTTTGAGACCTGGATTCTACCGAAGAAGCATTGCAGTGATTATACCTGTATGGACGTGGAGTCAAGGAGAAATTTAGCCCGGGTGCTTAAAGCTGTGCTTTTAAAGTTAAAGATAGGATTGAATGACCCGGATTATAATTATGTCATTCATACAGCGCCTTTTCGCCGGCAGAAAGTGGGCTACTGGAAGACTATTGACCAGGATTATCATTGGCATATCGAGATTATGCCGCGTTTAACTAAGGTGGCGGGTTTTGAATGGGGCACGGGTTTTTATATTTGTCCGCTTCCGCCTGAAGATACGGCTAAATTTTTAAGAGAGGTTAAAATATAGATGGGTGAATTAAGAAGAGATCCGGTGGTTGGCCGCTGGGTGATTGTGGATACGGATTATCCGAAGAAACCGCAAGATTTTAAATATGAGCAATATATCCCCAGCGGAGGTTTGTGCCCATTTTGCTATGGCAATGAATTTATGACCCCGCCTGAAATAAGCTGTTTTCGCGACTCGGGCACCGCGGCAAACAGCCCGGGTTGGCAGGTGCGTGTTGTAGCAAATAAATTTCCCGCTTTGCAAATTGAAGGCGAGCTTGACCGCCGGGGATTAGGTATTTATGATATGTCTAACGGTATCGGCGCGCATGAAGTTTTAATTGAGAGCCCGTATCACAATAAAGATATTCCCGAGCTCTTGGAGCAGGAAATCGAAAGTTACCTGAAGATGTGTTGTGTGCGCGCGGCGGATCTAAAGAAAGACAGCCGTTTTAAATATATTATGGTCTTTCGTAATTATGGCTCAGCCGCCGGGGCTTCCCTGGAGCATCCGCATACGCAATTAGTGGCTTTGCCGATGGTGCCCAAAAATGCCCTTGAGGAGATCCGTGGAGCGCAAAATTATTATAATTACCGGGAGCGTTGCATATTTTGTGATATTATCCGTCAGGAGGTTCAGGATAAAGAGAGGGTAATTTTAGAAAATAAGTATTTCATTTCATTTTGCCCTTTTGTCTCCCGGTTTCCATTTGAGATTATGATTTTTCCTAAACAGCATAGTGGTTATTTCTGCCAGATGTCAGCTGAAGAGGTTATAGCGCTGGCGAAGATTTTAAAGGACACTTTAGCGAAATTAAAAAAAGTATTCCTAAATTTGTCATATAATTATATAATTCATTCCGCGCCGATTAATGGCGATGCGAGCGTGGAATATTATCATTGGCATCTTGAAATTATGCCTAAGTTAACGCAAGTGGCAGGTTTTGAGTGGGGAACCGGTTTTTATCTTGATCCAACCTCGCCGGAATTAGCCGCGCAATATTTAAAGGCAGTATAGAGAGTAGATAGTAGAGGATGTTTAAACCTCCTCTACTGATGAAAGCATCTAAACAAAAACAGAAGGAGATTAAAAATGGCAGTAAAAGTTGGGATCAATGGGTTTGGCAGGATTGGCCGTTTAGTGGCCCGGGCGATTTTAGAGAAGAATAGTAAAGATATAGAGCTAGTGGCAATTAATGATTTGACGGATGCCAAGAGCAACGCTTATCTTTTTAAATATGATTCTGTGCACGGACGCTTTAATGGCGAAGTAAAAGCCACGGCAGATGATGTTATCTCTGTAAACGGTAAGCAGATTAAAGTTTTAAGTAAAAAAGATCCTGCGGAACTTCCCTGGAAAGATTTAGGAGTCCAGATCGTAGTGGAGTCTACGGGATTATTCACCATTAAGAAAGATGGAGTAAATAAAAAAGGTAAGGAAGTTAAGGGCGCAGAGAACCACATCACCAAGGGGGGTGCCAAAAAGGTTATTATTTCTGCTCCGGCTGAAGGGGAAGATATAACCATTGTTTTGGGAGTGAACGAATCAAAATATGATCCTAAAAATCATCACGTAATTTCCAATGCTTCTTGTACCACTAACTGTCTTGCTCCGGTGGCTAAGGTAATCCAGGATAATTGGGGGATCCTGAAGGGCTTAATGACCACTATCCATTCCTATACCAATGACCAGAGGCTGCAGGATATGGTGCATTCGGATTTACGCCGCGCGCGCGCTGCAGCGGTTTCTATGATTCCTACCTCTACCGGAGCGGCCAAGGCAATTTCGTTAGTAATTCCGGAATTAAAAGGCAAGCTGGATGGTTTTGCCATTCGCGTTCCTACGCCGAATGTTTCAGTAGTAGATCTAACTGTAATGTTGGCTAAAAAAGCTAACGTAGAAGAATTGAATGCTGCTTTTAAAGCAGCCGCGGAAGGAGCAATGAAGGGGATACTTGGGTTTACTGAGGATCCGGTAGTTTCAATTGATTTTAATCATTGCGCGTTAAGTTCGGTAGTGGATGCCAAGATTACCAAGATTATTCAGGATGATTTTGTTAAAGTGCTGGCCTGGTATGACAATGAGTGGGGTTATTCTAATCGGGTAGTGGATTTGTGCGAATATATTGTTAAGAAAGGTTTATAAAATAAAGGGGACGGTTCTCTTCAATTAATTTTAAGAAAAGAGAACCGTCCCCAGATTCTTCGGAGGACAGTAATGGCAAAGTTGACCTTAAAAGATCTTGATTTAAAAAACAAAACAGTATTAGTGCGGGCGGATTTTAATGTGCCGCAGGATACCAGCCTTAATATTACTGATGACACGCGTATTCGTTCAACGGTGCCGACCTTGCAATATATTTTAGATAATGGCGCCAAGAAACTGGTAATTATGAGCCATTTGGGCCGCCCGGATGGCCAAGCAATGGCTAAATACAGCCTTAAACCGGTTGCCGCGCGTTTAAAGGAGCTGCTTGGCCAGGATGTATTATTTTTAAATGATTGCGTAGGTGTTGATATTAAGCAGGAAATCGATAATTCTAAAGAGAAGGTAATTTTGCTGGAGAATTTACGTTTCCACGCCGAAGAAGAAGCAAATGACGCGAATTTTGCCAAAAGGTTAGCCAGCTTGGCTGATGTTTTTGTCAATGATGCTTTTGGCACAGCGCACAGGGCGCACGCTTCGACCGAAGGTGTTACGCATTTCTTAAAATCTGCCGCGGGATTTCTTTTAGAGAAAGAGATTAAATATTTAGGCGGCGCGGTGAGTAATCCTCAAAAACCGTTTATGGTTATTTTAGGGGGGGCTAAGGTATCGGATAAAATCGGGGTTATTCAAAATCTGCTTCCTAAATGTGATGCGATTATCGTCGGCGGTGGTATGGCCTATACTTTTTTAAAGGCGCAGGGTGTAGAGATTGGCAATTCCCGGCTGGAAAAAGAAAAGCTAGGTTTAGCTAAATCGATTTTAGAGCAAGCTAAAAAATTAAATAAAGCGGTTCTTTTGCCTATTGACCACGTAGTGGTGGATAATATTGATCCGGCGGCTAAAACCGAAATAGTAGGCCAAGATATACCGGTGGGTAAAATTGCCGTGGATATCGGCCCTAAGACAATTAAGTTATTTGAAGATAAATTAAGTTTGGCTAAAACCATAGTTTGGAACGGGCCATTGGGAATTTTTGAGATGGATGCTTTTAGCAAAGGGACGCTGGAGGTGGCTAAATTTATCTCAGGCCTAAAAACTACTTCGATAATCGGCGGAGGGGATACGGCAGCGGCGATGGCTAAATTTAATTTAGAAGATAAGATGTCGCATATTTCAACCGGAGGAGGGGCAAGCCTGGAGTTTTTGGAAGGAAAGAGCTTACCGGGGATAGCGGCTCTTACCGAAAAATAACATGACCCGTTCGATTTCGCTCAGGGTTATCCTGAGCGGATATGAACAAAATGAGGATTAAGTCGAAGGATGAGAAAATTAATTATCGCCGGAAATTGGAAGATGTACAGGACGATTAATGAAGCTATTGATTTAGCCAATGGTTTAAAGCGCGAACTTTTTAAATTAGATTTTGCTTATGTGGATGTGGTATTGTGCCCGGTGTTTACGGCTTTAAGTGAAGTGGCTGAGGTTTTAAATGAAACGGATATCGGTTTAGGCGCTCAGGATGTTTATTGGCTGGATGAAGGCGCTTTTACCGGCGAGGTTTCCGCGGCGATGTTAAAAGACGCGGGCTGTCAATACGTGATTATTGGGCACTCTGAGCGCAGGCAATTTTTTGGCGAGACAAATGAAACTGTCAATAAGAAAATCAAGGCTAGTTTAAAGCACGGACTAATTCCGATTATTTGCGTGGGTGAAAATTTGCAGGAAAGAGAAGCTAATAATACATTTAAGGTGATTGAGGATCAGATTAAAGGCAGTTTGACAGAGATTAGCGGGGAGGATTTGCTTAAAACCGTGATTGCTTACGAGCCGGTTTGGGCAATTGGCACGGGTAAGACCGCGACTAGCGATCAAGCGCAAGAAGCGCATAAATATATCCGCGATTTATTAAGAAAAATGTATGGGGAAGAAGCGGCCCAGAGTATTAGAATCCAGTATGGCGGAAGCGTGAAGCCTGAAAATATTGCCCAGTTAATCGGTAAGCCGGATGTGGACGGCGCTTTGGTGGGCGGAGCAAGTTTAAAAGCGGATAGTTTTAGCGCAATCGTAACTAGAGCCAGTGAGGTTAGAAAATGATGACATTTTTGATTATAATTCATGTGACTGCTTGTTTAGTTTTAATCGGTTTAGTTTTAATTCAGCGCGGAAGAGGCGCCGGGTTAGTAGAAAGTTTTGCCGGGGTAGAGTCGATGTTTGGAACCAAAACCAGCGTTTTTCTTACGCGCACAACTACGATCATGTCGATTATTTTCTTTATGACTTGTTTAGCTTTGGCAGTTTTATCAGTTAAGCAGAGTAAGTCATTAATGCGCGATGTGCATACTGCAAAGCCAAAGACTGAGGCGGTCAAGACTGAAGCAGTAAAACCTGAAGCAGCTAAGGCCTCAGCGCCCGCAGTAACCTTGCCAGTAGAAACAGCTAAGCCGGATGCGGCAAAAGTTAAATAAAAAATAAAAGGGGACGGTTCTATTTTTTCCGAAAAACAAGGGGACGGTTCTATTTTTTTATAAAAAAAATAGAACCGTCCCCTAGATTTTAAGATGAAGAACAAAAAATTATTTTGGATATTCGCCCTAAGCAGCGCGGTTTATTTTACGCAAGGCATAGAAGGCCTGCCGGCCCAAGGGGTATTTTATTATTTTAAAGAGACGCTGAATTTTTCTCCCGAGAAAATCATGCTTATCGGCAGCTTGACGGCCTTTGCCTGGCTGGTCAAGCCATTGATCGGTTATCTGATTGATAATTTATTGAGTAAACGAACCTGGATATTTATTTCTTTAGCGCTGGATATAGTTTTTGTTTTATTTCTAGGTTTAATGCAGATGCCGCTGGTTATCTTAGTGGCATTACTGATGATTAGTTCCGGCAATGCCGCTTTTCGTGATGTGGCGGTGGATGGAATCATGTGTGTGGAAGGTAAGAAATACCAAGCTACCGGGAAGATTCAGAGCGTTCAGTGGGTTTCGATTCTAATGGCTGGGCTATTTACTGGAATCGGCGGAGCCTGGATCGCCCAGAAATGGGGCTATCAAGCAGGTTTCTTATGTTTGGTTCCGATTTATTTATTGGTGGGGCTGCCGGCGTATTTTTATCAAGAGGAAAAAGCGGAAAAGAAAGATTTGCCTTCGGCAACGTTGTTTACGGATTTAAAAAGGCTTTTTAGTGATAGGAAAGTATTGATTATCGGTTTATTTATATTTTTATATAAATACTCACCGTCTTTTGGCACCCCTTTATTTTTTATTCAGCGGGATAGTTTTAAATGGGGCAAGATGTGGATCGGGGCACTGGGCACGATTAGTACAATATTCGGAGTTATTGGCGCGCTATTTTATTATAAGTTCAGCCAGAAGCTAAACTTGAAGAAGTGGTTGTTTTTTTCTGTGTTCGCCGGAGGCCTGACTACTTTAAGTTACCTATATTATACTCCGGTAACCGCGGTTGCCTATGATCTGGTATATAGTTTAGTAGGGATGTTTATATTTATTATGGTTATGGATTTTATGGCGCGGCATTCAGTGAAGGGGCTGGAGGCAACTTCATTTGCGCTTTTATGCAGTATAAATAATTTAGCCGGAGTAAGCAGCAATTTATCCGGCGCTTTTTTGCTTCCGCTAATCGGTTTGAAATGGCTGATTATTTTATCGGCAGGAACTAGTTTTCTTTGTTTATTCCTTATTAATAAGATAGAATAGGATAACGGGTCCTGTCTTGGGTATTTTCTTGCGCTGACGCGCTTCGAAAACACCCAAGCCACCCGTTATCTAATTTTATTAAGCAGGGAAAATAGAACTGTAGGAATCGATTATTAGGGATCGGTCAACACATTGTTACCCCCTTGAGCCAATGAATTGGCGTATTTAACAAGCATAGCATCTAAGTCAACAGGTGGAATCATCAAGAGCCGTTTATCTAAATCAGGTTTTTTCTCTTGGATTAATTGCCAAG
>JAPLLY010000031.1 GCA_026387315.1 Candidatus Omnitrophota bacterium
AACCTGGTCCTCTTCAAACACCTATATCTGGCAGACATCATCAGCGGATAAGGGAGCAGTAAGCATTACCTGTGAAGTAAAAGACCCAAGCTCCAACCTAACCTCAAAAACCATCTCCCTACGCATCCTCGACCCCACTATTCAGGAAATCTTAAACAAAGTAGCGGATAATTATGCTTTAATAAATGATAAGAAAATGGACATTACCATTACTTCAAAATTCAGTAATGATAATCTTAATTTGATGATATACACTCGACAGTATTTTAAAAAACCTGATAAACAAAGAACTGAGACATTCTCAAGCCCAGACAGGCCTGAGGCAAACAAAACAGAAATCCAAATTTCGGTTGGAACGGATACTTACTTAATTGACCCCAAAACTAAAGCCAGGGCTCATCAAAACCTCGCTACAGAATATAGTTTAACTCAAGCTCAGCTCAATCAAATGGATGAAGTTTACCAGCTGCAGGATTTTATCAATGTCCATGCAATCACTAGAATCGATACTCCGCAAGATTTAGCTAATGGCCTGGTAAACTTAGAAATCATTCCAAGAGCAGAGCTGGGTTTTTATTCCAAACTTAGATTCCAAATAGATTATTTCAAAGGGCTAAAAACAAGATCTTTAACTTACATTAAAGAAAATAACCTGGATAAGTTAAAAGAGTCTATTGAAATTACCGATTCAGTCAAATTTTCAAATAACGCGTATCTGCCTACTAAGCAAATTAAAACCTTATACTTTGATGAAGGCAATCTTATGATGACATTTGATCTGGTGAATACACAGATAAATACTGGGTTAGCGGATTATTTATTTGATCCGGAAAGGTAGGGAGATGGGGAAAATATTTAAAATTATTTTTTTACTAGTTTTAATATTTAACTTAAAAGCTACTGTATCTGCAAAAGATATTAATGAAAAAACGTACATTTTTTCAGATGAAATTAACATAAAAGTATCTGATAATAAAAATCTTTTGAATGGAATTAAATTATTAAAGGCAAAAAAATATTTATTTTCTGTTTCATCGTTCGAAAAATTTATTTTAGAAGACGATAACTCTTTAGATACGATAGGAGGAATTAGTATTGTATCTTTTGGAACTATTGCAGTTGATCTGGATCAAGGTGTTAAATATTTTGAAAGTGAACTTCAAAAAAATCCGGATAACTTGTATTTATATTATGCTTTAGGCATATTCAACTTATTACAATTTAATCAAGATGGATTAGCCAGTGAAAACATTAACAAGTATTTAAAAAATAATTCATACCAGGTTCATTATATTCTAGGATTGGCTTATGGCTTAGAGAATAAAAAAGAACTTTATTCTAAGGAATGTGAATATTTAAAAAAGAATGGATTTTATAATTTATCCGAAAGATTAGATAAAGCTGTTACAAGTTCTAATGCAAAAAAATATATAGATAAAGTTAGAAGTATTATTGATAAAAAAAATAAGATACTCTAAAATATACCATGTTTTCAAAAAATAAATATCTAAAATCTAAAATATTATTATTACTTTTTGTATTGTTTAGTTTATGTTCTCGGTTAACATTCGCTGATACTTTAAGCTGGAAAGACGAAAATACCTATAAGCCATATCCGATTTTATTTCTCCACGGTTTCGCTTTGGGAAATTCAGATTCTTGGAATTATATCAAGTCTCAATTAAATCAATATTTTAATGATTATAGTTTAACGCCTACTTTTTTAGAAACTATAAACTTTAACGATCCCAATGGCTCGATTGATACTTATAATTCCGGAAAATTTAATCCGGATGGTAATTCTCAAGGATGGGCAGATAAAGTAAAAATAAAGATGGACGGGATTTTAAGTAACTATTACTTCAAGGGTACTGCCTTGAAAGTTAATATTGTTTGCCACTCTATGGGAGGCTTGGCTGCCAGAGAATACATCACTAATCCTAAGTATTCTTGCGATACCTCAAAAATCGATAAACTTATAACAATAGGCACTCCGCATGCTGGCAGCCCTTTAGGTAACATTAAAAAAGAGATTATTGGGAGTATAAATAAATATATAGTTGAATATCCTCCTTTAGCCAAAGTTACTTGTAAAGCTTCTCTTAGCGTTAATTCAGATGGTTTTGATTTACTGCTGGGGAAAAATAAGATTGACATTAACGGTGAAGCGTTAAAAGATATGGCTTATGGTAGCAATTTTTTACACGTTTTAAATTATCAGCGAAGCCAGCCAGGCAATATTAAGAAATATGCAATTTGTGGTTGGTTTAATAATGTTCCTCTTTGGAACTTTGCTATTTTTTGGCCATTTTACTCTGAAAAAACAAACTATGATTTTAATAAACTTTCGGATTTAGTAGTGCCATATGATAGCCAGAGAGGTTATGATATTATAACTAATTATCCTCAAGAGAATTGGGTTTGGCAGCCAGATAATATTTTAGAAGTCAATGCTGATCATATGCATGAACTTGAAAATCCTAATACGGTCAATTATATCCTTAGAATCCTCGATTCCGTTCCTCCCGAATTCACCCTTGATGACCCAGCCGCAAACTCAACCACTGAAATCTACACCACATCTATATCTATTAAAGGTAGGGTTTTTAAAGAATATCTGCCGGCTGACAGCCAACTTATTATAACTGGAGTAAGGCAGGAGGATGGCAATAGCCTTAATGAACTTAAGACTTATCTAAAGCCTTCCAGCCTCTGGATCCCCAATAACCCTGATTCACCCGTAGCTGAATTTAATGAAACCATCTCCTTCCCCGGCCAAGGCACCTACAAAATCTCCTGCCAAATCCAAAACCCCGCCGGCCTGCTTTCAGATACAAAAATATTCTGGATCAAAGTAATGGCCCAGTCAAACGCTAACATTATTGTTCACTGCCATAATCCAGAAGGAAAAGAAATTAACAGCATAGTAGGAGTAGGGAATGCTACGGTTATTTATGATGGTGATACTCAGATAGGGTACGGAACTCACGATACTGCAAGTCATAATCAATTGATTGCTATATCTTCGGGGACGCATACTATAAAAGTTAAGTTTAATGGGGTGATTTTAGAACAAGATGTTTATTTGCAACCAAATCAAACCCAAGTATTGATATTTGTATTTACAAGAAATACTACATCGATAACATTGCCATGCTTTGAACACGAATGGACTATGTCGGGTTCTGGAGGACCAGGTACATTTAATATTGGTATAACTGATAATTTTGGTACATTTGGAGCGGAATGTTTCCTTAGTAATGGTTCTTCTATATATGGTTCAATGAGTATCACTGTATCAATATCTGGTTCGGAATCAGGAGATTACTATTTATTACAAAAACATTTAATAAGTTATTTTTCTTCTGCTCAAAATTCAAGTGCAGATACTATTAGATGTTATACATTGAATCCTGGTATTAACATAATGGTTCCGGTTCCTGGAGAATATATAAATTGGTTTGTACAAGGGCAACTGACAAATGGCGGAGCTATATGGGGAGGTGCTCGTCTTGCCCATGCAACTAGACAGAGCTCTAATTGGTCATCTCCTCCTGGTCACAATGTCTTGTACCCTATTACAGGGTATTATATTGATGTTTTAGCTCCAGGAAGTAAAGCCATTGATCTATCTAATATTGGCGATGATTTTGGGGTAATCGGTTACCCAAGTTTATGGGATGCAAAATGTAGTGTTGAGTATTTAAAAGCAGGCTATATATCTTCTGTTCCTTATGATTTAAATGGAACTGCTGTTTAAAATAGGATTAGTTTAGGTTAATAAATTATTTTAGAGACATCTTAATTAATATCTAATATCCCACAAATACCTATTTGTAATGATTCCCATGAACCGTATTTTGACTTAAAACACCTGTTGCTTTGTTAATGGATGAGTTTATGAATAACATCAATAAGGCTGCAAAAATTATCTATATCTTTCTGATCGCATATATTTGCTTAATCCCTTTTTATTATTACCCGGTAACCTATTTTGCAGTTTTTAAAATCCCAGTAATTAAATATTTTCCGTTGATTTTAATCGCAACCCTCTTTGCTATTTCGGCCATAAAACACTCCTTCCGCATAAAACTAATTATAGAAGATAAGTTTAAATTGAGCATCTTGCTATATTTCTTCTTGACGCTGTTTAGTGGCTTCGGTACAACTTATTATCCAATCAGCATCTTTAAGGCAATCTACTATTCAGCAACGGGAATCTTGGTTTATTTTATTATTTCTTCTTGGAATTTAAGCACAGGGTTGAAAGTATATTTTTTAAGATTAATAGTATTTATTGGTTTTCTTGTAAGCTCTTATGGGATTATAACTTTACTTTTGGGCAAGGATTTATTTTTTAGTTATTTGCAATACTCTAATAGTAATCTAATAGAACCTGACATTTGGCTGAAGATGGGGAGAATCTCGTCTTCTTTGAGCAATCCGTTATTCTTAGGAGGAATTTTGTCTTTATTATTTCCCATTTCAGTTTATTTATATTTGCTTAATCAAAAGGAAAAAAAGTTTCCCGGTATTTTGATGATAGGGCAAGCCGCAGTAATATTCCTAGGATTAGTTTTAACTTTTTCTATCGGGGCATTGGTTAGTATTATGATTTTTTATATTTATTACCGTATAAAAATTAAAAAATTTTATAAAGTTTCATCTGATTATAAGAAAGTAAATCTATTTTTGATTTTTGGGGTTAGTTTGTGCTGTCTTATACTAATTGTGCTACTAGTTAACATTTTTTCGCTTATCAGCCATAATAATTATATCTTCGGCAATTTTTTAGGAAAAATTGATTTTCAAAAAATAACAAATATCCAGGGGGTGTCCTTGCGCTGGGATAGTTTAAAGTATACAGCTGGTTTTTTAAAAACCGTGAGCGCATTTTTTGGCATTGGTATAGGTAAAATAGGTACAGGAGAGTATTATTTATCAAGGGTTTCTCTGGACAATTATTTGTGCTTATCTTTAGTTGAAAGCGGAATTTTTGCTACAATTGTATTACTATCAGTTTTTTGGGTAGCTATAAGAAAGGCATCTAGAAAAAACGAAGACCCTGTTTATGCATTTTTGTGCGCAAGTGTCATTATTTTCTTTATTAATATGCTATTTTTTGACGCGCTGAATCAACCGGCAATGCGGATTCTCTTTTGGTCTTTTATGGGATTTCTAGTTTGACAGGTTAAGCAACAAAGAGACCATCTGCAATTATTTATGTCGCAAGGATAAGGATAGAGGATAGCAGATAGCAGGCACTTTCCGAAGCAATCGGGACAGTGTACCTGACTCAAGATAGACAGCGTACCTTTTATGAAGTAGTTGTAGCGGCGGTTCTATTGGGTCGGATAGAGAATTTTCTAAATCTGAATTGATTGACCATGTAAGAAATGGAGATGAAATTGGCCAAAAAATTGTCGAGCTCGAACTAACTTTTTTAAGAGCTTTAAAAGAAGGTGTTTTGTTAAATAAAATCAATCAATAACAAAGTTTTATGCTTAAATCTTTACTATTTACAAGTTAGATCACGACTGTACGCCATTTTACCTAAAAAACACTGGACAAGAGCAAAAAAATCCTTTAAAATGTTTTTAATACTGTTCTTTCATAATTACTATAATATACCTAACTTTAAGGCTTGCTTAAAGTTAGAGGTTAAGGAAAGGAGAAACAGGGCATGGTGAAGAGATTATTTTTTCTGGGTATTTGTTTGATTTCAGTTTTTTTAGTAAAGAATGGTTTTTGCGCGGGTTCAGGAGCGTTTCGGGTTGAAGTTCCCGATGCCGAGGCCTTAGGAAAAGGTTCCGCGTTTGTCGCGCAGGCGGATAATCCCTCGGCTATTTATTATAACCCTGCCGGGCTTACTCAGTTAAAAGGAAAGCTAAATGTTTCTTTGGGAGCTACTGCAATTCAGCCATTTACTACCTACAAAGATAATTCCGGAAATGAAACGGATATGCGCAGGCAGGTTTTTACCATCCCTAGTGGTTATGTGGTGAGTAATTTTGGCCTGGAAAAGTTTGCATTTGGCATAGGCGCCACTTCTTATTGGGGTTTAGGGACATACTGGGCAGAAGATAGTTTTTCAAGGTATGTAGCGACTAAAAGTGATTATAGCACTCAGGATATTATGTTTACCGGTGCTTATGCCATAAATGATAACCTTTCGGTAGGTATATCAGCGGATTACACAAAATCCAATGTAAATAAGAAAAAGAAATTGCTTCAGGGAGGCACTGGCGATGATGGAGATTTTCAGTTAAAAGGAAAAGATGATAGTGCCTGGGGGTATAGATTATCTACGTTATATAAAGTAAATAACAGGCATAGTTTTGGTTTTATGTATCGCAGTCCTGTAGAGGTAAAATATAAAGGGAAAGTTTATCTAAATGATTTAAACGGTACTCCTCCGGTAGGGTCAGTGCTACCAGTGGGGTATTCTACTATTTTCGGTGGGAGTTCTTATGAAACTGACATAACTTCTAAATCAACTTTACCGCAAAGTATTTTGATCGGCTATTGCTATAAACCTGATGATAAGTGGCGATTTGAATTTGACGCGGAATGGATGGATTGGTCATCGATAAAAGATGAGAAAATCGATTATCCTTCAGGATATGGTGCGGATCCTGTTGGGCTTGCATCCACAGTATTGAACGATGGTAATCCTGCGTCCAAAAATTACCACTCTGTTTTTTCTTATGCTTTGGGAACGGAATATAAAGTCAATGATATTTTAAAGTTGCGCGCGGGTTATTTTTTCCACAAAACTCCCATACCCCAGGCAACTTTTAATACCAATTTGCCAGACGCAACTTCTAATTCCATAACTTTGGGTCTGGGTATTAACCTTAATAAAAATACCACTTTAGATTTCGCGTATGCCGCGATGTTTTTTGATAAAAGAAAGATAAACAATGCGGTTGGTTCAGGAACGATTAACGGAACATATAGGACATTTACCAATCTTTACGCGCTAACTTTAACCTTTAAAATCTAAAGGATACGGCTGCCTGACGCAACCCTATAATTTTGGCTGGCTTTAATTTATCGGAAAATAGCCTCAGGAAGAAAAAAAACCGTTCCTGGGGCTATTTTTCTGTAACGTCATTCCCACGAACAGACTGTGTCAAAAGTCTTAATACGGGAATATAAAAGTTTTTTGATATATATTTTTAGCAATCAGCGTGGTAAAATAGTTTTATCGAAAGGAGCTTTTACCATGCCAATTATTACCGGAGATCGTCAACAAATGTC
>JAPLLY010000020.1:0-1105 GCA_026387315.1 Candidatus Omnitrophota bacterium
TGTCCCCACGCTGAGGGGGGGAATTGAACCCCCGAGGCACTTTCGCACCACAGGCTTTCCAGGCCTGCGCCCTACCGCTAGACTACCTCAGCAAAAAGTGTATCCCATGTATTAGCCGGGTATTTTTTTAATGCTATCTTTTCTTCGGGCACCCGGTTTCGGCTTTTCTGGCCTCTCTTTTTTCGTCCAGCCCCGGGGATAGGTGCCTGCCGGAAGAAAGACCGAAGTCATGGCAATGACAAGCCCTGTGGCACCGGGTGAAAATGAAGACGAGGGGACGAGTCCCCGGCCCAGTCCGACAAACTCGTTTTTCCCGGACAGGACCGCAACCGGCTGATCTTTTTTGAATTCATCGCACCGTACCACTCCCACTCCTGCAAGCGCTGCACCCCGGCAGAGCGCGTCAATGGCAGTGTCGCGGACAACGACCGCCGGAAGGTCAGGTACCGCCGCATCGACAGAGACAACCATGGAATCGAGCAGTGACCGGTCTCCCCCCCGTACAGCAACACAGGCATCCTGCAGCGCGTGAAGGGTGTGTGCTGACTCTTCGCCAAATGCACCCGAACGGGTCCGGCGCAGTTCCTGCATGTGCGCCCCGGCACCCAGTGCAAGCCCCATGTGGTGGCAGAGCGAGCGGATGTAAGTACCTGCATCGCATCGCACCCGGAACAGGACAAGCCGGTTTTCGATGCTGAGTAGATCGATATGGTGAATTTCGCGGATACGGAGGTTGCGTTTTACCGCGCTCTTTTTCGGGGGGCGCTGGTAAATTCTTCCGGTGAATTCATGGACGATCTGCTCAACCCGGCTTTTCTCTACATCTTTATGCACCCGCATCAGGCAGACATACTCTTTTTCGTGTTTTAAGAGGAGCGGCGCGAGGCGCACAGCATTTCCCAGCATGACAAGGAGGACACCGCTGACTTGCGGGTCAAGCGTGCCTGCATGCCCTACCTGGCACCCGAGCATCTTCCCTACCCATGCAGCCACCTGGTGACTTGATGGTCCGCAGGGCTTGTCGATAACAATAATGCCTGCGCCGCGCCAGAGCTGTTCCGCCGGGAGTATTTCACTATTGTCTGCCATTATCTACACTCCCTGT
>JAPLLY010000020.1:1206-1624 GCA_026387315.1 Candidatus Omnitrophota bacterium
CCCTCTTTTTTCATTACGGCAGCTGTAATTTCACCGATTGCAATAAGGAGGAGACCGGGTTGTGGGGTCCAGATGGCTTTTGTATAGGACATGGCGCTCGTGAAGAGAAGGGCGTTTGCGCCTTCCAGGTTGAAAGGTTCATCGGTGGGTGTCAGCTGGTAGCACCGGAACTCGCGTGCGATCCCCCCGGCGCTGGCGATTGCATCGAGAAGGACAGGGTTCGGGACATCTGCCCGGGGAATGCCAATTTGTTTTCCCGCGATCCAGTCACCGAGATACGGTACGAAGTCGCGGGAGTAGAACCCGGGTAGAGTTTCGCACTCGATTTCGTAATGTTGCAACGCCTTTGCTGTCTGCCGACCGATTGCGATCACCCGGGGGACCCGGTTGAGGCGCGGTGCGATGAGTTTTGCCGGGA
>JAPLLY010000055.1 GCA_026387315.1 Candidatus Omnitrophota bacterium
GGGCCGATAAAAGAGATAAAGCTGTCGTGCTTTTCCGCGGTCAGCCCGGTCATCGGCTGAAACCAATGCGTATAGTAGGTGGCTCCTTTGGCAATTGCCCATTCTTTCATAGCGTTGGCAATTTCATTGGCCTGGGATAAATTAATAATCTTACCCGCGGACATCCAAACCTTAAACGCCTCAAAGGTTTTTTGGGAAAAAAGCTTACGCATGACTTCTATACTGAAAGTATCCTGCCCAAAATAGGTAGATACCTTCACCGGCACAACTATTTTTTTTAACTCTATACCTTTGACCTTAAATAAAAGCTTTTGTCTTAGGTTCATTTGGCCTCCCTCTACTTATAAAAACTTATAATGCTTTTCCCCCTACGCCTTATGGCTTCGGGGGATTACGCTAGATAAAAGATATAAGGTGCTTAACTTTTTTTAAGTTTTATATCTTTGGCCAGGATAATCGCTTCAGCTACTTCATGCATAGATTTACGCATATCCATACTCTGCTTCTGAATCAAGCGATACGCCTCAGAAGGCAGAATAGCAAGCTCCTGGGAAAGAATCTCTTTTGCCCGCTCCACCAGCTTACGCGTAGTCAATGCCTCTTCCGCGGAACTCGCTCTTAGATCTAATTCCGCGTTTTCAATGGCCAGGGCCGCCTGATTGGCTAAAGCGTCAAGCAGGTCTAATTCAGATTTTGAAAACTTGTGTTGCTTGGAAGTATAGCAGTTTAACACTCCGATAACTCTGCCCTTTACTGCCAGCGGCACGCAAGCCAAAGAACATAAACTTTCTTTTCTAGCCACATCCTGATTCAGGTAACGGGAATCTTTCCTGACATCTAAAATACAAACAGCTTTATTTTCTTTGGCCACTACCCCGGCGATACCTTTACCCAAAGGTATATTTGGTTTTTTATTGTAGGCCTCAGATATTGATTGCGTGGCTTTAATCACTAATGCGTTTTTATTCGGATCCAATAACATCAAAGAAGAAACTTTAGAATTCATAATCTCAGCGGTAACCTGGACCACCAAACGCAGCAACTCTTCCAAATACATCCCGGAAGTAATCAGATTAGCGACCTTAGAGATTGCCTCAATCTGTTTTACGTAAACCTGAATATTATCTTTTTTCTTAGCCACATTATTTATTTTGCAAAAATAGCCTGATTCTACGCAAAGCTTCTTTTAAATTATCCATGCTCGAAGCATAGGAGATCCGAATATATCCTTCCGCGCTCGCTCCAAAAGCCGTTCCCGGAACCACCGCCACCTTTTGTTCATCCAGTAATTTACGCGAAAATTCCATTGAGCTTAATCCCGTGCTTTTTATACAAGGGAAAACATAAAAAGCTCCTTGCGGCAACCTGCATTTTAAGCCCAAAGAATTTAGCTCCGCGGCAATAAACTGGCGCCGGCGATTATACTCAACCTTCATCTGTTGGACATATCTTTTACCGCTGGCCAAAGCCTCGGCGGCGGCCATTTGACTGGTAATCGACACGCACATAATCGTATATTGATGAATTTTAGTCATTGCCGCGATGATCTCTCGCGGCCCGCAAGCAAAGCCTACCCGCCAGCCGGTCATAGCGTAGGCCTTAGAAAATCCATTAAAATACACTGTATTATCCTTGGCTTTAGGCAAAGTCGGAAAAGCAACATGCTCGAAATCGTAGGTTAAATCACCATAAACTTCATCACTAATACAAAGTACTTTATGCTTTAATAAAACTTTGTTTATTTCTTCTAACTCCTTACGCCGATATGAAACACCGGTAGGATTAGCCGGATAATTTAAAATGACAGCTTTAACCTTTTTATCAATATACTTTTCTAAAAGTTTAGGGGTAATTTTAAAGCCATCTTTGGAAGTATCAATATAAACCGGTATGCCGCCTGCCAACTCTGTAACTGGCCCATATGAAACATAACTGGGCACCGGAATTAATATCTTATCTCCAAGATTAATAATTGCCCGCAAAACAAGATCCAGGCCCTCGCTAACTCCTACAGTAATTAATATTTCTTCATCCGGGCAATACTGGAGGTTATATTTATTTTTTAGATAGCGATTGATTCCTAGGCGTAGTTTATAAAGCCCTTTATTTGAGGTATAGCTAGTAAACCCCTGCTCCAGAGAATAGATCCCTGCCTCGCGAATTTGCCAGGGAGTGACAAAATCCGGCTCTCCTATTCCTAATGATATAACCTCCTTCATCCCCAACACCAAATCAAAAAATGCCCGGATTCCGGAAGGCTGCATAATTTGCACTTTTTTTGAAATAATATTCTTCATCTTCAGGATATAAGCGATAAGCTGTAAGCGTTAAGCTTAAAGCTTACGGCTTACGGCTAAATTAATATGATATCGCAATCCTCTCATTCTCCGGCTTATGTTTTAAAATCACTCCATCTTCTTTGTATTTTTTTAATAAAAAATGCGTGGCTGTGCCGCGCACATTTTCCAAGCAGGAAAGCTTCTCTGCCACAAAATTTGAAACTGTATGCAGGTTCTTGCCCTCTACCACGACCAACAAATCATATGTCCCGCTAATAAGATAACAGCTGGTCACCTCGGGAAATGAATAGATACGCTGGGCAATCTTCTCAAAACCCAGATCCTTCTGCGGGATAATATTTACCTCGATCAACGCCCGAACTTCGCTCTGGGCATCTTTAATCAAATCTTTGTTAATTACCGCTTTATATTTTAAGATTGCTCCCTCTTTTTCATACTGCTTAATTGCTTTTTTTACATCAAGCGGTTTTTTACTAGTCATCTTAGCAATATCTTCTACGGTTGCCCGGCCATCCTGCTCTAAAATCTCTAATATTTCATCCATTTCTGGCTCCCCCCTTAGGAGACTGAATCAAATAAAATTGTTCTCGTCAAGACTATTTTGTCATCCCCGAATGCTTTAATCGGGGATCTAAATATCCTCGTCAGAGATTCCCGCTTTCGCGGGAATGACATAACCATTTGGCACAGTCTCTTAGTGAATGTGGCATATTTCCGCGCCTTTTCTTTTATGCTCTGATTTCCTATGCATGCTTATTACCTTATCAACATTCTTACTATCGGCAACCTGTTTTTTATGGTTGCAAAATCTATCTAAAATATCATCCAATTCATTATAAGTTATCCCCAGCTCCCCTTCATCAGTTTGGCCATGCCAAAGACCGGCAGTAGGCGGCTTAGTGATAATATTTTGCGGTATTTTTAATTCCTGCGCAAGCCTACGAACCTGACGCTTAAATAAATTCGCAATCGGCAATATATCTACCCCGCCATCGCCAAATTTCGTAAAATACCCGACTAAAAACTCGGATTTATTACCTGTTCCGCAAACCAGGTAATTCAGCTTATTGGCAAAATAATAAAGCGCGCTCATGCGCAGCCGCGGCTTAAGATTTCCCCGCGCTAAACTAATTGCCCCGGGTAAAACTTTCAGGAAATTATTATAAACTGCGGATAAATCCACAAGCTTAAATTTAAGCCCTAACTCCTGAGCCACTAATTTTGCGTCTTTTAAATCCTGCGCAACGCTATTGCAGGGCATAAAAAGAACAAGTAAGTTGTTTTTGCCCACCGCTGCCTTAGCTAACGCGGCGACTACCGCAGAATCTATCCCTCCGGAAAGCCCCAAAACAATTCCTTTGGCCCCGGAATCCTTAACTTTTTGTTTAATCCATGAAATAATCTTGCTGCGCATGTCTATAAAAACCTTAGAAAAACTATTTACTACTATTTAACCGGGTAATTATTGAATTATATACCAGTAAATACGGGGGGTCAAGGATATTAACTCTGCGGGAATCAGAAGGAAAGCTTCAACTTAGTACCTAAAACATTAATATCAACCCACTTGCCAGAATTTTTTGTATCCTGCAGCATATAATAAATCTCGCCCTTTAAATTCTTGGTAATTGTCATGCCTAAGCCGGCAGAAAATCTATTCGTGCTTAACCTTTGGCTGTCATCAAAAAGGATAAAGATTTCGTCCGACAAATAGGGTTGAATTTCAAACTTGGTGAACTTCCAAGGCAGCTTTACGGTAAACTTATTCCGATATCTCCAAGTATCATCCTTATAGTCAAAATGATTGTACTCTAGGTGAGAACGGTCATCAAATTTAAATCCTGCGGCATCCCACAGTAATGTCGCGGTAATATAAGGTTCGTTTTCAATTAAAAATTTACCCTTAGATTTAGAAAGAACATGCCGATATCCTCCACCAACATTCAAATATTTCTGTAAGTTATAGAAGAAACCTGCATCGTAGTGTTGATAATAGAATTCTTTAGCGCTGCCACCCCAACGAAACTCTTGCTCCAAGGCTATTTTGGCATCTTGGTTTATTTTTAATTCTTCCACCTCGGTGTTCCAAACCTGAAAATCACCATCATCGTAAGCGTAAAGCTTGATTATCAAAAGCTGGCTTAATGCGACAATAATTATGCTTAACTTTCGTATTTCTAACCGCCTTAACATCTTCTTTATTTAGACTTAATCGCTAAAACCTTGATAAAATCAGCGCAGTCTTCTATTTTATCAGTTACTCCCTCTAAATATTCAGCCAACTGATAAGTTAACAGCAGGCTAACCGAATCAAGCTTAGCGTGAATAATAGATCCAATCATTGCCTTTTTCTGATCATCAGCTTCATGCTCTAAGAGGTCAATCTGTCCGCTAAGAGCTACAGCATTTTTTAACTCATTCTTAGTAAGAGCAATTATAGCTTCCTGTAATTTAGAGATGGAACTTACGATCAAATCCGTGCCTAAAGAAATATCTTTTAGCACATTCTCCGGAAGCTTGTTCTCAATAAAACCTAATAATCTGGCTGCGCCAAGAGTCCAGTCAGCTATTTTATCCAAAGTTTTAACAAAATGCATAAGATCCTCTCTATCCGGAGGAAGAAGCATGCCCTCAGAAAGCTCATTAATCATTTTAGAACGTAAAACATCCGCCTGATGCTCACTCTGCCTGACATTTTCAATGGCCTGCTCCTTGGCTTCTACATCATTCTGAATAAAAGCCTTAACCGCGGCAGAAAAATATGTCACAGTTTTATAAGTTTCCTCTACATGCTTTTTAGAATCCAGTAAAATCGATTGCTCTTCCGCCATACCTAACCAACCTAAAATATTCCTTGTCTCTCTCATTGTTTACCCCCTTATTAAATTTTTACAAATAATTTAATTACCCATAAAGTTACATAGCTGATCATCCCGGAAATAAAGGGCGTGGCCAGCCAACAAAGAACCATATCTTTCATAATGCGAAAATTTAAAACTCTGATTCCGCGAACCATGCCTACTCCGACAATTGCTCCTACAATTGAATGGCTCGTTGACACCGGTATGCCAAAAAGAGTATAAACATGCACATTTACCGCGCTGGCTAATTGCGCCGAGAGCGCCATAATCGGCAAAAGGCGAGTAATCTCTGAACCAATAGTTTCAATAACCTTATACCCCCAAGTCATAATTCCCAAAACTATAGCTAAACCGCCGAATACCACACTCATCTTAGCAGTCATTACGCCTGTTCCTGAAATAACCCCCACGGCATTAGCTACATCATTCGCTCCCCAGGTAAAAGCAACATAACAACCACTTAATATAACAAATAATGTAATAATCGGCTTTAAATATTTACGCGGAATAATTCTGTATAATGAATTTTGCAGCAGCCGGAAAAATAAGTAACCTAATATTGCCGCGCCCAGCGGAGTAAAAATCCAACAGATGAAGATATCTCTAAGCACTAACCAATTTACCGGGGCTCCTACCGCCAGGCCAGCTCCGGCAACCGCGCCGACGATTGAATGGCTCGTAGAAATAGGCATCTTCCAGTAGGTAGCTAAAATTACCCAGGCACAAGCAGCAAAAGACGCAACTAAGGCCAAATATAAAGAAAGATTTTTATCCAGCTGGTCCAAAGGCACAATACCTTTACCGATAGTTTTAGTTACATGCGCGCCCTGCAAATATGCTCCTAAGAAACCAAAAACTACAATCAGAATAATTGCCTGACGCAAAGTTAAAACCTTAGAACCTACTGCCGTACCCAAGGAATTAGCCGCGTCATTTGCTCCGATTGACCAGCCAACTGCCGCCCCCATCAATAAAACTAAACTTACTAAAATATAAAAATTCATCCTTTTCCTCTACACATATTTACGCAGACCCCGCAAACAAATTGTTCAACTTGACGCTGCGTTTGAAAACTTTTAAGTTGATCAAAACATTTTTTATAATCAAAATCCGCGGGGCTTTCGGCAATTGCGCCGCAAGGGCATATTTTTACACAAAGCCGGCAATTACCACAATCTTCTTTACTTGGCTTGTCGATCAAAAGCGGCATATCGGTCAAGATGGAAACCAGCCGGAATTGGCTGCCTAATTTTTCATTTACCAAAAGGTTATTCCTGCCGATCCAGCCTAATCCGGCTAAGGCCCCTAATCTTCTGTGTGACAGATGCGCGGTATTTTTTTCCCAATCGATAATCTGCGTGGCCGGAATTGCCAAAGCCGAATAACCTTTCTTCTGAATTATATTCCCCAACTTTAAAGCTGCCTGGTCTAGGAATGAGTTTATTATTTTATAGTGGTGAAAATATAATTTAGTAGGCTCCTGGTCCATCTCTGAAAGTATTGCTTGTGAGAGCCTCAGCCCCAGGCAAATAGCTTTATCTAAATTCTGCAAAGTCTTAGGAGAAATCTTAAATTCATTTTTTATTTCGCTTATATTCGCTACCCCAAAAAGATCCAACCCCTCCTTAAAACATATTTTCTTTAAAACTAAGTAATTCTTATTTTTATCCATGAGCTTTTCTTAAATTGAGCACCCATAAAAATCCAGCGAAATACTTACGCGGCCAAACTATGCCTATGCCTTAAAAGGCATGGCTTTAAGCCGCGAAGCATAAACCATCAAAAGGGAGATGGCTACCGGGGTTACTCCTGAGATACGTGATGCCTGGCCTAAATTAAGCGGCTTAAATTTAGCCAGTTTTTCTCTGATCTCCCGGGATATTCCGGATAAACTGCTATAATCATAATTCGAAGACAATCGGATTTTTTCCAGATGCTTAAACCGCCCGACATCCTTAGACTGTCTTTGAATAAAACCAGCGTATTTTACATCAATTCCAACCTGCTGCCAAGCGGATTCGCCAATACCCGGCTTTAATTTATGCAGCATATTTAAATCTTTAATGCTTATTTGCGGGCGCTTTAATAATTCCTCCAAAGTCACTATTCTTTTAAGGGAAGCGCAATTAAGCCGGGCTAATTTTACGTTCACCGATCTGTTCGGTTTAACGCGTGTCTTCTTTAAAAAAACTCGCCCCTCTTTAATGCCTTTTATCTTTTTTTCTGTTCTGCGATAATCCTTCCAGCTTAGCAGCCCTAAATCAAAACCCATTTTAGCCAAACGTAAATCCGCGTTATCTTCACGAATAATCAGGCGGTATTCCACGCGCGAGGTAAACATACGGTAGGGTTCCTGTGTCCCTTTAGTCGTCAAATCATCGATTAATACGCCAATATAGCTTGAGGCGCGGTCCAAAATAAAAGGTTCTTTATTATTTATACGCCCGGCAGCGTTAATCCCGGCGACTAACCCCTGGGCCGCCGCCTCTTCATAGCCGGTAGTACCGTTAATTTGGCCGGCCAAGTAAAGATTCTTGATAAGTTTTGTTTCTAATGTCGGATAAAGCTGGGTAGGTTCAACAACCATATACTCAATACCATAACCAAACCTGATTACTTTGGCTTTTTCTAATCCTTCAATGGAGTGTAAAATCTTAAGTTGCACGTCTTCAGGTAAGCTAGTTGAGATACCATTAGGATAAACCTCAGCAACATCCAAACCTTCCGGCTCTAAAAACACCTGGTGCCGGGCTTTATCAGCAAATTTAACAATCTTATCTTCAATTGATGGGCAATACCTTACTCCGGTTGCTGTAATCGCTCCAGAATAAAGCGGTGAACGATCCAAGTTATTACGGATAATCTCATGCGTTTTTTTGTTAGTATAAGTTATATAGCAAGGAACTTGTTTGCGTTTTATATTTTTAGCCGAAAATGAAAACGGCTTGGGGGTTAAATCACCGTCTTGTCTTATTAGCTTAAGGCAGCTAATGGTATTTTTATCCAGGCGCGGGCAGGTGCCGGTTTTAAAACGCAAGGTGCTAAACCCTAATTCTTTTAAATTATTCGCCAGGGCTTTAGCGGCAGGCTCATTAATTCTGCCGCCGCTAAAATGTTTTAAGCCCACGTGGATCAGGCCGTCTAAAAATGTCCCCGGACAGATAATTACGCACCCGGCGCAGACCGGGCCTTTATCCGTGATTACACCTAGAACTTTCCCATCACTAACAATCAGCTTACGCGCCTCTGCCTCTTTAATTACAAGATTCTTTTGGCGTTTAAGCAGCTTGCGCATATAACGGCTGTATTTGCGCATATCAATCTGCGCCCGCGATGACTGTACCGCCTCTCCACGAGAAGAATTAAGAATGCGAAATTGTATAGCGCAGGCATCCGCAGCGGCCCCCATTGCCCCGCCTAAGGCGTCAAGGTCTTTTACCAGCTGCCCCTTACCCACCCCGCCGATAGCCGGATTACAACTCATCCTACCGATAGAATTAATATCTAGGGTAAGCATAAGGGTTTTTACACCCAGCCGGACGCACGCTAAGCTTGCTTCAATGCCGGCATGGCCGGCACCGATAACAATCACATCGAAATTTTTCATGGAGATAATTAGTAGGGGACGTGCCAAAAAGGGACACCCTTAAAAAAGGGTGTCCCTTTTTGGCACGTCCCCTTAAAATTAGCACTTAGAATAACCACAACCATGACATTTAACGCAGCCTTCCTCATGGCGCAGGGCGCCTCCGCAATCAGGGCACATTCCCACAATATTAACCTGCTCATCTAGATCGACGGATTGCAATTGATCGTCATGCGAATGTTTCATAGGAATAGTCATTGATTCTGCTGCAGCCAAAGCAGCGGCCTGCGCATTTATCAATCTACGCTCCACCACCCGGGCAATCGCGTCAGCGCAAGAGAATATCCTTTGGCCCTTTTCCCAGGAAGGAGAAGGGCAGCGAATATTACGCAACTGTTCAATAATAGATTTTACTTCGATATTCGCGCGAAAAGCTAAAGAAACCAAACGTCCGGTTGCCTCCAACTGACTAGCCGCGCAGCCACCGGCCTTACCCATCTGAGTAAACAACTCAAAAGGCTTGCCATCTTCATCAATATTTATCGTGACATAAAGATTACCGCAGCCCGTGGAAACTTTAGTCGTCGTCCCAATAATTACTTCCGGCCGGGGGCGCGGGGCAATCTCTTTTTTAATTTCAGATATACCTTTAGCCTCTTGCTTTTCTTTAGGCTTTCCTACATTTAATACTTGCTCTTCGCGGCTTCTATCGCGATAAATAGTTATACCTTTGCAATTTGAATCAAAAGCCAGGATATAAGACCTGTGCACCTCTTCCAGGGTTGCCTCATGCGGAAAGTTGATCGTCTTGCTGGTGGCATTATGCACATATTTCTGGAAAGCCGACTGCATACGCACATGCCACTCAGGCGCGATATCATGCGAGGTCACAAAAATCCTGCGCACATCCTCAGGAATCTCTTTAATATCTTTGATCGAAGCGTTCTGAGCAATCTTTTCCATTAACTGGCTGCTATAAAATCCCCTCTGGCGGGCAACCTGTTCAAATAACGGCTCCACTTCCACCAGCTTATCATTATCCATAACGCTGCGATAATAAGATAGCGCGAAAAGAGGCTCAATTCCCGATGAACAGGGCCCGGCGATAATGCTAATTGTTCCGGTGGGAGCAATGGTAGTCAAGGTAGCATTACGCATTCTGGTTGTTTGATCTTTTCGGTCATAAATACTTCCCTTAAAAGCCCCAAACACGCCTTTTGCCTTTCCCAGTTCCAAAGATTTTTTATTTGCTTGGTCTAGAATAAATGCCATTACTTTTTCTGCCAGAGCTACTGCCTCTTCGCTATTATAAGGAATACTTAAGCGAATCAACAGGCTTGCCCAGCCCATAACCCCTAACCCTATTTTGCGGGTAGCCTTAGTCGCTTTCTCAATTTCCGGAAGCGGAAATTTATTTACATCAATTAAATTATCCAAAAAATGCACAGCTAAACCGGCTACTTCCTTCAACCTCTCCCAATCAATCTCACAACGATTCCCAGACTTCTTACACATCTGGTCTAAATTTATCGAACCTAAATCACAGCTCTCATAAGGCAGAAGCACTTGCTCGCCACACGGATTAGTTGATTCATACTTTCCTAATTTAGGCGTAGGGTTAAATTCATTCATTCTATCAATAAAAATAACGCCGGGTTCGCCGTTTTTATGCGCTTGTTTGACAATTAAATCGAATACCTCTTTGGTATTAATCCGCTTGACAGCCTTTTGGGAGCGTGGGTCAATTAGATCATAGTCTTGGCCTTGAGCTAATTTTCGCATAAAGTCGTCGGTAATCGCCACGGAAATATTAAAGTTAGTGATGTGCGCGTCGTTCTCTTTGCAGGTAATGAATTCCAAAATATCCGGATGATCCACGCGCAGGATCCCCATATTCGCGCCCCGGCGAGAACCTCCTTGTTTTACCGCCTCAGTTGCCGCGTCATAAACGCGCATAAATGAAATCGGCCCGCTGGCTACTCCGCCGGTAGTTTTGACTACCGCGTTTTTCGGGCGCAGGCGCGAAAAATTAAATCCGGTCCCTCCTCCGGATTTATG
This sequence comes from Candidatus Omnitrophota bacterium, assembly GCA_026387315.1. Taxonomy (GTDB): domain Bacteria; phylum Omnitrophota; class Gorgyraeia; order Gygaellales; family Profunditerraquicolaceae; genus UBA6249. Next base: position 10,806 of record JAPLLY010000055.1, read on the forward strand.
TATCATAGCCGTTGTCTTGAGGCTCTCAAAAATTGATTCCATTGAATCTTCAATAGGCAAAACAAAACAAGCAGAAAGCTGCGCCAATTCTTTTCCCGCGTTCATTAAACATGGCGAGTTGGGAAGAAATTCTAAAGATGCCATAGCGGCATAAAAATCATCTTCTAATTCTTTGATTTCTTTCTCAGTCTTGCCGTAAAGCTTATCCGCTATGGCTATGGCTGAGGCGACCCTTCTAAACATCTCCTCAGGAGTCTCAACTACCTTGCCCTCTTCATCCTTGCGCAAATACCTGCGCTCCAGAACTTTAATGGCGTTAGGAGATAACTTTAATTCCATTTTTCACCTCAAATTTGCGAAGCAAATTTGATCCTAAAGGCCAGTAAGGCCGAAGGATCTATTCTGTAATTATAATATATTTTCCTGTAGAACAAGTAAATATAACAAAACAGCTGCCGGTTGTCAATAGAAAAATTTACAACCTATGGTGTAAACATTCATAATAATCCACAATGGATTGTAGGAAGAGCTTATCCGCCGGCAAAAGACTTGCAGGACTCTCGGACGATTAATTCCGCGGGAAGCAGAATCTTCTTTATTACTTTTTTACTTAAACCGATCAGGCGATTTAATTCTTTGACACTTTCTTCGGCCATCCGGATTAAAGGCTGGCGTACCGTGGTCAGCCCCACCGGCCCGTAAAGCCCTGAAGGATTATCATCAAAACCCACAATCGATAAATCATTCGGGATATGTTTACCCAGTTCGCGCGCCACCGCCATTACCTCTAAGGCCATCGCGTCAGAGGCAACAAAAACAGCAGTGGCCGGATCAGCGGCCTTAATTAATTTCTCCGCCGCGCTTCTGGCCGCGCCTCGAGAATAATCGGTTTCGAATATATAATCCTGCCTGAGCGGGATACTATTTTTCTCCAGGGCCCGTTTATAACCCTCCAGGCGCTTGGCGGCTGCCTGAGTCATTAAATCACCGGTAATATGCGCGATTTTTTTATGGCCTAATTCAATCAAATAATTAACCGCGTTTTGGGCGCCTCCGGCATTATCGATAGCAATACAAGAAACATCCAGGTCATCCACGTAATAATTAATTACTACGCTGGGTAGGCCTTTGGCTAAGCTGTCCTCTAATTGCGCGCGATTACCGATAATATCAGAAAAAATCACTCCCCCTACTCCGCGTAAAGATAATGGGGTGCGCGCATCGGTCAAATGTAAGAGTAAATCCAATTTCAAAACTTCACACATAGTACCTACGCCACGGATAAGTTCCAAGGCATAAAATGAATAAAACACCCCTTCATAGCGCGGGATAACCAGAGCCACAACATTACTTTTACCGGTAGCCAACCGCTGCGCGAAAATAGAGGGCTGAAAATTTAGCTCCCGGACCGCCTTGTTTACTTTGGCGCGATTAGATTCTTTTACCGTTGCGATCTTATTGATCACCCGGGAAACAGTAGTGATGGATACGCCGCTGGCTTGCGCAACATCAATAATGGAGATATTCGTGGAATGGGCTTTTTTTGTGCGCGTCATTATATTCTAAAACTAAAAACTATGCGGTGCTTGATTATTTAACCTGATCTCCGATTTTCAGCGGAGTACTCATCCTTTTTATATCACAGGCAGAAATATTGACCCTGGTCTGAATTACGCCGATAGAACCTATCGATCTTGCGTCACGATAAACGTTAAATACATTCCCAACATTGACTCCGGTAGAAGAACCTAAGTCGATAACCACAAAATTGCTATCTAGATTTACCGCTAAGATCTTACCGGAAAATGTCTGTACCTCTGCCCTCTCTCTTCCCGCGGCCGGCGCTGAACGCACTACTATTGCCGGCAACTCCACGGATTCTTTAGATACTTTTTCGGTATCATCGGCTTTACCGCTTTTTATCGCATCCAGCTCATTCTTGAGGGAATCAATCTTGGAGGCCCTATCCGTAAGCATCGTCTCCATTTCATTCAAACGCTTCTCTACTGTAGTCTTGCCTTCCTGAAGGCTTACGACCTTTTTATCTAAGGCCTCTTTACGGCCAACCAGGCTCTTTAGTTGCCGGCTAAGAACACCATTCTCAGCCCGGATAGTTTTAAAGCTATCCTGAATCGCTACCTTATCATTCCTCTCCCGCACCACCTCTTGCGACATGCTATCCAGGAGCTTCTGATTATAATCAAGCTGCCTTAAGAGGTCCTTTTTATCATTACGTAAACTATTGATGCCTATCTCTAGAACGCTCTTTTCTCTCTGTAGCGACTCATTGCTAATCTGCAGGTTCCTTAATTCCACCTGGATGCTGGATAACTGCATTTCTAAATCTGTTTTGGCTTTGAGCACCATCCCCCAATAAGCATCGGTATTCTGTGAAGCCGATGCCTGCTGTTGTACCGGTTGGGAAGCGCTAGCGGCTGCCTGAGGCTGCTTATTTTTCTTAAGCTTCTCGATCAATTCATCTCTGGCCCTGCTGGCCGACTCAAATTTTTTCTGTAATTCATTAAGTTCTTCAATCCCCTTGTCTCTCTCAGCTTTAAGAGAACCTATCTTGCCCTGGGTTTCTTTTAAATCATTCTCAAGCTTATTCGCCATGCTCACCAAAGACGTATTTTCAGTTTTTAAATCGTTCCTTTCCCTAAACAACCTCTGCTGTTGGCTAGCTGCCTGTATAAAAAGAAAAAGGCACACAATACAGAAACCAAGCAAACCAATGATAATAAATTTCATTTTCTTTTCCATAATCCCTCCTAGTATAATCATCTGGAATAATTATGCATTATACCTGACATCCTGTTCTTTCTCATTATAGGATGTCTACTTATAATTGGGCGAACACTTTCTCTAAAACTAAGCTGGCCGCGCCCATAGCTGCGGCATTTTCTCTTAATTGAGAATAAATTATTCTTAAATTACTGGTTGATTCACGAAAAGCCCAATCGCCAACTGTGCTCCTGACCATATTCAAAAACTCTTCGCCGGATTCTTCAAAACCTCCACCGATAACTACTACCTGCGGATTAAGTAAGTTAACTAGATAGGCGATTTTGATTCCTAATCTTTTGGCTGCCTTTTCTAAAGAACCCAAAGCTACCGGATTCTTTAAACGAGCGGCATTAAAAATACTTTTTAAATCTAAGCTTTCTATATTGTTTGAACTAACGCGAAAAAACTCTTCTGCCTTTTTGTTTTCTGCAAGTAATGTTTTTTTCACATCCTGGACAATTCCTAAATCCAAATCCCAGCGTTTAATAAAGCAGGGTTTGGCGCTGTCGCAGCTAAAAAGATCTTGTTCTTTATAATTATACACGGAAACCTCACCGGCATAACCTTGGGCGCCATGATAAAGTTCCCCGTTGATAATCATTCCGCAGCCCACCCCGGAAAACATATAGAGTACGTTTTTATAATTTTCCTTTAAGTCAAACCAATGCTCACCGAAACAAGCGCTGGTGGCATCATTTTCAATTAATGCCGGTAAATTAAACTCTTTTTCCATCAAGCCCCTTAAAGGAAGGTCTACCGAAGCATAAGTATAATAATGATCCATCTTTTGCGGCCAATGAATTGAACCGTCTTTTTTATTAATTAAACCGGCGATCCCCACACCGATGCCTTTTATATTTTCAACATACCCCTTAGAACGCCTTAAAATTTCACGGACAATTTCTAAAAGGCACTCGGAAATTTCCTTTACCGATGCCTGTGGACGGGCAATTTGAGTTTTAGTAATAATATTGCCCCTTAAATCCACTAACAGCCCGACCATGTTCATCAGGTTTAATCCTACGCCAATAGCGTATCCGGCGCGCGGATTTAAATCCAACAATACCGGCCTGCGGCCGCCCTCAGATACATCAAGCTCCTTCTCATAAACCAGGTCACACTTAATGAAATCGTCAATATAATTAGAGATGCTTACTATATTTATCCCCATCTCCTGCGAAATATCCGAACGGCTAATCGGCCCTTGTCTTCTCAGTATGCCCAGTATTTCAATATTACGTTTTTCTTTTTCGCTAAATGCTTCTTTTTGTAAATCCAGTTCGCGCATTATATAAATTATCTTTCTTGCCTGAAAAAATTAATTAAGCTGAAGATTTTATTGCCAAAATATTAACTTATTTATACTACTAAAGAAGCCTTAAGTCAAGTATTTTCAAGAGAATCGGGTAATGCGTCAGTAAATTTTAAAGTGCTCAAATTTGTCAAGAGTAAAAGATTACTTGGCAGGCTTTTAGGCTAAGAGTGTACTAATAAACATCCACCATGATGAACGCGCGGTCTAGGATACCTGCGGGTGAAACGATAACAAGATTTATCTCTTTTGTTCCGCTATCAGCATAAGCGCTAACAAAATTACTTTCCGTTACCCCGGGATTAGCGCCTCCTAAATCACCGCTCCAAAGATACTGCAACTCAACTTGGTTACATCCGCTCTGCGGCATATTCACTGAAGAGGAAATTATGTTATTTTGATTTTTTTCCAGAATATAGCTAGCTGACCTTAATTCCGCCTTATTCATCTGGCTAAGCGCAGAATCATTCTTAAAAGACAAATCGAGAAAGATTTTTAAATTGTAACTAAGCGGTTTGTTTTCTTGGATTTCTTTGATCCGCTCCCCGGCCTGCGCTGCGATCGTGGCATATTTATCTTGAGCATTCTTTAACAACAAATCATAATAACTGCTGGCTTTAACTAAATCCCCTTGCCATTGAGATAAAAGTCCTAACTGATAGAAGGCAGAAATTACATGCGGACTAAATCCCGTTTTAGCGGCAAGCAGGCCAAAATATTTCCTAGCTTCATTTAGATCCGCCAAAGCATAGGCACTAATCATTGCTACTTTATAAATAGCCTCATCAAAATATTTGGTATCCGGATAAATTTGAGTTAACTGCAGGTAGAATTTTCGCGCGTCTTTATAAGCATTCATTTTTTCTAAGTTAAAGGCGCGCAAATAGATTGTACCCTGATTAAATACATTCTTCTGCCCCAATGTTTCTATCTTAGCATAAATCTCCTCTGCGTAAGCCAGATCATATAAACCGCTCGGCTTATAAACAAAAAGGCTGGCAATCTCAAACAGCTCAGGAATAAATTTATCAGGAGTAAAGCCCTTAGAAATTCCCTCTATATAAATATCATAAATATTCTCAGCTAGCTCTAAATTACCTTGTTTATAAAACCCCGCGGCCGCGCTTTTAAGCTGCGCCTGGGTCATTTTTTGCGCGGCCAGCCCCTCCACATAAAGTTTATAAATTTCGCGAGCTTTTGATTTTTCTTCATAGGCTAAAAGTTTATCCGCAACCTCCTTAATCAAATCTAAATCAGCGGCAGCTAATTTGGCATAAACTTTCACCTCGGTTACTAAATCCTCTAAAGCCTGCTGGGCAAAGGCATCTTGCTGGTCACGATGAAACTGCCAAAGCAAAAGCCGGCTTTTGGCCTTAAGGCAATTAGCGCTGTCAGTTTGGCTGATAACTTTTTGGGCGCTTTCAACCAGCTGATCACGATAAATATTCCCATTAGCAAAATAATCATCCCAGGATTGTTTATCCTCCAGGTATTTAAGCTGGGTGTAACGTGCGAGCGCCCTATAATAATTAATACAGGATTGATTAAGTTTATCTGCAATTTTATAGCTATCCAGGAAATTTATAAATTCGGAGTATTTATTCTCCTTAAAATATTTGATTTTTTCATTCTCAAAGCTAGCGCAGCTGGCGCAATAGCCCGTAAGCGTATTATCCTGGACTGCAACTGGCTGAGAAAAAGCGAATGTACATAAAGAAGTGCTAAAAATAAATACTGTAAATATAAAATTTGCCCACATCTATTCTCCCTTCTACCCGCCGCTGTAGACCTACGCGGTCTACACCAGGTGTAGACCGCGTAGGTCTATTAATAACTTCTATTACTTCTGCTGAATTTTCTTGCGTTGAGTTTTTATTAAAACCGGATTTTTCCAAAACTCCCTGATCACATAATAAGCCTTACGCGGCAGGCGTTTATTAATACCGTTCTCTAACTGCGGGCTTAACGCCACAATACCAAACCATTCCTCATTCATATTTTTATTTCCCGCGGCGCGGATATCATAATAATAGCTGCCGTTGGACCAGCTGCTTTCAGTATCGTGCTGGTTCCAACCTTCAGGATTATCAAAATTATGCTTCCACCATTCATCCGTCCACTCAAAAACTGTTCCTCCTATGCAATTGCCCGCGCCATTCTTATGATTAGCCAGATTTTCATAAATCTGATTCCATTGTGACTGCAAAAAGAACGCCTGCATATTTTGATCTTCTTTTTTTAAATAGGCGTCATAACTATCCGCGCCAAACTCAGCCAATAACAACGGCTTGTCAAATGTCATCTTCAGGGATTTAAAAAGATTACCGAAAGTCTTGCCGCGGTAAATAATACAAGCCACGAAATCTACATCTTGGCAAAACTTGTTAGCCGAGTCCAGGCCTATCAGCTCCCCATTGCCCAAGCCCACAGGATGATGGGGGTCTAGCTGATGTATCTGTTTAGATATTTCGTTTACAAAAGAATAATAAATCTTTGCCCGCATAGCCTTTTGTTTCTGCGGATTCGGCTCAAGATCCACCTCCGGGCTGCTCCAGGGATTTACCTGGCCTAGGCAAGAATAATTATTTTCATTTCCTAAAATCCAGCCCAGAATCCCTGGCTCCTGGCGATAAAGGCTGACCATCTCTAATACCTGCCGCGTTACCTTATCCTGAAACTTTTTATCGCCATAAAAAGGACAGGGATATTCCCAAAACCCCAACCAATCGCCTAAAAGAGTGCGAATCCCGTATAATTTATATAAATCGCTAATTACCTGCTTTACTTCTTTAGCATCTTCATGCGCTTGATAAAGGCGGATAGTATTAATTCCCATCTCCTTCATCAGCTTACCGTCAGCAATCCAGGGTTTATTTGAATCACTCCACCAATCATATTCATGATTTGAGCCTAGCGGAATGGGATTATAGCAAACTCCTTTTATAATATAGGGTTTACCATTAACGATTAACTGATAATGTTTATTTTTTAATTGTTTAATAAAGATCTTGGGAGAGGGGCTACAGGAAATACCGGTGATCAGCGTAAGAATTAGCAGAAAGGTAAGAAAATAGTATTTTTTAAGCATAATTTTACCGAAGCCCGGCCTAAAATCTGGGGACGGTTCTCTTTTTTCTTTTAGAAAAAAGAGAACCGTCCCCTTTGTTTTTATTATTCAAACTTAAGTTCATCCAGATAGAATGTAGCGCCTTCCGGGTTATTGTCGACATTAGTTGACCAGCAAAAACCGCCTATAACATATGACATATCTTTGCCTTTTAAGTCAATAGTGTATTGAGTCCACTCTTTATTCAAGAGCACCGGGCCGATAGTAGCGCTATCTGAATCCGAAAACTCTCCCATAATCCCACCCACTTTAAACTCTTCAACGCGCTCGCCGCCTATTGCGCCGCGCGCCCAAAAAGTAAGTTTAGTGGCCAAAGAAAGGTCAAATCCAGCATCCACACTACCCCAGTTGTTCGCGGGATTCTGCCAAAAAATTCCTGCCCAGCGCGCACCTTGATTAGCTTTACCACTATAGATTATCTTAATACAAGTATCACCTAAATATGCATCTTCTTTTGAACCGCCATCATATTTTATATCGCCATAATCACCCATCCAGCCACTAGGAATATAATGATTATCCTTGGCATTCTTATCCAAGAAAACCACAAATTCCTTAGGAGCTGCGGCTTTTTCTTGAGCCTGAGCAATTGCTGGAACCAAAAGACTCAAAGCCAACATCACTACTAATAATTTCTTCATACTCACTTCTCCTTTCTTATTACTTCTGAATCTGGTGAATCTGGGGA
>JAPLLY010000015.1 GCA_026387315.1 Candidatus Omnitrophota bacterium
AGCTCCAGAAAGCAGGGAAGTTAAGGGTAGAAAATAAGCAAAATGGAGTTATTGATGCCAATGTAAACGGCGCCGCTGTAACCCTTAAGCTTAAAAAAGTCACAGATAATAAAACGCATATTGTTGTTTCAGCGCGTAAATTTGGATTGCCGCAACAAGAAATTAGCGCCGGAATTTTGTATCGGATTTCCGATGAACTTAATTAAGCACAGAGGAAATTACCTCTCTAAAGTTGCAGTATTGGGCATATATTAAAGTAATCCCTATATATAAGCGTTATTTGGAATCAGAGAGGTTTTCACTCGGCTCATACGATAGGGACCCCATATTTTCCTATGCAGTAAGCTACAAAAAGTCCTCGACGGGAAACATGTCGGGGATTTTGTCTTGAGGCTGCCAATGATGGTAGTATGATATTCTTTCGGAACTATTTAATATGCAAAAGACAATTACTCTGCGGAACAAAGTTTATCCCTACCTGATAAGCGTAGGACTTGTTTTTGTTATGACCTTGTTGGGTGAGTTTATTAAAAGAAAACTTGAGCCGACAAATATCGTGATGCTTTATCTTTTGGCCGTAGTAATAGTTGCTATTCGTTGGGGGCAGGGGCCTGCGATTATAACTGCAGTACTTAGCGTTCTGGTTTTTGATTTCTTTTTATTCCCGCCATATCTTACCCTTAATGTTCATGATTTTGAGTATCTTTTTACCTTTGGGGGTTTTCTGGCAGTTGGTCTTATTGTGAGCACGCTTACTTCGAAAGTCAGAGCTCAAATTATTCAACGGCAAACAGAAAAACTTCATTCAGCGCTTTTAAACTCGATTTCTCATGATTTAAAAACACCGCTTGTATCGATCACCGGAGCATTGAGTGCTCTTTTGGATAATACATCAAAGCTTAATGAACAACAAAAAAATGGGCTTTTGGAAACTGCCCGGGGAGAATCCGAGAGGTTGAATCACATAGTAAATAATATTCTGGATATGACGAGGTCTGAATCCGGCGTATTGCGGATTTCTAAAAAGCCATGCGATTTGAGGGATTTTATAGGAGCTTGTTTTGAACAGCTAAAAGATAAGATAGGTAGTCGAAATATAAAAATAAACATTCCAAAACAGATGCCTGAAGTAAACGTAGATTTTCCGTATATGCTCAAGGCGTTCTCGAATGTTATCGATAATGCTTTAAAGTATTCTCCGGATGGTTCGGCGATTGAAATCGGAGCTTCTTGTATTGACCAAAAGGCGTGTATTTTTGTGCGGGATTATGGTTATGGAATTCCCAAGGAAGACCTGGGACGTATTTTTAACAAGTTCTATCGGGTCCAGCGAGCTCAAAATGTATTGGGAACCGGTTTGGGGTTAAGTATTTCAAAAAATATTATTGAGGCTCATGGCGGCCAGATTAGCGCGGAAAGTGTTCTTGGTAAAGGCGCTACGTTTATTATAAAACTTCCCCTGGAGTAAAAGCATAATGGCAGAACAGAATAATTTAAGAATTCTGGTTGTTGACGACGAAAAATCCATACGTAGTTTTCTTAAGACATCTCTTTCGGCGTACGGTTACGAGGTTTTTGAAGCAGCAAAAGGCAAAGAGGTTCTAACAGAGTCGGTTAGTGTCCATCCGGATGTTATCATTCTTGACTTAGGGCTCCCGGATATGGAGGGAAGAGAAGTCATTGTAAAAATCCGTAAAAGGACAAAAACCCCGATAATCATTTTATCAGTAAGGGATGATCCGCTGGAGAAGATCGCCGCGCTTGATGCCGGAGCGGATGACTATCTTACCAAGCCTTTTTCTGTCGGAGAGTTGCTGGCGCGCTTGAAGGCGGTGATGAGGCGTCTTTTGCCTTTAGAAAAAGATCAAATCCTACGAACAGGCAAGCTTATGGTGGATATTACTAACCGTCGGGTTACGGTCGAAGATAACCAGATTGATTTGTCTCCTACTGAATATGATACTCTCAAACTTTTTCTTTTAAACTCCGGTAAAGTTCTTACGCACAAACAAATTCTGCGTGAGATTTGGGATAAAACAGAAGATTATGAAGGTATTTTACATCTTTTACGCGTAACGATGAGTAATTTGCGCGGCAAAATTGAACCTAATCCGGATCGCCCTATGTACATCCTCACGGAGCCGGGCGTAGGCTACCGTTTAAGTTCCGATGATTAAATCTTCGTTTTGACCTTTTTTTGACTTGCCTTCTTTATCCGCCAGGCGTATCGTAATCCCATAGAATAAATATCAAAAATAAGTTGATTTTACATAGTGCCAGAGTGTTTCATTCTCTGGTTTTTTGTTAAATGCTATGAAGAAAATAACTATTTTTTATACTGTTACGCTGGGAATATTCTGGGAAGCGGTGTATGTAATGGTAATTATCGTTATAGGTTCACTATTTGCGTTAGTCTTTCGGTATATACGATGATACTTAGGCCCCAAGTAAATGATATTAAGAACATCGGTTTTTATCTGGGAAGAATAATCCTCGGTATTGGCCTGGTAATGTTTTTGCCGTTTATTACGGGGCTGGTTTTATTTAGAGAGCTTAATCCTGCTTTGGATTTCTTGATCAGCGCTAATATTGCTATATTTACCGGCTTGGCTTTAAGCTGGCTGTGTAAAACAGATCAGGAGCTAAATACCGGCCAGGCAATGGTGGTGATTGCTCTTTCGTGGTTGGCGGCGATGGCGCTTAGCGCCATACCGTTATTATTAAGCGGCCATTATAAGTCGTTTCTGGACGCTTGTTTTGAAACCATGTCCGGTTTTACCACAACCGGGCTGACTCTGGTGCAGGATTTGGATCACCTTTCCCGAAGCCATAATTTATGGCGTCATTTAGGGCCTTTTCTGGGAGGGCAAGGGATCGCGATTATCGCGATTTCATTTTTGGTCAAAGGCGCTAGCGGGACGTTTAATCTGTATCTTGGGGAAGGGCGGGATGAAAAATTAGTCCCCAATGTTATTAACACCGCGCGGTTTATTTGGGTGATTAGCCTAGTCTACTTAATTTTAGGGACCATTGCGTTAGGCCTGGTAGGGATATCTATTGGACTGGCGCCCCAAAGCGCGTTTTTTCACGGCGCCTGTATTTTTATGGCCGGATTTGATACCGCGGGTTTTTCCCCGCAATCACCAAACATTCTTTATTATCACAGCCTGATCTATGAAATTGTCATAATTTTCTTTATGGTTATCGGCTCATTTAACTTTAATTTGCATTATCAAATCTGGAAGGGAAATTTTAAAGAAATTTGGAAGAATATCGAAACGCGGACCCTTTTGTTTGTGATTATGATGGTTACTTTGATTACCATGGCTGGCTTGAGGCGCTGGGGTGTTTATTCGGATGGCTTGATACTTTTCCGCAAGGGATTTTTCCAGCTTATTTCCGGACAAACCACAACCGGCTACATGACGATATATGCGCAGCAGTTTATTAAGGAGTGGGGAAGTTTGGCGTTAACCGGGATAATCCTTGCTATGGCTTTGGGAGGTTGCGCTTGTTCTACGGCCGGGGGTATCAAAATGCTGCGCGTGGGAATTATCTATAAGGCATTCAGGCAAGATATAAAAAGAATGATGCTTTCGCCACACGCTGTCGTGGCGCAAAAATTTCAGCATATAAAAACGATGTTTATTGAAGATAAGCAGGTCCGGGCAGTTTTGATTGTTACTTTAGGGTATCTTTTCCTTTACGGATTAGGTACTCTTGTGGGTGTAGGTTTGGGATATCCTTTTTTGGAAGCTCTTTTTGAGTCAACCTCCGCGGCTGCTAATGTTGGGCTTTCCTGCGGGATAACCGATACCAGTATGCCGGCAATATTAAAAGTGACCTATATCATTGAAATGTGGGCGGGAAGGCTGGAGTTAATGTCGGTTTTTGCGTTATTTGGTTTTTTTGTAGCTTTTGTGAAAGGTAAATGAAAGTGAAAAGTTTTTTCTTTTTCGCGATCTTGTGTTTGGTACTGCTTGTGGTTAGTTATAACTGCTATGCTCAGACATCTACGAGTTTGGAATTGATAAATAATGCCAAACAGTATGACGGTAAAACTATTAACTATAAAGGAGAGGTTATAGGAGATGTAATGATCCGCCAAGATTACGCATGGCTGCAGGTGAATGATGGTATTATTGCAATCGGTATTTGGGCTCCTAAGACGATGATCCAAGATATTCTCTATGCCGGGAATTATCATAAAAAAGGAGATATCGTAGAAGTTTCCGGGATATTTCATCGAAGCTGCTTAGAGCATGGGGGTGATTTGGATATTCATGCCTCTGAAATAAAGAAAATAACTTCGGGAAGTCCGGTTATTCAGCCTATCAGCAGAAAAAAAGCTTATTTTGGAGCCTATTCTTTAGTAATCGTTTTGTTATTTTATGCATTAAAAAAATTTTTTCAAAGTAGAAAGAAATAAGCAGACACTTTCCTGATTAGGATGAAAACTATTTAGTTGCATGTCTCAAGCGTCACGGCTTGTAACCGTGGCGCTTTTATTTTGACCTATTTATAGAGAGGTCGCCCCTCTGTCGAATATTACTGTTTCTCCTTAGAAGGGGTGCCTTGGAATGTCATTGCTTTGTGGTTAATTGTTTGATAAAATAATTAATCGTAAGAAATTGCTTAATGTTCCTAGGAGACAGAATGAAGGAAACCATCCTAATTGTAGAAGATGAAAAAGATATAGTCAAGATGTTGGATTATAATTTAAAAAAAGAAGGGTATAAAACTTTAGTTGCCCATGATGGAGAAGATGCCCTGGATATGGCGAATACAAAACTACTGGATCTTATTCTTCTGGATTTGATGTTGCCTGGAGTAGATGGCCTGGAAGTTTGTAAGGAGCTAAAATCAGAAAGAAAAACAGCATCCATTCCGGTCATTATGCTTACAGCAAAAAGCCAGGAATCGGATAAGATTGTAGGCCTGGAATTAGGCGCTGACGATTACGTGACTAAGCCTTTTAGCCCTAGAGAGCTTATTGCTCGGATAAAAGCAGTGCTTCGCCGCGGTAAAGAGAAAGAAAAGCTTCCTGAAGTTATAAAGATAGGAGGCCTGGGCCTGGATTTTTCTAAAATTGAGGTAACCGTAAAGAATAAGCCGGTTGAGCTTACTTCCAAGGAATTTGAACTTTTAAAAACTTTGATTAAAGCTAAAGGCAGAGTCTTGTCTCGAGATTACCTTTTGGATAATATCTGGGGCTTTGACCACGCGATGGAAATTCAAACTCGCACCGTGGATGTGCATATTAGGACTTTGCGCAAGAAATTAAAATCCGCAGCAAAATATATCGTTACTGTTAAAAATTATGGATATAGGTTTGAATATGAAGATTAAAAGTTTAAAATTAAAGTTAATCTTTTCTTATGTGTTTGTAATCTTATTTACATTTGGCCTAGTCGCGTTTTTCTTAGATAAGAATTTAGAAGAGAATTCCTTACGTGACCTTAAATCTTCTCTAGTTAATCAGGCGCAGTTAATTCAAAGCCAGTTATCTCCTAAGCCAATTATCCAGGCGGAAATACCCGCCTTGGAAACCCTAATTAAAAATTTAAGCTTAAAAATAAAATCTCGCATTACCATTGTGGATACTAAAGGACAAGTTTTGGCCGATTCTCAGAAGTTGCTAAAAGATATTTCTGATATGGAGAATCACGCTGCCCGTCTGGAGATAAAATCAGCTTTGGCCGGTATGGTCGGGGAAGAGATACGTTATTCATCGACACTCAGAATTAATATGCTATACGTTGCAGTTCCAATTAAGTCTAAGGAAAACATAATCGGGGTTATCCGATTAGCTTTACCCCTGGCGAATGTGGAGAAGATGCTAAAGGGTGTCAGAAACGCGATTATCTTCAGCATTATTTTTGCTTTGTCTATGGCCTTTGTTTTAGGCTCGTTAATTACATCAGGGATTATTAAACCGGTTAATAAGATTATTCGTGTTTCAAGGAAATTCTCTGCCGGAGATTTTTCGCATAAGATATACTGTGACTCCAAGGATGAGATTGGCGAGTTAGCGGATACCCTGAATAAGATGGCTTCTGATATTGAAGAAAAGATTAAAGATGTCAGCAGCCAGAGCCAGCAACTAAAGGCTATTTTTAACAGCATGATTGAAGGGGTTATACTTACGGGCCGAAAAGGCCAGATAGTTTCTGTTAATCAGGCAATTGAGAGAATATTCCAAGTCGCGAAACATGACGTGGAAGGCAGGACATTCTTAGAGGCAATCCGCAATAACGATATTGCCGAAATTATTACCGAGGTACTTAACGCCGCCAAATCGGTTTCCAAAGAAATAACGCTTGTCTATCCGGTGCAGAGTATTTTTGAAGTTAACGCTGCTCCAATTTTTGAGAGTGGTTTTGTAAGCGGGTGCCTTGTGGTTATACATGATGTAACCGAAATAAGGCGTCTTGAGACAATGCGCCGTGATTTTGTGGCCAATGTTTCTCATGAATTAAAAACTCCGCTTACGGATTTGTGGAGACGCTTCTTGAAGGTGCTTTGGAAGATAAAGAAAATAATCGTGATTTTCTAAAGATAATTCAGGAGCACGCTGACCGGCTGGATAAGCTTGTAAATGATCTATTATCATTGTCGCATCTTGAGTCAAAGGGAATAGTTATCGAAAAGAGTGAGTTTAACTTAAATGATCAGGTTAAAGAGGTGGTTGCAGGATTTAAGTCTCAGCTTAAAAGCAAAGGTATCGAAGTTACAAATCAATTGCCGAAAGAATTCATAATTAATGGTGGTAAGGATAGGGTGGAGCAGGTATTAGTTAATCTGATTGATAATGCTATAAAGTTTAATAAAGATAAAGGTTCTATTAAAATATATAATCAGGATGATAGCGGTAATATAAAAGTTATAATTGAAGACTTTGGAATGGGTATTCCTCAAAAAGATATCTCGCGTATCTTTGAACGATTTTACCGTGTTGACCAAGCGCGCTCGCGTGAACTCGGCGGAACCGGCCTTGGGCTTTCTATTGTAAAGCATATTATCGAACTGCATAATGGCAGTGTTGGCGTAGAAAGTACCGAAGGCCTGGGCTCAAAGTTTTGGTTTATCCTTCCTAAATAGAAAACAACACTGCGAAAGTTTACTTACATTTTACTTACTCTTGAAGTAGATTTAATCTCTTCATTATATAATCCTTTTGAGGATAGAAAGAAAACAATTATTCTAAAAAGCCTGCCTGCCGGCAGGCAGGGAGAGAAAATGAAGAAGGCGATTTTTGTAGCAATCGGATTAACCTTTGTTTTAGCGGCAAGAGTTTATGCTTATGATGACGGAGATTTTCAGGTATGGAATACGGATATAGAGGAATATAAAATAAATAAGGATCTTAAAGTTGCCCTTGAGGAAGAGTTTCGCTGGGGAGGCAATGTTCATGAATTCTATTATCAGCACTATGATGTTGGGTTGTCTTATGCATTAAGCAAATGCTGGAGTATTGGAGGCGGGTACCGTCAGGTTTATGAATTGAGCAAGGGTAAGTTTAAAATGGAGAACGAACCGTATTTAACTGCTACGTTGTTATTATCTAAAGGAGGGTTCACATTTGAAAGCCGCAATCGCCTAGAGTATAGGTATTTTGAATCTAAGGCTGATTCTGGCCGCTATCGCCATAAATTCACGCTCAAGTATCCTTTAAAGTTCGCGAAAATAGAAATTCAGCCTTTTGTGGCTGATGAAGTATTTTTTGGTTTTGGAGGGGCAAACCAGTTTAATCAAAATAGGCTATCTTCTGGTTTAGGGGTTAACCTTACCAAGAATATAAAGGCGGAAGTTTATTATATGCTGGTTACCGCTAAAAGCTCCGGCAAGTGGATTGATTCTAATGTATTAGGAACTAAACTAAAAATAGCGTTTTAAGATTTTACACAGATTTTACATTAGTTTCATATAGGTATAATATAGATAGAATATTTTATAAATAAAAGACACCCGGCGCTAATTGGAATTGCGCCGGTGTTGTCTAGGTAGACAAGGAGGAAGAAATGTTTAAGAAATGGTTATTAGTTTTAATAGTAGTTATGTTCGCGGCTTCCGCATTCGCGGGGAAAGATAAAAATTCAATACAGGTCAAAGGCTCGGATACAATGGTGAATCTAGGCCAAGCCTGGGCTGAGAAATATATGGAGAAGAACGCAGGTGATTTTGTAGCAGTTACAGGCGGTGGTTCTGGCACAGGGTTATCAAGTCTTATAAGTGGCAGTTGCGATATTGCTATGAGCTCAAGAAACATCAAAGAAAAAGAAATTGCTATTGCCAAACAGAAAGGAATAAACCCCAACGAAATAAAAGTTGCATTAGATGGGCTTGCAGTGGTAGTAAACCCGGGTAATCCTATCGGCAAACTTACTTTATCCCAACTCGCAGATATTTTTACCGGGAGGGTAACCAATTGGAAGGAAATTGGTGGTAAAGATGAGAAGATTGTTATTCTCTCACGCGAAGTCAATTCCGGAACCCATGTCTATTTTAAGGAGCATGTATTAAGAAAGAATGATCCTAACAGTAAAGAAGAATTTGCGCCAAGAGCGTTAATGCTTTCATCTTCTCAGGCAATTGCTGATGAAGTGGCTGGAAATCCTGCCGCTGTTGGATATTATGGAATGGGTTACATATCAAAGAAGCAAAAACCCGTAGCTATAGCTAAAGATGAAAAATCGGAATATGAAGCACCGACAATAGAGAATGTCATAAACGGTAAGTATCCTATTTCAAGGCCGTTATTTATTTACACCAATGGTACGCCAGTTGGTTTGGTAAAGAAATTTGTAGATTTTACGCTTTCTAAGGAAGGCCAGGATATTGTTTTGGCAACTGATTTTGTGCCAGTTAATAGATAAAATCTATCCCGCTTTGCGGGATTCCACTAGATCAAAACATAAGGTGTTCAATGCGCAAGTTTAAAGAGTTTATTATTGAAAAACTCGTTTTAATTTGTGGATTAGCTTCCATATTTTTTGTGGCGTTGATTTTTCTTTTCTTGCTCAAAGAAGGGCTTGCGGTATTTAAGACTGTAAGCCCTTTTAAGTTTCTCTTTGGTCAGAGTTGGTATCCCATTTCAGAACCGGCCCAGCTGGGGATACTTCCGTTAATTCTGGGTTCTCTACTGGTTACTGTTGGCGCGGCAATCATTTCTATCCCTATAGGAGTTGGCTGCGCAATTTATATAGCCGAGATAGCCCCATTAAAAATCAAAGAGACTCTTAAAGCAGGAATCGAATTATTGGCAGCTATTCCAAGTGTTGTATTAGGGTTTATTGGCATGATAACCCTGGTACCTTTAGTCAAGAATATTTTCCATCTTCCAACTGGCCTAACTGCCGTATCCGGCTCAATAATGCTGGCATTTATGGCTATGCCGACAATAGTTTCAATTGCTGAAGATGCATTATATTCGGTCCCAAGAACATATAAGGAAGGCGCTTTGGCGCTAGGAGCAACACATTGGCAGGTGATATGGCGAGTAATGCTTCCGGCAGCATCAAGCGGCATACTGGCAGCAGTTATGCTGGGAATAGGCAGAGTAATCGGTGAAACAATGGCGGTGATGATGATCACCGGAAACGCCGCGGTCATGCCCAATAGCATTTTAGCGCCGGTTAGAACCCTGACTGCTACTATTGCCGCTGAAATGGGTGAAGCAGTGGTGGGGGCGGAGCATTATTTTGCTTTATTTGCTATTGGTATAGTTCTGTTTATTATTAGTTTTGCGATTAATGTAACCGCGGATATGTTTTTACATAAAAGAGAATGAAAAATCCTCACCGAACACAAAATATCGCGTTTTTCTTTTTATTCTTAGCGACGCTTTTAATCGTGGTCCCTGTAGGTTTAATTGTTGTAATTATTATCCAGAAAGGGTTACCCGCAATTAATTGGCAGTTTCTTTCGGATATGCCGCGGCAAGGAATGCGCGCCGGCGGAATATTCCCGGCAATTGTTGGAACAATATATTTAGTTACCGGCGCGATTATCTTTGCTTTGCCAATAGGGCTTCTAGCGGCCATTTACTTAAGCGAATATTCAAAAGATAATTTACTTACCCGGCTCATAAAATTAGCAATCGTGAATTTGGCAGGTGTGCCTTCAGTGGTTTATGGGCTTTTCGGCCTGGCCATTTTTGTAGTATTTTTCAAATTCGGCGCGTCAATTCTTTCCGGTTCACTTACCCTTGGGATAATGATTCTTCCTGTAATTATCACTACCTCACGCGAAGCCCTGGAAAGCGTTCCATATTCTTTTCGCGAGGTAAGTTTATCTTTAGGCGCGAGCAAATGGCAGACCATCAGGCACATTGTTTTTCCTAATGCCATACCGGGCATATTAACCGGAACCATATTAGGTTTAGGAAGGGCAGCCGGAGAAACAGCTCCCATTCTTTTTACGGTCGCGGCTTTTTATTTGCCGCGGCTGCCTGATTCTATCTTTGATCAAGCAATGGCATTGCCATATCATCTTTATGTTATTTCAACACAAGTTCCTAATGTTGATGAGAAGATAAGGTATGGGACAGCTTTTGTTTTGTTAGCACTTGTTTTAATTATGAACTTAGTGGCTATAATAATACGTTATAAGTTCAGGAAGAGGAAGAAATGGTAAAATTCGAGATACACGATTTAAATATCTGGTTCGGCTCTATACACGCTATAAAGCAGGTAAGTATGGGAATACAGGCTAATGAAATTTTAAGCGTGATTGGCCCGTCAAATAGCGGTAAAACAACTTTCTTAAGAATGCTTAATCGTTTAAATGGCCTTAATCAAAATTTTAAAATGACCGGGGTAATAAAGCTTGAACAGGAAGATATTAAAAATATTGATACGGAATTATTGCGTAAGAGGGTAGGCATGGTATTCGCGTTACCGCTGCCGCTTCCATTATCTATTTTTGATAATGTGGCTTATGGTATGAGAATGCACGGCATTAAAAATAAAAAGGTATTGGGAGAAATAGTAGAAGAATCATTAAAAGAAGCCTATCTTTGGGAAGAGGTAAAAGATAGATTAAGTGAGCCGGCTTTTAAATTGTCCGGGGGCCAACAGCAGCGTTTGTGTATAGCTAGAACTTTGGCTGTCCAACCAGAGGTAATTTTATTTGATGAGCCTTGTTCAGGGCTGGATCCTATATCTACCGCCAAAGTAGAAGATGCGATGGTTAAGCTTAAAGAAAAATACACAATAGTTTTAGTAACTAACAATGTAAAGCAAGCGGCTAGGGTTGGTGACAGGACAGCTTTCTTTTTAAGCGGTGAGCTTATTGAGCTGGATAAAACAGACAAGATTTTTACCGCGCCGCAAGACAAACGCACGGATGGTTATATTAGAGGAAAATTCGGATAATCCCCTGCGGGGAGGGAGTAGTACAGAAAAAGGAGTCTCCACTGGCTAAGATAGTAACTAAAAATCTAAATCTTTGGTACGGATCATTCCCAGCCTTAAAAAATGTCAACTCAAAGATAGAGGCAAACAGGATTACCGCGATAATCGGGCCCTCGGGGTGCGGCAAATCTACTTTGCTTAGAGTCTTTAACCGCATGAATGACTTAATTGAAGGTGTGCGTACAGATGGAGAAGTTTTAATTAACGGTACTAATATTTTGAATTTTCACACAGACTTAGTAGTTTTGCGTAAAAAAGTAGGGATGGTCTTTCAGAGGCCCAATCCATTTCCGCTATCAATTTATGAAAATATCGTTTTCGGAGAGAGAATTCATGCCGATGGTATTACTAGAGACAAATTAGATGAAATTGTTGAGAGAAGCCTAAGGGGTGTTCTTTTGTGGGATGAATTAAAGGACAGGCTTAATGAACCAGCTCTAAGGTTATCACTAGAACAGAAACAGAGGCTTTGTATAGCCAGGCTTATTGCTGTTAAACCTGATATATTGTTAATGGACGAGCCTTGTTCCACCTTAGATCCGCAGGCAACCGCAAGAGTCGAAGAATTAATGCGTGAATTGAAGAACAGGTATACTATAATAATAGTTACGCATAATATGCAGCAGGCCGCGCGCGTTTCAGATGATACGGGTTTTATGCTATTGGGCGAACTAATAGAATTTGGGAAAACACAGGAAATTTTCACCGCGCCGCATGACAAACGCACAGAAGATTATATTACCGGAAGGTATGGATAAAAAATATGTAAAATAATTCTCCCCCTCGCGGGAGCTCGGGGTCATTTTTCCCCAAGCGCCGGAGGCTGGGGAAAAATGAGGAGGTTTCAAATGGAAAGGCATGTTGATCAAGAGTTAAAAGAATTGAATAAAGATATCCTAAAGATGGGCGCTTTGGCCGAGGAAGCCATCTATAAATCCATTGAAGCGCTGAAGAATCGGGACAAGGAGATGGCAAAAAGCGTAATAGACAATGATTCCAGCGTTGATAAATTAGAGCTAACTGTAGATGAAAAGTGCATTGATTTGATAGCCCGCTATCAGCCTATGGCTAAAGATCTTCGCTTTATCACAACTGGCATGAAGATAAACGCGGAGTTAGAAAGAATAGCGGATATCGCAGTGGATATTGCCCAGCGCGCGCTTGAGATAGTGGATAAGCCTCTCTTAAAACCATTAATTGATATACCTAAGCTTGCGGCAGTCGCCCAAAACATGATAAAGATGTCCATAGATGCGTTTGTGAGAGGTGATATTGCGTTAGCTAAAAAAGTTTTATCATCTGATTCCCAAGCCGATCAGCTCCGCAATGTTATACAAGAGGAATTGATTGAGGATTATATGGTTAAAGATGGCGCGACTGCCCCTAGAGCGGTTCAGTTATTATTGATAGCTCGTTTCTTGGAACGTATATGTGACCATACTACCAATATCGCAGAAGACGTGATCTACATGGAGCAAGCAGAAGTTGTAAGGCATCATCCAGAAAAAATTAAGTAATTATGGAGAAACTTTTTAGATAATAAGTATCTCCATCATTAAAAATGCTCATTTTAATAGTTGCTGGAAAACAATTTTTAAAAGAATAATTGACAAACATAGGATTTATGGTAACCTAATATTTGCTTACAGAGAGGTAGTAGAAATAAAATATAGACGTCCTAAATCCAGTATTGGATAGAAGACGTCAATTTTTTTTAGGTCTGATGCAGAAAGAAGATTTTTATAAAGGGGTAAAAACTGTAGGTTTTGTTACTTTTATTCCATTTATTTTAGCTGCCGGGCCGCTTTCAGGTTACTTTGCGGGTGCTTTTTTGCAGAAAAGATTTAATTTATCTTCTTATTGGGTGTTCTTAGGTATTATTCTTGGTTTCTTAGTAGCAGTCACCGAGATTGCCAAGATTTTAAAAGCCGTAGCCAGGATGAATAAAAAATGAGCCAGAATATGGGTGTTCCAGAGTTACCGAATATCTTTGCTATTCTAGCGGCAAAATTTCCCGAGAATCATTTTTTTAAATTTATTCATCTTTGGGAAAATGCCGGCTATTCTTTGGTTATTGTATTGGTTTTGGGAACCTTGGCTTTTTTTGCTTGTAGAAAAAAAAGTTTAATTCCCGGCAGCCGGCTGCAGGCAGCTGTTGAGCTGATTGTTGGAGGTTTGGATGATTTTGTCCGGGGAATTATCGGGCCAAAGGGGAGAAAATATACCCCCTTTATCGGTACCTTGTTTATTTATATCCTTTTTATGAATCTTTCCGGATTAATCCCTTTTTTGAAAGCTTCTACCGCCAGTTGGTCGACAACTTTGGCTCTGGCGCTGTGCGTATTTTTTTATGTGCAGTATACGGCAATCAGGGAATTGGGTTTTTTGGGTTATTTAGATCACTTAGCCGGCAAACAGCGCGGGGTTTTGGCTTGGACGGTAATTCTGCCGCTATTTATGTTAATTTTGCATATTCTTACCGAATTAATCCGGCCGCTAAGCTTATCTTTGCGTTTGCGCGGCAATATTTGGGGGGATGAAGTTTTGATTGTTTTGCTTGCTGGTTTTGGAATTAAAGGCCTGCCGCTGTTAATTTTTAATACGATGATGGGAATATTAACGTCGGTGGTTCAGGCCGCGGTTTTTTGCCTGTTAACTACAATTTATCTGGCGCTGGTTTTAAATCATGAAGAAGAAATTGCATAATAAAGAGAGGAGCTAACATGGATTCAAAAACAGTAATGGATTTAGGCGTAGCCATAGCCTTGGGTGTGGCGGCATTTGCTTCGGCAATTAGTTTAGGTATCGCGGTAGCCGCGGCTATGGGGGCAATCAGCAGGCAGCCGGAGGCCTCTAATAAAATAATGACCAGCATGATTATCGGCTGTGCTTTTATCGAAGCCATTACCATTTACGTTTTGGTATTTGCTTTTATGTACGCCGGTAAGTAAGGCTCAAAGGGAGAGAAAATAGCGTGGAACTTTTAAAGATGCTTAGCGGAAGTGAAATTCTGGCGCAGGTTTTAAGTTTTTTCCTATTATTATTTCTGTTAAGAATATTCGCCTGGAAAAAAATCCTGGGGCTGCTGGATCAGCGCAAGGAAAAAATCAGCTCTGAGCTTAGCGGAATAGAGAATACTAAGTTTGAGATTGCCAGGTTAAAGAGCGATTATGAGTTTAAGATTTCTAACATTGCCAATGAAGCTCAGGCAAAAATTAATCAGGCGGTTGAGCAGGCTAAGATAGTAACCGCGCAGACGCGCAAGAAAGCCTATGAAGAGGCCCAGGATATTATTACCGACGCGCGAGCGCAGGTAAAGTATGAGGTTTCTAAGGTTCAGGAACAGCTTAAAGAGAAAATCGTGGATATTGCTTTGGGCGCTGCCAGGACGGTAATTCAGGAGAAGCTTACCGGGGATGGCGATCGCAAGATAGTTGAGGATTTTATCCGGGAGGTCCAGAAAGCGGAATGATCAAAGATAAAGCGGTAGTCAGCAGGTATGCCGAAGCTTTTTTAAGTTTTGCCCGGGACAATTGCGGGGAAAATAAGGCTTTGGAAGATTTGGTAACTGTAAAAAATATCATTCGCGATAATCCGGGCTTTGGAGAGTTGTTGAATAACCCGAAGATCTCTTATCTTGAAAAGTGCGCGATTATTGATGAAGTAATCCAGGACGGCCCAACGGAAGAGATGCGTAATTTTTTGAAAATTCTCTTGGAAAAGAAGCGGTTTAATATTTTTCTGGAGGTGGCGGAATATTTGCGCGCCAAATACAGCCATCAGGGCCAGGTGGATGTGCTGCTTAAGACGGCTTTTCCGCTGGAATTGGATTTAATTAAAAGAATAGAAGAGGCTCTGAAAAATAAGTTTAAACAAAGTTTACGGTTTTATATTGATTTAGATGGTAGTTTATTAGGCGGAGTGCAGGTGGTGATTGGCAATACGATTATTGACGGTTCAGTGAAAAAACGCCTCGCGGAGCTAAGAGACAAACTGATCACAGTGAGAATGGGTTAATTTAGGAAGGGTTAAGATGGTTTTAAAACCGGAAGAAGTTACCTCGATAATTAAGAAGGAGCTGGAGAAATATCAATTCCGGCTGCGCACCGAATCTATTGGCACGGTAATTCAAGTTGGAGATACCATTGCCCGGGTTTACGGTCTGGATGATGTGATGATGGGTGAGTTGGTGGAGTTTTCAGGCGATATTATGGGGATGGTTTTAAATTTGGAAGAAGACAGCGCCGGAGTAGTAATTTTCGGCACGGATAATCCGGATAAAACTATCCGGGAAGGTGATTTGGTTAAGCGCACGGGTAAAATTGTGCAAGTTCCGGTAGGAGAGGCTTTGGTGGGCAGAGTAGTTAATGGTTTGGGCCGGCCAATTGACGGCAAAGGGCGGATTGATGCGCAGAAGTCCAGGCCGATAGAATCCAGCGCTCCGAATGTCATAGAAAGACAGCCGGTAAACCAGCCGCTGCAGACCGGAATTAAAGCTATTGACGCGATGACTCCTATTGGCCGCGGCCAGCGTGAATTGATTATCGGAGACCGCCAGACCGGAAAAACCGCTATTGCTATTGATACGATCATTAACCAAAAAGGAAAAGATGTTTACTGTATTTATTGCGCGATTGGCCAGAAATTATCCAGCGTGGTGGCGGTCAACGAAGTGCTTAAAAAGTATGGGGCGATGGAATATACCACCATTGTCAGCGCCTCCAGCCGGGCTTCGGCCAGCCTGCAATATCTTGCTCCTTATTCTGCTTGCGCCATGGCCGAAGAGTTTATGTATTCAGGAAAACATGTTTTAGTAATTTATGATGATCTGTCCAAGCACGCTCAAGCTTATCGGCAGTTATCCTTACTGCTTAGGCGCCCTCCGGGCAGGGAGGCTTATCCCGGGGATATTTTTTATTTGCATTCCCGGCTCCTGGAGCGTTCGGCCAAATTAAATGACGCCTTAGGCGCAGGCTCAATCACCGCTATTCCGATTGTGGAAACTCAAGCCGGAGATATCTCTAGCTATATTCCTACTAATGTTATTTCAATCACTGATGGCCAGATTTATCTGGAAAGTGATTTATTTTACGCGGGTATCCGGCCGGCGGTGAACGTGGGATTGTCGGTTTCTCGCGTGGGAGGCAAGGCCCAGAGTCAAACCATGCGCCAGGTAGCTTCAAAGTTAAGATTAGATTTGGCGCAATACCGGGAACTGGTAACTTTTACTCAATTCGGAACGGATTTGGATAAGACCACCCGCGCGCAATTAACCCGCGGTGAAAGAATGGTGGAGGCTTTAAAGCAGGCGCAGTATGAGCCGCTGGAAGCAGTCAGGCAGGTAATTATTATTTACGCTGGTACTCATGGTTATTTGGATGATTTAGCGGTAGGCAGGATTAAACAATTTGAGCAGCAATTATATAAATTTATCGACGCGAAATTTCCGGAAATTCAGGCAGAGATAGTGTCAAAGAATGATTTAGATTTAAGTCTAAAGAGTAAACTGGATATCCTGATTACTGATTTTAAGAAAGAATTTTTAGTACCGCCAAAAGTTCTATGAAGTAAAACACGGGGACGGTTCTATTTTTACTATTTTTAAATTTTAAAAATAGAACCGTCCCCTGATTTTAAAATATGTTATGGTTGTTAAGCCTTAGGGGGCTCAATGCCGCAATCTATAAAACAGATAAAAAACCGTATTCGCAGCGTAGAAAATACCAAAAAGGTGACCGGCTCCATGCAGATGATTTCCGTGGCTAAGTTGAACCGGATTCAGGGGCAGCTGTTGGTTCTGCGGCCGTACGCTTTAAGATTGGAAAATCTTATGCATAATCTTGCCGGTTTAGCTGAAGAAAATTTATCCGAATATTTTAAAAAAGGATCCGCCCAGGCGCCTGCCGCGCTTTGCCTGATTAGCTCGGATAGCGGATTGTGCGGAATGTATAATCAGAATGTCCTGGCTGCCGCGCAGGAATTTTTAGGAAAAAATAACTTTAAGAAAATAAAATTAATTTTAGTCGGCCAGAAAGGATTAAGTTATTTTAGGGCAAGCTCGCTGGAAATAGTGAATTCATATATCGGGTTAAACGCGAAATTTAAGCAGGATTTTTGCGATAAGCTTACATTAGAGTTAACTAATTTATTCTTAAGCGGGCAGGCGGGGTCGGTTTATCTGGCTTATACTAGTTTTGAAAACTCCCTTACTCAGAAACCGGTTATTGAACAGTTGTTAAACATCCAGTCAAGGATAGTTCAACCGATAGAGTATATCGCTGAACCGGATTTAAAAAGTATACTGGAGGATTTAGTTCCGCGGTATCTTAAGATTAAAATGCAGCTGGTTTTATTAGAGGCGTTTACTTCCGAACATGCTGCCAGGACGGTGTCGATGAAGACAGCCACGGATAATGCTAAAGACCTTTTAGAAGGCTTGGTGCTTTTTAGAAATAAGGTTAGGCAGGCGGGGATTACTCAGGACATTTTAGAGATTACTTCATCAGCGGAAGCATTGAGGGGATAATAGCATACTGTTATATTATTATTAAGTTAACGGAGTACTTATGGCAGAAGGGCAGTTACTTCAGATTATCGGGCCAAGCGTGGATATCAGATTTCCTGAGAATCAAGGGCCGCAGCTTTTGAACGCGATTAAGGTTCAGGAAAAAGGAATTAATCTTACCCTGGAGGTGGCTCAGGATATCGGGAATAATACTGTGCGTTGTATTGCCCTGGGGCCCACGGATGGCTTAGTGCGCGGGATGAAGGCAACTGACACCGGCAGCCCGATTACCGTGCCGATAGGCAAACAAACCTTAGGCAGGATTTTTAACCTTCTGGGTGAGACCATCGACGGCAAGGGGGCATTGGAGCATCCGGAAATCAGGAATCCTATTCACCGGGCTTCACCTAATTTCCAGGAGCAGCTGCCCATAGAAAATATTTTAGAAACAGGATTAAAGGTGATTGACCTTTTGGCGCCCATTCCTAAGGGCGGAAAAGTCGGGTTGTTTGGCGGCGCCGGAGTGGGCAAAACAGTTATCGTTATGGAGTTAATCCGCACTATTGCCACAGAACACGGAGGTGTATCGGTTTTTGCCGGAATAGGGGAGCGGACCAGGGAAGGAAACGAACTTTGGCTGGAATTAAACGCTTCGGGAGTAATTAATAATAGCGCCCTGGTGTTTGGCCAGATGAATGAGCCGCCGGGCGCCCGCCTGCGGATTGGCTTATCCGCTTTAACCATGGCGGAGTATTTCCGCGACCAGGAAAGAAAAGACGTGCTTTTGTTTATTGACAATGTTTACCGTTATATTCAGGCAGGCAGCGAGGTTTCTACGCTTTTAGGCAGGATGCCCTCGGCAGTCGGATACCAACCTAATCTTTCCACTGAAGTTGCCCAGCTCGAGGAAAGAATCGCTTCTACCCGCGATGGCTCGATAACTTCCATTCAGGCCGTCTATGTTCCGGCGGATGATTTAACCGATCCGGCTCCGGCGGCCGTATTCTCGCATTTGGACGCGAAAATAGTTTTGTCGCGCCAAATTTCCGAGCTGGGGATCTATCCGGCGGTTGACCCTTTAGATTCTAATTCCAGAATCATGGATCCGCGCCTTCTGGGAGATGAGCATTATAATACGGCTTTAGCGGTTCAGAAAATTCTCCAACGCTATAAAGATCTGCGGGATATTATTTCAATACTGGGTATTGATGAGTTGTCGGATGAAGATAAATTAACCGTCCAGCGGGCGCGCAAAGTGCAAAGATTTTTTTCCCAGCCGTTTTTTGTAGCCGAGAATTTTACCGGCATGCCAGGTAAATACGTGAAGTTAGAGGATACGATTAAAGGGGTAAAGATGATTATTAGCGGCGCGCTGGATGATCTGCATGAGCAGGCTTTTTATATGGTGGGCACGATTGAGGAAGCGATAGAGAAGAATAAACAGTTGTTGAATAATAAATAAAATGGTTAAAACTTTCCAAGTGGGTATTTACTCTACTGATCAAACCCTGTATGAGGGAGAAGCGATTTCCCTGATCGTGCCTTCAGCATCAGGTTTTTTGGGCGTTTTAGCGGATCATGCCCCCCTGGTGGCTAAGCTAGCGGGAGGTAAGATTACCATACGTACCCGCCAAGGAAATACCATCGTAATCTACTCACGCTCAAGCGGATTTCTTGAAGTTCTAAAAAATCAAGTTACACTGCTTTTATAAAATCAAGGGGAGGAGTTCTATTTTTCCCGAAAAACATGGGGACGGTTCTATTTTTTACTATTTTTAAATATGAAAAAATAGAACCGTCCCCACGATTCTTGAAAAATAGAACTCCTCCCCTTTGTTTTAAAATAGGAAATAAAACGTTTGACAAGAACAGTTTTTGTGATAATATTCACAATATACAATTTATATCCGTAAACCCCGTTAGAGGCAGGACGCCAGAGGCGTCCGACGGTTGCCTTCGGCAACCTGCCTCTAACGGGGTAAACTTGTAAATAAATTTCTCCCCATGCAGCATTTTGTTATACTTGCGAAAAAAGATTTAGACGCGTTTATCAGCGCGTTAGCGCAATCTCAAAAAGTGGTTGCTCCGGTTGCCCGGGGGTATAATAATTTCTCTTTTGGCGAAGTTTCATCGGCAAAAGATGTTGCCCTTAAGTATATCCCTACCATTTTACCTCCCAAAAAATATTTTCTTCCTACTCAGGAAACCATAACTGCTTATAATAAACGCCAGAATACGTTAAATGCTATTCTAGAATATGAAAAGATGGTTATTTTTGGCGTACATACCTGTGATCTGGCTGGCATACAATGCCTGAATATGGTTTTTGCGGATAAGCCTAAAGATATTAACTATATTATACGCAAGAATAAAATTGCGATTATTGGTTTAGAGTGCAATGATTATTGTGATGAATATGCCAGTTGTTGTGTTGTGGGCAATCATTTACCCAACGGTGGTTATGATTTATTTTTTACTGATTTAGGAGATGTTTTTATTGTGCACATTAATACCATGCTGGGGGATGAGTTAGTAAGTAAAGCGTCAGTTTTTAAGCCTGCGGACGCCAAGATGCTCAAGGCGCTTGAATCTTTGCGCCAAATGAAGCGTTCTATTTTTAAAGATGAGGTTAACGTAAAACACGAAAACCTTAAAGTCCTTTTTGATTGTTCATTGAATAGTAAAGTTTGGGAAGATTTGAATAAGCGTTGTGTTGTTTGTGGTAATTGCACCAATGTTTGCCCGACTTGTTATTGTTTTGATATTATTGATGAGCCGAATCTTGATTTAAATACCGGAGCCCGATACCGGCGTTGGGATTCATGTCAAAATGAACCATTTGCTAAGGTGGCGGGTAATGAGAATTTCCGCAAAGAACGCGGCCAACGCCAGCGTCATCGCTATATGCGTAAGTTTAAATATCCGGTTGATAAATATAGCCGTTATTTTTGTACTGGTTGTGGCAGGTGTTCGCGTGCTTGCATGGCGAATATTAAACTTAAAGAAACAATTAATGATTTAGCGAAAGAAGCCAAATGAAACGTATTGAATTAAAAGAGTCAGAATATATTGTCATGCCGGCTAAGATTCTTGAGGCGCGCATGATGACTGCCCAAGAAAAATATTTCAAGATTGCTTTAGAGGAAGGAATCAGCCTCGATCATGAGCCGGGGCAGTTTGTGATGATTTCTCTTTTAGGCATCGGAGAGGCGCCCATATCCATTTCTTCTTCGCCCACTAAGCGCAGTTATTTTGAGTTGGTAGTGCGCAATGCCGGCAAAGTAACTAATGCTTTGCATAAAATGGAGGCAGGGGATTCCTTGGGGATTCGCGGGCCTTTTGGGCGCGGATTTCCGGTGCAGATATTAGAAGGTAATGACCTTCTATTTGTAGCGGGTGGATTGGGAATCGTGCCCTTGCGTTCGTTGATTAACTTTGTAATTGATAATCGCCGTGATTTCGGCAAAGTGCACATTCTTCTGGGTTGTAAGAAACCCGCGGACCTGCTTTTTGCCAATGAGATCAAGGAGTGGGGCAAGAGGCTGGATGTTAACTTCAATTGTACGGTGGATAAAGCCGATCCTGATTGGAAAGGCAATATTGGCTTAATTACTTCGCTTATCCCCGGAGTGAATCTTAATCCCAAGAGAACCTTCGCGGTAGTGGTTGGCCCGCCGATTATGTATAAGTTTGTTTTAATTGAAATACTCAAGAAACAGATTCCTGAAAAACAGATTTACGTGTCTTTAGAAAGGCATATGAAATGTGGTATTGGAAAATGCGGCCATTGCCAGATCGCGCAATATTATTGTTGTAAGGATGGCCCGGTATTTTCATACGATCAAATTAAAGGTAACCCAGAAGCTTTATAATACAATAGTATGCGTAAACCTAAAGTTGCATTCTTTGATTTTTCATCTTGTGAAGGCTGCCAGCTGCAAGTGGCTAACTTCGGCGAAGCGCTTTTAGATATCCTTGGCCTGATTGATGTGGTCATGTTTCGTGAAGCGATGTCTGAAAAAAGTGATGATTATGACGTGGCGATTGTTGAGGGCAGTATTACAACTTCCCATGACCTAGAAAGGATTAAGAAGATTCGCGCTACCGCTAAAGTTTTGATTGCTTATGGATCTTGCGCTACTATCGGCGGGATTAATGGGATGAAGAATAATTTTGATCTTGAAGATATCAAGAAATACGTCTATAAGAATGCCGCTAAATATTTTGAATCTATTCCCACGCATCCATTACATCAGATAATTAAAGTTGATTACTATCTACACGGTTGCCCGGTTTATCAGCCGGAATTCGTAAAAGTTTTAAAATGCGCCTTAGCCGGCCTAGCATATGTTGTGCCGGATTATGCGGTTTGTGCCGAATGCCGTTTTAACGAAAATGTCTGTATGTATGATAAGGGGGTTACTTGCCTGGGGCCGGTGACTCGCGCTGGATGCAACTCTTGGTGTATTAATAATGGCAATATCTGTTATGGCTGCCGCGGGATGCTCAGTAATCCCGCTAAAGATGGGCAGATGGACATCTTGAAAAAATATAATATTTCTTTAGATTGGGTTGAGAATAAAATGAATATGTATAATAAGCCACGGGAGTAATGTAAATGAGCAAAAACATCAAGGTTAATGTCGAATATTTGACCCGCGTAGAGGGCCATGGCAATATCGTGGTGAATGTGAAGAACGGCAAACTTGAGGAATGCCGTTTAGATATTGTTGAATCTCCCCGATTTTTCGAAGGGATGCTGCGCGGCCGTTCGATCTTTGAGGCCCAGCATATTACTTCACGTATCTGCGGTATCTGCGCTTGCGGGCATACCCTGGCTTCTATCCAGGCGGCCGAGGATGCCTTAGGATTTATCCCTTCAGAGCAAACGATCAAGTTGCGCAAGTTTCTTCTGCATCTGGAGAATCTGGATAGCCATATCTTACATATTTATTTATTGGTTGCCCCGGATCTTTTGGGAGTAAAAAGTTTTGTTCCTTTAATTGAAACACATAATACGGTTGTGCGCAGGGCGTTACGCATGAAAAAGGAATGTAATGATGTTTGTGATATTCTGGTTGGGCGCCACGTGCATCCGATCTCCTGTATTGTCGGCGGGTTTACCAAGCTCCCGCGGGAAAAAGATTTGCTCCGTATGCTCAACATTTTAATTGGCCTGCGTCCGGATATGGAAGCGACTTTAGAGTTAGCCAAGGCCCTTAAATTTCCACAGTTTAGCCGTGAAACTGAATATGTGAGCCTGGTTAATGATAGCAGTGAATATCCGATGCTTTCAGGAGACTTAGGCTCAACTGATGGATTGCGAATGGCTAAAAAAGACTACCGTAAACTTACCAACGAATTTGTAGTTAGCCATTCTAGCGCTAAACACACCAAGGCTACTCGGCAATCTTATGCGGTTGGGGCGCTGGCGCGTTTTAATCTTAACCAGCATAAACTTCATCCCAAGGCTAAAGAAGCAGCTAAGGCTTTGGGGATGAAACCAATAGTAACTAACCCATACTTAAATACTGCTGCCCAGCTGATTGAATGTGTGCATTCGCTGGAGGATGCTATTGAGATCTTGGAAAGGCTTAAAGATAAAGGTGTGGATTATTCCCAGGAGATTGTGGTGGGCTTAAATGAACGGGGTACTATTCCAGTTAAGGCGGGTTGCGGCATTGGGGCAGTTGAAGTTCCCAGAGGAATTCTATTCCATGAATATGAAATTGATAATCAAGGTAAGATTGTCAACGCTAATTGCGTTATTCCTACCGGGCAGAATTTGAATAATATCGAACATGATATGGCCTCATTAGTTCCTCAAATACTTGATAAGAGCCAAGAAGAGATTACTCTCCTGCTGGAGATGCTGGTACGCGCTTATGACCCGTGTATCTCCTGCTCCGCGCATTTTTTGAATGTCAAATTTGTTGGCCGGTAATACTGGCTCAGTAACCAATCTTTTAACTCCCCAAGAATTTTCTCACACACTGATTATCACTGTAGGTAATTGTTTTCGCGCTGATGATGGAGTGGGGCCATATATCGCCTCTGGTCTAAAACCGAGCGTTAAGCTTTCGGTGATTGACGCCGGATCTACTCCGGGAAATATCATTGATCAGGCGATAAAGTTATTTGCGCAGCAGGAGGCCTTACTTGAGAGGCCGGTACGCGCCTCTGCGCGGCACCCGGCCTTATCTGAGAGGCCGGTACGCGCCTCTGCGCAGAGGATTATCTTTATTGATGCGGCGGATTTTGGGGGAGCGCCCGGAGAATTGCGCCTCATTGATGCCGAACATATTCCCGAGTCAACTTTAAGCACGCACAGTATGCCATTGCCGGTGATTAGCCGTATTTTGTATGAAGATACTCAGGCCGAGATTTATTTTATCGGTATTCAGCCTAAAAGCGTAGAACATAAAGATGGCCTTTCTAAAGAGGTAAGTTCTACTGCCGACGCGCTGATTAAGCATATTAATCAGGAGTTTAAGGATGCATGAAATTCATTTTCTGGAGGATTTATTTAAAGATATCCTACATCATCTTAGCCAGCATAATGCCAAAAATGTAACGCAGGTGTTTTTGGAATTAGGCGAGTTTACTGAGATTAATGAGGAGTGCTTAAGGTTTTTCTTTAAAGAAAAATCTCAAGGCTCAGCATTAGAGAATGCTTTATTCAGTATAAAACATATTCCGCAACAGCGCGTTTTGCGCCTGGTTTCATTTGATTATGATTAAATTGAAAATTTTCTCTAATGGAAACAAGGGGACGGTTCTGTTTTTTATATATAAAAAACAGAACCGTCCCCTAGATTCTAATTAATATTTGTATGTGTTATGCAATTCCCGGAAAAATAGAGGCGATTAATAATAAGATGGTGGTTGTAGACTACTTCGGCGAGAAGAAGAAAGCCTATAATGAACTAGATGGTTTGTCTGTCGGTGATTATATCTACGCCCAGGGTGGTTATGCTATTGCGAAAATTCCCGAAGATGAAGCCAAAAGCATTCTGGCTGTTTGGAAGGAGACTTTTTTTGAGCTTCAGGAAGTTGACCTAAAGCTTTCCCGCCTGGACCTTAATCAGAAATCTGTATCCGGCGAATTCTTGAGAATATTGGATAAGGCAGCCGAAGGCAAGAAACTTTCGCCGGAAGAACTCCTGATTTTGATTAAGGAAAAAAATAAACCCGCCCTGGAGCTTCTTTTCAAAACGGCAAATTTCTTGCGTCAGAAACACCATAAGAATTCTTGCTGCGTGCATGGGATTATTGAAATTTCCAATTACTGCCGCTGTAATTGTGATTATTGCGGTATCGCTAAGGGTAACCAAAATATTACGCGTTATCGCTTAACTTGCGGCCAGATACTTGAAGCTGCCCGGCAAGCAATACAGGAGCATGGTTTTAAGGCGCTGGTGTTGCAATCCGGTGAAGATAGTGGATATAGTATAGAGGAGCTTGCCGAGATTATCCGTAAGATAAAAGTTAATTGGCCGGCTCTAATTTTTATTAGCTTCGGAGAAGTGGGGCTGGATAATTTAAAGATTCTTTATGATGCCGGCGCGCGGGGATTGCTTTTGCGATTTGAAACATCTAACCCCAAGCTTTATCAACAGGTCACCGCGGGTAAAGATCTGGCTAGCCGCATTGCGCATTTAAAAAAAGCTTATGAGTTGGGCTATATGATTATTACCGGAGGTTTGATTGGCTTGCCGCAACAAAGCCCAGAAGATCTTTTAAATGACATACTTTTAACTAAAGAGTTGCATGCCGAGATGTTTAGTTTTGGCCCATTTATTAGGCATCCGCAAACCCCGCTGGCTAAATATCCATCGCCCGAAGTAGAAACTGTGCTTAAGGTTATTGCTATTTCGCGCATCATTGATGCGGCGAATGCTAAAATTCTAGTTACTACTGCCTTGGAGACACTTAATCCTGATGCTAGGAGAGAGGCGCTGCTTAGCGGAGCGAATTCCGTGATGCTTAATGTAACTCCGCTTGAATACCGGTCCTTTTATAACATTTATCCTGCGCGCGCTCATGAAAAAGAGAGCATCGCAGTTCAGATTAAAGATACTATCGGGCTTCTAATGTCTCTAGGACGCTCACCTACTGATTTAAGTGTGTTATCCCCGTGAAAACGGGGATCCAGATTTCCGCTTTCGCGGGAATGACACACGATTAATTTTGACAGTTATGAGTAGAAATAAAAAATAATATGAAAACGAACAAACTTTGTATTATGCGGCTTTCTAAGTATAAGAGCGCGCTTTATCGCCTTAAATCACTGGGTTTTGTGCGGATTTTTTCGGATAATTTAGCGGATGCCGTAGAGGTAACTTCGTCTCAGGTGCGTAAGGATTTTTCTATTTTTGATATATCGGGAAATAAACGCGGCGGCTATAAGATTGATGAACTGATTGAAAAGATTAATACTATTCTTGGTAAAGATGAATTGCAAAAAGTGGTGATTGTTGGTTTAGGAAAGCTGGGATCCGCTCTTACGCATTATACTGGTTTTGAGAAAGAGGGGATAAAGGTTGTCGCTGCTTTTGATATAGACGCGTTAAAATTTAAACCCAAAGAGAAAACCCCGGTTTTCCCCTTAGCCGGCCTGCCGGAGTTTGTGCGTAAGAATAATATTAAAATTGGAATTATTACGGTCCCGGCTGCGGCCGCCCAGCCAGTAGTTGATATTATGCTTTCGGCAGGAATTAAAGGGGTATTAAATTTTGCCCCAATACAACTGCGGGGAAATGATGATTGCCTGATAAACAATGTGAATCTTGAGGTAGAGCTGGAAAACCTTATTTATTTCGTTAATGCCTTAATTAAGGCAAAAGGAAAATAAGCAGTAAATGAAGCAGATTAATGAAGAGAGAATAAATAACTTATTATTGTCCACTGCCGATAGCGATAGCCGTAAAATTGACAGGATTATTAATAAAAGCAAATCCTTAAAAAGGCTTACGCTGGAAGAATCAGCCATCCTGCTGGCAGTTCAGGATGCCGGCTCTCTTGAAAAAATATTTGCCGCGGCTAGTTTTGTTAAAGATGCAATTTACGGCAGGCGAGTGGTATTATTTGCCCCGCTTTATATCAGCAATTTCTGCGTAAATAACTGCCTTTATTGCGCGTTTAAATCCGATAACTTGGCAATTAAGCGTAAAGCCTTAAGCGCAGCTGAAATTAAATCGCAAACTGAATGGCTCTTAGGCCGTGGACATAAAAGAATACTGATGGTTTGCGGGGAGGAAGCGCCTGGTGGGGAATCTAATGTAGATTATTATGTCCAAGCAGTGAAAGCTATTTATGCTGCGGAAGTGGGTAAGAATAAGATTAAAAGGGTTAATGTTAATTGCGCGCCGCTGAGTATTGATGATTTTAAAAAGCTTAAATCAAGCGGTATAGGGACTTACCAGATTTTTCAGGAAACATATCATCAGAAAACTTATCTGCGTATGCATCCTAAAGGGCCAAAAAGTGATCCTGATAATAGGATTGATGCGGTTGATCGGGCATTTAAAGCCGGGATAGATGATATAGGGATTGGCGCGCTTTATGGTTTATTTGACTGGCGTTTTGAGACATTAGGATTGCTTTCCCATATTGAGCATATGGAGGAGAAATTTAAAGTCGGGCCGCATACTATTTCTGTGCCGCGTATTGAGCCGGCAGAGGGCGCGGAGCTGTCCCTGAGGCCTCCCCATAAAATTTCTGATGATGAATTTAAAAAGGTGGTGGCGATTTTAAGGCTTTCTGTGCCCTATACCGGGATCATTATGACTACCCGTGAGAATGCTTTGATGCGCGATGCCTTGATTAGCCTGGGGGTTTCCCAGATTAGCGCTGAATCTAATACCTCTCCCGGAGGGTATTCTGCCAGCCGTGCCGAGCAGGCAGGCGGTCAGTTTTCGCTTGGTGACCAGCGCAGCCTGGATGAGATCGTGGGGACTTTGATTGCCCATGATTATATCCCCAGTTTTTGCGCTGCCTGTTATCGCATGGAAAGAACCGGCGAAGCCTTTATGCAATTAGCTAAACCCGGAATGATCAAAGGTAAATGTAGTATGAATGCTTTAATTACTCTGCAAGAATATCTCGATGATTTTGCATCAGTTAAAGTTAAGCAGGCCGGGTACAAAATGATTGAGCGTTATTTTAACAAACTGGATAATGTTGATCAGGATATGCTAAAGTTCTTCTTTAGCCATGTAGATTCCGGAATAAGGGATGAGTATGTTTAAGATAAAACTTGACAGATATGCTAATTGATAATAATATACCCCAGATTTGGTTCAACGCTGGGACAAAGACGTCCGAACAGTTGTTCGGGCGTCTTTTTTTTATTTTTGCATAAAATTTAGGCAAAATTAGATATGAACCCCGCACCTTCTTTGTATTTAGATATTAGAAGGCGTAGGGTTAAAAATTAACTAATAAGAAGAAGGTGCGGGGTGAAAATACTCAACAAACAGATTATTAATGATGTGGCAGGGGTAAAGATTACGCAATTGGATATTCTTTCTCCGGATATCGCCGCGAAGGCCCAAGCCGGACAGTTTGTGATGTTAATGGCTAGCGAAAAGGGGGAGCGCATCCCCTTGACCTTAGTGAATACGGATAAAATAAAAGGTACTCTGAGCTTGATTTTTCAGGAGGCAGGTTTTACCACTCGGAGTTTAGGTGGATTAAATCCCGGAGATTCACTTTATTCTTTAGTCGGGCCTTTAGGGCATCCTACCCAGATTAAGAAATATGGAAAAATAATTTTGGTTGGCGGAGGAGTGGGGATTGCCGAGATTCTGCCGGTTGCCCGCGCCTTAAAGCAGGCAGGTAATCAGATTACTACTATTCTGGGTTCTCGGAATAAAGACCTGCTCATTTTGGAAGCTGAACTTAAAAGCGCATCTGATCAAATTTATATTATGACTGATGATGGTTCTTACGGAAGGAAAGGCTTTACCACTGACATGTTAAAGGAACTTTTGAGTAAAGGTAAATATGATTTGATTTATTCTGTGGGCCCTATTCCGATGATGAAGAGAGCGGCTTTAGCTAGCAGTGAATATAAGATTAAAACTTTAGTTTCGCTTAATGCGCTGATGGTGGATGCCACCGGAATGTGCGGTTGCTGCCGGGTGACTGTTTTTGGCCAGGTAAAATTTAGTTGTGTTGATGGGCCGGATTTTGATGGCCATGGCGTTGATTGGGAAGAACTCCAAAAGAGAAATAAGGTGTATAGCATTCAGGAGAAACACATTTGTAATCTGAAGATATAGAATCGTCATTCAGACTGTGTCGCAATGTCATTGCGAGGAGCCGTAGGCGGCGAAGCAATCTCAAAACCGAGATTGCTTCGCCCCTGCGGGGCTCGCAATGACGCACGTTTTGTTATTGCGACACAGTCTGAATGACGGAAATTTTAAATTATGAAAAAAGAACCGGTAAAAGTTAGAGAAGTACCTGCGGTAACCAGAACGGGGAATTTTCAGGAGGTAGTCCTGGGGTACTCTGAAGAAGAGGCTTATGTAGAAGCCTCCCGCTGTCTGCAGTGTAAGAACCCGGTTTGTATCAGCGGTTGTCCGGTAGGCATTGATATCAAGAAGTTTATTTATCAGATCACGCGAAAGGATTATAATCTGGCGTATTTTACGATTAGAGAAAAAAATAATTTTCCTTCGATCTGCGGAAGAGTCTGCCCGGCGGAATACCAATGCCGTAAAACCTGTATACTGACTAAGAAAGACGCGCCTTTTGCTTCCGAAAAAGCGATCAATATTCATTTTTTAGAACGTTTTGCCGGGGATTATGGCAAGAATAACAATTTGGATGTTAAGGAAGAAAAAGGCCAAAAGTTTTCTAAATTTAAAGTGGCGGTAGTGGGTTCTGGCCCGGCTGGTTTATGCTGCGCCGGAGAATTAGCGCGCCAGGGAATCCAAGTTGATATTTTTGAAAGCCTGCATAAAACCGGCGGGGTTTTAAGATATGGCATCCCTCCTTTTAGGCTGCCTTGGGATGTTTTGGATTTTGAGATAAATTATCTAAAAAAATTAGGGGTTAATTTTATTACTAATTTTCTTGCAGGCAAAGCTAAAACCATTAAAGAATTATTCACCCAAGGGTATTCTAATGTATTTTTGGGGCTGGGCGCGGGGGTGCCATCTTTCTTGGGAATTAATGGCGAAAATCTTTGTAATATTTATTCAGTAAATGAATTCTTGACTAGGGTCAATTTAATGTCTGCTTATAAATTCCCCGAGTTTCATACTCCGGTTAATATTGGAAGAAACGTTTTGATTGTTGGTGGAGGCAATACGGCTATGGATTCTGCCAGAGTTGCTTTGAGACTGCAGAAGTTAAATGGTTTGCCGCTTAACACTACAATTATTTATCGGCGCACGGAAATTGAAATGCCGGCAAGACGCTTGGAACTGGAGCATGCCCGGGAAGAAGGAGTAAAGTTTGAATTTTTGGTGCAGCCAAAAGAGTTTATTGGAGATGGCCGGGGGTTTGTTAGGAAGTTAATTTGTCTTAAGTCTAAATTAAAAGAACCGGACAGCTCAGGCAGGAGGAGGCCGGTGATTATAGAAGGAAGTGAATTTCAACTTGATTGTGATTTATGCGTGATTGCCGTGGGGTTAAAAGCAAATCAAATTTTAATTAACGCCACCCCGGAATTAAAAACAGATAAGTATTCAGATGTCATTGTTGACGCTGAAACTATGGAGAGTTCGATTAAAGGGGTTTTTGCCGGTGGGGATATTGTGGGTGGAGAAGGCACGGTTATTGAAGCGATGGGGATGGCCAAAAAGGCAGCCCAGTCAATAATCGGCGAGCTTTCTAAAAAATAACACCCCGCGCTTATAAGGTCTTGCGCGGGTGTGCCCTTATGGGCAAGGAGGAGAAGAAAAATGGTAAAGAAAGTCGAAGAGTTTATGGATCTGGTAGTACAGAAGAACCCGGGGGAGGTGGAATTTCATCAGGCAGTAAGAGAGGTTGTGGAATCAGTAATGCCTTTTATTGAAAAAAATCCTAAATATCAGAAAGCTAAGATATTGGAAAAAATGATTGAACCGGAAAGAACAATAATATTTCGTGTTCCTTGGCTTGATGATCAAGGAGAAGTTCAAATTAACCGTGGTTACCGTATTGAAATGAGCAGTGCCATCGGGCCGTATAAAGGCGGGTTGCGCCTTCATCCCAGTGTGAACTTGGGTATATTGAAATTTTTGGCTTTTGAGCAGGTTTTTAAGAATGCGCTTACTACTTTGCCTATGGGGGGCGGAAAAGGCGGCTCGGATTTTGATCCTAAAGGGAAGTCGGATAATGAAGTAATGAAGTTTTGCCAAAGTTTTATGACTGAGCTTTCCAGGCATATTGGCCAGAATACCGATGTTCCAGCCGGGGATATCGGTGTAGGTGGCCGTGAAATAGGTTATATGTTTGGGCAGTATAAAAGGTTGCGCAATGAATTCACCGGTGTCTTGACCGGTAAAGGTCTTAATTGGGGCGGGAGCTTGATCCGGCCGGAAGCTACGGGTTATGGTTGCGTGTATTTTGTAGAAGAAATGCTTAAGCTGCGCGGAGATTCTTTAAAAGGAAAAGTTTGCGCGGTTTCCGGTTCAGGTAATGTTGCTCAATACACCGTGGAGAAGCTTCTGCAGCTGGGGGCTAAAGTAGTTACGCTCTCTGACTCTGACGGGTATATTTATGATAAAGACGGTATTGACACTAAAGAGTTAAATTGCGTTTTAAATTTGAAAAATGTTAAGCGCGGCAGAATTAAAGAATGTGCCAAGGAATTTAACTGTAAGTATTTTGAAAAACAGAGGCCTTGGGGGATAAAATGCGATGTGGCATTTCCTTCCGCTACTCAGAATGAGATAGATGAAAATGATGCTAAGACCTTAGTGAAAAATGGCTGTATTGCTATTGGTGAAGGCGCAAATATGCCTACTACACCGCAAGGCGTTGAGGTATTTCAGAAGGCAAAAATTCTTTATGCGCCTGGTAAAGCCTCCAATGCCGGCGGGGTGGCTACCTCCGGATTAGAGATGTCTCAGAATAGCATGCGTTTATCCTGGTCGCGCCAGGAAGTGGATAAGAAGTTGCATGAGATTATGATTGCTATTCATGAGAGTTGCGTTAAATATGGCAAGGAAGATAAATATATAAATTATGTTAACGGAGCCAATATCGCTGGATTTGTGAAAGTTGCTGATGCCATGCTCGATCAGGGGTTGGTGTAAGCAGCAGAAAATCAAGGGGACGGTTCTCTTAAAAAAAGAGAACCGTCCCCTTTTTTCGTAAATGGCCGCTGTTTTTATTTTGATCCCTGCTGGCTTACGCCAGCAAGGACTACGCTAAATAAAAACTATAAGGTGCTTGATTGTAGTTGCAAGCTAAAGAGTAAAGTTGTAAAATATACTTCATGGATAAAGATCAGATAGTTGAAGATTTCTTCCGCAGCTTAAGAGTTGCGCTCACCAATGCCTTTTCTTACCCTAAGGATCATCCTTATTTTATTAAATCCGTAGAGAATTTTAAGCTCAAGCTTGAGGCGCTTCTGGTTATTTTCAACCCGTTTAGAATTGGAGTAACCAGCTTAGGGTTTGTAGTTGATGGCAAGAATCTTAACCGGACCGGTTTCTATGACGAATTGGCCCGCCTGCTGCATCAGCGTAAAATAAAAAGCATAGAAATCAGGGTCGGCTCAAACCTTGGCGAGTTAATTCAATTCCTTAGCGTTATTTCGTTACCGCAAAAGGAGTTTTTTAGAAACGGCGGCTTGGTCGCGCTTTTAGAGAAGGAACGGCTGACTCATTTTACGATTCAGGAGCTGGATTACTCCGCCTTCTTGCATGGAGAAGGACAGGAGTGTACTGATATTTGGGGATATATGCTTAAAGAGGCGGCGTATAGTAATGATGCTGTCAAAATGGACCAACTTGCTGATAGTTTTGGCTTGCTTATTAAGCGGGTTGATGAGAAAGATCTTTTTGATACCGAGGGGATTTCTACCCAGATTAATGAGTTTTTGACTTGTTTAAGGGACAAAAACAAAGAAAAGTTTGATAAATGTTTAAATGATGTTTTTCTTTGGCTCCTGCGCAATAAGAAAACACTTAGCCATGATAAGCTGGTAAAACTCAAACCGGTATTTAATGGTTTAAGCCAGGAGGAATTTACTACTCTTCTCAAAGAGGGGTTTTTGCAGGAAGATAATTTTGACTCTTTGAGCCTGCAGCTTTTTTCCAAAATCTCTGA
This sequence comes from Candidatus Omnitrophota bacterium, assembly GCA_026387315.1. Lineage (GTDB taxonomy): Bacteria > Omnitrophota > Gorgyraeia > Gygaellales > Profunditerraquicolaceae > UBA6249. Next base: position 33,193 of record JAPLLY010000015.1, read on the forward strand.
ACAGGAGGATTCCCCTAAGATTGCTAAAGATTTTTTTAGTAAAATGAGCCAGACACAGGAGTTAAAGGATAACCCCGTGGTGGTAAAGAAAATCCGGAATTTATTAAGCAGCTCCCAGGACGACCCGATGTCTGCGGTATACCGCAATACACTTGATTCTTTAGCTAAGAATATTTCTTTTTCCGGTAAACTGTCTTTTGACCACGCGACGCTTAAGGAAAATTACCGTCATATAGTTTTAAGCATACTGGCAACCGATGAAAAGACAAATACCCAGCAGATGGCAGCCGCGATTTTGGAGAAAGAGTTAGCTGGCGTATTCCAGGATAATGATACCGGTTTACTAAAAGACCTTTGGAATGTGTTGGCCGAAAGAAAAAAAGAGGGCATAAAAGCATGCCTTGATCTTGAAAAGAGCCTTTCTTCTTTTATCGAGAATATTGTTTTAAATGGCAGCCTGGCTTCTGAACAGGAATTTCTTCTAGAGATGGTTTCTTTGCCTAGCCAGGAGTTGAATTTATACTTGGATAAAATATTTTCTGCTGAAAAAACAAATAAGCCGGCCCTAGGTTTATTTTTAAGATTATTTCAATTCAACCTGGATGTTTTTTATGAAAGAGTGGCCCAAAGAATTCAGGATACGGAATTTATTGTTAGTTTAATTGACGCGCTAGGCCAGATTGATGCGTCCGCAACTCTAAACATATTAGAATATATTTATTCCGGTTCTAATGAATTGGTTAAATTTGAATCGTTAAAAGCTATGCGTAAATCCAAGAAGGTGGACACCGCGTTTCTTACGCGCCAGTTAAATACGGATTCATTCCCCCTTAAGAAAGAACTAATTTCTGTTTTAATATTAGATGCGCAGGCAAAAAATGATGTTTTGAATCTGCTATTTAGAATTCCCAGTTTTCTGGGGAGTAAAAATGGACTGCTGATTAAAAATATGCAGATTGCTTTTGATCTGTATTTTATTGAAGCATCCGGCTGTATTAAGGATTTAAGCCGCAGAAGATTTTTCTGGAATAGCCAACTGCGTAATCAGGCAGCCCGGATATTAAAGGAGTGGAATGTCAGCTAAGATTGAGGTAGTTTTTAAAGAGCTGCTTACTTGTCTTCAGAGTGCTAAGATGTACGGCCTAGTGCATCCTATGTTTCAGAATTCTCTAAAGAAGGCATATGCGGCTTTTGAGGATGTTTTAAGTGATCGCCAGGAGGTAGTTCTTGGTATCGTAGGGGATGAACTGGCTTATGATAAAGAAATTTTCTTCGATTTAGGCAAGTTTTTAAGGCCGGCAATACTGTATTTGAAAGAGAGGAATATCCAGAGGCTTGCTTTTTACCGCGGGTTAAGCAAGGAAGAGTTGGGTAAATTTGTGGGCGTGATCAGCGGTCCGAAAGAGGATTTTAAGGCAGGCCCGCAACAACTATTGGCCTTGGCTGGAGTAGAAAATATAAGCATAGGTAAACTTAAAGTTGCCGACAGACAGGATATGGGTGTATTGGAATTTAACCAGCTTAATCTTTACGATTTTTCTATGAATAAGGTTGCCCAGGTTGTATCCAGTGTGCTTAATCTTGAAAAGATTGATCCGCAGGCGCTCAAGCTTTCCTTAAATAACATTATTGATAGTTTAAGTACACAGCGCCAAGAGCTGCTAAATTTAGCCACGGTAAAAAGATATGATGTGGAAGTTTACGTGCATATGCTTAATGTTGCAATCTTTTCCACGTATTTTTCTTCGCGTTTAGGGTTCCAGAAGAACGATGTTTTAGATATAGGCATAGCGGCTCTTTTTCATGACATTGGCAAGTTGTATATTTCGCGTAAAACTTTGCGTAAACCTAATCAACTTACTGAGGAGGAGTTTAGCCGCATTAAGAGCCACACGGTTTTGGGCGCGGAGTTTATGTTTAAGTATATTGATAGTTTGGGTATTTTACCAGTGGTAGTCAGTTTTGAGCATCATTTAAAATATGATTCTTCCGGATATCCACGCATGCCTTGGTTAAGAAAGCAGCATATCGCTTCTGCAATTGTCGCTATCTGTGATGTTTATGATGCCCTTTCGCAAAGGCGCGGCTATAAACAGGATTATTCCCCGGATGTGGTTTATAATATAATGAATAGAGATAAGGGGAGCTACTTTGATCCGGAGCTGCTGGATAATTTTTTTAAATTTATGGGTCTTTGGCCGATCGGCGCAGTAGTAGGATTAAATGACGCAAGCATAGCATTAGTCAGGGAACAGAATGAATCTGATATCCGGCGGCCAAAAATTGAGATCGTTTCGCCACAAGATAGAAAACGCCTGGTGGATTTAACCCAAGATGTTACCTTAAGTATCGAACGTTATCTTAACCCTTGGAAGGAAGGAAAGGAGTATTTGCGGTTGGGTTAGATTATTGCGCTCCATAAGTTGTAGGGAAAGATCCCTCGTCCGCCACTGAATCAATGGCGGACGCGGGATTAATTCCGGCAAATAGTTTACGGTAACTAACGTTACCGTAAACTATGCCGTCATTAAAATAAATTGACTTTCCTGTAAACTAATGTTATAGTTATTTAAACAAAGGCGTTTAGGAGCCGAATACTCGGCACTAAACGCCTTTTTTTGATGGTCGAGGTTATCAGAGGAAAGCAGTTATGCAGGCAATTTTAGTTTTAGAAGATGGTACAGTGTTTAAAGGTAACTCTTTTGGCTCAAGCGGTGAAGCTCTGGGTGAAGTAGTCTTTAATACCAGTATGGCCGGATACCAGGAGATTATTACGGATCCTTCCTATAAAGGCCAAATTGTGACGATGACCTATCCTTTGATTGGTAATTATGGAATTAATAAAGAGGATGTTGAAAGCCGCCGGCCTTTCTTAGAAGGTTTTGTAGTTAAGGAGTACAGCAAGATCGCCAGCAACTGGAGGAAAGAGCAGGGGTTAGGAGAATATTTGAAAGAAAATAATATTCTGGCAATTGAAGGAATTGATACCCGCCGGCTGACTCTGCATATCAGAGAAAAAGGCTCGATGAAAGCAGTCCTCTCTACGGTAGATTTTGATGAACATAGTCTGGCCAACAAAGCCAGATCAAGCAGGGGTTTAGCCGGCCTGGATCTGGTTAAGGATGTTACTATCCCCAAAAGATATGCTTATACGCGGATTAAAGACGCTAAATTTAAGGTGGTGGTCTTAGATTGCGGGGTAAAGTATAATATATTAAGAGAATTACTGCGTTATAAATGCAATATTACGGTAATGCCTGCGCAGACAACCGCTAAGGATATTCTTGCGGCCCATCCTGATGGAGTCTTGCTTTCTAACGGGCCGGGGGATCCGGCGGCAGTAGATTATGTGGTCAAGACGGTTGCTACTTTGATTGGCCGTGTTCCGATTTTCGGAATTTGCCTGGGGCATCAGATGCTCGGGCTTGCCTTAGGGGGTAAGACTTATAAGCTTAAGTTCGGACATCATGGCGCAAACCATCCGGTAAAAGATTTAAAGACAAATAAAGTTTATATCACTAGCCAGAATCACTCTTTCTGTGTGGACATTGATTCTTTGCCGAAAAAAGATATCCAGCTGACGCATGTAAATTTAAATGACGGTACTTTAGAGGGGTTGCGGCATAAAAAATTACCGATATTTTCCGTGCAGTTTCATCCGGAAGCAGCCCCTGGCCCGCAGGATGCCGAATATTTATTCGCGGAATTCGCCCGATTAATGCAAAAGTCAAAAAAAAGATAAATTTATGCCCAAGAGAACGGATATTAAGAAAATTTTAATTATTGGTTCCGGCCCCATTGTTATTGGCCAGGCCTGCGAATTTGATTATTCCGGTACCCAGGCTTGTAAAGTTTTAAAACAACAGGGGTATAAGATAATCTTGGTAAATTCTAATCCGGCAACCATTATGACCGATCCGGAGATTGCCGATAAGACTTATATTGAACCGATCACCGTAGAAATAGTGGAGAAGATTATTGCTAAGGAAAGGCCGGATGCGCTCTTGCCTACTCTTGGCGGTCAGACTGCCTTGAATACCACGATCGGGTTAGCGCAGAAGGGGGTATTAAAGAAATATAAGGTTACGACTATTGGAGCGGATATTCAGGCGATAAAAAAAGGCGAGGACCGCCAATTGTTTAAGGCGGCGATGAAAAAGATCGGATTGGACCTGCCCAAAAGCGGCCGAGCTTATAATCTGGAGGAAGCAATTGCCGTTTCGCAGAAAGTCGGTTTTCCTCTGATTATCCGGCCTAGTTTTACGATGGGAGGAGCCGGAGGCTCAATCGCTTACAATATCGAAGAGTTTAAGGTTTTAGCTAAGCGCGGCCTGGAATCTAGCCTGATTAGCGAGATCCTGGTTGAAGAGTCGGTTATCGGTTGGAAAGAGTTTGAGCTGGAAGTCATGCGTGATTTAAAAGACAATGTTGTGGTTATTTGTACGATTGAAAATTTTGATCCGATGGGCGTGCATACCGGAGACAGTATTACCGTGGCGCCAATTCAGACCCTTACCAATAAAGAGTATCAGCTGATGCGTAATGCCGCTATTGCTTGTATCCGCGAGATTGGCGTAGCCACCGGCGGTTCCAATATCCAGTTTGCCGTGCATCCGGAAACCGGTAGGATGGTGGTCATTGAGATGAATCCCCGGGTTTCGCGCAGTTCAGCATTATCTTCAAAAGCCACAGGTTTTCCGATTGCCAAGATTGCGGCTAAGCTTGCCGTAGGGTATACTTTGGATGAGATTCCCAATGATATCACCCAGCTAACCCCTGCTTGTTTTGAGCCGGCGATTGATTATTGCGTGGTAAAGATACCGCGTTTTACCTTTGAAAAATTTGCTTTGGCAGAGAATACGCTGGGAATATCAATGAAGTCAGTGGGCGAGGCGATGGCAATCGGCCGCACATTCAAAGAAGCTTTGCAGAAAGGGCTGCGCGCATTAGAGCTTAAGAAGTTTGGTTTAGAAAGTATTATCTTTAAGAATCCGGAAGAGACTAAAGTTGAAAATGAGATTTTAGATAAAATTTATAAGAAATTAAGACAGCCTAATGCTGAAAGGATTTTTTATATTGGCGATGCTTTTCGCGCTAAATTGGATATTGAAATAGTACATGATTTAACTAAGATCGACCGCTGGTTTTTGCATAACATCAAAGAGATCGTTGATTGCGAGAGAGAGATACTTAAGAATAAGCCTAACATTTCTGGCGAACTTCTGAAGAAGGCTAAGGAGTATGGTTTTAGCGATAAACAGTTGGCCAAGCTTTTATCAATAAGTGAGATCGAGGTTTATAATTTAAGAAGATCGATGAATATAACTGTCGATTTTAAACTGGTGGATACCTGTGCCGGAGAGTTTAAGGCGCAAACCCCTTATTTTTACTCTACTTATGATAAATAAAGGGGGCGGTTTTCTTTTCCCTGAAAATCCCGGGGACGGTTCGAACCGTCCCCTTGTTTTTAAGGCGGATAAAATTTACGCGCTTTACAAAGCATGAATGGCATAATATAATGTTTTTGATGGTACAGGAAAGTATAAAACACTTTCCCATACCACTGCGAAAATCGCTTCAAAGTCATCGCCGAAGGCGATTTTCTTGCGGTATAGGAAAGTATATAATAACAGACCGACTATCCCCGGGCTTTAGCCCGGGGCAGTAAAGGGCTGCGAAGCGAAGCCAGAATTTTTCTGGCTGAGCGAAGGGCATTGTGGCATAATCTGGTTATGGCCAGATACTGGAAAGGCGCACATACACGGCACAAACTGCAATACCATTTGGTATGGGTACCCAAGTATCGTAAACGGGTGCTACGAGGTAAAATAGCCTATCGTTTAAAAGGGCTGCTCTACGATGGGTGCAGGATGAACCGTTGGTGGATAGGAAAGATGAGTATCCAAGACGACCATGTGCATTTATTGCTACAGTTGCGGGCAAGTGATAGCATTGCTGAGTCAGTCCGGATATTGAAAGGCGGCACAAGCAGGATAATCCGCAAGGAGTTTCCAGAACTGGAAGAGTTTTTATGGGGCGATAGTTTCTGGGCGGATGGCTATTTTGCCGAATCGGTAGGTCATGTCGATGAAGAAGTCATCAAAAAGTATATTGATGAGCAACGCAAATAACCAGATTATGCAGAAGGTTTGAAACCACGGGCTTTAGCCCGTGGAGTATTCATTACTTTCCTATACAAGCCCCCCCTGCTTCGCTTTGCGAAGCAAAGCGGGGGGGCAAGAAAATTTACTCTAAGACTTTGCCTACTAAAAAGTCATTTACCGAAGGTAAATTTTCTTGAAATAACGAGGGGAAAATGATTAAAAAAATTGGTTTTGATAACGAGAAATACCTTAAAGATCAGACGGCTGCTATTCTGGGTAGAGTAAAGAGTTTTGATAATAAGCTTTACTTGGAATTTGGAGGTAAGCTTTGTTTTGACTATCACGCCGCGCGCGTCCTGCCGGGTTATGATCCTAATGTTAAGATCAGGCTATTGCAGTGTTTAAAGGATAAGATTGATATCGTGCTTTCTATATATGCCGCAGATATTGAAAGAGGCAGGGTGCGCGGAGATTTCGGGATTACTTACGATGCCGCTACCTTAAAATTAATCGATGATTTAAGAAAATGGGGATTGGATATCTTGGCGGTTGTGATTACGCGTTTTGCTAATCAGCCGTCGGCAACAATATTCAAGAATAAACTGGAGCGCCGCGGAGTGAAGGTTTATCTGCATTATCCAATTTCGGGTTATCCGGTTGATGTGGATGCTATAGTGAGTGAAAATGGTTTTGGAAAAAATGATTATATCCAAACTAAGAATCCCATCGTGGTGGTTACTGCTCCCGGTCCTAACAGCGGCAAGCTATCTACCTGTCTTTCGCAGTTATTTCATGAGCATAAACGCAAGATAAACGCCGGATACGCCAAATTTGAAACCTTTCCGATTTGGAACTTGCCGCTTAAACATCCGGTTAATGTTGCTTATGAAGCAGCTACGGCCGATATTCAGGATTTTAACCTCATCGACCCGTTCCATTTGGAGAAATATAATCAGAGCGCGGTTAACTATAACCGCGATGTAGAAAGTTTTCCTATTCTTAAGCTTATGTTAAGCAGGATTTTTACCAAGAATTATAATTTGCCTGCTTATAATTCTCCTACGGATATGGGGGTTAACCGCGCGGGCTTTGGAATTATCGAAGATCAGGTAGTGCAGGATGCGGCTAAGCAAGAGCTTATTCGCCGGTATTTTAGATATAACAGCGAATACGTTTTAGGCATTGAGAAAAAAGAAACCGTGGATCGGGTAGTTTTACTGATGGAGGAGATGGGGTTAAAAGTTACGGACCGGGCGGTCGTAGAAATAGCCAGGAAAGCTGCGGAAGCCGCGGAGAAGGCTGATAAGGGGCATGACGGAATATTCTGTGGAGCAGCAATTCAGCTAAGCAGCGCAGAGATAATTACGGGGAAGAATTCCAAGCTTATGCATGCCGCATCTAGCCTGGTGATGAACGCGCTTAAGGCGCTAGCGCGCATTCCGGATGAGATACTGCTTTTGAGTCCACAGGTTATAAATCAGATTGCCAAACTAAAAAAAGATATTTTAAAGGCGGATTCAGAGAGCTTGGATTTAGAAGAGTGTTTAATTGCCCTTGCTATAAGCGCGGCGACCAGTCATACCGCGGAGCTGGCGATGCAAAAGCTTGGCCAGCTGAAAGGCTGTGAAGTACATATGACACATATTCCTACTCCGGGAGATGAGGTGGGGCTAAAGCGATTAGGAGTAAATCTGACCACTGATGGAAGGTTCTCCTCCCGTAATCTTTTTGTAACCTAAACATAAACTTAAACTTCGTTTAAGTTTATGTTTTTCTGATCATGCCAGTTAAAATAAAATTCTTAGGAGGCGCAAAAACTGTTACCGGCTCAAGCCATTTAGTTTCGGCGGGAAATACCGATATTCTGCTGGATGGAGGCCTTTTTCAGGGACATCGCGAAGCCTTCTATAAAATTAACACCACCTTTCATTATAATCCGCGGACGATTAAAGCTATGGTTTTGTCGCATGCGCATATTGATCATTGTGGTAATATTCCTAATTTGATCAAGCAAGGTTTACGTTGTAAGATCTATACCACTTCGGCAACCAAGGACCTGGCAGATCTGATGCTGGTGGATTCAGGAAAGATCCAGGAAGAAGATGTGCGCTATGTAAATAAAATTAACCGGCGCCTGGGGCTGCCTCTGCGTAAAGCCTTATATACTGCTAAGGAGGCTTCCGGAGCCATCCGGATTTTCCGTTCCATTTCTTATAACCAAAAATTTTGTATTGCCAAAGATGTATTTGCTACGCTTGTCGATGCCGGGCATATTTTGGGCTCAGGGATTATTATTTTGGATATTAAAGACGCCCAACGAACTTTACGCCTAGGTTATGCCGTGGATTTGGGTAGGAAGAATCTCCCTCTTTTGAATAATCCGGTAATTCCTAAGGGCCTGGACTATTTAATTTTAGAATCTACCTATGGCGGCAGGCTGCATCGGCCGATTGATGAGGCGCAGTCAAAGTTAAGAGAGGCAATTTCCCGGGCGGTTAAAAGAGGAGGAAAGGTGCTTATTCCTTCCTTTACTTTGGAGCGTACCCAGGAGGTAATCTATTTTTTAAATGAATTACTTAAAGAAAAGATTATTCCCTGCGTACCGATTTACGTGGATAGCCCGTTAGCTACCAATATTACTGATCTTTTTAAATATCATTTGGATTTTTTAAATGAAAAAACCCGCCAGGCATTTAACCGGGGGGATAATCCATTTGAATTATTAAATTTACGTTTTATTCGCGAACAAAAGGAATCCAAGGTTTTAAATACGGATAAACGGCCGATGATTATTATTGCCGGCAGCGGTATGTGCGAGTCTGGAAGAATACTGCATCATTTGCAAAATAATATCGAGGATTCACGCAATATGATTTTGGTGGTCGGATATATGGCCCAGGATACCTTAGGCAGAAAGATAGTGGAAAAGATGCCTTTTGTAAAGATATTCGGGGTGGAGTATGAGCTTAATGCGGAAGTGGTGGTGATTAACTCTTTTTCCGGCCATGCCGACCAGGCGGAACTGCTGGATTTTGTTTCCGGCTGCCTGCCACTTAAACGAATTTTTTTAGTTCACGGAGAACTTGAGCAATCCAAAATACTCGCGGATATTCTGATACAGAGGGCTCAAGAGGTATATATTCCGGATAAAGACGAAGAAGTATTGCTTAATTAATAGATTCGTGGTAGAGTAACTTTCAAATTATATTGGGTAAAATATTATTGGAGGGCATTAAAATGATTGGTGGTTTTTCCACTCCCAAAAAAGATAAAGCGCTTAAGTCTAGCGGCGGCAAACTGGTTAAGACCGGTGAGATTTTGGTCCGCGGTATTGATACCTATAAGGCGGGGGTTAATGTCCGGGGTTTAGGCACGTTATTCGCGGCTTGTTCGGGTAAGGTCTATTTTACGCGTAAAAAAACCAGCCACGGTAAATTACGCACATTTGTAAATGTCGCGCCTCTAGCAACAGTAGTAAAGAAATAAGATGTCGGATTTGGCTAAAAGCTATTCCCACCAGAAATACGCCTTTTGTATAATTGATACGGTTTACAGTATAGCCCTGCTCCTAGTTTTTTTAGGATCAGGGCTTTCTTTATGCTTAGAGAATTTTCTTAAAAGTCTTGGCTTGTCCAATTATCTATTAATTGCCGCGTATCTATTGCTTATTTCGTCTATTTTTTATTTATTGAATTTACCGCTTAATTTTTATACAAGCTTTACTTTAGAACATAAATTCAACCTGTCTAAACAAAGGCCAAAGGCTTGGGTGGCGGATCAGCTAAAATCCGGGATATTAGCCTATATAATTTCTTTGATTTTAATTTTATCTTTTTACTGGACTCTGGGCAAGTTTAATCAATGGTGGCTGGTGATTTCTGTTTTTTGGATAGTTTTTAGCGTGGTTTTGGCGAAATTGGCTCCGGTTTTAATTATTCCGCTATTTTTTAAGTCCAAGAAACTGGAAGATGAAGTTTTGCGCCAGAGAATTTTTAATTTAGCTTCTAAAATGCAGGTTAAGGTTATGGATGTTTTTGAAATAGATTTCAGTAAAAAAACGCTCAAAGGCAATGCCGCCTTTACGGGTATGGGTAGAACCAAACGCGTGCTTCTGGCAGATACCTTAAAAGATAAATATACTCTTGATGAGGTTGAGGTGATTTTAGCACATGAGTTTGCGCATTATCGGCTTGGGCATATGGTCAAGCTTATTGGGGTAAATTCACTGGTAACTCTAGGGTTATTTTATCTGATTTTTAAGACTAGTGTTTATACTTTAGGGGTATTTAAATTAGATTCTCTCCTGCAGTTATCCAGCTTGCCGTTGATTTTTATTTATTTTATACTTTTTGGGATTATCATGCAGCCACTGGAAGCATATGTCAGCCGTAGGTTTGAAAAAGATGCGGACCTGTTGGCGCTTAAAGTTACCGGCGCCAAAGAGGCGTTTATCAGCCTGATGGAGAAGCTGGCCGCGCAAAATCTCGCTGACCGAAGCCCCCACCCCATAATTAAATTCTTCTTTTTTACTCATCCACCGATTGATGAGCGGATAAAAATCGCAAGTTCTTATTTTATTTAACGGGTCCTGCCGCAGGAGCGCCTCTCGCCAAATTTGGCTCGAGGCATCTCCTGCGTCACCCGTTAAATAAAATTTTCAACTTTTGCTTTTTTATATCTTGCGGTATAGGAAAGTATATAATACTTTCCTATACAAGCCCCCCTGCTTCGCTTTGCGAAGCAAAGCGGGGGGGCAAGAAAATTTACTCTAAGACTTTGCCTACTAAAAAGTCATTTACCGAAGGTAAATTTTCTTGTGATTAAGATAACGGGTGGCTTGGGTGTTTTCGCAGCGCGCCAGCGGCAAGAAAATACCCAAGACAGGACCCGTTATCCTTGTAAAAATTCTAAGATTATTTTTGCGGCGCGTTCTGCGGCGCCAGGTTGGCCTAGAGAGTCTTTTACAGTCCTTAAATCTTGGCTCATACGGTTGGCAGAGGCAGGGTTTTGCAGAAGCTCGATAATGGATTTGGCAATCATTTTAGGCCGGGCGCCGAATTGGATAAACTCCGGGACTACTTTTTTTCCTGCCACAATGTTTACCATACCGATGTAAGGAATTTTTACTTGCGGCCGATAAAGTAAATAATTAAACAGGTTAGTTTTGTATACAATTACAAAAGGTTTCTGAAGGATTGCCGCTTCTAAGGTGGCGGTTCCGGAACAGACCAGGCTTGCCTGGGCAATGTTTAAGCAATCATGAGTTCGGCCGTTGACAATTTTTAAATCTAAAGCCAGATTTTTGCACTTATTTAAGTAAATTTGCATATCGAGATTAGGGGATTTAGCGATAATAAACTGCGTTTCGCCAATTACCTTATTAACCAGCTGCGCAGCTTTAAGCATTAAAGGTAAGATTAATTTTACCTCTTGTTTACGTGAGCCGGGAAGCAGAGCAATAATTTTTTTAGAAGGGTTTATTCCAAAGGTATCCAGAAAATCTTGTTTTACCGATGAGGGATTTACTAAATCTATTAAAGGGTGCCCTACGCAAGCCGTTTGTATTTGGCGCTGCCGGTAATATTCCTCTTCAAATTTAAAAAGCACAACCATCATCGAGATAAATTTTTTTATACAACTTATCCTGCCTTCCCTGGAGGCCCAGATCTGCGGGCTGACATAATAGACCACCGGTATGCGTTTATTGATGGCGCAAGCTAAGCGCAGGTTAAAACCGGAAAAATCAACTAAGATTATGGCATCCGGTTTATCTTCGTCAATTTTCCTTAAAATTATTTTTTTTAACTTAAAGAATTTCGGCAGCTTCTTTAATACATCAAAGAACCCCATGACGGAGAGTTCATTAATATCGCAGAAAATTTCGCATCCAGCTTTAGCTAAATGTGTTCCTCCGATCCCGGATATTTTTATATTCGAGTCAAGATTTTTAATTGCGTTGATAAGATTACCGGCTAAAAGGTCGCCGGAAGGCTCACCGCAAACAATAAATATCTTCTTTATCTGTGCCATATCTGTTTTTGGATTTTCAGTGCAACTGCTAAGGCTTGCCGGGCTATGGGGCCAGAAACAAGGGGGGTAGTTTTATTGATTACACAAGCAATAAAGGATTCCAATTCTTTTTGCAAGGGTTGTTCTTTTTCTATCGGCAGGCTCTCTTTAGTTATTCCTAAGCCAACCTTTCGGTAAACCGATGCCTCAGCGTTTTTATAATCCAGGGAGATGTAGGTGTCCTCCTGAAAGATGCGGATCTTACGCATAGAGTCCTCAGATACGCGTGAGGCAGTGAGGTTAGCCACGCAGCCATTTTTAAAACTCAGGCGGGCATTGGCGATATCTTCGAATTTAGTCAGGACATTTACTCCTACGGAATCAATTCTTTTTAAGGGAGAGTTAACCAATCCTAAGACAATATCAATATCATGGATCATAATGTCAAGCACTGCTCCCACGTCTAGAGAGCGGTTAGGGAAACTCGAAAGTCTATGACATTCGATAAATTTCGGCGCTTTAATGATTTTCAAGGTAGCGGCAAACGCGGAATTAAATCTTTCGATGTGTCCGATCTGGAGGGTAAGTGAATTTCCAGCGGCGGTTTTAATCAGATCGTCAGCTTCTTTTAAGGTGAGGGTAAAAGGTTTCTCCACCAGGGTGTGGATGCCTGCTTTGAGGAACTCTGCGGCAACTTTATGATGCAATGAGGTGGGTACGGCAATGCTTACCGCGTCAACTTGATTAAAAAGTTCCTGATAATCAGTATATCCGGCTACTTTTAAATTAGAACAAGTTTGGTTTAAAGATTCCTGATTGGTGTCGCATAAACCCACCAGCCGGCAATTTGGGCTTTCCTTATATATCTTAGCGTGAATACTGCCTAAATGCCCTACCCCGATTACGCCTACTCTAAGTTTATCCATATACTAATCATAGCAAAGTGTGTGTTTTCTTTCAATCAAAATCTTATTATGGGGGTGGTAAAATCTGAAGTATTCTTAGGATAATGGGTCCTGTCTTGGGTATTTTCTAGCGCTGACGCGCTTCGAAAACACCCAAGCCACCCATTATCTAAATGAGATGCTATTCGAGCCCAAGGCTCGCCACCCGCTAATGGTATTGCTAATTTATAAGATTTCCGGCTTTTGCTGGAGGCACAATTAGAAGATTCTCGGCAGCTGTGTGCAAGGAATTACGTCGAGCGCAGGCGATGTCCTTTTAGCGTAAGGAACACGCCGTAGCGAGACGTAAACCGCGAGCACATCAGCGAAAATCTTCGTGCCGGAAGCAAGAGCCGGAAATCTTAAGATAATGCAATAAAAATGCAATAAAAAGGTTTGCTATGGTTAAGGGGATATGTTAAAATACTCTTTCTAAAAGTCGAAAGAGGTAAAAGATGAAGGATTATTTAAAGTTATTGCAATTTGTGAAACCTTATAAGGGGCCTTTTTTTGTGGCTACCGTTTGCATGGGGTTTTCCGCGGTGTTTGATGGGGTATCTTTGGGAATGATAGTGCCTCTGGCGGATAAGGTTATGACGAATAAAAAAATCATTGTTCCTGCCAAATTGCCGGATTTTTTGGCGGGCCTTGTGGATAAAATCAATAATACTCCTGCGGAGATTATGATTAACTATATAGCGGTCAGCGTCCTTTTGCTTTTCCTCTTAAAAGGTTTTTTTGGGTTTTTTCAAAATTATATTTTGTCGGATATCGGCCAGCGGGTGATTCGGGACATTAAAAGCCAGCTTTACGCTAAGATCCAGTCATTATCGCTTAATTATTTTACGCATAAACGCGGCGGTGAGCTGATGTCGCGGATTACTAACGACGTTAAAATCGTGGAGAATGCCGTATCCTATGGCTCAAGGGATTTGATCTATCAGAGCCTGCAGGTAGTTGTTTTTGCCACGGTTATTTTCTTTTTTTATTTTAGGATGGCTTTAGTCGCGTTTGTGTTTGTGCCTTTAATCAGTTTTCCGATTATAAAAGTTGGTAAGGCTTTAAGAAAGCTTTCTAAGCGTTCCCAGGAAAAAATCGCCGATACCAACTCCTTGCTCTATGAGACGATTATGGGCGCCAGGATTGTCAAGGCTTTTAATATGGAAGAGTATGAGGTTAATAAGTTTAACCGGGTAAACGCGGATTATTATAAAATCTGCATGAAGACAATTAAGCGCTCGCTCCTACTTGGCCCCTTTACGGAGTATTTAGCGGTAGTGGCCGGTATTCTGGTATTTATCTGGGGCGGCCATGAGGTTATTGCCGGGAGGGTATCTTTCGGTGTTTTCGGGTTTTGTATAGGTTGTTTTTTTTCTTTGTTCTCGCCATTTAAAAAATTAAGCCAGGTTAATGCTTTGAATCAGCAGGGCATGGCCGCTAGTGAGCGCATCCATGAGGTATTGGAGACAGAGGCCAGCGTAAAAGAGCCTCTGTCGGCCAAGATTTTGAGCGGTTTTAAGAAGCAGATCAAGTTTAATGATATTGGGTTTAGTTATGCCGATACGCAAATTTTAAAAGGCATTAACTTAGATATAGAATATGGCCAGATGCTGGCGATTGTCGGCCCGAGCGGCTCGGGAAAAAGTACCCTGGTAGATTTAATTCCGCGTTTTTACGATCCGCAAAATGGAGCGGTATTGATTGACGGAGTCAATATCCGGGAATTTAGTTTAAAGTCATTACGCAACCAGGTGGGCATCGTTAATCAGGAAACCATGCTCTTTAATGATACGATTCGGGCTAATATTGCTTACGGCAAACCTAATGCTTCTTTTGAAGAGATAGAGGAGGCAGCCAGAAAAGCGCATGCCCATGATTTTATACTTAATTGCGCGCAAGGTTATGAGACGATTATTGGTGACCGGGGGGTAATGATTTCCGGTGGAGAGCGCCAGCGGATTGCTATTGCCCGCGCCCTCTTAAAGGATGCTCCGATATTAATCTTGGATGAAGCTACTTCGCAATTGGATTCTACGTCTGAGCGTATTGTGCAGGAAGCTTTGGATCGTTTGGTTAGCGGTAGAACGGTATTTATGATTGCGCATCGGCTTTCTACAGTAAGAAATGCCAATAGAATTGTAGTTTTAGATAAAGGCTCGATTGTTGAGCAGGGAACGCATAGTCAGCTGCTGGAAAAGAACGGTTTATATAAGCGGCTGTATGATGCCCAAGAGATACAATAATAAGTATTATTAGGTTGCAAATAGGTAAAATTTTGCTATAATTACCCGATTAACTTTTTGCCTTACCTATAAGAAGGGCAAAAAATGCATATTAACCAATAGCGAAGGAGTAAAGACGTGCCATCAGACTTAATCAAGCAACTTTTAGAAGCGGGCGTGCATTTTGGCCACCAGACTAAACGCTGGAATCCCAAAATGAAGAAGTTTATTTTTGGCTCAAGAAGCGGTATTTACATTATCGACTTGGAAAAGACCCAGGAGTGCATTAACGCGGCCCGGGATTTTTTAATGGAGATAACCTCAAAAGGAGAATTCATCCTTTTTGTGGGAACTAAAAAGCAGGCTCAGGATGTAATTAAGCAAGAGGCTATCCGCAGCGGAATGTATTACGTTACTGACCGCTGGCCGGGCGGTATGCTTACTAATTTTGCCACTATCAAAAAGAGTATTAATCGTCTAAAGGACATTGAAAAGATGCGCACTGACGGAACATTTGAGAAGTTGACTAAAAAGGAAATCGCGCGCCTGGAAAAAGAGCTGGCTAAGCTCAATAAGAATTTCTCAGGGATTGTTGCTATGGAACGCATGCCCAAAGCAGCGTTTGTTGTGGATACCAAAAAAGAAGAGACTGCGGTACGCGAAGCGCGCAGGCTGGGGATTCCGATTATCGGATTGATTGATACTAACTCCAATCCTGATTTGGTAGATTATCCTATTCCCGGTAACGATGATGCCGCCAAATCCATTCGCACGATAGTTTCGATTATTGCCGATACGATTATCGAGGGAAGAAAGAAATTCCTGTCCTATCTTGCTCAGGAAGGGGTTAAAGTAGAAGAGGCTAAGAGCGATATTTCTACAGAGGTTCTTCCGGAAGAAGAGGTTAAAATTAAAGAAATCGAAGAGATTGTTGAGGATAGCCAGCCGCCTGATGAGGCTTCAGCAATAAAAAGGGCGCACGCCAAGGCAGCCGCGGAAATTAATCCGAAACTCAGGAAAAAAGGGTAGTTAAGAAAGTCTGCCTGCCGGCAGGCAGAAAGGTGTGAAGTGAAGAATTCAGTTAATGCGATTAAGGAATTAAGGGATATAACTTGTTCAAGTATCGCGCATTGTAAAAAAGCTCTAGAGGAGGCCAAGGGCGATATCAAGCAAGCAGTGATATTATTACGTAAGCAAGGCTTGGAGATTGCCGCTAAAAAGCAGAGCCGCGCTGCCAAAGAGGGTAGGATTGATTGTTATATCCATCACGGCAATAAAATCGGAGTTTTGCTAGAAGTTAACTGTGAATCAGATTTTGTGGCCAGAAATGAGGAGTTTATTAAGTTCACCAAGGATCTGGCGATGCAGATTGCCGCAGTCAGTCCGGAGTATATCAAAAAAGAAGATGTTCCGGAGGAAGTTCTAAAACCTGAAAAAAATAAAGAAGACTATTATAAGAACAATTGTTTGTTAGAGCAGGTTTTTGTGAAAGACCCAAGTTTAATGATCAAGGATTATTTAGGCAGTATTGTCGCGAAAATGGGTGAAAATATCGTTATTCGTAGGTTTATTCGCTACAAGATCGGCGAATAAATGGCCAAACCGGTTTACCAGAGAATCGTTCTTAAGCTTAGCGGTGAAGCGCTTCAGGGTAAGAAGACGCATGGTATAGATCCAGAGGTGCTTTTGTCCATCTCGCGCCAGATTAAAGAAATTAGAGATCTGGGGGTGGATGTGGCGGTGGTTTTAGGCGCGGGGAATATCCTGCGCGGTCAGGAGAACACTGCTTGCCGAGGCCTGGACCTGGACCGGAGTGTCGCGGATTACATGGGAATGCTGGCTACGTGCATTAACGGACTTTCTCTGCAGGACGCGCTGGAGAAAACAGGCGTGCCGACCCGGGTGATGACCGCTATTGAAATGCAAAGGATAGCCGAACCTTATATTAAAAGAAGGGCAATTCGGCATTTAGAAAAAGGCAGAGTGGTTATCTTTGTCGCCGGGACCGGAAATCCTTACTTTACTACGGATACCGCGGCAGCCTTACGGGCGATGGAGATTAATGCCGATGTTATTTTGAAAGCCACTAAAGTTGATGGAGTTTATTCGGCTGATCCGCTGAAAGTAAAAGATGCCAGAAAGTTTACTCAATTAAAATACATTGATGTGCTTAAAAAGGGTTTAAAGGTAATGGATGCAACCGCCATCAGTTTATGTATGGATAATAAATTACCGATTGTGGTTTTTAATCTTAATCGCGTGGGTAATATTAAGCGTGTAATTTTAGGCGAAAAGATTGGTACGGTCGTACGCTAAACGGAGGCAGCCAACATGTCTGTTAAGGAAACAATCCAGGGTACTGAGGAAAAAATGAAAAAGGCTTTTGAATCGATGAATCGCCAGTTTCATGAAGTAAGGACTGGTAGGGCGTCCCCGAGTTTAGTGGAAGGCCTGCATATTGATTATTACGGAACTCCGACCATGTTAAAACAGTTGGCAGCCATATCCGCGCCGGACGCGCATTTGATCGTTATCCAACCTTGGGATCTTACTGCGATTGCTGAGATTGAGAAGGCAATTTTGAAATCTAACCTGGGGGTCAGTCCTTCTAATGACGGTAAGATAATTAGAATCACTGTTCCGCAGCTATCCAAGGAGAGGCGCCAGGAGATGGCTAAGTTGCTGCATAAAATGTCTGAAGACGGGCGAGTATCTTTGCGTACGATTAGAAGAGAAGCTAAAGAATCTGTTGAGAAGCTGGAGAAGGATAAAATAATTTCTGAAGACGATAAATTTCGCGGTATTGATGAGTTGCAGAAGGTAGTGGATAAGTATATCGCTAAGATTGATGAGCTTCTTAAGAGCAAAGAAAAAGAAGTGCTCGAGTTTTAAGTTATAAGCCGTAAGCCGTAAGTTTAAAGCTTAGAGCTTAAAACTTAAAGTTTTTGATAGAATTTGGAGTTTATCGGTTTTGGGCCTCTAGCTCATCAGGTAGAGCACCACACTTTTAATGTGGTTGTGCCGCGTTCGAGTCGCGGGAGGCTCACTTGATTTAGCGTAAAGCGTTTAGCGTATAGCGTATAGCGTATAGATTTTCCTAAACGCTATTTACTATACGCTATCCGCTAACAAGGGGGCGGATGGCGAAATTGGCAGACGCGATAGCCTTAGGAGCTATTGGGGCAACCCTTGGAGGTTCAAATCCTCTTCCGCCCATAAAAATTTTACGTAGTAAAATTTTTACTCCGAGCGATACAACAGTTTTAAATATAGGTTTGAGCGAGGAGAAGCAATGTTGCGGCACCCGACGCAGATTGGAATTGCGCCGGTGCGCGATAGGTATCGCGGGAGTAGCTCAGCTGGCTAGAGCTCGACCTTGCCAAGGTCGATGTCGCGGGTTCGAATCCCGTCTCCCGCTCCATTTTACGGCAGTAGAGCAGGTAATTTAGATCCCGCTTCAAATTATTCGGCGGGATAAATACATCCCTTCCTTTTGGCTGCAACAGGTTTAATAATTTAGCCAAAAGGGCGGGACTCATTTAACGGAGAAGCAAATGCAGATAATGGATTTTCTCTCGAAGAAGGCTATTCTCACTGATATAAAATCCACCAGCAAGGAAGACGTGATTAAAGAAATGGTGGATTTTTTGATTGAGGCTTCTGACGTGGAAAAACGTAATCGCAATAAGCTCATTGACGCGTTGATGTCCAGAGAAGCATTGGGATCAACGGCCATCGGCCAAGGCATAGCCATACCGCATGCAAAATGCGATTGCGTGGATAGGCTGGTGGCCGCCTTTGGCCTTTCCAAAAAGGGCGTGGATTTTGATTCCCTGGACGGTGAATTAGCTTATATTTTCTTTTTACTGGTTGCCCCGCAGGATTCCGCCGGCCCGCATCTTAAAGCATTAGCCAGAATATCCCGCCTCTTAAAGGATAAATACTTTCGCGATACCTTACGTACTTGTATGGATGAAAAATCCGTAATCAAGGTTATCACGCAGGAAGACGAAAAAAAGATTTGACCCGCAGGGGCACATCTAATTTTTCTAAAAATGAAAGCTAATACTACCGATATTTTAAAATGGTTTTATCCGGGGATAGGGATTAAGCGCTGGGTGGGCTTAAGCGCTTTTGGTGTCATACTTTTAATTTTAGGTACGGCTAATTTACGCAGTGAAGAATTCTGGTTGATTCAAATTTTGGATGCCTTGGTTGTAATTTCGGGAATTATAATTTTAATTTTGGGCATCAAACGCTTGATGCGTTCTTTTATTGCCATATTTGTTCCATCAAGCAGGGGCACAGAGTTAATTGATATTTTGTATCAAAAGAAGCATTTAAGCCGTGGAGCGCGTATCGTTACCGTAGGCGGTGGCACAGGATTATCTGTTCTTTTAAGCGGGTTAAAAAATTATACGTCTAATATTTCTGCCGTAGTTACGGTGGCGGATAACGGAGGCTCCAGCGGCAGGCTTAGGCAGCAGTTTGATGTTTTACCTCCCGGTGATATACGTAACTGTTTGGTGGCTCTGGCGGATGCCCCAACATTGATGCGGGATCTTTTTCAATTTCGATTTGACGCGCATTCAGAGTTTTCCGGGCACTCCTTTGGTAATCTTTTTCTTACGGTAATGACGCGCTTGACTGGTGATTTTGAAAAGGCGATTAAGGAGACGAGTAAGGTTTTAGCTTTACGGGGACAGGTTATTCCTTCGACCTTGGGGAATGTAACGTTGGTGGCATATTATTCAGATGGCTCAATGGTTATCGGAGAAGAGCAGATTCCTTTGGCCAGAAAGCCGATTAACAGAGTTAGCCTTACTCCCGAGGAGCCATTGGCTACGCCGGATGCCTTAAAGGCAATTAAAGAAGCGCAGATCATTGTTTTGGGCCCGGGTTCTTTGTACACTAGCATTATCCCGAATTTGTTAATCAAAGAGATTACTCAAGAGATCGCGGAATCGGAAGCGATAAAAGTTTATGTTTGCAATGTGATGACTCAACCGGGAGAAACCGATGGCTATAGCGTTTCCGATCATATTAAAGCTCTCCTGAAGCACAGCCATAAACAGATTCTGGATTACTGCGTGGTGAATAATGGCGAGGTGCCTAGTGAGGTATTAAAACGCTACTCCCAGGATAATTCGACTTTGGTGTTTAATGACCGTAAAAAGATTGAGAATCTTGGGGTACGGGTAATCGAGGAAGATTTCATTATGATTCAGGACGGAGTAATCCGCCATGACGCGGAAAAGTTAGCCAAGATCGTTTTAAGTTTTATTGAAGAGATTTAGGAATTAGATCCTTGTTCGCTGACGATCACAAGGACTCTCGCTGGGTAAGAAACTATTATGAGCTTGATTAGAAAAGAATTAATCGTAAAAAATAAACAGGGTTTACACGCGCGGCCGGCTGCTGTATTTGTGCAGATAGCTAATAAATTCGACGCGCGAATTACTGTGCGTCATGATGACGAAGAGGTTAACGGTAAGTCGATCATGGGTATTCTTATGCTTGGGGCAGAGAAGGATAGTTTGATTGTCATTGAGGCAGATGGAATGGATGCCGAAGCTGCGTTGGTAGAGTTAGAAAAGCTAATTAGTAGCGAGGAAGAGTTATGATTCAACTAAAAGGAATTGCCGCCGCGGGCGGTATCAGTATCGGGCCGGCTTATATGTTGGGGAAAGAAGAGCTGGTTGTCTTACGCGAAGTGATCAACTGGGCAGATATTCCCAAGCAGATTCAACTTTTTGAAGAAGCGCTGATTCAGACTCGCCGTGAGATTATTGAACTGCAAAAAAGGATTAGTTCGGATATGGGCCAGGAGGAGGCGCAGATTTTTGACGCGCATCTGTTGGTTCTGGAAGACCGGATGCTCATCGAAGAGGTGATTAGCCGCCTTAAAAAAGAACAGCTTAACGTTGCCTATATCTTTTCCGAGGTTTTAAAGAAATATATCGGTGTGTTTTTGAAAATCGAGGATGAATACCTTAAAGAACGCGCCGCGGATATTAACGATGTTGGTAAAAGGATATTAAGGAATCTTCTGGGGAAAGAGAAGAAGGGCTTAGATGATATCGGGGCCAAGGCGATTATTGTGGCGCATGATATCTCTCCTTCGGATACCGTGGCAATGCATACCAAGAATGTTGCTGCTTTTGTTACGGATATCGGCGGCAAGACTTCGCATACCGCGATTATGGCTAAATCCCTGGAGATTCCCGCAGTCGTAGGGTTGGAAGGAGTTACCTCCAAAGTTAATCCGCAAGATATACTGATTGTTGATGGCAGCATGGGGATCGTGATTATTGATCCCGATGAGGAAACGCTTAAGAGCTATCAGGCGAAACTTGAAAAGTTAAAAGGTATCGCGGATAAATTTCTGTCGGTTAAAGATTTATCGGCAGTTACTACCGATGGCCGGGCAATTTTGATTAACGCGAATATTGAATTTCCGGATGAGGTGCCCAGCGCCAAGCTGCACGGAGGCCAGGGGATTGGGCTTTACCGCACAGAGTTTTTTTATATGAATCGCAAGGATTCTCCCAGTGAAGAGGAGCATTATCAGGCTTATAAGTATGTGGCCCAAGAGATGAATCCGCATTCGGTGGTTATTCGTACATTAGATATAGGTGGAGATAAATTTCTATCGCAATTTAGGATTCCGCATGAAATGCAGCCGTTTTTAGGGTGGAGGGCGATTAGATTTTGTTTAGCGCGCCCGGATATATTTAAGTTACAGCTGCGCGCTATCCTGAGGGCTTCAGTGCATGGGAACCTTAAGCTTATGTATCCGATGATTTCCGGGGTTGAGGAGTTGCGGCAGGCAAATCAGCTTCTTGATGAAGCTAAGCAAGAGCTTAGGCAGAATGGTTTGAAGTTTAATGATAAAATTGAGGTGGGGGTAATGGTGGAGGTTCCTTCAGCGGCAATGACCGCGGATATATTGGCTAAAGAAGCAGATTTTTTCAGTATCGGGACAAATGATTTAATTCAATACTCCCTGGCAGTTGACCGCAGTAATGAGAAAGTTGCTTATCTTTATGATCCGGCGCATCCGGCAGTTTTAAGGTTGGTTAAGGGTATTATTGACGCGGCACATCAGGCTAAAATCAAGGTAGCCATGTGCGGAGAGATGGCCGGGGAACCGTCTTTGGCGCTAATTCTTTTGGGTTTAGGTTTAGATGAGTTTAGTTTACCGCCGCAAGTGATTCCGGAATTAAAGTACGTAATTCGCGCCGTAGGTTTTAAGGCCGCGCAGGAATTGGCCGCGCAGGCAATGAAACTTTCGACTGGTAAAGAGGTTGAAGAATTTTCGCAAAATAGGTTAGCGGAGATTTTAAAATAAGAAAGAAGGTGCGGGAGTGAACCCCGCACCTTCTAGATATTCCATTATTAAAGCCATAGGGTTTAAAGAATTGAATAAGAAAGAAGGTGCGGGGTGAAAGCGTTAATTTTAGCTGCCGGATATGCTACCCGGCTTTATCCCTTAACTAAAAAATATCCTAAACCCCTTTTAGAGGTAAAAGACAGACCGATTATAGATTATATCATTGATAAATTAGGGTTAGTTGGCCCGATTAATGAGATTTATATCGTAACCAATAGTAAATTTATAGTGGATTTTAGAAAGTGGGCTAAGACGGTAAAGTCACCTAAGAAGATTACCCTGGTTGATGATTTGACTAAGAATAATCAGGATAGGTTAGGGGCGGTCGGGGATATAAATTTTACGATTAAAAAGAAGAAGATTCAAGAGGATCTCTTAGTGGTTGGCGGCGATAATCTATTCAGTGGTTCCCTGCGAGGATTTCTGGATGTTGCTAAGAAAAATATTGCCGCGACCTACCTGGGCTTATTTAGATTAAAGCGCAAAATTAATGCCAGCCGTTACGGCGTGGTTAAGTTGGATAAGTTAAACAGAGTAATTAGTTTTACGGAGAAGCCTAAACACCCGGAGTCAAACCTGGCAGCGATGTGTTTGTATTATATATCAAAAAATCATTTAAATTTGATTAACGCTTATCTGCAGGATGGAAAAAGAAAAGTCGGTGAAGCCGATGCCACCGGAAGTTATATCGCTTGGTTAAAAGACAAGGTGGATGTTTACGGATATGTATTTAACGGTTCTTGGTTTGACATCGGTGATTATAAATACCTAAATATGGCAAAGAAAACATTTGCCAAATAGTTACCTTATGACGGCAAGCGGAAAAGTGTTTTCTAGTGATAAAACAAGGGGACGGTTCTCTTTTTTATATTATAAAAAAGAGAACCGTCCCCGGGATTTTTTAAACGAAAGGGGAAAGTCATGGCTGCGCAGAAGCATTATTTTACTTCAGAGTCGGTAACCGAAGGGCATCCGGATAAATTATGCGATCAGATTTCAGACGGGGTCTTGGATGCTTGCCTAAAAAACGATCCTTATTCGCGGGTAGCCTGCGAAACTTATGTTACTATGGGGCTTTTAATTGTCGGCGGCGAGATTACGACCCGTGGTTTTATCGATGTGCATGAAATAAGCAGGAAAATAATCGAAGAGATTGGTTATGATCACCCTAAATACGGTTTTGATTTTCATACCTGCGCTATTCTTAACGCGATTCATGCCCAGTCTCCGGATATATCACAAGGCGTGGATACCGGTGGAGCGGGGGATCAGGGTATAATGTTTGGTTATGCTTGTAAGGAGACCAAGGAATTAATGCCGTTGGCTTTAATGTTGGCGCAAAAATTAGCTATGCGTTTAACCAGCGTGCGCAAAGAGAAGATTTTAAAATACCTTGGCCCGGACGGAAAGACTCAAGTTACGGTTGAATACGCTAACGGCAAGCCCGTGCGCGTGGATTCGGTGGTTTTAGCTTCTCAGCATACCGATGATATTTTGGATAAAAGCGGCAAGCGCATTACTGAAAAATCGCGGAGTGAGATTATTCGCCAGGTTGCCGGCCCGATCCTTAAAGGTTGGGCAGACAAGAATACCAAGTACTTTGTTAATCAGACGGGAAAATTTGTTATTGGCGGCCCGCAGTCTGATACCGGCATGACGGGAAGGAAAATAATTGTGGATACCTACGGCGGAGCAGTGGCTCATGGCGGCGGGGCATTCTCGGGTAAGGATCCAACTAAGGTTGATCGCTCCGCGGCGTATATGTGCCGTTATATTGCCAAGAATATTGTGGGGGCGGGTCTGGCGGAAGAATGCCTTATTCAGCTGGCTTATGTGATCGGCCGGGCAGATCCTTTATCAGTTATGATAAAAACTGATGGTACCTCGGTTATTTCCGAGGAGGCCTTGGTGAAGTTAGTAAGGCAGAACTTTGAACTTGCGCCTAAGGGAATTATTGAGTCCTTAAATTTACGCCGGCCTATATATAGGAAGACTGCTAGTTATGGGCATTTTGGAAGACCGGATCCGGAATTTAGCTGGGAGAAACTGGATAAAGTAGAGAGTTTAAAAAGACAAGCAGCGAAATTGTAGATTAGCGAAAATCAGGGGACGGTTCTATTTTTTTTACTATTTTTTAAATATAAAAAATAGAACCGTCCCCCTGTTTTAATTTGAGTTCCGGATTATTTAGTTAACGATGGGAGATAAAATGCAATATGACATTAAAGATATAAAGTTGGCAAAAAAAGGCGCTTTAAGAATTGAATGGGCAGCCAAAAATATGCCTGTTTTAGATTTAATTAAACAGAGATTTTCTAAAGAAAAACCTTTAGCCGGCTTTAAGGTCGCCTGCTGTTTACATGTTACTACTGAAACCGCGGTGTTGGCGGATGTTTTAAAATCCGGCGGCGCGGATGTTTATCTGTGCGCGTCCAATCCGCTTTCTACTCAAGATGATGTGGCTGCTTCTTTAGTAAAAGATTTAAAGATGGCGGTTTTTGCGATTAAGGGCGAGGATACTAAAACTTATTATGTGCATATGAAATCGGCACTAGCCATTAAGCCGGATATTACCATGGATGACGGCGCAGACCTGGTAAGCACAATTCATCAGCGCCCCGCCCGAATGCATGCTAATATCATTGGCGGCACAGAGGAGACTACTACCGGGGTGATCCGGCTGCGGGCTTTGGCGCAAGAAGGAAAATTGCGTTATCCGATAATCGCGGTTAATGATGCCTTAACCAAGCATCTTTTTGATAATCGTTACGGCACGGGCCAGTCTACGCTTGACGGGATTATTCGTTCAACGAATAAATTAATTGCCGGGTCTACTTTTGTAGTTTGTGGTTATGGTTGGTGCGGTAAGGGCATGGCCATGCGCGCAAAAGGTATGGGGGCAAAAGTGGTGGTTATCGAAGTTGACCCTTTGCGGGCCTTAGAGGCGACCATGGATGGTTTTGAGGTTATGCCTCTTCGCCAGGCAGCCAAAGTTGGAGATATTTTTGTCACGGTTACCGGTGACATTAATGTAATTCGAAAAGAGCATTTTAGTTTAATGAAGGATGGCGCGATTGTGGCTAACTCCGGGCATTTTAATGTCGAAATTGATATCCCGGGTTTAGAGGCAATTACAAAATCTAAACGGGCAACTCGCGATTTTGTGGATGAATATACCTTAAAAAATAATCGTAAGATTTATCTTTTAGGCCAGGGCCGTTTGATTAATTTGGCAGCCGCCGAAGGCCATCCGGCCAGCGTGATGGATATGTCTTTTGCTAACCAGGCTTTTTCCGCGGAATACATGGCCAAGAATTACTCTAAATTGCAAAAACAGGTTTATGCGGTTCCTGAGGATATTGATAAGAATATCGCCAGGCTTAAGCTTGAGTCTATGGGGATTAAGATAGATGTTTTGACGCCAGAACAGAAGAAATATCTGGCGAGCTGGGAGATGGGGACGTAAAAAAATAAAAAACCAGGGGACGGTTCTATTTTTCAGATAGAATCGTCCGGGAAAAATAGAACCGTCCCCATGTTTCTATCGGGAGAAATTAGCATGGCGATTAAAAAAATTGCGGTATTAACCACAGGAGGTGACGCCCCGGGAATGAATCCGGCAATTCGTTCTGTGGTGCGCTATGGGATTAGTCAGAAGCTTGAAGTGATGGGGGTATTTCGGGGCTGGTGGGGCCTGATTAATGAGGAGCTTAAACCTTTAAGCCATCGCTCTGTTTCTGGCATTATCGGCCAGGGTGGAACTATTCTTAAGACCGCGCGTTGTCCTGAGTTTAGAACCGAAGAAGGGCAGAGCCGGGGAGCTGAGACGATTAAAAAATATAATATTGATGGTTTAATCGTTATTGGTGGTAATGGTTCTTTTGCCGCGGCCCATGATTTTTATAAGAAATACAGGGTTCCTTCTGTAGGCATAGCTGCTTCGATTGACAATGATGTTAATGGCATAGAGTATACTATAGGAACAGATACCGCGGTGAATACCGCGCTGGACGCCATTGATAAGATTCGCGATACGGCGACGAGTATGGAGCGGATTTTTGTGGTGGAGGTGATGGGCAGGGAATCCGGATTTATTGCTTTAACGGTTGCCCTTGCCGGAGGGTGTGAAGATATAATTATTCCTGAAAGAGAAATTAATCTGGATGCAATCTGTCATGATATAGTCCATGGCAATCTGATCGGGAAAATGAGCTGGATTATTATAGTTGCCGAAGGCGCTGGTAAAGCCGAGGATATCGCCAAAAAGATTACCGATATTACTGGATTAGAAACGCGGGCAGTAGTTTTAGGCCACGTACAAAGAGGCGGCAGCCCAACTGCTCTTAGCCGGGATCTTGCTTTAAATCTTGGTAAAATTGCAGTGGATTGCTTAATCGCGGGTAAAACTGATATTGCCGTAGGATTAGCTGGTGGTAGAATTATTGAAGTAGCTTTTGAGGTTGCGATACAGAAAAAAGAATTGAAAATTGATAATTTTTATAAACTAATTAAAATTTTGACTTAAGACACCCCGCGCTAATTGGAATTGCGCGGGTGTTGTCTAGGTAGACAAGGAGAAAGTTAAAAATGGGAAGGAAGCCGCTGGAAATTGATAAAATTGTAATGAATTTAATTATGACCGATGATGTACTCTTAAAGAAAAAATTAGCTAAGAAGATTCGCGATATTGCTTATAAGAAAGGGATTTATCCTTCCAGCATCCAGGATTACTATATGGCGCAAGGTAAAGAAGAGTTTAGCGGCTCAACTGTGCCGGCAATCAATATCCGCAGTTTAACTTATGATTTGGCCCGGGCAATATTCAGAGTGGGTAAAAAGAATAACTCTAAGGCTTTTATCTTTGAAATTGCTAAATCTGAAATGGGTTACACCGCGCAGCCGCCGGTAGAGTATTCCGCGGTAATCCTGGCGGCGGCCATCAAAGAAAATTATACTGGCCCGGTATTTATTCAAGGCGATCACTTTCAGGCTAACCTGAAAAAATACCAACAGAACCCGGATCAAGAGATAGAGGCGCTGCAGGCAATCATTACCGAAGCCATCGGCGCGGGTTTTTATAATATCGATATTGATTCCTCAACGCTGGTAGATTTAACCAAGCCTAAAGTAAGCGATCAGCAGTATTTAAATTACCAAGTATGCGCCAAGTTGACGCAATTTATCCGCCGCATTGAGCCTAAAGGCATAACGGTTTCGGTCGGCGGAGAGATCGGCGAGGTAGGGCATCAAAATTCTACGCCTGAAGATTTGCGGGCGTTCATGGTTGGTTTTAAGCAGCGCCTGCGTAAAGGTTTGGCGGGAATCAGCAAGATCTCTATTCAGACCGGTACTTCTCATGGCGGAGTGGTTTTACCTGATGGTTCAATTGCTCAGGTGAGGTTAGATTTTGAGACTTTAAAAAATCTTTCGCTGCTTGCGCGCAAAGATTTTGGTTTGGCCGGCGCAGTGCAGCATGGCGCCTCAACTTTGCCGGAAGAGGCATTTCATAAGTTCGCGGAATGCGAAGCTTGCGAGGTACATCTGGCGACGCAATTTCAAAATATGATTTTTGATTCCAAACATTTTCCCGTGGATTTAAAGAATAGAATTTATGATTGGCTCAAAATTAATGCTGCCAATGAGGCCAAGCCTGAGGAGACCCAGGAGCAGTTTTTTTATAAGATCAGAAAGAAAGCATTAGGGGCGTTTAAGAAAGAGATAATGAGCTTGGCCCAGCCAATTCGCGATGCCATTGCCGCGGAGATTGAAGCCAAGTTTGATTTTCTCTTTAAGCAGCTAAACGCGGTAAATAACGCGGCTTTAGTCGATAAATATGTTACCTTAAAGCGGGTAATTACGCGTAAACGTCAGGCGGCTTTCGGAGTGGTTCATAACGGAGAGGGCGCCGACTAAAAACTCGGGGACGGTTCTCTTTTTAAGAGAACCGTCCCCGGGATTTAAATTATAACAGGGAGATAATATATGCGTTCAGATCAGATTAAGAAGGGTTTGGATAGAGTGCCGCATCGGGCGCTTTTGCATGCCACCGGCCTCTCTAAAAAAGATTTAGGACGGCCGTTTATCGGCGTGGCCACATCATTTACCGATCTTATTCCCGGGCATATCGGGATGCGTGACTTGGAGAGATTTATTGAGCGGGGGGTCTGTTACGGAGGAGGGGTGCCGTTTTTATTCGGCGTGCCGGGTATTTGTGACGGGATCGCCATGGGGCATTTGGGGATGTGTTATCCTTTAGCTTTACGTGAGCTGGTTGCGGATATTATCGAAACAGTAGCTAACGCGCATCAATTAGACGGGATTATCTGCCTGACTAACTGTGATAAAATTACTCCGGGCATGTTGATGGGGGTAGCGCGTTTAAATATTCCGGCGATCATGGTTACTGCCGGGCCAATGCTTTCTGGGCGCTTTAATCAACGAAAATTAGCTTTTGTGCATGATACTTATGAAGGTATGGGCCGGGCTAAAAAAGGAGATATTTCTCAGGAAGAATTATCTTGCCTGGAGCTAGAGGCTTGTCCGGGACAAGGGGCTTGTCAGGGGCTCTATACTGCTAATACCATGGCTTGTCTTACCGAGACGATGGGGATGTCTATTCCGGGTTGCGCGACAGCTTTAGCCGGTTCAGCCAAAAAACGCAGGATTGCCCAGGCCAGCGGCGAGCGAATTGTGGAATTAGTTAAGAAAGATATTAAACCGCGGGATATTATCACGGCGCGATCTTTAGAGAATGCGATTGTGGTAGATATGGCTTTAGGCGGCTCAAGCAATACAGTTCTGCATTTGATGAGCATTGCTCATGAGGCAGGTATAGATTTGGATTTAAAGGATTTTGACAGAATCAGTAAGACGGTGCCGCATATTACGGCTATCGAGCCGGCCGGCGAGCATTTTATGGAAGATCTTGAATACGCAGGAGGAATCCCTGCGGTATTAAAGAGATTAAAATCTAAATTAAATAATACTTTAAATGCCGGCGGCCGGAAAACTTTCCAGATTGCGGATAGCGCCGTTATTTTTGATTCTGAGGTGATCCGTCCGTTAAACCAGGCGTATCATAAGCAGGGTGGGATTGCGGTTTTATATGGCAACCTTGCTCCCAATGGGGCAGTGGTTAAGCAGTCCGGGGTCAGCGCCAAGATGATGCGGTTTGTTGGCCGGGCCCGGGTATTTAATCGTGAAGAGCAAGCCATGCAGGCGATTATGAGCAATAAAATAAAAAAAGGTGATTGTGTGGTTATCCGTTATGAGGGCCCCTCAGGTGGGCCGGGAATGCGTGAGATGCTGGCGCCCACCGCGGCGATTGTGGGTTTGGGCTTAGAAGACCGCATAGCCTTAATTACTGATGGCCGTTTTTCAGGGGGGACCAAAGGCCCGTGTATCGGCCATATTTCGCCGGAGGCTTCCGCGCGCGGGCCGATTGCAATTATTCAAGATGGTGATACAATTATTATTGATATTCCAAATCGTAAATTGGAAGTTAAATTAAGCCAGGAAGAAATAGAAAAAAGATTTAAGCATTACAAGAGCGTGGAACCAAAAATTAAAACCGGGTATCTAGCCAGGTATTCGAAGCTGGTTAGTTCGGCGGATAAGGGAGCAATATTAAGCTAAGATGATCGGCGCCAGGATATTATTAGAGTCTTTAAAACGCGAAGGTGTCGAGGTAATCTTTGGTTACCCCGGAGGCCAGGTTCTGCCTATATTTGATCAGCTTTATGATTTTGATATTAAATTTATTTTAACGCGCCATGAGCAGGGTGCGGCGCATGCCGCGGATGGATTTTCCCGCGCCACCGGTAAAGTAGGGGTTTGCTTGGCAACCAGCGGCCCGGGAGCAACGAATCTGGTTACCGGAATTGCTACCGCTTATATGGATTCTATTCCGATGGTGGCGATCACCGGCCAGGTTGGCACGCACTTAATCGGTAATGATGCTTTTCAGGAAGCGGATGTTACCGGGATCACCCGGCCGATAACCAAACATAATTTTTTGGTTAAGGATGTAAAAGACCTGGCGCGTACTATCGCGGAGGCCTTTTATATCGCTTCCAGCGGGCGCCCCGGCCCGGTGCTGGTTGATATTCCTTTGGATGTGCAGCGGGCAGACACGGAATTTATCTGGCCGGAAAAGATAACTATACGCAGTTACCAGCCGACTTATTCCGGCCATCTTGGGCAGATTAAGAAAGCGGCAAAATTAATTTCGGCAAGCAAGCAACCGGTTATTTATGCCGGCGGCGGAGTGATTACTTCCGGCGCGCATTTGGAACTAAAAGAATTAGCGCAAAAGATTCAGGCTCCGGTAACCACGACTTTTATGGGGTTGGGTGGTTTTTGCGGCACGCATAAGTTATTTTTAGGCATGTTGGGAATGCATGGCACGGCTTACGCTAATCACGCGGTCATGGAATCAGATTTAATTATTGCCGTGGGAGCGCGTTTTGATGACCGGGTAACCGGAAGGCTGGATGATTTTGCCCCCGGGGCAAAAGTTATTCATATTGATATTGACCCTTCAAGCATTAGTAAGAATGTCCGGGTAGATGTCCCGATAGTGGGAGATGCCAAAAATATTCTTAAACAACTCATTACTGAAATTAAAAAGCTTCCGGATACCTTGGAATGGCTTAGGACGGTAGAGAGTTGGAAGAAAAAGCATCCGTTAACTTATAAAGATGATAGCGCGATGCTTAAGCCCCAATATATTCTTCAGGAGCTTTGGGAGTTAACCAGGGGTGAGGCGATAATTTGTACTGAAGTAGGCCAGAGCCAGATGTGGGCCTGCCAATGGTATCAATATTTGACTCCGCGCACATTTATATCCAGCGGCGGGTTGGGCACTATGGGGTTTGGGTTTCCGGCGGCCATGGGAGCAAAACTGGGGTTTCCTGAAAAAGAAGTTTTTAATATTGCCGGAGATGGTTCAATTCAGATGAATATTCAGGAACTGGCTACTTGTGTGGCCAATAAAATCAACGTGAAGGTGTTGATATTTAACAATGGTTTTTTAGGTATGGTCAGGCAGTGGCAGGAGCTATTTTATAAGAAACGTTATTCTTATACGTCAATTACCAGTCCGGATTATGTTTTACTGGCTCAAAGTTATGGGGCAGTGGGGATGCGGGTAACCAAGAAATCCGAAGTGCGCGCCGCGCTGCAAAAAGCAATCCAGATTCAGAATACAGTTTTTATAGATTTTCGTATTGAACCGGAAGAAAATGTTTACCCGATGGTTCCGGCGGGCTCTGCGATTAATAAGATGATTGAAGGGTTGGCATAATGCGGCATACCATATCAGTATTAGTGGAGAATAAATTTGGCGTTTTAGCGCGGGTGGCCGGGTTATTTAGCGCGCGGGGTTATAATATTGCCTCCTTGGCAGTTTCTGAAACCTTTGATTCTCAGATATCCTATATGACCATTGTGGTGGAAGCCAAAGACGAAAAGGTCCTGGAGCAAATTAACAAGCAGTTGAATAAATTAATCGATGTGATTACGGTTACGGATTTTACCAAAAAAGATCATCTTGACCGCGAACTGGTTTTGGTAAAAGTTAATTGTTTGGCTAAAGATAAACAGGCGCTTGAGGGGTTATTTGATAAGTTTGTGGGAAAAATTATTCAGACCAAGGATAATACCGCGATAATTGAGGCGATTGGCGATCAGGAACAGGTAAAAGCGCTTTTAGGAGCCTTGGATAAGTTTGGGGTAAAAGAGCTGGTTAGGACAGGTAAATTAGTAATTAGAAAATAAGAAAGGGGAAATAAGAGATGGCTAAGATTTATTATGATCAGGATGCGGATTTAAATTTATTAAAGGATAAGACGGTGGCAATTATTGGTTATGGCATTCAAGGCCGTGGCCAGTCAT
Source organism: Candidatus Omnitrophota bacterium (assembly GCA_026387315.1). GTDB lineage: Bacteria > Omnitrophota > Gorgyraeia > Gygaellales > Profunditerraquicolaceae > UBA6249. The sequence continues at coordinate 65,759 of JAPLLY010000015.1, forward strand.
TATGCCTGCGTGATTCAGGAATAAGGGTAGTGGTTTCAGAGATGGAGGGGATGGCTAATTTCCAACAGGCCAAGCAGGATGGGTTCACTCCGGTGAGCGCGGCGGAAGCGGCAAAATCCGCGGATATTATTCAAATTCTTACCCAGGATCACCTGCAGGCTAAGGTTTATCAAGAGTCGATTAAACCGAATTTAAAAAAGGGAAAAGCACTTTGTTTTTCTCACGGTTTTAATATCCGTTTTAAACAGATTAAACCTCCGAAAAACGTAGATGTATTTATGGTTGCCCCGAAGGGGCCGGGCGCTTTGGTGAGAAAAATGTATGAAGAAGGCAAAGGCGTGCCTTCGTTAATTGCTATTTATCAGGATGCCAGCGGTCAGGCTAAAGCTTTAGCTTTAGCTTATGCCAAGGGCTTAAAAGCTACCACCGCCGGGGTAATTGAAACTACTTTTGATGAGGAGACTGAAACTGACCTCTTTGGCGAGCAGGCAGTGCTCTGCGGCGGAGTAAGTGAATTGATTAAGGCGGGTTTTGATACTTTAATTGACGCCGGTTATCAGCCGGAGATTGCTTATTTTGAGGTTTTGCATGAGTTAAAATTGATTACTGACCTGATTCAGGAGCGCGGTATCTCGGGGATGCGCAGAGGAGTCTCTAATACTGCTTGTTATGGCGATTTAACCCGCGGGCCCAGAATTATCACCCAAAAAACACGCAAGGAAATGCGCAAGATTCTTAAGGAAATTAAATCCGGAAAGTTCGCCAGGGAGTGGATTAAAGAGAATGAAACCGGACGCAAGAATTTTGATAGCTTAATTAAAGCCGGGGATGATCACTTAATTGAAAAAGTGGGTAAGCAATTAAGAGAGATGATGCCTTGGATGAAAAAATAAAGTAAGCAAGGACACCCGGCGCTTATTTGAATTGCGCCGGTGTGCGCTAGGTAGCGCAATTTTTGCGGGTCCTGTCTTGGGTATTTTCTTGCCGCTGAGCCGCTGCGAAAACACCCAAGCCACCCGCAAAATCTAAAATAACAATTTACAATCTTTAGAGTGGAGTAAATAGTGGATGAAGAAATAAGGGTAACAAGTTACGGATCGCTTGTTCGAGAGGCCTGGCTTGGGTATTTTCTAGCGCTGACGCGCGTCGAAAACACCCAAGCCACCCGCGATAATTAGAGCGTAACTTGTTACTGAAGATAGAGGAGAGAATGGAAAAGATAATAATATTTGATACAACTTTAAGGGATGGGGAGCAGGCTCCGGGGGCGTCTTTAAACCCTCAGCAGAAACTGGAGATTGCTTTTGCCCTGGAAAAACTGGGCGTAGATGTGATCGAGGCGGGTTTTCCTATTGCTTCCAGCGGAGATTTTCAGGCAGTAAAAAATATCTCTGCCAAAATTAAGAAGAGCGCTATTTGCGGCCTGGCGCGTTGTTTAAAACCGGACATTATTGCCGCGCATAAGGCTTTAAGAGGCGCTGGGCATCCGCGTATACATTTATTTCTGGCTACTTCTAAAATTCACCTTAAATATAAATTCAAAAAAGCCGAAGATGAAATTTTAACCTTGGCCAAGGACGCAATCAGAATTGCGCGTAAACTTTGCCCGGACATTGAATTTTCTCCCGAAGATGCTACGCGGTCGGAAAGAGATTTTATTTATCGGATAGTGGAGATGGCGATTAATGAGGGAGCGCGGACAATTAATATCCCGGATACCGTAGGGTATAGTTATCCGCAGGAGATTTATTCCCTGATTACTGATATTAGAAATAATGTTTCTAATATTGAGAAAGCAGTGCTGGCCATCCATTGTCATGATGATTTAGGGTTATCTACGGCTAATTCATTATCCGCTATATTAGCCGGAGCCCGGCAGGTTCACTGCACGATTAATGGCATAGGTGAGCGCGCAGGCAATGCGGCATTGGAGGAAGTGGTCATGGCTTTAAAAACGCGTAAAGATGTGTTCGGTGATTTCTTTACTCAGATTAATACTAAAGAAATATACCGTACATCGCGCCTGGTTAGCAACTTAACAGATTTTGTTGTTCCCCCAAATAAAGCAATTGTGGGAAGAAATGCTTTTCGTCATGAATCTGGGATACATCAGGACGCCGTATTAAAAAAGCGCTCTACGTATGAAATTATGGATCCGCATGATGTTGGTATATCTTCGAGCCAGTTAGTTTTAGGCAAGCATTCCGGCCGGCATGCCTTTGGTGACAGGCTAAAGCATATGGGTTTTAATCTTGGCCAAAAGCAGCTCAACCAGGCTTTTACGCGTTTTAAGGATGTGGCGGATAAAAAGAAAGATATTTACGACGATGATTTAAGAATTATTGTTCAGGATGAAATCCGCCTGATTCGTCCGGTTTGGAAATTAGAAAGCTTTGAGGTTGCCTCGGGCACTAAGATCAAGCCTTATGCGTCGGTAATTTTAGATAAAAAAGGTAAGCTCCTTAGTGGCAGCTCAGGCGGCGATGGCCCGGTGGACGCCTGTTTTAAAGCCTTGGAAAAAATTACTAATTTTAAGGCAAAACTGGAAGATTTTCGTCTGGAAGCAGTTACCTCGGGCAAGGATGCCTTGGGTCAAGTGAGCCTTAAGCTGAAGGTTTCCGGTTTAATCGTAAACGGCCGTGGCTCAAGTACGGATATTGTGGAAGCGGCGGTAAGAGCATACATTGATGCCGTAAATAAACTGGAAACGTAATGACCTTAAAGCCGAAACTTTACGGTTTAGTAGGTTTTCCTATCCAGCATAGCCTTTCTCCTGGTATGCATAATGCCGCATTCTGTGCGTTAAAAATAAAAGCCAAATATAAATTATTCCAGTTAAAGCCCGATCAACTAAGGGGCTTCTTGAATAGTTTAACCCAGAAAAATATCTGCGGTTTTAATGTTACTTATCCTTACAAAGAAGAAATTCTTAAGTTTCTTGACTGCCAATCTTCGCTGGTAAAGGAAATTGGCGCGGCTAATACTGTGGTAGTGGATAAGGGCGGAAAATTAAAAGGTTTTAATACGGATTACCTGGGGTTTATGGCGCATCTGAAAGAATTAAAACTTAAGCCCAAGAAAGCAGCCTTAATCGGAGCAGGGGGAGCGGCTAAGGCAGTTTGTTTTGCTTTGGCTAAGATGAAAATTACCCAACTTTGCATTTATGATATCGATAAATTTAAAGCCTTAAGCCTCTTTAAGAAATTAAATTCCAGTTTTGGCAAAACTAAATTTGACGTGGCTAGCCGTCTCCAAGATTTAGAGATACCGGATAAGGATTTATTAATTAATGCCTCTTCAGTTGGGATGCGCCAGAGCGATCCCTGCCTGGTTGCTCCTGGCGATCTGCATGCCGGGTTGTTTGTCTATGATCTTATTTACAGTCCGCTTCAGACAAAGTTAATCATTCTGGCTAAAGAACGCAATTTAAATTTTTCCAATGGCTTGGGGATGCTGTTATACCAGGGGGTTTTTGCTTTTAAACATTTTACCGGCAGGACTGCCCCGGTTAAGATTATGCAAGAGGCGCTTTTGAAAGGAGCGAATAAAAAATGATTGCCAAGATAATTGTTTTTATTTTTGGTTCGATTGTGGGTAGTTTTTTAAACGTCTGTATCCATCGCATGCCTAAAGGCGAATCCGTGGTTTGGCCGCGCTCGCATTGCCCGAAGTGCCAGAAGAGAATACCAGGTTATGATAATATACCTTTTATCAGCTATATCTTGTTGCAAGGAAAGTGCCGTTTTTGTAAAGAAAAGATATCTTGGCGTTATCCTTTGGTTGAACTATTAACCGCCCTCTTGATGGTGGCGCTTTTTAACCGTTTTGGCTTAAGTTATGGATTCTTTTTATATATGGTTATGCTTTGGGGTTTAATGATCGCTACTTTTGTGGATATCCGGCAGCGGATTATTCCCGATGAGGTATCCGTAGGAGGCATGATTATCGGTTTTATTATGGTTTCCGTAACCGGTTTCAGCTTTAGCCCCTTAAAATTTACTTTTTCTCCGATGGCCAAATCCGCGTTAGGAATAATTGCCGGCGGGGGGATTATTTATTTCACCGGCGTGCTTTTTGACCTGGTTTATTTTAGACTACTTAAGCGGCCGGCGATTAACGGAGAGACCGAATCTATGGGCGGAGGCGATGTAAAGCTCCTGGCGATGATTGGCGCGTTTATGGGCTGGCAGATGGCCATTTTAACCTTCTTCTTGGCGCCGTTTTTAGGTATAGTGATCGGGATTATAAATTTAGCTGCCAAAAAGGATCATACCATACCCTACGGCCCATTTCTCTCAATCGCCGCTTTGGTCACTTTATTTTGGGCAGATAAAATAATCTCTTTGTTTCTACCCTACCGGTAAGAAAATTTATAAGATGCCTGAATTAAGCTTCGAAAAGTCAGTTTCCGATACCATCTCTGGCGGCAGTTGGAAGAATATTGGTTTTAAAAAGCGCGCCGGGGTATTAATTCCGTTGTTTACTGTTCATTCCAAGAATAGTTATGGCGTAGGCGACCTGGGTGATTTAAAGCTGGTTATTGATTGGGCAAAATTAACCGCCAATTCTATCATTCAGCTTTTACCGATGAATGAAACCGGTTCATTCTTTTGCCCTTATGATGCCTTGAGTTCTTTTGCCCTGGAGCCGGCTTATATTTGTTTAAAATATTTTCCTAGACGGCATTCTGACCCTGAGCGGAACGCGGCCCCCGCCAAAGGCGGGGTTCCTCAGGATGACGATAGGGGATCCCAATATGTTGATTACTCTGTAAAAGAGGGAAAGCTTAAATTACTTTGGGATGTCTATCTAGCCGCGGATTTGGCTGAAGCGTTGGATTTTGAAGAATTTCAACTGAAGAATTCTTATTGGCTGCCGGATTTTGCTCTATTTAAAGTGTTAAAGGAATATCATCAGGAAAAGCCCTGGTATGAATGGGAAAAAGGTTTTAAAGACCGTCAGCCAGAGGCGTTACGGGAATTCCAGCAGGAAAATATCGAGAAAATAACTTTTCAGATGTGGCTGCAATGGATTCTTTTTAAACAGTTTAAAGAGGCTAGTGTTTATGCCGCCGCCAATAATGTTTTTATCAAAGGCGATTTGCCGGTTTTGGTTTCCCGGGATAGCGCGGATGTCTGGAGCCATTTAGAATTTTTCAAGCTGGATTTTGCCGCCGGAGCTCCTGCGGATATGTACGCGGTTTTAGGGCAGCGCTGGGGAATGCCTACTTATAATTGGGAGGCGATTGCCCGCGATAATTATCGCTACCTAAAAGAGAAATTAAAATACGCGCAGGAGTTTTATCATATCTTAAGGATTGACCATGTGGTCGGGCTTTTCCGTATCTGGAGCATACCTTATAGTGATCCGGAGCAGAATCAGGGGTTAAACGGAGTTTTTGATCCGCTTGATGAACAGCTTTGGGATGAGCATGGCCGTAAGATCTTAAGCGTTTTGGCGCGGAATACTAAAATGTTGCTTTGCGCGGAAGATTTAGGTGTGATTCCGAAATGTTGTACTGCTGCCTTACTGGAATTTGGTATCCCGGGAAATGATGTACAGCGCTGGGTAAAAGATTGGAATGTCCGTCATGATTTTCTTGGGCCCCAGGAGTATCGGCAGCTGGCCGTGGCCATGCTTTCAACTCATGATACGACTAACTGGAAGGCCTGGTGGCAGTATGAAGCTGGCACAGTTGATCAGGGTTTATTCATCAGAAAGTGCAATGAACGCAAAATAGATTTTGCCAGGGTGAGTTTAAAACTTTTTGAGCTTAGCCTTTCGTTTCATGGGCGCCTGCGTTGGAAGAATGAGATTAATTGCCTAGATAAACTGCTTGGGGAGCTGGGTAAAAGAAAGGAAGAGGCCGGGGATTTTATTGAGCTTTATGAAAATACCTTTGCAGAAAAAGAAAAGCTTTGGAAGATTTTAGATTGCGCCGGAGAGATGGAGGAGATTGCCAGCGCGGATTTATTAGCCAGGGTAATGAAGTTTGTTTTAAGCTCTCGCGCGGTATTCTGCATTAATTCTATCCGGGATTATTTAAGCCTGGCGGGCCTATTTAAGGGTGACCCCTACCAATATCGGATCAATGTTCCCGGAACGATTAGCCCGAAAAACTGGTCGTTACGGCTTCCGCTTAGCCTTGAAGAATTACTCGCGCATCCGCTAAATAAGCAGATCCGTAAGATGATTGTGGATTCAGAGAGAGTTTAAAAATATTCAAAAATAAAGGGGTTCTATTTTTGAATTCCGGGGGGAATTCCTACTACTGTCATTCCCGCGAGGAACGTAGACCTACGCGGTCTACATATATGTAGACCGCGTAGGTCTACACAGGTAGACGGAAATTTAATCCCCACTGGAGTTTACCCCCGTGAAAACGGGGGTGGGAATGACGTTAGAAGAATAGAACCGTCCCCGGGATTTATAAACTATTAATTTTATGGGAACTTTGAAAGGCGCGGAATATTATATTTCTAAGTTAGCCGGTAAGGCGATGACTGACTATGCTATGGTGGCTAATGGGGATAAGATAGCGGTGGCTATTTCCGGCGGAAAGGACTCTTTAAGTTTACTTAAGCTTCTAAAAGATAGGCAGAAGTTTGTGCCTATAAAATATGAGCTTTTAGCCGTGCATGTGGATATGGGTTATCCCTGTCATCATCCCAAGATTCTGGCGGAGTATTTTAATAAGATAGGCGTAGAGTATCATATTGAGAAAATTGATATATTAAAAGGCAAAAGCCGTAAGGATATCTCTTGTTTTTGGTGTTCCTGGAACCGGCGCAAAGCTCTTTTTGAAGTAACTAAACGTTTTAAGTGTACCAAGCTTGCTTTGGGCCACCATAAGGATGATATTATTGAAACTATTCTACTGAATATGTTTTTTAACGGAGAGATTTCGGGAATGAATCCGAAGCAGGAGCTTTTTAAGGGGGCAATCACGATTATCCGGCCGCTGGCTTATGTGGATGAGGATTTAATCGTAAAATTAGCTAAAGAATTGGAATTCCCGCATCATAAATGCGCCTGCCCGAATTCCATAACTTCTAAACGCACTAAGATTACCGAAATTATCAAAGAGCTGAAGAAGGATTGCCCTGATATAAAGACTAATATTTTTAGAAGCATAAAAAGAATAAGATCGGAATATTTGCTTTAATCGCCAAGCTTGCGGTGGTATAATAACTTTATGATTATTCTAGCGGCAATATTATTACTAAGTTTAGCCGGATTTATCGTGGCGGTCGTGCTCAAAATTTCCTCTCAGGTTAATGAGCGCCTGAATCAGATGAATCAGTCTATTCAGGAGGCTAATAAAATTATCGGCCAGAATTTAGGCGGCGCTACCGCTGTCTTCGGAAATGTCAAAGAGCAGTTGGGAAAGCTGGAGGAGACCAATAAACAGATTATCGCTATCAGTAAAGATATTTCCAGCCTCCAGGAGCTTTTACGCGCGCCAAAATTTCGCGGGGCGATGGGAGAGGTTTTATTAGAAAATTTACTTTCTCAGGTTTTGCCTAAAGAGCATTATCAGGCTCAATATCGTTTTAAAAATGGGGATGCCGTGGACGCGGTTATCCGGCTTGGCGAGCGGTTAGTTCCGGTGGACGCTAAGTTTAGTTTAGAGAATTTCCAGAAGATGATGGAGGCCGGGGATGAACCAGCAAAAGATTCTTTTCGTAAAAAATTTATTCAGGACATAAAAAATCGCATCAATGAGATTGCCGCGAAATATATTTTGCCCGCGGAAAATACTTATGATTTTGCCCTGATGTATATTCCGGCGGAGAATGTTTATTATGAAGTGATTATTAAAGAGGATATCTTTACTTACAGTATGTCGAAAAAAGTTATTCCCGTCTCGCCGAATACTTTCTACGCTTATTTACAGGTAATTTGTTTAGGTTTGCGCGGCCTTAAAGTGGAGGAGAACGCTAAGATGATTTTAAAAAGTTTAGGCGCTCTTTCTATCGAGACGGATAAATTTAAAGAAGATTTTAATATCTTAGGCGGCCATCTTTTAAATGCCAATACTAAGTACGCGGACGCGCAGAAGCGTTTTGATAAGGTCTCTGAGCGCCTGATAAACATTCAGGATACCAAGTCCATAGAATAAATGGAATTACTCGCCAAGCACGTAGACCTACGCGGTCTACATATATGTAGACCGCGTAGGTCTACGTAGGTAAACGGGAATAAATTAACCTATGATTTTTAATATTCGGGTTAGCCCTCGCGCCAGCCGTAACCGGGTTGAGCAAATCGGAAATACTTTGAAGGTTTATTTGACTAAACCGGCCTCTGACGGCCTGGCGAACAGCCAGCTGATTGAGTTTTTAAGCGAACATTTTAAAATTAAGAAATATCAGATTAAGATCAAAAGCGGCATAAAATCGCGCAATAAACTGGTAGAGATAAATAGATCCTTAAAAACAAAGGGGACGGTTCTATTTTAAAAATAGAACCGTCCCCTGGATTCATAAACTGGTAGAGATAAGTGCAGCCGTCTAATCCATTAGAAAAATTCAAGATAGAATCGGTGATCGCTTCTTTTAGCCGGCGCCAGGATGGGAATATGTCTTTGTGTTTTGGAGATACACGGGATGCTTTAGAAAATCGGGGGAAATTTCTAACTTCTCTGGGTATTGACTATCGAAATTTAATTACGGCTAAACAAGTTCATGGGAAGAATGTCAAGTATGTGGGGCAAGAAAATAAAGGAAACGGCGCCTTGGATTACGAGAGTTCGGTTATGGATACGGATGGTTTTATAACCGACCAGCCCGGCGTTCCGCTGGCGGTATTAACCGCGGATTGCTTGTCAGTTTTTATTTATGATCCTAAACGGCCGGCGATTGCTATTTTACACGCGGGTTGGCGCGGCACTGAGCAGAATATTTCTCAGGAGGGGGTCAGGGCAATGCAAAATAAATTTGGCAGCCAGCCCAAGGATTTACTGGTTGGTTTTGGGCCGTCCATTCGTTCCTGTTGTTTCCAGGTCGAGGATGATTTTAAAAGTAATTTTGCTTTCGGGCTGGCCGCAAAAGACGGCCGGGTTTTTATGGATATCGCGCTGATCAATCAAAGGCAGTTGATTGATTGCGGAGTAAGAGCAGGAAATATTTTTGACCCCGCGCTTTGCACCTTTTCTGATGATGATTTTTTTTCATTCCGCAAGGAAGCCAAGGATGCTGGCAGGTTGATTTCTGTGATGATGCTTAAATGAGCACAAAATACGTACTGGAGTTTGTTTTACATGCTAAAGACAGCTCGCCGAAAATCATTAAGAGCGCCTTGGCGGAGTTTGGCAGTGATTTGGTAGTTGGTGATTGCCAAAAGCAAGGGGAAAGTTGCAATTACCAGGTAAGTATGATTACCGAAGATCCTACTTTAGTTTTCGACCTTTGCTCGCAATTGGGCAGAATTAGGTCGGTTAAGGTGCGCGAAAGCTAAGGGATGATTAAAAACAAGGGGACGGTTCTATTTTTTATATATAAAAAATAGCACCGTCCCCTTTATTCTTGAATGAAGTAGATATCCATGGTATGATTGTTTTAAGAATGGAGGTTAGTTTAAACTATGTATGTGGTTGTCCTGGTTACCGCGAAAGATAAAAAAGAGGCGCGTAAAATTTCTATCGCGCTGATTAAGGCTAAATTAGCCGCTTGCGTTAATATCGTGGATAAAGTTGATTCGGTGTTTTTTTGGGCGGGAAAAATTGATCAGGCCCAAGAATCTCTGCTGGTGATTAAATCCAAGCGAGAGAAATTGCCCCGCATTATTAAGTTGGTCCGGTCTTTACATAGTTATGAAGTTCCGGAAATTATCGCCGTCCCCATAATTGCCGGAGATCGGCCATATTTAAGGTGGATTAATGCTGCTCTCCGGTAGCCCGTTTGATTTTGTTTTTGCTTTTTTTGGAGGGTTACTCGCCAGCTTTACTCCTTGCGTGTATCCGCTTATTCCGATTAGTACCGGATACATAATCGGCAACGCGCAAAATTCTAAAATTAAAGGGTTTTTATTAAGTTTATTTTATGTTACCGGTATCGCCGTTACTTATTCTTCCTTGGGAATCCTGGCAGTATTATCCGGGAGAATATTCGGGGAATTCAGCGTCAACCCCATAGTTAACCTTATCTGTGGAGTCCTCATTTTAATTTTCGGGATTTCCATGTTTGATTTATTCCAATTTAATTTTACTTTGAATTTAAAGGCTCCGGTTCACAGAAAAAGAAGCTATTTTTTGGCCCTATTCTTAGGGCTGGTTTCAGGATTAATGATTTCACCCTGCCTCACGCCGATTCTGGGCGCGATTTTGACGTATTTATCGACTACGAAAAACATACTCTACGGCGGATTTTTATTGCTTAGTTTTTCCTATGGCATGGGCCTGATTTTTATTTTAATCGGTACTTTCGGGGTTAGTTTTACCGGCCTGCCTAGGCCCGGCAAGTGGATGGTGGCCATCAAGCAAGTTTGCGCGGCAATTATTGTTTTAACCGGTTTATATTTTATTATCGCGGCCTTAAGGAGATTTTAATGCGGAATTTTAGAAAATTTAGGATGCTGTTATTAATGGCGTTAATATCTTTAGCTTTAGGTTTCGGTAAAGGAGCTTTGGCTAATGATATAATATTAAATGATTTAGGCGGCCGGGCAGTGAATCTTTCCAGCTCTAAAGGTAAACCGGTGATTCTTTTTTTCTGGACGACCTGGTGCCCTTATTGCCGCCAGGAAATAAAAGTGTTGAATCAGAGGTACGCTCAAATAGAGAAGGAAGGTATAGTTATTTTTGGGGTTAATGTGAGTGAGCCGGATTATAAAGTGCAAAAATTCTTTAAGGGGTATCAGCTTAATTTTAAAATACTGTTAGATCAAGCCGGATTGTTGGCGGATAAATACAATTTGATGGGCGTGCCTACGTATGTCTTTCTGGACAAAACCGGACAAGTAATTTCACAGGTTCACAGCTTACCGAACAATTATAAAAGTTTGCTATTTAAGAATGAGTAGATTTTATCAGCTAATTGAAGATATTTGTATTCAGGACAAACGCTATAAGCCGGATGCCTATGAATTTGTATTGCAAGGTTTAGGCTTTACCCAGAAAAAACTAAAAAAAACTATGCATGTCAGCGGCGGACAGTTGGCCCATGGCCTGCGGGATTACGCTATTAATCAGTATGGCCCTTTAGCCAGCCGGGTTTTAGCTTACTGGGGAATAAACCAAACGCGGGATTTCGGCAATATTGTTTTTAATCTGATCGAAAAAAAGCTTTTATCCAAGACTAAAGAAGATTCCCTGCTTGATTTTGACGCGGTTTATGATTTTAAAACGGCTTTTTCTAATGTTTTAGCGGATAGCGTAATGGAAGCATTTAAAGTAAAAAGATGATGAATTTAAAAGGCCTGGCCACGGGTGTCGGCAGCCTTCCTTTAACCGATGCCCAAATCGCGCTAGACTTAATCCTGCGTTATGTTCCCGCGGCGCCCTTTTGGCCGCAGCTGCCTAAAGCTAACGCCCGCGAGGGGATGCTCGCTCAGTTCAGTGAAAACCTGCCCGGGCTTAAGTTTGATGGCGGCGATTTACATTTTATCGCGCAGGATAAAGAAAAAGAGCTGGAATTATTTTATGATCGATTTATTGCCCAGGATCTGGAATATTTTAAAATAGGCTCGGATTTTGCCCGGGGCCTGCCCGCATTTTACGAGCGCCTTGGCAGGGTGGATTTATCCGGCGTAGAGTTTATCAAGTGCCAGGTTACCGGCCCTTTTACTTTTTGTTCCGGGATAACCGATAGCCAAGGCAAGATTATTTTGCATGATCCAGTGTTGATGCAGGCGATGGTTAAAGGCTTAGGCATGAAGGCGCTCTGGCAGTTGGAGTATTTTAAGAAATTTGGCAAAAAGATGATTATGTTTTTTGATGAACCGTATCTGACCGGAGTAGGTTCCGCTTATACGCCGGTTGATCGTAATCAGGTAATTGAAGTTTACTCTGAACTCGCGGATACCCTAAAAAGCCAAGATAGTTTAATCGGTATTCACTGCTGCGGCAATACAGACTGGTCCATGCTCACGGATATCGCGGGCGTGGATATTATTAACTTTGATGCTTTTAATTTTCAGGAGAGGTTTGTGCTTTACGCGGATAACCTTAATCGTTTTCTTAAAAAAGGAGGGATTATCTGCTGGGGGATAGTCCCGACCCAAGAATTCAATACTGGCCAGAGCCCTGAGCTACTGGCGCGAAAGATAAAGATTGGTTTGGATATGCTGGTAAAGAAGGGAATTGACCGCCAACTTTTATTGGCAAGGCTTCTGATCAGCCCGGCCTGCGGTTTAGGCAACTTGGATGCTCAAAAGGCAGAAGGAATTTTGAGCCTGCTTAATCAAACCAGCGTTTTTATCCGGGAAAATTTCTAATATTTTGTAGAAACGCAAAATTTTGCGCCGCTATTGAAAAATAGGTAAAAATAGAACTGTTGCCTTCTTGAGTAAAAGAGCGGGGCCAGGCTTAAATTTTAAAAATAAGTCTTAACGGAGGTTATTGTGATTTGGGATATACTGGCAAAATGGTTTAATCTTCTACGGTCGTTGATAGGCGGCGCCTTAAATGATAAAACATGTTTTATATATTTTGCCGGTTTATTTATTGCCATTGTTCTTGTACTAATTTTTCTTCTTTTGTGGATTGGGCATGCCATCTGCGTTCTTATCGCGCGATTAATTAATAAAGTATCATGTTATATGAATCGGCACACGGCGCCAAAATCAGGTGGTTTTCAACGATACATATATTCATCGGCTCCGCTTCAGGATGAGCTTTTTGACGATTTGACGAACGGACACGGTATTTTTCAGCAGAATTTTTTTGCCAATAAATTCCGAGGGCCGATTTTGTCCGAACTGGAGAACAGCTTTAGAAAATCCGAGGGCGGAATGTTTTTGGTCAGCGGATATAGGGGCGTCGGCAAAACAACATTTTTAAATTATATTTTTCGTAATCTCAGAAGGCCTGAAACACGAGGTAATGCCTACCACTATCGAATAATCAATTTAAATATGGGCGGGGTTAAGCCTGACCTGAAATTCGAGCTTATTTATAAAACGCTTCTTGAATTAAAAAAAGATTTTGACGCGTTATACTGGCGTTTTTTTATCTGGTGTTTTCCATGGTTGAGTGATAACTTTCCCGTGCTCGGTAAAATTCGCGAATTGGAGATGAATCTCCTCTGGCAGCAGAAAGTTGTGCAGTCGCAAGGCGGCGGCGCGGGCAATGAAAAAAGCGGTGCAGCGCCGATAATTTTGAACATTAAATCGGAACGAACTGAAGAGTTGCAAAAACGGGAAAAATCCGTTTTTTATGAAGAACCTTTTCGTGAGTTGATTCGCCTGTATAAAAAGAAAAAACAAAAAATCGTGTTCGTCCTTGATGAGCTTGATAAGTTGTCGGACGCATCGTTGAATAAAATCGATGAAAAGAACAAGCAGGGAAAGGAAAGACACCGGTATCAGCACATGGATTATCTGCTTGGCGCCTTGTCTGAGATAAAAAGTTTGTTGTTTGAAAGCGGGGTTATTTTTGTGCTGGTGGTCAATAAAGACGTGTACGATTATTGGCGGCATCACCATAGCCAGGAAGACTTGTTTATGAATCTGGTTACGCATGTGGAATATATTCCCTGCTATCGCAAAGAGGAAATGCGGTTGCAGCTGGATTTTCCGATCCGCATAGATCGAAACGTCGTTCTTGACCCGTCTGATACTGCTGTAATCATCAGGGAGTATTTCGAGGTTTGCGCGTATTATGAAAGCTACTCGAATCCGCGGCTGTATTTCCAGTTGTTAGCCAGGAAAATAACTAATGATCGTGAGATCGTATTGACACAGGGCGATGTGAAGTATCTGCGTGAGCGGATAAAGTTGTTCGAATTAAACGACCTTTTGTATCGGTATGTGTACGATAAAGATGAATCAGTATTCAGCCGGTTATTTGTTGGCATCGAAGAACTGCGGAAGGAATTCACGTCGGGAGATTTGTTTAAGGCATATGTTGAAAGCGTTGAGAAGAATTATAATCAGGTTAAAGCGATTCATTCCGGCGATAATGCCAATGCTCCTGCGGATATTAAAGCATTCTGGGCAGAGGTTTTTAAAACAAAAACAGGCGTGGTTGCAACACAAGGCGTTCTGTCAAAGCGCGTTAATTCGTTTCTGGGTATTTTAAAGGAGCGGGATTTTGTCGCGAATTATCCCTACACTAACTACCTTATACGCCGTCTTACGGACTTTGTCGCGATTATTGAAGAGCGTAACTTTGTTTCAATCGACGATATTATTGCTGAGATGGATTTTCGTGAATTTGAGTTTGATGATATCGCCGGCCAGTTTTTGATCTGTCTTTTTATTCCGCTGGGCATTGTTATTCTGCGTAATAACGGCGCTCTGGAGATCAGCGGCAGGAATGTGCGTGTTAAGTGTAATTATTCCGATCTTGATTCCTATCACGCCGGATGCGAATACGAGTGGGATGGCAATTTTGATAAGGCATTCGATAGTTACAATAAATTTATCAAGGACCAGCCTTATTCGTTTGAAGCGCATTATCGCAAAACAAGGATGCTCTATTACATGCTTGTGGTGGGATTTTATCATAAAGATATTGACGTTAGGGCTCATTGGGCTGACAGCTTGTTGAAATTGAAAGATTGGATGGACGAGGGCATGGGGGATATCGGCCAGCGGGCGGATCATGAGTTTTTGCGGTGGTTCTTTTTTGAGAAAATACTCCTCAATGACACAGAATCGGATGATTACGCGTATTATGCAGAGAGGCTTCGGTATTTTGAAAAGGTTGATATGGCAATAGATGAGCTCTATGTGCGAGCAATAGCAGAGCGGCCGGATGACGCGAGCGCGCGTATGCGTTATGGGACGTATTTATTCTGGAACAAACGTTATGTTGAGGCATTGGACAGATTTAATGAGTCGGATAACCAATATAAAGATACCAATGTTTTGATTAGAATTGCTGACACTTATTCCATGTTGAATGATTATGAAAATGCAAAAAAGTTCTATATGAGCGCATTGCGCGCATCAACGAGTTGGTTGCAACGGGCCTTGATTATTATCGGCGTTGCCAAGGCGCAAGAATTACTCTTGCTTGTGGGAAAAGATTTGAATTCGCGTAAATTGATAAATAGCGCGTTGAGTTGGGTATCAACCGGCGACCTGCTCGGCAGAAAGGATAACTATTTTCGGCTCTATGGCGATTCGATGCAACGGTTGGCCGGGTGCGGGTGTACGATTATCGGATCGAATGCCAAGAAGGTTAAGGAAGAATTGAGCGCGCAGATGACTCCGACTGAGCGGGCCGTTTATCAAATGAAAAGAACGTATTGGGATGATTTAGGGGTGTTGAATGGAACAAAATAATGGAATTAATAAATTTTTGAATGATAAGAATAAGTTTGTGCTTCATTTTTATGGCGATCGTAATACGGGAAAGACAGACGCGGTAAAAAGTGTCTTTTCTCAAGAATCGAACCAGGCCGTTGTCGCGGGCGGTAAGTGGACGTATAGCTGGATTACCCCGAGGTATCATCAAGCCAATGCGGTTTTTGAACATTTTGGTTCGGTAGCGCAAGGTTTTTTCCAGCTTAATTCAATAAAAGATGACAATGAAACAAAGGTTGAGTCTTTATATCGCCGTGTTGATAATGTAAAAAATATTAGCGTTTTGTTTAAAACTTTACGGGATGAATATTTAAAAGAATTGCCCTCCGGCCATAGCAACTTGGTTCTCATTATTGATAATGCTGAAAATATTATTTCTTTTCATAAATTTTCAAATTTGGATAGTTGGTACCGCCATGTGGTTGAACAATGGCAGTATTTTTTGAAAAGTTTGATTGAATTGAACAATCTGACGCTTACGCTTAAACTCATTATTATCAGCAATGAACATATTCTTGACTGGGGTGTTTTAGACCGTTACCGTAATTCACGGAGTATCGGATCTGATCATGCAGCGACATTCCTGAAGAAGGTAACTAAAATTAATGCAGATGTTGAAAGATTGGTGTCTATACCCATGTCGAATCCTGATAAAGTTAGCGGCGCGTCTTCACCACAAAAGAATACTTTTGCTGAGTGTTGTAAATCATTTCATGAAGAGCGTCATAAAGGCTATTCATATTTTCTCGTTAAATGTTTGAATAAACACGCAGTTGATATCAATGTCAGGGAAATGGTTTTTCTGGAAATCATGAAGCAGGATTACCTTGATTTTCAGCTGCAGATACTGAAAAAATTTAATCGTGCCACGTCGTATTCCGACAGCGTTAAAAATATTCAGAGCCTGATTTCGTTTTATTCTCTCCGGGAGTTAATCGAGTCTTGTTTTCCCGCAGGCAAGGGGAACGGTCAAACAAATGGCGCTGATTCAGGGATCAACGTTAGAAGAGAGTATTTTAAACAATTAACTCAAATGCTTTGCCTGCCGATTGGAGGGCATATTTTTGGTGATCTCGCGGATTGTTTGCGCCGGCATGGGTATGAAAAAATACTGAGAGATATGCTTGAATGTATTATTGGGTGGGAATGCGGCCAACGTGGAAAGGCGGGTATATCGCCTGTTTTGTTGGTACGGATAAAAATGCTTCAGGGAAATTTGTTGTTTTATCCGTACCCCGAGGATTTTTTGGGGGCATTGCGCTGCTATGCCGATGCCTTGAAAACGGCGAATAAGGTTAAAAAATGCGCATGTAACGCTCATCGATGCCAGGTATGCAGGCAGTTGATAAATTATGAGGTTTTTAACGTGTTGTATCAGATCCGCGGCCGAAAGCTGGATAAAATCTGGTCGGAACGCGAGTTAAGCGGTTTTAATGGAGCCATGAAGGCTCTGGCTGGGCTTTATGGCTTGAAAACTTCGAATATTAAGGCGATAATGCAGAATTTACTTGAACAACTTAGCGGCAAGAATAGAATTTATCATAATGCCGGCAAGCATGCGAAGTGCTGGGAAATTCTGCTAGGTTTGAATAATTTGAACATAAAGCCAGAATCTTTTGAACACCGCTGGACTGTCGCCCGATTGAAGTTCGAATGCCTTTACCGCGGCAGCATTTCGTTTCATGACAAATTATTGAGAGATAATGCGTTTGAAAATGCGGTAAAAGACGCGCAAGTAAATGGTACAAACTATTGGGCGTTCGCAAAAGCATTTTATCATGCGCAATTGCGGTTAAATAAATATAAAAGGAAAGATGATAAAAAGCCGGAAAATTTTGAAAAGTTGTATCGTATCTTTCGTCCGTTGCTTGACTTCTATACTCAACTTTCATTCAGTATATTTTCGGAGCAAGGCGAACGGGAGTGGCGCAGGGCAAAAGTTGATGAATTGTTGGGTGATATAATGTGCGAGGCCATCCGCGTTGGCAGCAAAAAAGAAGCCGATATCAGCAGGAACTTTCATGAGGATGTACATATGGATGGTTATTGGAAGAAAGCTCAGGAATTCAAGAAGAAAGCGTTGGAACATTATGCTAAGGCGCAGAATGCATACGCGGTTTTGGGCAGCGGTTATTATGTAGGGCGTGTTAGGCGAAAAATGACGAGTGGTGTTATAATGGCGGATGTTTCGCGCCGCGGGACACGATCCGTTCCCGCCTGAAGAAAGTGGGGCCTCAAGTTTCAAAGAAGGTAAACAGTTTATATAACTCACTGTAAATAATATTGTTACATAAACTGTCTACTATTTTTTGAAAATAAACTATTTGACAAAACCAGCTTAAGTTATATAATCAAGAAATCATTTTGAATCAAGGAGACGGTTCTATTTTTTCAGAAAAACAAGGGGACGGTTCTATTTTTTATATATAAAAAACAGAACCGTCCCCTGGATTCTAAAGAAAACAGAACCGTCCTCTGGTTTTCAGTGGAAACTATTTAGGAGTATTATGAAAGAAATTAGGATTCATGCCCGCGCTGGCCAGGGCGCAATTACTACCGCGACATTATTAGGGTTTAGTTATTTTAATGAGGGTAAATTCCCCTATGCTTTTCCCAACTTTGGGGCAGCCAGGATGGGCGCGCCGATGAATGCTTTCGTGCGGGTAGACAGCGAGCCGGTGCGTTTGCGCAGCCAGATTTATGAGCCTAATTACGTAATTATCGTTGATCCCACGCTGATGCGCGGGTTTAACTGTTTTTCCGGGTTAAAAGAAGATGGGGTAGCGATTATTAATGGTAAAGATGATCTGGATTTGCCGAAATTAAAGGCTAAACAGAGGGCTTTTGTTGTCCCGGCCAATGAAATTGCCTTAAGAAATATCGGCCGCCCGTTAGGGAACACTGCTCTGATCGGCGCTTTTGCCGCGGCTACCGGAGAATTAAAATTAGATAATCTTATCGCGGTAGTTAAAAATCGTTTTAGCGGTAAGGCCCAGGAAGGTAATATTCAGGCAGTTAAAGAAGGTTTTGAGTTCGTGAAGAATAAATTAAAGGGATAATATGTTCGGGCCGTTAACCGTAAAACCATCAGAGAGTAAGGGTGATAAAACTGGTAGCTGGAGAACTCAGCTTCGGCCGCATTATTTACATAAGGAATGTATTGCTTGCCGGATGTGTTTAATGATTTGTCCGGAAGCTTGCGTGCACGGAAAAGAAAAGAACGCTTTTTGGGCGGATTACAATTTCTGCAAGGGTTGCGGAGTATGCGCGGATATCTGCCCTAAAAAAGATATTGCCATGGTTACCGAAGAATCCCAGGGTGAAGATAAATGAAAGAATTTATAGAGGGTTCACACGCGATAGCGCAAATTATTAAGGCTTGCCAGCCAGGGGTAATTTCTGCCTATCCCATAACGCCTCAGACACATATTGTTGAAGATCTGGCTCAGATTGTGGCTAATGGCGAACTTAAAGCGCAGTTTGTTAATGTCGAAAGCGAACATTCTGCGGCTTCGGTAGTATTAGGCGCTTCGGCTACCGGCGTGCGGGTTTATACCGCTACCAGTTCCCAAGGGTTATTCTATATGCAGGAGGTAGTTTTTAATATCGCTGGTATGCGTCTGCCGGTAGTGATGACCTGCGCTAACCGCGCGATAAGCGCTCCGATAAATATTTGGAATGACCAGCAGGACTCTATATCTTTGCGGGATGCCGGATGGTTCCAAATTTACGCCGAGGATAATCAGGAAGCAGTGGATTTTCACTTGATTGGTTACCGATTAGCCGAAGATAAACGGGTGATGTTGCCGGTGATGGTTTGTATGGATGGTTTTATACTCACCCACGGTATGGAAACAGTGGATATGCCGGAGCAGGACAAAGTAAATAAATTTTTGCCTAGCTATAATCCTTTATATAAATTAGACCCAGCGGAGCCTATCTCCATGGGGCTCTTAGCTGATCCGGATTATTACCTGGAAGCACGATTTGCTATTCAAGAAACAATGAAAGCATCGCTAGGCTATTTATCTGAAATCAGTGGTGAGTTTAATACGGTTTTTGGCCGGGATTATCAAGATTTACTGGTCGAAGAATACCAGGTTAAGGATGCCGATAAGGTGATTGTAGCGATGGGTTCAGTTTGTGGTACGATCAAGGAAGCGGTGGACCAACAGCGTGCCAAAGGTAAAAAGGTAGGGCTTTTGCGTATTATTACCTATCGTCCATTTCCTTACGCCAGGGTTTATGAAGCATTAAAAAATGTGGCTAGAGTGGCGGTTTTAGATAAAGCAGTTTCTTTAGGAGCTTACGCGCCGATTGCCGTAGAGATGAAGGCGGCATTTTATGGCAAAAAGAAAGGACCTAAAGTAATCAGCGGTTTTGTCGGTGGTTTAGGCGGAAGAGATATTACTTTAGAATCTATACATGAAGTATTTAGAAGATTGACGGCTAAGGAAGTTAACTCTGATTTTATAGATTTAAAGCCAGAGTTACTTAAGGAAGATTATGGAAAATAGCCCTTTATTTAAATCCGGACATACTGCTTGCGCCGGCTGTGGCCAGGCGATTGCCGCGCGTTTAGTGGTGGAAGCGGCCGGAGTAAATACGATTATTGCTAATAATACCGGCTGCCTGGAAGTTTTTTCTACCAAATATCCGGAAACTGCCTGGGGGGTACCTTGGATTCATTCTTTGTTTGAAAATGCCGCCGCAGTGGCATCAGGTATTGAAGCGGCACTGATATATTTAGGTAAAAAAGATACAATTAATGTGATTGCCCAGGGCGGAGACGGTTCAACCGGAGATATAGGTTTACAAGCTTTAAGCGGCATGCTTGAACGCGGCCATGATATTTTGTATGTTTGTTATGATAACGAGGCTTACATGAATACGGGAATTCAGCGTAGCGGGCTTACTCCGTTTGATACTAATACTACGACCAGCCCGTCGGGCGCGCGGTCTTCGGGAAATATCCGGCCGAAAAAACCTGTGCCGGAGATCTGCCTGGCACACGGAATTCCTTACGTGGCTTGCGCTTCCGCGGGTTTTCCGCAGGATTTAACGCGTAAAGTAAAAAAGGCTATTTCGATCAAGGGGCCCAAATATATCCAGGTGCATGTGCCTTGTCCTTTAGGCTGGCGCCATGAAACAAATCAGATGTTAACGGTAGCAAAATTAGCGGTAGAGACCGGACTTTATCCTTTATTTGAATATGAAAACGGGGTTTTAGCTAATCGTAAACAG
Source organism: Candidatus Omnitrophota bacterium (assembly GCA_026387315.1). Taxonomy (GTDB): domain Bacteria; phylum Omnitrophota; class Gorgyraeia; order Gygaellales; family Profunditerraquicolaceae; genus UBA6249. The sequence goes on from JAPLLY010000015.1 coordinate 86,474, forward strand.
ATTGTTCCCAAACCGGTCCAAGAATATTTAAAGAGCCAGGGCAGGTTTAAACATCTCCTCAATAATCCTGAAGAGATTAAAAAAATCCAGGAGATTGCGGATAATAATATCAAGAAGTATAATTTGAAGTTAGAGGCTTAAGAACAAGGGGGGGGTATGGGAAAACAAGCAAGGGCAATTGTCGATTTAAGTTTAAAAGACCTGGTTAAGGATTTAAATAAAGCATATTGCGATGAGTGGCTGGCATTTTATCTTTATTGGTATATGGCGCAAACTGTTTCCGGCCGGGCTTACGAAGATACCAAGGAAATGCTGGAAAAAATAGCTAAAGATGAATTAGAGCATGCCGCGGAATTAGCGGATTTAATTATCAAGCTAGGGGATGTCCCGGTTGCTAACCCCCTGGATTTAGAAAAGGGAGCTAATGCCGCGTATTTAATGCCTCCGAAAAATACCGCCGATATTAATCGAATTATCCGTATCGTAGCTGAGGCTGAGGCAGGGGCAATTGAAGTTTATAATAAGCTGGCTAAGAAGACATTTGGTAAAGATAATGTTACCTATCAGTTAGTTACCCATATCTTGAGTGAAGAAGTAGATCATGAAGAGATGTTTGAGAACCTTTTAGAAAGATGACACCCCGCGCTTATTTGAGTTGCGTGGGTGTTGTCTAGGTAGACAAGGAGAAATATGGCAAAGGTTACCGTTGATGCTTCGACATGCGTAGGTTGTGGCTTATGTGAACAGTCATGCCCGGATGTTTTTCAGGTGCAGGGTGATGGGATTGCTCATGTTAAGTCGCAGGTTTGCGCGGCTTGTAATTTGCAGGAAGTAGCGGATTCTTGTCCGGTTAATTCGATAAAAGTAAGTTAAAAACAAGGGGACGGTTCTCTTAAAAAAGAGAACCGTCCCCTTGTTTTTATTGCGCCTTTTTCTTTAATTGGTCAATGAATTCAGTGAAACGCTCGTTTTTCTTGGCGGATAATAATCCTTGGGAGAAACTTTCCTTTTCTTTAAGGAATTTGTTTTCATCGATAGGCTTAAGGGATTTAAGTTTAATGATGTAGTAGCCTTGATCATTAGAAATTACACTGCTTAGCTCTTTATCTTTTAACTTTTTAGCGTTATCCCAGAAAATCTGGACTCCCCCCAAATTTTCAATTGTGCCGTTGGATTTGAAGAAATCCGTTACCCCGTTTTTTAAGCCGCAAGAGGAGGCGGCCTGACTAAATTCCGTCTGTTTTAATTTCTCCGCGCATTCATTTATTTTTTTCTGAGCAATCTCTTTGGCGGTTTCATTGATTAAGGCATCCTTAACCTTATCCTTTATTTCTGCTAAATCCGGAATACGCGTGGGTTTATTTTCACTCGGCGGTTCTTTAAACATGGCTTTATTCTGCTGGAAGTAACTGCTGATTTCTTGATCAGTAGGTTTGATAGTTTTGGCAAAGTCAGAAAATAAGCTGGCAATGTAGTAAATGTTTAGTTCTTGGTTAGTTTTTACGTATTCCTGACGGATTTGGCCATCGTTTAATTTTACGTTTTGGGTGATTTGATTGTAAAGTTTAGCCAGGGCTAAATTCTGGCGTGTCTGTTCTTCAAAGATACGCGCCTGTAAGCGCAAGACGTAGCGCAGGGCTTCCTGATAAATTTTATTACTAAAGCCTCCTTTATCCTGAAAATACGGCGCATTTTGGATTGCTTCAACAACTTCTTTATCTTTTACGTTGATCCTGCGCATTTTTGCTTCATGTAAAAGGATTAATCTTTCCCAGGCCTGGCCTTCTAAATTTAAATATTTTTCGATCTCCGGGAGCTTGTCGCCGAATTGCATAATCGCCATGGTTCTTACGGCGGACAGGGAATCCCTGAACTCTAAATTTGAGATATTCTTGCCAAAAATCTTTCCGGCTACAGAGGCCTCTTGCCGGTCGCGGCTTGCTCCTCCAAAACCCCAGAGAGCAAATGCCGGAACAATAATTACGGCCAGCCCGATCCAGATTTTTTTTGCGGTTTTTTTGTTGCGTAATATTCTTAGCATTTTTTGTTCCTCCAATTATTTATTAATTATAAGCTAAAATATGCCAATTGCAATAGAATAAAGGACGGTTTATGGGAATGATACCATACATCATTACCCCCTCCCCTGTGAGGTAAAGTTAACGAAAGTTCTTTGTATAAGTAGAGAAATTTTTAAGAAATTAAAGGCGGCTTTGAATGAATTCGATTTAGGCCCGAAACCGGCATCACCT
>JAPLLY010000043.1:0-7379 GCA_026387315.1 Candidatus Omnitrophota bacterium
CACTAACAGTGAGGTTAATGAAGTGGACACTTTTAAACTCAAATTATAACAGTTTTCCGTCGTCATTGTTGATATTTTTATCACAAAACCGCGGCGATTCGCCGTTTTTTCAGGTTCAAGATTTTAGATAAGTTCCCCTCCCCTTGTGGGAGGGGTTAGGGGAGGGGAAGATTACCGGGCATTTGAAATCCCCCCCCCCTAACCCTCCCCACAAGGGGGAGGGAATTCGTTTTTTCAAAACTACCTGGTAACCCGGAAGATAACGAAATTAAGAATAGAAATTTTTGATAGAACAGATGTTTAAACGCGCGGGGGTGGCCTTATGAAGTTTATCGTTTGTGGTTTTTTAATGTTGGCGAGTTTATTTTTGGAAGAGGCATCTGCCGCGGAATATCCCTGGAAATTGCGGATAAACAAGGAAGAGATTACGGTTTATACCCGTAAGGTGGAAGCTTCTCCCATTCTTGAGTATAAAGCCAATATGATTGTGGGAGCGAAGCTGGATAAAGTGATACGTTTCTTCGAGGACGTAAAAAAGATGCCCCAATGGTATTATCAATGTATTCAAGCAGGACCTCTTGCGAGCGAGAGCGCGGAAAAACAGATTATTTATTTTGTCCTGCATCTGCCTTGGCCAGTCGCCGAGCGTGATTGCGTTTTTAGTTGGGTTAAGTCTCTGGATCCTGTGAGTAGGGAGGTTAGCTATACGCTTAGCGTAGTTTCCGGTAAGTTTCCTGAACAGAAAGGAAAGATCCGCGTGCTTGATCTTAATTCAATCTGGCGATTTACTCCCTTAAAAGATGGCCGCACGGAAGTTTATTTTCAACAACATAGTAATCCCGGAGGGAGCATTCCACTTTTTCTGGTCAATAAACTTTCGGTAGAGATCCCATTTTATAGCCTTAAAAATTTACGTAAGATGATTAACGAAATAGAGTATGAAAAGTAAAGTATATTTAATTCGCCTGGCGAATTTAGAGAAGGTTCAGGTAGTTAGTGATAAGCTTAAGCGCTTACTTGAGGAAAGCCGCGTCCTGGATTTTATTCAACCAAATACTAAAGTCGCGGTGAAGATGCATTTTGGCGAAGAGGGTAATACCGGATTTGTTAAGCCGGAATATCTGCGTATAATTTGCGCTAGGATATTTGCTCAAAAAGCCAGGGCATTTATATCTGACACCAATACCCTTTACCGCGGCCGGCGCACTAATTCTATTGATCATTTAGCGCTTGCCTATGAACATGGTTTTGTTCGCCAGGCGACCGGAGCAGAAATAATCGTGCCGGATGATACTAAAAAAGAAAATGTCATCACAGTCCCCATTAATCAAAAATTCATAAAAGCGGCTAAAGTGGCGCGGATTTTTGTGGAGGCTGATGCCCTTGTGGGGGTTAGCCATTTTAAAGGCCATATGATGACTGGTTTCGGGGGAGCTTTGAAAAATATCGGCATGGGTTGCGCTGCGCGGGAAGGCAAGCTGCGGCAGCATTCTGAGGTTTTGCCGATTGTATATCCAGAGAAATGCACGGGCTGCGCTGAATGCGAAAAAGCCTGTCCGGTAAAGGCGATTACGATTCAAAATAATAAATCGGTTATCGCTGGAACAAAATGTATTGGTTGCGCGACTTGTATCGCGGTTTGTCCTTATTCAGCGATAGACGTGCCTTGGGGATCGGGCGCGGCTACTATTCAGGAAAAGATGATTGAATATGCCTGGGCTGTGCTGAAAAATAAAAAAGGAAAAACCGGATTTTTAAATTTTGCGATTAAAATTACCAAAGAATGCGATTGCCTGGCCAAAGATGACCTCCGGGTTGCTCCGGATATCGGAATATTAGCATCAATTGATCCGGTGAGTATTGATCAGGCGAGTTTTGATTTGGTGAATCAAATTTGCGGTAAGGATATTTTTCAAGAGCTTCATCCTCAGCGCGATGGTACTTTGCAGCTTAAGTACGCTCATAAATTGGGCCTGGGTAATTTAGATTACGAGTTGATTGAGTTATAAAAATTATGAATAAAGTATTAGCGGAATTAAATAAGGAACAGGTGCAGGTACTGGCAAGACACGCCTAATTATTTAGCGTATTGGCTGGCTGATTAACCAGAGATTGGTTAAGAGCAACTCAAATAATGTAAGTAAGATTATACAATATAAAGTAAGTTTAGGTAAGTTTAAGTATAGGGTTTTTGCTATTCTGGTGAGCTCTGAGATTTATAAACTAAATTAGCATTATGCAATCATTTCGCCCGGCGCAGGGAAAGTTTCCTCCAAATTTGTCCTCAAGCGAAAATAAAATAAAAAACAAGGGGACGGTTCTATTTTTTCTCCCCGTTTAACCCCCGAGGTTTACTTGAATTAAGCTCGTCTTAACCTCGGGGGTTGAGTAGGTAAAAAATAGAACCGTCCCCGGATTTGAAGTTGACAACCCCTGGAATTTGGGCTATAGTCACTTAAAGAGTATGAACGCAATTATTTCTGTATTTATTTGGGTAGGCAGCGGGTTATTAACCGTTCTGCTTTTTTTGGCAGTCTTTACCTTAAATATTCTGCTTTTCCCGTTCGATCAGAAAAAGAAGATCACGCATACACAATGTTTCTGGTGGTCGGATTTATTGATTGGTTTAAATCCTTATTGGAGCCTTAAGGTCAGCGGCCTCCAACATATTGACCATAAAAAGGCCTACGTGATTATCGCTAATCACCAGAGCATGGCGGATATTGTGGCGCTTTATCAGGTCAAGATGCAGTTTAAATGGGTAGCTAAGGCTAGTTTGTTCAAGGTTCCCTTTATCGGTTGGTGTTTGAGTTTGATTAAACACATTAAGCTTAATCGGGGTGATTTTTCAAGCATCAAAGAGATTTATCAAGAGGCCAGCCGCTGGCTGCGAAAAGATATGTCGGTGTTATTTTTTCCGGAAGGCACGCGCAGCTCAAGTGATGAAATGGGTAAGTTTCAAAACGGGGCATTTAAATTGGCGATTAAGGAAAATAAACTCATCTTGCCGATCTGTTTAAAGGGTACGCACGCGGCCATTCCTAAAGGCAGCTGGATTTTTAAAACTAAAGTTGCGGCGAAAGTTATCGTGCTTGAGCCGATTGCAACCGCGGGTTTTGGCCCAGGTGATTTTGCTTTACTCCGGGATACTGTCCGTTCTAGAATTCAAGAGGCTCTGCAATTAGAGTAATCGATGAAGAAAAAGTATAAAGTTATATTTTGGATCTGTGGTATTTTTTTAGCGATTTTTTTGGCCGTCAATATTTTGATCGCGGCATATGCTCCCCGGATCATCCAGCAGCAGATCCAGCAGAATTTAAAACTTAAAACCAGCTTGGGTAAAATAAGGTTAAGCCTGCCTTTTACGATTATCCTGGAAAAATTAGAGATTGGTGATCTGGCGAGCATTAAGAAAATATCGCTGTCGCCTAATCTAGTGGCTTTATTATTTGGGAAAATCGTTATTCATGGCTTAAATATTGTCGAACCGGTGATTAATCTTGAGCAGTCAGCAGATGGTAAGTTTAACTTGCCTTCCTTTGAGCAAAAAGGAGAGCCTTGGGTAATTTATCTGACCAGCTTTAATCTGCGCGATGGCAAAATAATTTTTATGGATAAGAAAGTTACTCCTGAGGGTTTTGCGGTGATTGTAAATAAGCTGAATATAAAAGTGGCTAAAGTTGCCCTACCGATTACCTCTCTGGCAACAAATTTCAGCGTAAGCGCCGAGTTGCTTAGTTCGCAAGGCTATCCTTTTGGTGATATTACATTTAGCGGCTGGCTGGATTATCTGGCTAAAGATCTGGATGCGGAATTAAAGGTTAAAGAGCTGGAAGTGACGAAACTTTCTGTTTACTACGGTAATTTTATTTCTAATAGAAAGCTTTCTGGCGCCACGCTTGATTTAAATTCAGCCTTCAAAGCTAAAAATAATGCCTTAGAGATTATTACGAATTTTAATCTTTCTAAAATTGTTTACCAGAGCTCTGGCCAACAGCCGTTGACGGAGCTGAATTTGGTAAAAGACGCTTTAGATTTTTTTACTGATGCTGATGGTAATTTAAAATTAGAGTTTAAGATTAATACCGCGTTAGATAATCCGGCTTTAAGCCCAAAGAAGATTAGAGACATAATTCTAAAAGCAGCGGCAAAAAATTTATCTAACCAATCGCCGCAGCAATTAGTGGATAAAGTGGCCAGCGTAATAAATAAGTATAAAGATTTAGGAAAAGAATTAAAAAGTATTTTTAGACAATAAAGCAGATGGAAGAGATTAAATCAAAATCGCTGAAAAATATTGAAGCAAAAATGGAGAATTTAGATATTAATTCTTTACGTTACCATATTTTAGAGAGCGCTAAGAATTTTAAATGCTCTTGGATTGAATTGGGACGTTCCTTGTATTCAGTTTACAAAGATAAGATGCATAAGGAGTGGGGGTATGTTAGTTTTGATATTTATGTCAGCCGGGAGATCGGCATTCGCAAGCAAACCGCGATGAAACTGCTTAAGTCATATTATTTTCTGGAAAAAGAGGAGCCGCAGTATTTAAAAAATGAATATGCCGCTTCCGTTCAGCCTGCCTATCTTCCCAGCTATGAAGCGGTTAATATTTTACGTCAGGCAAAAAATAATAAGGGTTTAGATGTTGATGATTATACTAATTTAAAGAAAGAGATATTTGAAAAAGGTACAGATGCCCAGGAGATTAAAAAGAATTTAGGGGTAATTATTCGCCAGAGACAGGAGCTGGACCCTGAAGCTGCCGAGGAGAAGAAAAGGCAGGTGGTTTTAAAGAGGCTGCTTGGCCAGTTACGCCTGCTTAAACAGGAGGTTACGGTACTAAAATTGCTTTCTGTACCGCTGATTAAAGATCTGGATAATCTAATTAAAAATATCGAGCAAGAAGCTAAGGGGTAATCTTAATGTCAATTGTTGTTGAAAAAACCCTGACTCTAGAAAAAAGGATGGCTCTTTTGGGGGTACGTGAAGAAGATATCGTGGAAAGCTTTATCCGCTCCAGCGGCCCCGGCGGGCAGAATGTTAATAAGACCTCTACTTGTGTTTATTTAAAACACCTGCCTACGGGCCTGGAGGTAAAATGCCAGCGCCAGCGTTCGCAACTGCTGAATCGTTCTTTAGCCAGGCATATACTTTTGAGTAAAATCGCGCATAAAATTCAACAGGATAATTTGCAGAGGCAGTCGTTTAAGGCTAAGGTTATGCGCCGGAATCGGCAGAAGCCAAAAAGTATTAAAATCAAGATCTTAGAGGATAAACGCCGCCAGGCGCAAAAGAAGTTTGTGCGTAGAAAAATTAATGAGATTGAAGTTGCATAAAAATTTTCTTGTGATAGAATAAAAAAATATTAAAAGCCTGCCTTTCGGCAGGCAGGAAGGCTAATATGGGATACGGCGTAAGTTTTATCAGTGGTTTGGTTTCGTTGGCTTTAACGGTCTGGTTTGTTTATTGCAGCGTTCTAGTAATTCAGAAGCTGGATAAAGTAATTGAACTGTTAGGAAAGAAATAAATTACTTCTGGCATTAACCTGTTGACTTGTGGAATTGATTATCGTATAATCTTTAAGAAAGGCAGGCCGCGCTGGTTAGGTACCCGGCGCTTATTGGAATTGCGCCGGTGTCCGACACGTGGGGGAGAATTGCGCGGGTGTTGTCTAGGTAGACAAGGAGGTAGAGAATTGGTTTTGGTCAAGGAACAGAAGGCGAAATTAATTGATGATTTTAAGGTGCATGCCAGAGATACTGGAAGCGCCGAGGTGCAAATAGCGATTTTAACCGGGAGAATCAATGATTTAGGGCTGCACTTTAAAACGCATAAGAAGGATCTCCATTCTCGCCGCGGGTTGCTGCTACTGGTGAGTAGGCGCCGCAGGCTCCTCAAGTATCTCAAGGATAAGGATATGAAGAAGTACGAAGAGATACTGGGAAAGCTTAGCTTGAGGAAATAAATTCTAAAGAGTGAATCCATAAAAAGAAAGAGCAATCATGCAAAATAAAAGTTTAAAAATCAAGTTTGGTAGAAATGACCTTATTTTAGAGACAGGCAGGTTGGCTAAGCAGGCTAATGGTTCAGTGACGATTACCTACGGGGGAACCGTTATTTTAGTCACTGCTTGCATGTCTAGTTCGATTAGGGAAGGGCAGGACTTTTTTCCTCTGACAGTTGAATATCAGGAGAAAACCTATGCCGCCGGTAGGATTCCCGGAGGATTTTTTAAACGCGAGGGCAGGCCTACCGAGAATGAAATCTTGGGGAGCCGTCTTATTGACCGGCCGATTCGTCCGTTATTCCCGGAGGGATTTTTAAATGAAGTTCAGGTTATGGCTATGGTGCTTTCCAGCGACGGGGAGAATGACCCGAATGTTCTGGCATTGATTGGAGCCAGCGCGGCTTTGTCAATTTCGGATATTCCTTTTAATGGGCCTTTAGCCAGCTGCCGGGTAGCTCGAGTGAATAATGAATTTTTGTTAAATCCTACCTACGCGGAAATGGCGAGCGCGGATTTAGAAGTAGTAGTTGCCGGCAATAGTAATGGCGTAGTAATGTTGGAGTCAAGAGCTAAAGAGGTCTCTGAAGAAGAGTATTTCCAGGCAGTGGAATTTGGGATGGATAGTTTAAAACCCATACTTGCTTTGCAGGAAGAATTTTGCCGCCTTTACGGCCAGGCAAAAGCTAAGGTTCAGCTCAAATTAGTTGATCCGGTTTTAATGCAAAAAATCGAAGTACTTTCTCAGGAAAAATTAGCCAAGGTTTATAAATTAAGCCAAAAAGAAGAGCGTGAAGAACAGATAGCCCTGTTGACTAAAGAACTCCAAGTTCAATTAACCGCCGAAGGGTTTTTAGTGCCGGATATTCATACCGGCTTGCAGGAAGTGGAGAAAAAACAGGTGCGTAAAATGATTTCGGATGAAAGCAGGCGTATCGACGGGCGTTCTTTTAAACAGATTCGGGAGATTAGCTGTGAGGTTTCCGTGCTTCCGCGTACCCATGGTTCAAGCCTTTTTACGCGAGGACAAACTCAGAGCTTAGCGGTGACTACTTTAGGCACGGGGCAAGATGAACAGTTGATTGAGTCCTTGGATGGAGAGAGAAAGAAGTCTTTTATGCTGCATTATAATTTTCCTTCTTTTAGTGTCGGTGAAACCAAACCGGCGCGCGGCCCGGGCCGGCGTGAAATTGGCCATGGCGCTTTAGCGGAAAAGGCTTTGCTGGCGGTAATGCCGTCAAAAGAAAAATTCCCTTACACGGTAAGAGTGGTTTCTGAAATTTTAGAATCCAATGGTTCCAGCAGTATGGCTTCGGTTTGCGCGGCTGCCTTGTCATTGATGGATGCAGGGGTTCCGATTAAAGAAGCAGTA
>JAPLLY010000043.1:7403-70583 GCA_026387315.1 Candidatus Omnitrophota bacterium
GTGGCCTTAGGGTTAGTTAAGGAGGGCGGCAAGACGGCAATTCTGACGGGTATCGCCGGATTAGAGGATCATTTTGGGGGTATGGATTTTAAGGTTGCCGGAACCCGCGGCGGGATTACCGCGGTGCAGTTAGACCTTAAGAATGCCGGGATTTCGCTGGATCTGCTTAAGGAATGCCTGGCGCAGTCTAAAGAAGGAAGATTATTTATTTTAGATAAAATGAGCGCGGCATTAAACAGCCCGCGGGAAGAACTTTCCAGTTTTGCCCCGCGCATCGATGTTTTAAAAATTAATACTGAAAAGATTGGGGAGCTTATTGGCCCGGGAGGCAAGACGATTAAGGCCATTATTGCTTCTACCGGCGCCAGTATTGATATTAAAGATGACGGTACGGTTTTAGTGGGGTCAGTGGACGCGGCTAAATCCGACGCGGCGATCAAAATGATCAGAGCGATTACCGATGAAGTAGAAGTGGGCAGGATTTATTTTGGTAAGGTCAAACGGATTATGCAATTTGGCGTATTTGTTGAGCTGGCCCCGCGTAAAGAGGGGCTGGTGCATGTATCCGAGTTATCCAGCACCTTTGTTAAAAAAATTGAGGATGTGGTTAAGGTGGGGGACGAATTTAAAGTTAAGGTTATTGGCATAGATGAATTGGGCAGGATTAATTTAAGCAAAAAACAAGCTGAAGCACCGCAGTAAGTGAGAGAAAGAAGAATTAATGAGGTCAAAGGCGTTGTTCTAACCGCAGTAGGGCTGATGGTTTTAGCCAGCCTTATCCGCTTTGATCGCCTTGACCTTGTTTTTTACACCTCGCACCCTAATTTCCCCGCTAAAAATCTTCTAGGAAAAGTCGGCGCCGTAGTGGCCGGATTTATCTTTCTACTTTTTGGTAATATCTCCAGTTTTTGCCTGCCGTTTTTAGTGATTATGCTGGGTATAAAATATTTCCGCCAGGATAAGCCTTACTTAAGCGCCGCGCGTATTTTGGGTATGTTTGTGCTTCTGGTTTCCATCAGCTCGCTAATTGGTATGTTTAATTTAAACAATGACACGCTTAGATTCCAAACTTCAGGATTTTTTGGCTCCCTCACCGCTAATTTTATTACCACTTATTTTAGCCGCTTAGGCGGTTTTATTATTTTTATTACCTTCCTCATTCTTTCTTTGGCTTTAGTAACCGAGATTCTTATTTCTTCACTTTTTCTTAAATTAGCTGAAAAATTAAAATCTGTTTTTTCCGGCCTGGCAGTTCTTTCTAAAAATCAAAAATCCGCTGAGGTTAAGCCTAAGCCGGGTTTTAATAATAAAAGTAATTTTTTATTTAAGAAGCCAGGCCTTGATGCCGGCGCGTCCAAACCTAAGATTTTTATGCCGCAGGAGCCGGCGGGGGCGAAGCTAAAGATTCAGATTAAGAGTAAGCCTCAGGCTGAAGAAGTAAAATTAAAAACTAGCGAGTTAAAAATAGGCGATTATCATTTACCTTCCGTGGATTTGCTGGACGCGCCGCCACCGGCGGATACTAAGCAAATGAAGGAGGACCTGGAGGCTTGCGCCAGGACATTAGAAGACACCTTGGAAGATTTTGGTATTTCGGCAAAAGTCACGGATATTATCCGCGGCCCGGTAATTACGCGTTATGAATTGGAGCCGGCTCCTGGAGTAAAGATTAACCGGATTGAGGCTTTAAGTGACGATATCGCTTTAGCCATCAAAGCCCAGTCGATTAGGATTATTGCTCCTATTCCGGGCAAGGGCAGAGTAGGGGTGGAAGTGCCTAATCTAGAGAGCACTTTAGTTTGCATCAGAGATTTACTTACCTCCGCGGAGTATCATAAACAAAAATCGCCTTTGACCATAGCCTTAGGTAAGGATATTACCGGCCGCAGCGTATTTGGAGATTTAGATGATATGCCGCATCTGTTAATTGCCGGAACTACCGGTTCCGGTAAAACTGTCTGCGTGAATACCTGTATTTTATCATTACTTTTCCGGGGCTCTCCGAATAATTTAAAATTTTTAATGATTGACCCTAAGATGGTGGAGTTGATGCCATTTAACGGACTGCCGCATCTTTTATGCCCGGTAGTTACCGACGCCAAGAAGGCGGCCGTTGCCCTTAATTGGGTGGTTTCCGAGATGGAGTCTCGTTACGTACTTTTATCTAAAGCCGGAGCCAGGAATATTGAGGCTTATAACGAAAAGCAGGAGAAGATTCCTTATATTATCGTTATTGTCGATGAATTCGCGGATTTAATGAGCGTGGCGCGCGATCAGATTGAGAACGCGATTACGCGCTTGGCGCAGCTATCGCGGGCAGTAGGCATACATTTGATTTTGGCTACGCAGCGGCCAAGCGTGGATGTGATTACCGGAGTAATTAAAGCGAATTTGCCGGCGCGCGTATCTTTTAAAGTGGCCTCTAAAGTTGATTCACGAACCGTGCTGGATGGCAATGGCGCGGAGGCATTATTAGGCAAGGGAGATATGTTATTTTTGCAGCCCGGAAAAGAAGATTTAATCCGTATCCAGGGGGCCTTGGTTACGGATGCCGAGATTGAACGGGTGGTAGGATTTATTAAGGCTCAAGGTGAGCCAGTTTATGATGAGCAGATCCTCAAGGATCAGCAGAAAAATAGTTTAGCCAGTGGCGATAAAGATGAGCTTTATGATGAAGCGGTGCGGGTGATTATGGAGAGTAACCAGGCCTCGGTTTCTATATTGCAGAGGCGTATGCGTTTAGGATATACGCGGGCCGCGCGAATTATTGATATGATGGAGCTGGAAGGGTTAGTGGGCCAGTTTGAAGGAAGTAAGCCGCGCAGGATTTTAGTTGACCGAGAGGCTTGGCTCAAGGATTTAACAGGTGGCAACATCCCTAAGTAATTGTGCGTAAGACCTACGCGGTCTACACTTAGTGTAGACCGCGTAGGTCTACAACGGTGGGTGCAAGAAATGACATTAAATAAAAAAGAAGGTGCGGGGTGAATATTGAAACAGCTGGTTCCCGGCTAAAGACAATTCGCCAGGAGAGGGGATTAAGCTTAGAGGATATCCAGAAAAAGACCAAAATTCACCTTAACGTCTTGCGGGCAATTGAAGGTGATAGTATTTCTAATTTAAGCCCGATTTATCTTAAAGGTTTCATTAAGATCTATTGCGGCTGTTTGGGTTTGGATGCTAAAGATTTTGTCGGCCCAAGCGGACAGCCGCAGAAACCGGCCTTAAATGCTACCGTTGGCAGGCCCATTGGAGCGCGGATCGAAAAGAAATCTTCTTTTATTAAAGATGTTTCCATTAAGCTGGGCGCGATCAAGCCACGGGTTTTCTTAAAGAAAATAATTATATTCGCGGCGATCGCGGTAATTTTTATATTTTTAGGAATTAATTTAATCAAGCTTGTTTCTTCCCGGCCTAAGAGCCGGTTAGAAAAGGCTAAAATTTTAATGCCGGCCTCTGCGCCTAAGGCTGAGGTTAGGCAAACTAAAATTAATAAAGATTTGACTTTAGGGTTTACTTTAGCTATATTCGCGCGTGGTAAATCCTGGATCTCAGCTAAAGTTGATGGGAAGGTTGTCTTTCATGGCGTGCTTGCCCGCGGCCGATCTGAAACCTGGCAGGCTAAAGAAAAAGTTGAATTGTCTCTGGGGGATGCCGGAGCAGTAGAGCTGCAGGTTAATGACCAACGTTTTGCTAATCTTGGCCGGCACGGACAGTCTTTAAAGAATATCGTTATTAATAAAGAAGGTTTGAAAATCTCCAGATGACCCCGCACCTTCTAATTATTCATTATTTCTTAAAGCGTTAAGATTTAAGGGAATAAGTATAAGCAGAATATTGAATCCCGCACCTTTAATAAGGTGCGGGATGAATACGAAAGAAGGAGCGGGGTGAAACAAAAAATAGGAATATTGGTTTTAGGTTGTCCCAGAAACCTGGTGGATGCCGAAGCTCTTGCCGGGCGGCTTAATTTTAAAGATTATTCCATTGTTGATGATATCGCTCAAGCAGGAGTAGTTTTAGTGAATACCTGTGCTTTTATCCAAGAGGCAAAGCGTGAATCCATTGACGCGATTTTGGATCTGGTACAGCTAAAGAAACAGGGAAAACTTAAAAAAATAATTGTTTACGGCTGCCTGGCGCAGCGTTATAAAAATTTAGCCAAAGATTTACCTGAAGTAGACGCTTTTGTGGGGACACTGGGATTAAACCATGAATCAAAAAGGTTTGCTTTAACCCCTAAACACTACGCTTATTTGAAAATATGCGAAGGCTGCGTAAACCAGTGTAGTTACTGCGTAATTCCCAAGATTAAAGGCAGCTTGGAGAGCCTGGATACGCCCGCCATAATTCGAAAAGTTAAGCGTTTTAATCGCCAGAAGATTTCAGAGTTAAATATTATCGGCCAGGATATTACCGGTTTTGGCATGGATGCTTCTGGTGAAAGTCAGCTAACCGGCCTTTTGCGGAAAATAATTAGTAATGTTCCGGATATCGGATGGATTCGTCTTTTATATTTGAATCCGCAACGGATTGCTTCTGAGCTGCTGGAGCTGGTTGCTTCAACTGATCGGGTATGTAAATATATTGACTTGCCCATACAGCATATTAATAATCGTATTCTAAAGTTGATGAATCGGGCAATCACTAAAGAAGAGATTATTGCTTTAATCAAAAAAATCAGGAAATCTATCCCTGGGGTTTATTTACGGACATCATTAATTGTAGGTTTTCCTTCAGAAACAGAAAAAGAATTTAATGAGTTGCTGGAATTTGTTAAAGCGGCTAAATTCCAAAGACTGGGAGCTTTTATTTATTCTCGGGAAGAAGGCACTCCCGCGTACAATTTTAAGGGCCAAATTCCCCAACAAATAAAGCAGGAGAGGTTCGATAAAATTATGTCCGAGCAGCGTCAAATAGCAGCCGGTGTAAATGCCAAATTCTTAAGCCAGACTATAACTGTCCTGGTTGAGGAAAAACAGTATGGCGGCTATATCGGGCGCAGTCAGGGTGACGCCCCGGAGGTAGACGGAGTGGTGTATATAAATACTAAACAGTCCTTGAGAATAGGTAAATTTATTCAGGTGAAAATTACAGGTACATTAGAATATGATTTAGTAGGGGAGGTAGCATTATGAACCCCGCACCTTCCAAATATTCCATTGTTAAAGTCATTTGGTTTAATGAACTGAATAAGAAAGAAGGTGCGGGGTGAATTTAGCTAATCGCTTAACCATGTCGCGAATTCTATTAACTTTTGTGTTTATGTTTTTTTTGTTTTGTAATGGGCTTTGGGCTAAGGCCATTAGTTTAGTGGTTTTCATCTTGGCAGCTTTATCGGATTATTTTGACGGCATGATTGCGCAGCGCAGGAATATGGTGACGGATTTTGGCAGGTTGATGGATCCTATCGCTGATAAAATTTTAGTCTTGGCGGCTTTCGCGGCATTCGTGCAATTGCAATTAATCGATGCCTGGATGTTTGTAATTATTGTTTCCCGGGAAATCTTAATTACTTCCATGCGCCTGTTTGCTCTAAATAAGGGTAAGGTGCTTTCTGCGGCGCGCGCCGGCAAGCATAAGACAGTTTTGCAGATGGTGGTTATTTTTACTATTTTAGGTTTTATTTTGCTTAAAGAAATTGTGTTAAAATATTATACTTGGAATCCCGCTTGGGAAAAGGCCTTCCGCCAGGGGATCTTTTTCCTGATGCTCTTAACCGTAGGATTAACTCTTTATTCCGGGTTATCATATTTATGGCAAAATCGCAAAGTAATTACCCGCCTATGAAATTCCAAAGATTAAGTGATTTTGCAGCTAAAGCGATCAGCACTGTTTTTTTTATCGGTTATTTACCATTGGTGCCCGGAACTTTTGGCAGTATTGCCGGAGTAGGTTTATTTTATTTACTTAAGGGCGCAACTGGCGTAACCTATATTTTATTTATTGTCGGAATAATCGCCTTAGGGTTAATTACCAGCGGCCGGACGGAGAAGTTGTTAAATAAGAAGGACCCGGGCTGTATTGTTATTGATGAAGTGGCAGGGATGTTGATCGCGCTTAGTTTTATGCCCTATGATTTAAGAATAGTTTTTTTGGCTTTTCTGATTTTTCGTATTCTGGATACACTTAAACCATTTCCAGCTGCCGGGCTGCAGAATAGGCCTGGCGCAGCCGGAGTAATGGGAGATGATTTGGTTGCGGGTATTTATACCAATATTGTGTTACAAATTATCTTAAAATTAGCTTATTAAACAAGGGGACGGTTCTCTTAAAAAAGAGAACCGTCCCCTTGTTTTAATAAACGTAATGCTTCTTGAGTTGATTTCTTGCGGATATTCTCTCGATTACCTGGAAAATTAAATTTGCGGCAGATATTTTTGTTTTTTCCGGATAAACAGATATAGACTGTTCCTATGGATTTGGTTATAGTTGCTCCTGTGGGGCCGGCAATCCCGGTAATGCTCAGGCCAAAATTGACGTGTGTTTTTTTCTGGATGTTCTGGGCCATTAATATTGCAACTTGGCGGGAAACTGCGCCGTATCTGGCAATTGTTTTGGCTGGTATATTTAGAATCATTTCTTTAGATTTGTTGCTATAAGTAACTACGCCTAAAAGAAAATAATCTGAAGATCCTGGTAAACTGGTTAAAAGGCTGCAAAGTTGGCCTCCGGTGCAGGATTCGGCAACCGCGACGGTTTTTCCATTCTTGCGTAATTTTTCATGTAGTTGTTTTAGAATTTTATTGGGCATAATCGTATTATAGCCGTTTTTAATTGTATTGACAAGATTAGTTTTTCTGTTAAAATAACAACAATTAATCTTTAGGGCAAGGTGTAAATCCTTACCGGCGGTTTAGCCCGCGACTTAGTACTAATTTTATAAAATTAGTGTTAGGAGATCTGGTGAGATTCCAGGGCCGATGGTTTCCCGCTAATAATATATTAGCAAGCGGGATCCCGCTAGAATAGAAGCGAGAGCGGGAAAAGTCCAGATGAGAGAAGATTAAAATTAATACGCCCGATGATTTTGATTCGGGTTTTTTATTTAAGGGCAGAGACGTGTTTAATTCTATCCCAGAAATTTTAGAAGATTTAAAAGCCGGGTTAATGGTCATTGTCGTTGACGATGAAGATCGTGAGAACGAGGGTGATTTAGTGATGGCTGCCTCAAGCGTTAAATCCGCGGACATTAACTTTATGGCTAAATTTGGCCGGGGCCTGATTTGTGCTCCCATGGAGGAGGAGAGGTTGCGTTTCTTGGAGCTTGATCTCATGCTTAAGAATACTTTGCAAGCTGGCAATGAGGATCCTTTTAAGACCGCCTGGATGATTTCTGTTGATGCCGCTAAAGGGGTGAGTACGGGTATCTCTGCGGGCGATCGGGCCAGAACAATTGAGGCTTTAATTAACGCGCAAACCAAGCCGGAAGACCTGGTGCGCCCCGGGCACATTTTTCCTTTGCGCTGCCGCCGCGGCGGAGTCTTGGTTAGGGCAGGGCATACTGAAGCCAGCCTGGATTTAATGCGGCTGGCCGGGCTTTATCCGGCAGGAGTAATTTGTGAGATTATGAATGATGACGGCAGTATGGCCCGTATGAGGCAACTTTTGGAGTTTGCGCGTAAGCATGCTTTAAAGATTTGTACGATCGCCAGCCTTATTGAATATCGCCGCAGGAGCGAGAAGCTGGTAGAGACAATTGTGCAGACCAAATTGCCCACAAAATTTGGCGAGTTTAAATTAATTGTTTATCGCGATCAGACCAATGATCAGACGCACATTGTTTTGTGTATGGGAAGTTGGTCAGATGAATCGATATTGGTACGTGTACATTCAGAATGTTTAACCGGGGATGTTTTTGGTTCATTGCGCTGTGACTGCGGAAGGCAATTAGAGAAGGCGATGCAGATTATCGCTTTGGAGAAAAAAGGCGTGATCCTTTATATGCATCAAGAAGGACGCGGCATCGGATTAATTGATAAGCTGCGCGCGTATAACCTTCAGGATAATGGGATGGATACGGTAGAGGCCAATGAGGCATTGGGGCATAAGGCGGATTTACGCGATTACGGCATTGGCGCCCAGATTCTTGTGGATTTAGGGATTAAACAGATCAGGCTGTTAACTAATAATCCGCGCAAGATTGTCGGCCTGGAAGGTTATGGTTTAAAGGTTTCGCAGCGGGTACCTCTAGAGATTGAGCCAAACGCTCAAAATTATAAATATCTTAAAACAAAAAAAGAAAAGTTGGGGCATCAGTTAGAGTTATAGATAATTGATACTGTCAAAAGTTTTATGAAGAATAAGCATAACACGGAATAAGTATATGAAAGATTTTAGATAAATCCCCCTCCCCTGGTGGGAGGGGCTAGGGGTGGGGGAGATTGCCGGGCATTTGAAATCCCCCCCCCCTCCCTAACCCTCCCCACAAGGGGGAGGGAATCCGTTTTTTCGAAACTATCTGGTAACCAAGAAGATAACGAAATTAAGAATAGAAATTTTTGACAGGATGAGACAATTAAAGGAGAATTATTGGACTGTTAACATAGGAGGCAATTATGGTAAAAGTGATTGAAGGTAAGTTGTTAGCCAAGGGGATGAGTTTTGGCTTAGTGGCTTCGCGGTTTAATGATTTTATGACTAAGGAGCTGGTCAGCGGATGTATTGATACTTTGGTCAGGCACGGCGCGGAAGATAAAGATATTACCGTAGTTTGGGTTCCCGGGGCATTTGAGATTCCCTTGGTTGCCCAGAAAATGGCTAAAGCTAAATCATTTGATGCTTTAATTTGTTTAGGTACGATTATCCGGGGGGCAACTCCGCATTTTGATTATATTGCTGCCGAAGTAGCTAAGGGGGTAGCTAAGGTTTCTTTGGATAGCGGCCTACCGGTTATCTTTGGTGTAATTACCGCGGATAGTATAGAGCAGGCGGTAGAACGCGCGGGTTCTAAGGATGGCAATAAAGGTAAAGATGCGGCTCTTTCGGCTATTGAGATGGTTAGCTTAACGGGACAGTTGAAATAATCATGCGTAAAAGAACTAAAGCGCGTGAATATGTATTACAGATGCTCTATCAAGTCGATATTACCCAGGGTAATTGGCAGGAAGTTTTAGAAAATTTCTGCGCCAGCGGTGATCGGCTTGATATGTCTGGCGAGCTTAAAGATTTCTCCGCCGCGCTGTTGGGGGGCGTAGTTGGCCATCTGCAGGAGATTGATAAGAAAATTAGCAAATATGCCGCGAATTGGCAGCTTGAGCGCATGGCATTTGTGGATCGTAATATTATGCGCCTGGGCTGTTTTGAGCTTTTGTTTCGCGCGGATATTCCACCTAAAGTCGCGATTAATGAAGCAGTGGAGCTAGCCAAGAAATATTCCGGCCTGGAGTCTGGTAAGTTTGTTAATGCCATACTGGATCAAATAAAAATTGAGAAAGAAAAATGAAATATGCTGATTTGCATGTGCATACTTCTTGCAGTGACGGCACCTATACACCCGCGCAATTGGTCAGGGAAGGAATTGCCCGGGGGATTTCCGCGCTGGCTATCGTTGATCATGATACGACCGAGGCGATTGCTGAAGCATTAGCCGAAGCAGAAGGCACGGATTTAGAGATAATTCCGGGCATTGAATTAACTGCCCAGCATGAGAATCAGGAGATACATATACTGGGGTATTTCCTGGATTACCGGAATAAAGAGCTGTTGGAAAAATTGAAACTAGTTCAGCTTAACCGCGTTGAACGGGTGTATAAAATTATTGAGAATTTAGAGGGGTTGGGATTAAGGCTTAATCCAGCCACTGTTTTTAGTATTTCCGCCAAGGCCACGGTGGGCCGAATGCATATTGCTAGGGCATTAGTTCAGGATGGCTTGGCGGGTTCTATTGCTGAGGCATTTCGTAAATATATCGGGGATAAATCTCCGGCTTATGTTTTGGGGTTTGGGCTTTCCGTGCCAGAGGCAATAAAATTAATTCAGGCTGCAGGCGGTGTAGCGGTTTTAGCGCATCCGTATATGCTGCGTAATGACGCAATGATTGCTGAATTCGTAAGTTATGGGCTAGAGGGCCTAGAGGTGCATTATCCGGAACATTCTCAAGCCATGGTTAATTTTTATTTAGATTTAGCTAAAAAGCTTAATCTTTTGGTTACCGGAGGTACGGATTTTCATGGCAGCGTGAAACCCCAGATAAAATTAGGTATGATTAAAATACCGTTAGAGTTAGTAGAAAAACTAAGGCTGGCTAAAAAATGATTAAACCGCTTGATGAATATTATATGGGGTTAGCTTTAAAATTAGCGCTTAAAGCTAAAGGTAAAACAGCTCCTAATCCTTTAGTAGGCGCGTTAGTGGTAAAAGCGGGTAAAATTATCGGCCGCGGTTTTCATGCCAAAGCCGGGTTTGCGCACGCGGAGATTATGGCTTTAGATGAAGCGGCCAAATTGGCAAAAGGAGCGACTTTGTATGTTACTCTTGAGCCCTGCGCGCATACGGGCCGCACTCCACCCTGTATTAATCGTATAATCGGAAGTGGTATAAAAGAAGTGGTGGTAGGGATGATTGATCCTAATCCTTTAAATAACGGCAAAGGCGTTACCCTGCTTAAGCAGAGTAATATTAAAGTAAGGGTGGGAGTTCTCCAAGAGCGGTTAAAAGAAATTAATGAAAGTTTTATAAAATATATTACTACCAGAATTCCTTTTATTACGGTCAAAGTCGCGGAATCCCTGGATGGACGGATTGCTACCCGCACCGGTGATTCCAAGTGGATTACTTCGGATAAGTCACGGGCCTTTGCCCATAGAATGCGCAAGGATTATGACGCGATTATGGTGGGGGTAAATACCGTGTTACGCGATAATCCCAGCCTGAACGCCTGGTTTTCTGGAAAAAAATTAATTAAGATAATTGTGGATAGTAATTTGAGTATATCGGAAAATTCTAATATTTTTGCCAAAGATAGCCAGGTAATTATTATTACTTTACCCAGCCGGCCTGGCCAGGAAACACAGAATCGCAAAAGTTTGGCCGCCAAAGCCAAAATCCTTGAGGTTAAGGAAAAAGCCGGCCAGATTAATTTACGTGATGCCTTAAAGAAGTTGGCAGGATTAAAAATAAGTAATATTATTGTGGAAGGCGGAGGTACTTTGATCGGTTCTCTTTTTGATGAAAGGTTGGTGGATAAGATTTTGTTTTTTATCAGCCCTAAAATTATTGGAGGTAAAGACGCTGTTTCTTCGGTGATGGGTAATGGGGTTAAGCGCATAGATCAGGCGATTAAATTATATGATTTAAAAATCCGGCGTTTTGGCGAGGAACTATTGGTCCAGGCGAGAGTAAAATAGATGTTTACGGGTATTATTGAAGAATTAGGCCGGGTAAAAAGAATAACGCCTAGAGCAGGGGTTATTCTTCTAGAGATTAGCGCGAAAGAGACATTGCTTGATACTAAAATTGGCGATAGTATCGCGGTTAACGGCGCCTGCCTTACGGTAGTTTCTATAGGAAACAATTCTGTAAGTTTTGAAGTTATTGATACTACCCGCAAAAATACTAACCTGGGATTATTAAAAATCGGACAAGCAGTCAATCTTGAGCGCAGCCTGAAAGTAGGAGATAGGGTCAGCGGGCATTTTGTTTCCGGGCACATTGATTGCTTGGGCTTGGTACGCAGAAAAACCTTGCGTAACGGGAGTGTTGAATTTGAGATTGCTGTTCCGCCGGCTTTTATGCGTTATTGCCTGCCTAAGGGGTCAGTATCTTTGGATGGAATAAGTTTGACTTTAGCGGTGATACGCTCTAATATTTTTACGGTTTGTATCATTCCGCATACTCTTAAGAATACTACCTTAAGTTTTAAAGGCCCTTCTGATAAATTAAACGTGGAATTCGATATCTTCGCTAAAAAGCAATAATGGGGACGGTTCTATTCTTTCCGAAAAACACGGAGACGGTTCTATTTTTATCCAACTTAACTCAAAAAAATAGAACCGTCCCTTAGATTCTAGAGAAAAACAGAACCATCCCCGAATTTTCGATTTTCTTTTGCTATTGCGCAGACTACGGATTTTTGGTATAATTTTTAATATTTCTGTTGCATCGGGGAGTAGCTCAGTTTGGTTTAGAGCGCTTGCTTCGGGAGCAAGAGGTCGTGAGTTCAAGTCTCATCTCCCCGACCATTAAAAGTTACTATGAAAAGAAAGTGGAAAAATAAGGTTGTTTAGGTTATTGAGAGTTTAATGAGATAATATTCTGTGCTGAATGTATTGACATTTAGCACAGAATATTGTATACTTATTTATGGGGATTTACTGGGATTTTGCTAAAAATCAGAAATTAAAAACTGAACGGAATATCTCGTTTGAAGAGATTTTGGTTTGTATTGAAAATCAGCAAGTATTGGCTATTATTCAAAATCCCAGTAAAAAATACAAAAGTCAGAGAGTCTTTGTTGTGGATTTAAACAATTACGTTTATTATATCCCATTTGTTAAAGCAGGGGACGATTTATTTCTTAAAACTATTATTCCTAGCCGTAAGTTGACCAAGGAATATTTGAGACAGGGAGGTGATTAAGATGCGCCATTATCAAATTGATAGAGAAGAACAAGGGTTATTGTCGTCTATTGAAAAAGGAGAGTGGAAACCAGTTAAAAATATGGCGGACGAGATTAGGGAATATGCTAAATATGCCAAAAATGCTTTGAAAAAAGATCAGAGGATTAGTATCCGTATGTCCAAACAGGATTTCGTTGGTATTCAAAGCAAAGCCGTAGATGAGGGTATTCCGTATCAAACATTAATTACAAGCATAGTACATAAGTATGTGAATGGTAAATTAATATCGGATGCTCAGTTTGCTCGGTAGTGTTTTGGAATAAAAACCTGACTAAAAAACGCTCTTGATAACCATCCGCAATTACTTATGTTAAGATATAATTCCTCATAAAGGATAGGCCGAGCGAAATATAAGGGGACGGTTCTCTTAAAATAAGAGAACCGTCCCCTAGGAATCCAATATCACTCGGTAGAATAAATTAAATTTAAGTTTCATGAAAAAGATAGCTCATGTTTATTATTCGGGCCGGGTTCAGGGGATTGGGTTTCGTTATACTGTCTTAGATATCGCCCGCCAGCAAAAGATAGGTGGCTGGGTTAAGAATTTAGATGATGGCAGAGTTGAGGTGGTGGTTGAGGCTGAGGAGGATATCCTTAACAGTTTTTTGCAACAGGTTAATCAGCATTTTTCCCAGTATATCAAAGACGTAAACATAGAATGGCTCCCGGCCAGCGGCGAGCTTAGTATTTTTGAAATTAAATTCTAGTCTAGAAATAATCAAAATGCCTGTCCAGATTAAAAACAAAATCGAAAAATTAAAAGGAAAACTACGCGAACATGATTATCTTTATTATGTTTTAAGCCAGCCGATTGTCGCGGATAAAGAATATGATGATTTAATGCGTCAGCTAATAGCCCTGGAAAATAAATATCCTCAATACCGCACCGATGATTCTCCTAGCCAGCGCTTAAGCTCAGGCATAAGTACAGGCTTTAAGACAGTAAGGCATAACGTGGAAATGCTTTCTTTAGATAATACTTATTCTATTGATGAATTAAGGGCCTGGGATCAACGTGTGCGTAAAGGATTAGGCGAAAATACTGTTTATGAGTATGTCGCTGAACTTAAGTTTGACGGAGTCAGTATAAATTTGGCCTATGCCAACGGGAAATTAACCATTGGCTCAACCCGTGGAGATGGCCAAGCCGGAGAAGATGCGACGGCTAATATAAAAACTATTCACGCTATTCCGTTGGTATTTTTACCTAAGCAGTCGCCGGATTTAATTGAGATTCGCGGAGAGGTTTATATAGATAAAAAAGATTTTTTAAAGATTAACCAGGAGCGTATGGAGGCAGGCGATGATTTATTTGCCAATCCGCGTAATGCCGCGAGTGGTTCTTTGAAATTATTGGATAGTAATCTGGTTGCCAAGCGCCGGCTTAATTTTTTCGCGCATTCTTTAGGTACTTACCGCGGCCAGGTAATTAATACTCAGTGGGATTTTTTAACTAAATTAAAAGATTGGGGCATGCGTTTAAATTCGAATTCCGCTCTTTGTCACAATATTGAAGAGGTGATTGATTATTGTAATCATTGGCAGAATAAGCGCGATGAACTTACTTATGAAATCGATGGAATAGTGGTTAAATTAAATAGTTTTCCACAACAAAAGGAATTAGGTTTTACTGCCAAAAGCCCGAGATGGGCAGTGGCTTATAAATTTACCGCCCGGCAAGCAACTACTGAAGTATTGGGAATTAGTGTTAATGTGGGGCGGACCGGAGTAATTACTCCTACAGCGCAACTAAAGCCGGTAGAATGTTCAGGGGTCATTATAAGTAACGCTACCTTGCATAATTTTGATGAAATAGAGAGGTTGGGATTGCGGGTTGGCGACCGGGTGCTTATTGAGCGCGCAGGGGATGTAATTCCTAAGGTGGTAAAAGTGGTGGAGCAAAGAGGTAAGCAGGTTTATCATAAACCTGAAAAATGCCCTGCTTGTGGGGAAAAGATTATCAGAGAAAAGGCCCAGGATGTGGCTTATCGTTGTATTAACTCTGATTGTCCGGCGCAGCTTGAGCGGGCGCTTTTGCATTTTGCCAGCCGGGATGCTTTAGATATTGAAGGCTTGGGTGAGGCGGTAATTATTCAGTTGGTAAAATTGGGGTTATTAAAAAGTTTAGCAGGTCTCTATAAACTTAAAATTAATGATCTTTTGAAGTTAGAATTATTTAAAGAAAAAAAAGCGAATAATCTTTTAAATGCAATCCAGAAAAGTAAAACCCAGCCTTTGGCGCGCCTGATTTTTGCTTTAGGTATTCGCCACGTTGGCCAGAAGGCCGCTTATACATTGGCTAAAGAATTTGTTGATATAAATAAACTTTCGCGGGCAAAATTTGAAGATTTAGATAAGATTCCAGAGATTGGCCAGGTTATGACAAGTTCTATCGTAGATTATTTTAATCTTAGCCGGATCAAAAAGCTGATTCAGGAGCTAAAAAATTCCGGCCTTAATCTACGCCAGGAAGCCGTTAAGATTAAGACCAATAAATTGACCGGTAAAACAGTAGTTTTTACCGGTCAACTAGTGAGATTTAGCCGTTCTAAAGCAGAGGATTTGGTGCGTAAATCCGGAGGCCTGGCAACTTCTAGTGTGAGCAATAAAACCGATTTTCTGGTAGCCGGAGAAAGCACAGGATTAAAATTCACTAAAGCCCAAGAATTAGGGGTGAAGATTATTAGTGAGGCTGAATTCAGGGAGATGATTAAATGAGGGTAAAAAAAATATTATCGGTTTTATTATTTTGTTTTCTGTTGTTAGATTTATTAGGTTGCGAGGCTTTTACGCGTAAATTTACTCGTAAATCTAAGAAGCCGGATGCGGCGGTAGAGATGGTTCTTGCTCCAGAAGAGTACCAAGGGCCGAATATGACTAAAGAGGAGATTTACCGACAGTATTATCTTTATTGGAGTTCTTGGCAGGATGAGTTGATTAATGCCTTGACCCAAAAGGCAAGTTTAAAGAAAAAAGTAGATTGTGCTCAAGAGGCATTAAAGAATCTGGTGAATATGAAAATGATGCTAGTAGCAGGTGCCCAGAAAAATTTTGACCTGGAGATTGTCAAGTTAAATGATCTTTTGGTTTATATAAAAAGTGATGTTTATGGGGTAAATGATAGCCGGAATCTGCGGGTGGCTGAGCGGATTAAGTTTAATATTCATAAGGGTTTTATTTATCCTAAAATAAGGAATTATTTAAATGATTTTAGAAACAGTTAATGTCGGCTTGATGCAGGTTAATTGTTATATTCTTGCCTGCGTTGACGGCGGGTCAGCGATTATTATTGATCCCGGTGGCCAGTATCTTAAGATCAAGGGGGTTTTAGATAAGCATAGATTAAAGCCGGCTGTGGTGATTAATACGCATGGGCATTATGACCATATTGGCAGCGATGATGAATTTGGTGTGCCGGTTTATGCGCATAAAAAGGACTTACCAATGCTTCTTGACGCCAGAAAAAATCTTTCCGCTAGTTTTTCATTGGCCTATAAAGTTAATTCTGAGATTAAAACTTTGGAGGACAAAGAAATTATCAAATTGGATTGTTTGGAATTGGAAGTGATCCATCTTCCCGGGCATACTCCGGGAGGTATCGGCCTTTTGATGAAAAAACCGCAAGCGGATATTATTTTTACTGGTGACACTTTATTTTATCAAGGGATAGGGCGTTCGGATTTACCGGGGGGCAGCCAGCAGTTGTTGGAGGAGGCAATCAGAGAAAGATTGTTTGTCTTGCCAGCCAATACTAAGGTTTATCCGGGGCATGGCCCGTCAACCACAATAGGCCAGGAGAAGGTGCGAGGGTGAACCCCGCACCTTCTAATTATTCAATTATTAGATCCTTATGGTTTAATAAATTAAGCAAAAAAGAAGGTGCGGGGTGAAAGAACTTATTGATTCATTCCTAGATTATCTTTCGGTTGAGCGCGCCTTGGCTAAAAATACCATTCTTGCGTACCGAGCGGATTTGAATCTTTATTTGGATTTTATTGGCCAACGCGGAATCCTCACGCTTTCTAAAGCCGTTAAAAATGATATTGTTGAATTCATGCTTTTTCAAAAAGCTCAAGGGATATCACCTGTGAGTATTTCGCGCCGGCTGGCCGCGATACGTATGTTTCATCGTTTTTTAGCCAGGGAAAGAGTTCTAAAAAGCGATCCGACTATTTTGATTGATTCTCCGAAGCTGTGGAAAAAGATTCCGGATACCCTGTCTTTAAATGAAGTGGAGGCATTAATTAGCCAAGCTGATGCGCGGGATCAGCAGGGGGCCAGGGATAAGGCAATCTTAGAAACTCTTTATGCCACAGGAATGCGGGTATCGGAATTGACCAATCTTAAAACTAATAATGTTAGTTTAGATATTGGGTTTTTGCGCTGTATCGGAAAGGGCAATAAAGAGCGGATTATTCCATTAGGCAAGAAAGCTATTCATAGTATTAAGCGTTATTTAGAATTTAGCCGGCCGGATTATTTAAACCCCGTTAGAAGTGGGACTTCTAACGGGGTAAAGCAAAAAACTTCAGAGTTCCTTTTTATCAGCCGTTCCGGGGCTAAATTATCCCGGCAATCCGTTTGGAAATTGATTAAGCGGTATGCTTTAGAGGCTAAAATTAAGAAATCGATAAAAGTGCATACTCTTAGGCATTCATTTGCCACGCATTTATTGGAAAGAGGCGCGGATCTGCGTTCAGTGCAGGAGATGCTGGGGCATTCCAATATCTCCACTACTCAGATTTATACGCATATTGATAAAGAACGGCTTAAAACAATTCACAAGATGTTTCATCCGCGGCCATAAGGTTAGGCAGGTAGATATAGGTGAAAAATGAGAAAATATTTTAAAAAATTACCCTTAGAATTAAAAGAGATTATTAGCCAGGCCGCAAAGGTTTCTCAAGAAATTCAGATGCCGGCGTATCTGGTGGGCGGATGTTTGCGGGATTTAATTCTGGGGGTTAAGAATTTCGACTTGGATATAACTGTTGAGGGTGATGGTATTATTTTTGCTCAGCACCTGGCGCGAAAATTAAAATCAAGGCTAAAAATTTATGTAAGGTTTGGAACGGCTACTTTAATTTTAAATGATAGGCTAAAAGTGGATATTGCTACTACGCGTCAGGAAAAATACCCTTATTCCGCGGCGCTTCCAGTGGTAAGCTCAGGTTCATTAAAGGAGGACCTTAAACGCCGGGATTTTACGATTAATGCCCTGGCGTTGAGCTTAGTTGCGGATAAGCAGCAAAAAATAATCGATCCTTTTGGTGCTCGAGCTGATCTAGCCTTAGGTAGAATTCGTATTTTACATAATTTAAGCTTTAAGGATGATCCCACGCGAATACTTAGGGCGATACGTTTTAGCCAGCGCCTTGATTTTAAGATCGAGCCTAAGACACTTGCGTTGCTTAAGGAGGCAATCAGCGCTGGGGCGCTAGATAAAGTAAATCCTCATAGAATGCGCGATGAATTAATATTAATACTTAAAGAGCAAAATCCATTCGGTCCGATAAAGCAGCTTGGTGATTTAGGGGCGTTGTCCTTTATCAGTACTAAACTAAAAATTGGCAAATCAACGCAAGGCTTATTTAAATCTATCACCAAACAGATCAATTGGTTTGTTAAAAATTTTCCCGCGCGCAGGCAGCTGGACAGCTGGCTGGTTTATTTCGCGGCGCTCCTGGAAACATTTACTTTGCCTGAGATTAAAGTGATTATTTGCCGGCTAGGCTTGCCTAAGGGGGATCAAAAGCGGGTGATTAGTTATTATCAGGAGCGGGATAAACTTATTTCTTCTTTAAGTAAAAAGCGCAGGTTGCCAGAGCAAATTTTTTCATTACTTGAACCTTTGAGCTATGAAACGATTATTTTACTGGGAGCTGTTTCGCAAAATAAGAATCTTAAGAAGCATTTGGCAGATTTTCTTGAGATTTATAATGGTATGCGTCTTTGTATCTGCGGGGATGATCTGAGAGGTTTGGGTGTTTTACCGGGAAAGGAGTATCAAATGATATTTGCTAAAGTATTAGCGGCCAAGCTTAACGGCCAGGTAAGGAATCGTCAGGCAGAGCTGGCTTTGATCAGGAAATTACTGCAGGCAAATAAATAGAAACGGAGCGTATAACCATGTCTAGGCATGAGCGTGTTGAAGAGGCGATAAAAAAAGAGGTTAGCCTTATTATCCATGACGAGCTTAAAGATCCGCGCATAGGTTTTGTTACGATTACTCGGGTGGAGTTGTCCAAGGATTTAAGAAACGCGAAAATTTTTTATAGCGTTTTAGGTAAAGAGGATGCTTGTAAAAAAACCAAAATCGTTTTAGATTCTGCTTTAGGCTATATTCGCAGCCTAGTCGCTCAGAGGATTAATATGCGTTTTGCCACTGAGCTTATGTTTTGCGAGGATCATTCTACTGAGCATAGTGTCAAGATCCAAGAAGTATTAAATAAGATTAAAGGAGACTGATGAGCCCCGCACCTTTTTGATATTTAAATATAGAAAGGCGTAGGGGGTTAGAATAAATGAACAAAAAGAAGGTGCGGGATGAGCCTAAATGAAATCTGCAGGAGTATAAAGAAGCATAATAATTTTTTGATTACTGCGCATACCAGCCCGGAGGGTGATGCTTTGGGTTCTGTGTTGGGGTTTTATAATCTTATCAAAAAGCTAGGTAAGCAGGCAATCATCATCAGCGATGATCAATTACCCTATGGCTATGATTTTCTTCCCGGGATTAATCATATCCGTCGTTTAGGCAAGAAATTTAAATATATTAAATTTGATTGTTTAGTGGTCCTGGATTGCGCGGATTTAAAACGCACGGGCAGAGTCTATAAACTTAAAACTAATAGTCAGCCGGTATTAAATATTGATCACCATATCAGCAATCAAATTTTTGGCGATGTAAATTGGGTTAATCCGCGGGCTTCTTCTTGTTCAGAGATGATTTATCATCTGCATAAACGGTTAGGCCTAGCGATGGATAAGGATACAGCTTTAGTTTTATATACGGGCATGATGACCGACACCGGGTCTTTTCGTTATTCTAATACCGCCAGTTCTACGTTTAAAGCTGTTGCTGAGCTTTTGAAATTTGGAGTTAACGTCGCGCAAACCTATCGCTATGCTTATGAAAACATTCCGCCGCCAGAGGTAAGATTACTGCTTAAACTTTTGTCAAAAATTAAATTTTTTGGCCAAAGTAGAATTGCTGTTTTTGAAATTAATTCAGAGTTGCTCAGAGGTAAAAAAATCGGTATTGATTTAGCGGATCATGTTTTAAGTTTTGGCCGGGCAATCAGAGGAGTTGAGGTAGTAGTATTGTTTAAGAATAACTTAAGGCCAAAATCCCAGGTCCGGGTTAACTTAAGAAGCCAGGGCAGGGTTGATGTAAATAAGATCGCGGCTTTTTTTGGAGGGGGAGGGCATAAGACTGCCGCCGGTTGCACTATACCGGGTGGTTTTTTAGCTGCGCGCCGCAAAGTTATTGCTAAAATTTGTCAGAGTTTAAAATAATAAATTTAATGAAAATTATTTATGGGATTGGAAAAATCAGGAAGTTGCGCAGGCCGGTGGTAGCTTTGGGGGTTTTTGACGGCCTGCATCTTGGCCATCGCAATATTTTACAGGCCGTAGTTAAAAAAGCATGTCAGATTAAGGGTACCAGTTTGGTTTTAACTTTTTTTCCGCATCCACAAGGAAAAGAGCGCCTGTATTCTTTGGAACACCGCTTAAGGTTAATTGCCGAGTTGGGAGTAGATGTATGCATTGTGGTGAATTTCAGCCGCGGTTTTGCAAAAATAAGCGCCCAAGATTTTATTGCTAAAATACTAGTTAAAAAAATTAAAGTGAGTTTTGTTTATGTGGGAAGAAATTTTCGTTTTGGCAATAAGGTTCTGGGCGATTATAGGTTGTTAGCTGTAAGCGCTAAAAAATACAAATTTGGGCTCAAGATTTTTGACGTTGTAAAATCGGCAGGGGTTACGGTTAGTAGTACCGCCATAAGAAGATTAATTAAAAATTCCGAAATTAAAAAAGCCCAAGAGTTGCTTGGCCGGCGGGTAAGTGTTTTAGGGACGGTGACCAGAGGCAACCGGCTGGGTAGGTTATTAGGGTTTTCTACGGCCAATATTAAGGCGCACCATGAAGTTATCCCGCCCGCAGGTATTTACGCCGTAAAAATTATTCTAAAACCAGGGGGCGGTTCTATTTTTCCCGAGTCCAGTTCTAGAAAAATAGGACCGTCACCATGTTTTTCAGACGAGAAATATAACGGCATCTGTTATATTGGAACAAGGCCCACAATTTCCGCGGGGAATAAATCTCTGCGCATAGAAGCGCACATATTTGATTTTCACAAAAATATTTATGGTTTGATGCTTGAGATTCAGTTTATAAAATTAATCCGACAAGACCAAAAATTTGCTAGCCTAAAAGATTTATCCTCTCAAATCCAAAAAGATATTATCTTCTGCCGTAAGATTTTTGTTTAAATCATGGGGACGGTTCTATTTTTCCCGAAAAACAAGGGGACGGTTCTATTTTTTATATATAAAAAATAGAACCGTCCCCTAGATTCTAAAGAAAAATAGAACCGTCCCCTGGTTTTTCGCAGCAATACCCCCATTGCTAGTTATTCTGTCTATTTAATCCACTACTTATTGTATTTGTTATATTTAGGTAATTTTTTTCCTTGACAAAAGGGGGGATTTTATCTATACTTTGTACATAAGTGGATAGAAGTGGAGTAAAGTGGAAGGCAGAGAAAAATGTTTTATGGTGAGTTTGAACATTCTATAGATCGTAAGGGGCGTTTAATATTACCCGCTAAATTTCGTGAAGTTGCTAAGAATCAATTCGTAGAAAAGTTCTTTGTTACGCGGGGCCTGGATAAATGTCTTTTTATGTTTTCTGAGGAGGAGTGGGGCCTTCAGGAAAATAAATTTAAAACGTTGTCTTTTACTAAGCAGCAGCCGCGTATTTTTAACCGTCTGTTTTTTAGCGGCGCGGTGGATGTTAGTTTTGATAAGCAGGGCAGGATTCTTCTGCCGCAATATCTAAAAGATTTTGCTGAGATTAAAAAAGATGTGATGATTGTTGGTGTTTCTAGCCGTATTGAGATTTGGGCAAAAAATTTATGGCATGATTTTTACGCCAACAACCGTCAGTCTTTTGAAGAAATTGCGGAAAAATTAATAGATGTATAAATGTTAGAAGGCGCGTTGCATGTACCGGTGATGTTGCAGGAAGTACTGGATTCTCTAAAGCTCACGGCTGGTCAGATAATTGTCGATGCTACTCTGGGAACCGGTGGGCATTCACTGGAGATATTAAAAAGAATTACTCCGGGAGGCAGATTGATTGGGATAGACCGCGATGAAAATTCCTTAGCGATTTGCCGCCAAAGGCTGGCGGAGTTTAAGGATAGCACTGAATTCGTGCATGCTAATTTTGCGGATCTTGATCAAGTTATGGCTAATCTTGGCATCGAGAATATCGATGGTATTGTTTTTGATTTAGGCATCTCTAGTTATCAACTGCTTGATGCGCAGAGAGGTTTTAGTTTTCAGGAGGAGGGGCCGCTAGATATGCGTTTGGATAAGAGCAGTTATATCTGTGCTTATGATTTAGTAAATAACCTCAATGAAAACGAGATTTCTCAGATCCTTTGGAATTTTGGGCAGGAACGCTGGCATAATCGTATTGCGCGCCTATTAGTCCAGGAACGCAGGAATAAACCGATTTCGACTACCAAGCAGTTAGCTGATTTAGTGATGCGGGCCATCCCGTATCGTTACCGTAGGAGTTATTACCGTATTCATCCGGCTACGCGTACTTTTCAAGCCGTACGCATCGCCGTAAACCGGGAATTAGAAATTTTAGAAAATGCGATTAAGAAAGCCGTTGATATTTTAAGAAAGCAAGCTAGAATATGTGTTATTTCATTTCATTCTTTGGAAGATCGCGCGATTAAACATACTTTCCGCGCGCTTAAGGCCGACGGATTAATTGATATTATTACCGCCAAGCCCCTGACCCCTGGAGCTGGCGAAATAGGAGTAAATCCTTCTAGCCGCAGTTCTAAATTCAGGGTTGCTGAAAGGATATAAAATTAAATGAGGCTGACCAAGTTTTTTTCCGCGGTAGTATTTATTACTTCTTTTTCTGTGCTTTATGTTTACCAACAGAGCGAAATCTTCCGCTTGGCTTATTTGGGCCAGAAGAAGCAAGTTGTTTTTACAGAACTGTTGGATAAGAATACCGCATTAAGATACAATATTAATAAGAGTTCTTCTCTGGTAAATATCGGCGCGCGGATTAGCGGTACCAATGATTTTGGAATGCCGGATAATTACCGTTTTGTTAAGTTTATTTCTTCGCCAGGGGGCTTAAGGCTTGCGGATCAGAGTCGGGCTCAGGAAGGTTTGTTGGCGCGAATTTTTGGTTTGAAGCGGGAAGCTCAAGCCAAGACAATTAACCCATAATAAAAAGCAAAGGGGACGGTTCTCTTAAGAGAACCGTCCCCTTGATTTCTATGTATATCAGTAACTATCGCCGAAGATGCGAGGCGGTATTTTTGATTTTTTTTATATTTCTTTTGCTTTGCGTAGGCCGTCTTTTTTTCATTCAGTTCTTCCGTTCGGATTATCTTACTGCCCTAGCCAAAAAACAACATAATCAGTTTGTGGAGCTGGAGCCGCGGCGCGGGACAATCTATGACTACAATCTTAAAGCGCAGGCATTTAATATGTCCATGGATTCTCTTTATGCTGTGCCTAATGTTATCCGGGATAAAGAGAGTGTTATAAATCAATTGTTGCCCATACTTGGTTCAGAGCGCGGCTACCTTGTTGAAAGGTTGAACCGCAAAAAGTCATTCATTTGGCTGGCGCGTAAACTTCCCCCGGAGGACTCTGAGGCGATTAAAAAACTGAATATTAAAGGATTAGGATTTTTAAAGGAAACTAAGCGTATTTATCCAAATAGTTATTTGGCCAGCCATATTATTGGTTTTAGCGGTATGGATAATATAGGCCTAGAGGGTGTAGAGAGGGGTTTTAACAATTACTTAAAAGGGGCTCCCGGTTGGGCGATTTTTTTACGCGATGCGCGATTAAAAAAACTAGATATTTGGGAGAAGATGGTTTTGCCGGTAGATGGCCTGGATCTGGTTTTGACTATTGATGAGGTTATTCAATATGTCGCGGAAAGGGAATTAGATAAGGCTTTTAAGAATTTTCATGCCAAGGGTGCCAGTATCGTGGTGATGGACCCGCACACCGGCAGGATCTTAGCTCTGGCTAATCGGCCTACTTATGATTTAAATGATCACTCTTTTGTCAGTAAGGATTCGATCCGTAATCGGGCGATTTGCGATTTATTTGAGCCGGGTTCAGTGTTTAAAATAGTTACTGCCTCCGCTGCTCTTGAAGAAAAAAAAGTTACTGAAGGTGATGTGTTTTTCTGTGAAAATGGCGCTTACCAGGTAGGGGGCCGTATTTTACATGACCATACCGCGCATGGCAATCTTACTTTTAAACAGGTAATTGAGGAGTCCAGTAATATTGGCACAGTTAAGGTCGCCCAGCTTTTAGGCCCGGATTTACTCTACCAATACGTAAGGGCGTTTGGTTTTGGATCCAAGTTAGGAATTGACCTTTCCGGAGAGATATCCGGGATGATTAGCCCGCCGCGTCTTTGGTCAAGGACATCTATCACCGCGGTGCCTATAGGCCAAGAAGTAGGAGTCACTGCTTTGCAATTAGCCAGCGCGATTTCCGTAATTGCTAATGGAGGGCAATTAATGAAGCCTTATATTATTGATTCAGTGCGTGATAATCAGGGCCGCATCATAAAACAAAATAAGCCGGTATTGATTCGTAAGGTTATTTCCGTGGATACGGCGATGCGGATTAAAAAAATTCTTACCGGAGTAATCGAGGAAGGGACGGGTAAATTAGGTAAGGTATTTGGTTTTAGCGCCGCGGGTAAAACCGGTACTGCTCAAAAACTTGAGCCTGATGGAAGTTATTCTCATAGTAAGTTTGTCGCTTCTTTTATTGGTTTCTCTCCTGCTGAGGATCCTTTATTAACTATCGTAGTTACCGTTGATGAGCCGCATCCGGATTATTTTGGCGGGGTAGTCGCTGCTCCGGTATTTCAAAGAGTCGCCGGTGATGTTATCCGTTATTTAAAAGGAAACCAAATACCGATGGAAGCAATGGCGCAATGAATCCCGCACCTTCCGAATATTCATCGTCTTTTAAGGCATTAAGATTTAAAGGGATAAATAGCAGGATTAATATTGAATAAGAAAGAAGGTGCGGGGTGAAAATCGCAGGCTTAGAGATTAAGGGCATAACTTCTAACTCTAAAGAAATAAAGAAAGGCTTTCTTTTTGTGGCGATTAAGGGTAATCGCCAGGACGGTAATCATTTTATCAAAGAAGCAATTTCTAGGGGGGCTGGTATTGTAGTCGTAGAGAAAGGGGCGCCGCGGATAAAAGTTTCGGCGAAAGTTATGTTCTTGGTAGTTGACGATTGCCGCAAGTTTTTTGCGCAGGCAGCGCATAAGTTTTACGGCGCTCCTTCAAATAAGATTAAAGTTGTAGGCATTACCGGCACTAACGGTAAGACTACCATTTCATATTTGATCGAGGCGATAGCCAAAAAATCCGGTGGCGGCTGCGGGGTGATTGGTACGATCAATTACCGTTTCAAAGGTAAAACGATTATCGCTAAAAATACCACTCCTGGATCTGGACAGTTGCAAAGCTTGCTGATGAGGATGCGCGCGCAAAAAGTCAAGTATTGCGCGATAGAAGTTTCCTCCCACGCCTTAGATCAAGAGAGGGTGGCCGGAATTAATTTTAGCCGCGCTGTTTTTACCAATCTTACTCAAGATCATCTGGATTATCACAAAAATCTAGAGAATTATTTCTTAGCAAAAGCTAAACTTTTTCGCGCTTTACCGCCAACCAGCAGCGCGATTATTAATAACGATGATAAGTACAGCGGCCGAATTAAGCGGTTAACTAAAGCTAGGATATTGACTTATGGAATAAAAAAGAAATCTAACCTAATGGCCAGCGAGATTAATTTTGGTATGCGCTCAACGGAATTTTCTTTGGTTGCTCCGAATATAAATATCAGGATTAAAACAAAGCTAATCGGCCGTTATAATATTTATAATATTCTGGCCGCGGTTGCCTGGGGAATAAGTGAAAAGCTGCGTATTCGGGATATTAAGTTTGCGATTGAAAAATTTAAAAATGTTCCCGGCAGGCTTCAAAGAGTTAATTGTCCTGGAGGATTTAATATTTTTGTCGATTACGCGCATACTCCGGACGCGCTCTTTAATGTGATCAGCGCCTTAAGGCCGTTGGTAGAAGGAAAAATTATTGTAATCTTTGGTTGTGGCGGAGAGCGGGATAAGCTTAAACGGCCGCTGATGGGCAAAGTGGTTACGGAGTTGGCGGATTACGCGATCATTACCAGTGATAATCCCCGCTCTGAGAAGCCGGCTCAGATTATTAAGGATATTCAGGCAGGCATCCAGAAAAGTAATTATTGCTTAGTCCCCGGGCGAGGCGAGGCTATCCGCCAAGGGTTATCCTTAATCAATAAGGCCGATTGCTTGCTGATTGCCGGTAAAGGCCATGAAAATTATCAGATATTAAAAAATAAAGTAATGCCATTTAGCGATCGAAAGGTAGCGCGCAAGTGTTTAGAGTTAATGAAATAATCGAAGCTACCCAAGGCTCACTTATTCAAGGTAGCCTTGCGGATAAAATAACCGGTATCTCTACTGATTCCAGAAGATCAAAACCGCGAGAGGCATTCTTGGCTTTGCGGGGGGAGAATTTTGATGGCCATGATTTTATTGCTGAATCTATAAAAGCCAAGGTTGGCTGCATAATTGTAGAAAGAAAGCCTAATTTTTTAATTCCCGCGGATTTGGCGGTGATTAAAGTTAAAGATACCGTTTTAGCTTTAGGAGATATCGCTCGTTTTCAGAGGCAAAAAATTAATTTGCCGGTTATCGCGGTCACCGGCTCTAATGGCAAGACTACTACCAAGGAGATGATTGCCTGGGTACTATCGTCGAATGCCTGGGTGCTTAAAAACGAGGGAACCAAAAATAATCAGGTTGGCCTTCCGCAGACATTAATTCAACTTACAAAAAAATATAATTTCGCCGTGGTTGAGATAGGCACTAATCATTTTGGAGAGGTGGATTATTTGGCTAAGATAGCCAGGCCCAATATTGGCATAATCACTAATATCGGACTCAGCCACCTGGAGTTTTTAAAAGATTTAAAAGGGGTGGCCAAAGAAAAAACTACTTTACTGAATAATTTAGCAAAACCCGCGATTGCCCTGTTTAATGCTGATGATAAATCATTTAAAGGTTTGATGGCGCGCGAGATTAAAGGCCGGCAAATATTCAGTTTCGGTATTAATGAAAAAAGTGATTTTCGCGCCTCCGGCATTAAGTTAAAAAACGAAAGGATAGAATTCAAGGTTAACTCTAAATTTAATTTTGAATTATCGACATTAGGAGATTATAATATTTATAATGCTTTGGCCGCTATTGCCGTTGGCCGAATATTAGGGTTGGGTTATTCTGAAATTCGCGCCAGATTATCCACATTTAAATTTCCTAAAGGCAGGCTTAATTTGATTAAATTTAAGGGCTTAAGGTTTATTGATGACACCTATAATTCCAATCCGTTTTCTTTAAACGCGGCCCTGGCGGCTTTAGGCGCTGCCAACTGTAAAGGTAGAAAAATTTTGATTATGGGTGATATGCTGGAATTAGGTAAACAAAAAGAGTTATTGCATAGGCAAATTGCTTGGAGTATAACTAATACCTGTGATCTGTTGATTACGGTAGGTAGTTTAGCCTGGATAACAGCTTGCGCCGTCAGGAAGCTTGGCTGGCAGGCTAAGCAGATTTTTTGCTGCGCCAATGCCCACCAGGCCAGGGATTTATTATTTAAGAAGATATGTCCGAAAGCCAATGATTTGATTTTGGTAAAAGGTTCTCGGTCGATGAAAATGGAAGAGATACTGAGCCTCCAATAAATAATGAGCACATTGGCTGAGCTGATTTTGGAGCGAGACAAGGAACGAGGACGCCGGCGTAGTCTTGCACTACGCCAAGGACGAGAGACGCAGTCGCAGCCCAAAATCAGCCAGCCCATAGCTTTAAATAAGGGGGAAGCCCGCCTTTCGGCCGTCTGCGGCGTTGCTCCTCCTCGGCGTAGTACCGCGACTACGCTTTCGTCGTCGCGCCTTGCATACGGCCAAAAGGTGGGCTTCCAATGTGCCCATTATTTATCGGAGGCTCAGTAGAATTTAATGCTGTACCATCTGCTTTATCCCCTCAGGGATTTTATTTCTGTTTTTAATGTATTTCGCTACATTACCTTCCGCGCGGCCATGGCGGCTTTAACTGCTTTTGTGCTTAGCCTGATTTTTGGCCCCTGGTTAATTAATAAACTAAAAATCCTTAAAATTGAAGAGAAAATAAACAAGGCCGATAGCCAGAAGCTGGATGATCTACATCACCATAAGCAAAGTACTCCGACGATGGGCGGAATTCTTATCCTGGGCACGGTGATAATTTCCACGCTGCTCTGGGCGGATATTACACAGCAATGTATTTGGATTGTTTTATTTAGTACGGTTTGGCTGGGTTTAACCGGTTTTGCCGATGATTATTTAAAGCAGATTAACCCCGTTAGAGACAGGACACCAAAGGTGTCCGACGGCTGCCTGCGGCAGCCTGTCTCTAACGGGGCAAAAAAGAAGGCCAGCGGATTATCTCCTATGGTGAAACTTACCAGTCAGATTATTCTGGGACTGATCTTGGGAATGATTCTTATTTATAGCCAGCATAATGTTAATCTTGAAATTCCTTTTTTAAAGGGGGTTAATTTTGATTTAGATGGTTTATATGTTTTATTTGTAATCTTGGTGATCGCCGGTTCATCAAACGCTGTAAATCTTACGGATGGTTTAGATGGGCTAGCTATCGGTATTGTGGTTATGGTGGCGATTGCTTTTAGCATACTTTGCTATGTTTCCGGTAACATTAAACTAAGCAGTTATCTGCTTATTCCTTATATTAAAGGCGGGGGGGAGTTAACTATTTTTTGCTCTAGCATTATTGGGGCTGGCCTGGGATTCTTGTGGTTTAACTGTTATCCGGCTACAATTTTTATGGGAGATGTTGGTTCGCTAGCTTTGGGTGGGGCAATCGGAACAGTAGCATTGCTAATTAAAAAAGAGATGCTGCTTATAATTGTAGGCGGGATATTTGTTCTAGAGGCGCTTTCAGTCATACTGCAGGTGGGAACTTATAAGCTAACCAAAAAACGTATTTTTAAGATTGCCCCTTTGCACCACCATTTCCAGTTTTTGGATTGGCCTGAGAATAAAATAATTGTCAGATTTTGGATTATTGCGGGCCTACTTGCCTTGCTCACCCTGGTTACCTTAAAGATTAGGTAAACTATCCTATGCGCAACAGCGAATACTTTAAAAATAAAAAAATTACCATTGTCGGTTTGGCGCGTTCCGGAGTTGCCTGCGCTAATCTCTTACATAGATTAGGCGCCATTGTCAGCGTTACCGAGATTAAGGATGATCCGCAGAGCCGTCAAGCTCGCGCTAAACTCTGTTCGAGTGAAATTAAAGTGGAATTAGGCAAGCATAGCCAAGATTTGATTAAGCAGGCGGACGCCGTTGTGATTTCTCCCGGTGTGCCGTTGAATTCATCGTGCGTTAACTGGGCCAAAGAATTTAATAAATTACTGATTAGTGAAATTGAGGTAGCCAGTATTTTGTGTCCGGCGCAGGTTATTGCTGTAACCGGCTCAAACGGAAAGACCACAGTTACCACTTTGATCGGTAAAGTCCTGGCCGCGGCGCGGAAGAAGGTTTTTGTCTGCGGTAATATCGGGAATCCGTTTTGCGCTGATCTGGAGAAGATGCGGGAGGGTGATTTTGTGGTTTTAGAAGTAAGTTCATTTCAGCTTGAGACGATCAAAGATTTCAAGCCTAAGATTGCGCTGATCTTGAATTTAACCCCGAATCACCTGGATCGCTATAATAATCTAGAGGAATACTTGAATGCGAAAAAGCGCATTTTTATGAATCAGGATCGAAATGACTTCCTGGTTTTAAATGCTGATGACCATCTTTTAAGCGCCGCAGCTTCCCAGGCTAATTCTAAAGTTGTTTTTTTTACTAAAGAAGAAGGATTTAATCCTAATCAAAGCGCGGTGATTGCGGTGGGTAGAATCTTGAGGGTGGAATTAAAAAAGATGCAAAAAGTTCTTCAGGAGTTTAAGGGGATTCAGCACCGCCTGGAGGAGGTAGTAGAAATAAACGGGGTAAAATTCATCAATGACTCCAAAGCCACTACCGCGGATTCGGCTATTTGGGCGATAAGCAATATTACTTCACCGATAATTCTTATCGCCGGAGGCAGGCATAAAGGAATTGATTACCGGGTAATTCTTGATGTGGCGAAAGACAAAGTCAAGCAGGCATTTTTAATCGGTGAGGCCAAAGATATAATTGCTTCTGATCTTAATGGAGGGTTCCCGATAAACAAGGTGGATACTCTGAAGGAAGCGGTAACTAAAGCCTATTTATCGGCCAGGCCGGGATATTCTGTGTTGTTATCTCCGATGTGTTCAAGCTATGATATGTTTACGGATTATGAAGAACGGGGCAGAGCCTTTAAAAAGATTGTTTTAGATTTAGCTCTTAAACTTCATGGTTAGAAAAACGCGGATTAATCTGCTTACGATATCGGTGGTGCTGGTTTGTATCGGTATCGTAATGATCTATAGTTCTTCCAGTATTTATGCCTGGGAGAGCTACCATGATAGTTTTTATTTCTTAAAGCGGCATTTGTCTTTTTTGGCCGTAGGCGTATTGCTGGCTTTTTTGGCGATGGTTATCGATTACCGCCTGTTTAGGAAATATGCTCACTGGTTAATTTGGATTGCTCTAATTTTATTGGTTTTAGTGTTGATACCCGGAGTAGGCAGAGAGGTTTCCGGAGCCCGGCGCTGGTTCAGGTTTAAGTTCATCAGTTTTCAGCCTTCGGAGCTGGCTAACCTGGCGCTCATTGTTTATATCGCTGATTTTATCTCTCGTAAAGAAGATAAGATCAAAATGCTGGTGGTTGGTTTTATACCTGCGATGTGTATGTTGGGAGCCGTGGCTTTACTCATACTTTTGCAGCCGGATTTAGGCACGATTATTGCTTTAGGCAGCGTAGTTTTAATAATGCTTTTTGTCGCCGGAGCCAGAGGCAGGTATATCTTAAGTTTGATCCTGGGTAGTTTACCAGCCCTTTATTTTTTAGTTTTTAGCGTGCCTTATCGCCGGGCTAGAATTTTAGCTTTTTTAAATCCTTGGCTTGACCCTAAAGGAACGGGTTTTCAAATTATTCAATCGCAGATTGCCATAGGCTCAGGAGGGTTATTTGGAAGGGGGTTGGGGCACTCCCAGCAAAAACTTTTTTATCTACCTGCCGCGCATACAGATTTTATTTTTTCAATTATTGGCGAAGAGCTGGGCTTGCTGGGTACCTTGGGTGTAATTGTGTTGTTTATGATTTTTATTCAGCAGAGCCTTAAAATCATTAAGAATGCCCAGGACAGGTTCGGATATTTCCTGGCTCTGGGGTTAATTTTAATGATTTCTCTTAAGGCGATTATTAATATCGGGGTTTCTTGCGGCGTTTTTCCTACCAAGGGGTTGCCGTTGCCGTTTATTAGTTACGGTGGTTCTTCGCTAATCTTTGATATGGTCAGTTTGGGTATCTTGATTAATATTGCCCGTTGCGGAGAGTATCCTTAATAGAGGCTTAAGTAATGCGCGTTTTAATTGTTACCGGTTCAAGCGGCGGCCATATTTTTCCGGCGTTGGCCTTGGCGGATGCGTTAAAGAATTCCGGCCAAAAGGTGCAATTGGTGCTTCCGGAAGATGGCCGCAAAAATAGAATCCCTTTCGATTTTACGCAAACTAAATATATTCACGCGGCTAAATTAAGTTTTAGGTTAAACAAAAAAAACATTCTCGGCGTTTATTTTTTCTTATGGGGCGCCTGGCAGGCTTTGCGTATTATTATTGAGTTTAAGCCGTTGGTGGTAGTGGGATTTGGCAGCTTAAATAGCCTGCCTATAATGTTCTGGGCCTGGTTATTTAGGATAAAAACTATAATTCATGAGCAGAATGTCGTTGGTGGCAGGGCCAACAGATTATTGTCCAAGCTGGTTGACCGGGTGGCGATATCTTTTAGCCAAACCCGCAACTATCTGAATGTATCCGGTGAAAAAATTGTTTTGACCGGTAATCCCCTGCGCAGGGATTTGGTCCGGATGGATAAAAAAGAGGCACTGGATTTTTTTAACTTAAAAGAAGGAAAATTTACCATTTTAATTACGGGCGGCAGCCAAGGGTCGCACAGATTAAATGCTGCTTGCTTTGAAGCTTTATCTACTTATCAAAAAAAGGATGATTTACAGGTGATTCATATCTGCGGAACGCAGGATTTTACCTGGTTGGCAGCCGGGTACGCGGCTTTGTCTTTGACTTATAAACTTTTTGATTTTCTTCTCCAGATGCAATATGCTTATAGCGCAGCCGACCTGATAATTTGCCGGGCCGGAGCTACCACGATTGCGGAGTTGCAAAAATTTAGAGTTCCGGCGATACTGGTTCCTTATCCCTTTGCTTACGCGCACCAGTTAGCTAATGCCCGAATTTTAGAAGATTTGAAAGCGGCTTTGATTATTCAGGATGAAGAATTGACGGCAGAAAAATTAAGCGTTAAATTCCTTGATTTTTTGGAAAATCCCGGCAAACTAGAATTTATGCGTCAGGCTTATGCGCGGTTGCCGGTTTTAAATGCTGCGCAGTTGTTGGCTAAAGAGGTCTTAACTTTGAGTTGATAATGAAAAAATTTTATCATTTTATCGGAATTGGCGGTATTGGAATGAGCGGGATTGCGCAGTTGTTGCTTAAGAGTGGATTCAGGGTAAGTGGGTCGGATTTAGAAGAAAATCGTATTACACGGCAGTTGGAGGGTATGGGGGCTAAGATTTTTTTGGGGCATAACGCGCAAAACATAACCTCACAGGATACGGTGGTTTATTCTTCGGCAATCGGGCAGGATAATTGTGAATTAGGCCAGGCTAGAAGTTTAGGTATACCCTTGATTAAAAGGGCAGTAGCTTTAGCCGAACTAATGCAGGAAAAAACAGTAATAACCATTGCCGGCAGCCACGGTAAGACCACGGTTACTTCTTTAATTTCTTTTATGTTGATGGAAGCGGGGCTCTGTCCTACCGTAGCCATCGGGGGTATCCTGAATAACATTAATACTAATGCCTGTTTAGGCAGCGGACAACTATTTGTTGCTGAAGCCGATGAATCCGATGGATCATTCTTAAGTTATGAGCCCAAATATTCTATTATAACTAATATCGATCAGGAGCATTTGGATTATTATCATAATTTTGACAATGAATTGGATGCCTTTGGGCTTTTTATTAAACGTACTCAAGCCGGGGGTTGTGTTTTTGCCTGTTCCGACGACCCTAATCTTTTAAATATAATGCGCGCCTATGAGGGCAAACGCGTATTTTTTGGTTTAGGCAGTTCTGCGGATATTTATGCCAGACAGATCGT
The DNA here is from genome assembly GCA_026387315.1 of Candidatus Omnitrophota bacterium. Classification (GTDB taxonomy): domain Bacteria; phylum Omnitrophota; class Gorgyraeia; order Gygaellales; family Profunditerraquicolaceae; genus UBA6249. Next base: position 40,745 of record JAPLLY010000043.1, read on the forward strand.
ATTTAACGAGCTGCTTTCAGATTTTGATTGTTGGTTTAAAGATAAATTTATTTCGCGTTTTCATTTGGCTCTAGGGGGAAGGCATAATATTTCAAATGCCCTGGCGGTAATCGGCCTGGGTTTAGAGTTAGGCATTGATTTAAAGCATATCCGCAGCAGCTTAGAGGGGTATCCAGGCGCCGGCCGCAGATTAGAGGTTAAATTCCGGAGTGATAAATATCTAGTCATTGATGACTATGCTCATCATCCCACGGAGATAAAAGCTACTTTGGCAGCCGTAGCTAATTTGAAAGTTAAACGAAAAATCGTGGTGTTTCAGCCGCATCGCTACAGCCGTGCGCGGTTACTTTTAAATGATTTTGCTAAATCCTTTGCTCAGGCGGATTACCTGATTATTACCGATATCTATGCGGCAAGCGAACAGCCGATTGAGGGGGTAAACGCCCGGGGGTTGTTAAACAAGATAAAAGAATACGATCCAGGAAAAGAAGCCCTATACCTACCTAAAGAAGATATTCTTTCTCATCTTCTGGGCATGATCAGGGAAGGTGATCTGGTGATGACCTTAGGGGCGGGAGATATTGTGAGGGTTAGCGATGCCTTGGCCCAGGAACTTAGCTAAAGCCATAAAAACTAAGGTTAATCTGGCCGGCTATACGAGTTTTAAAATCGGAGGCCAAGCGAAATATTTTTTCGAGCCAAAAAATCTTAAACAATTGCAGCAAGTATTGATCTTGGCCAAACATGCGGGTTTGCGCGTTTTTATCTTAGGGGCAGGCAGCAATATTTTAGTTAGTGATTCCGGTTTAGATGGGCTAGTGATTAAGTTAAGCAATAAGAGTTTCAAGCAGCTTGATTGTCAAGGTAGTTGCCTAACGGCCGGGAGCGGTTTAAAATTAAACGCGTTGATTTCATTTTCAAGGAATAAGAATTTAAGCGGTTTGGAATTTTTGACTGGCATACCCGGGACATTAGGCGGTTGCCTGATGGGTAATGCCGGCGCCTGGGGTAAGGCCATAGGAGAATTGGTAAAACAAGTAGGTGTTTTAGATTATAATGGAAAACTAAAACTGTTAGAAAGTAAGCAACTGAAGTTTGCTTATCGGAAATCTAATTTAAATAATTATATTATTATTTGGGCTAAACTTAAACTGCTGGCTAAGGAAAAGAAGGCCATTGCGGCAAAGATAAACCAATACCTTCTGCGGCGTAAGCAATCCCAAGGCAATAATTTGCCCAACGCCGGATGTATTTTTAAGAATCCGGCTTGCGGCTCCGCCGGAAGATTGATCGATAACTGTGGGTTAAAGGGGATGGCTAGAGGGGGAGCGGTTATCTCTAAACTGCACGCGAATTTCATCTTAAATACCGGGAAGGCCAAGAGCAGGGATGTTTTATCGCTCATGGATCTGACGCGAAAAAAAGTAAAGGAAAGATTTAAGATTAACTTAGAGCCTGAAATAAAAATATGGAAATAAAGGATTTTGGCAGAGTCGGAGTTTTAATGGGCGGGCCTTCTTCGGAAAGAGAGATTTCTCTAAAAAGCGGCAAGGCTGTTTTTTCCGCGCTTTGCGAGGCGGGGGTGGAGGCAGTGGCGATTGATATAACTACCGATAACCCGCGGGCGAATGCCAGTTTATTAAAAAAGTATAATTTAGATTGCGCGTTTATCGCTTTGCATGGCCGTTTTGGCGAGGATGGCGCAATTCAAAGTATTTTAGAAGAGATGAATTTGCCTTTTACCGCTTCCGGGGTTAGTGCCAGTCAACTGGCTATGGATAAGATCGGTTCACTAGAAATATTTTCGCAAGGTGGATTAGCCGTGCCGAAATCCCAATTTATCGAGAAATCGGTTTATCAGAAAGATAAAGTTTTTTTTAATTCAGGGTTTAATCAGCTGGGGTTTCCTTTGGTGGTTAAGCCGGCTAATCACGGTTCAAGTATCGGGCTTTCGCTTATTGAAAATGAGGGGCAATTACCGGCCGCCATGGAATTGGCTTTTAAATTTGATGAGCGTATAATTATACAGGAGTATATATCCGGACGGGAGCTTACCGTGGGCATTTTGGATGAGGTGGTTTTACCGGTAATTGAAATTATCCCAAATAATAAATTTTTTGATTTTACGGCTAAATACCAAACAGGCTTAACGCGGTATATTATCCCTGCCGCGTTAGATCAGGGAGTGGCTTTAGAAGTTCAGAAGATAGCTTTACAGGCGCATAAGCTTTTGGGTTGTTATGGCTGCTCTAGGGTAGATATTATTCTAACTAAAGATGGCTGTCCGTATATTTTAGAGGTTAATACTATACCTGGGATGACCTCAACCAGCCTTTTGCCTAAAGCTGCTAAAATGGTGGGTATTGATTTTAGCCAGCTTTGCCTTAAGTTATTGGAATTAGCATATGAGCCCCGCACCTTCTAATTATTCATCATTTTTTAAAGCATTAAGATTTAAGGGAATAAGTATGAGCAGGATACTGAATCCCGCACCTTTAATAAGGTGCGGGATGAATACGAAAGAAGGTGCGGGGTGAGAAAACAAAAGTTTAATTTACCTATAAAAATTATTAGTTTTTTGGCGATAATTTCACTTGTCTTCTCTTTTATTCTAGGATATATTTGGAAAGTATTAACTACCGCGGATTTTTTTGCCGTTAAGATGGTCTATGTTAGGAATTCCGATAATCAATTTGAATATTTGAAAGATAGGAATATATTCAGTTTAAATTTAAGTAATGAGGCCTGGAAGGCTTTTTTAAGATGCTCGGATTGCCGTAAGGTCAGGTTTGCCAGGATCCTGCCTAATTGCATTGTGGTGGATTTTTTAAAACGCAAGCCGGTTGCCCGGGTTAAGTTCTATAAGAATTTTGCTATCGATGAGCAGGGGGTGCTTTTTTTACCTAATGCCGCGGCTGAGGAGTTAGAGCTGCCGGTAATTTATGGCTTAGAAACCAAGATATTCGCTCCTAAACCGGGAATAAGTTATAAGCGTTCAGAGCTTGGCCTGGCTTTGAGTATTATCAATGAGTTTAAGGCGAATAAAGCCTTTGCGGGGTTCACGCTAAAAAGGATTGATCTGGCTAGTCCGGGGAGCGCTGGATTTTTCATGCTTTTACCCAGGCAAATTGCGAATTACACTTTAGCTATCCCTCAAACAGGGTGGTTGGGTTTTGAAGTACGCACCGGAGCAAATAACATCAGGCAAAAGATGATGATTTTAGGGGGGCTGGTGATTCAGGAACGCAAGGAATGGGCAAATATTAAGTATATTGACCTTAGGTTTAAGGAACCGTTAATCAAACTGAACAATGTTAAATAACAGTTATATCTGCACTATAGACTTAGGTTCGAGTAAAATATCCGCGGCACTGGCTTTGATAAAAAAGAATAAAATAAGCAATATTTTCTTTGATTGTTTTGCGTCTTGTGGGGTTAAGGAAGGGGTGATTGTGAATGCTACCGAGCTGGTCATTTGCTTGACTAAAATCCTCAAGAGCTTAAAAACTAAATCCGGATTAAAAATAAAATTTATCCATACTAATTTTTCCGGTAAGGATATCTCAACTAAACACAGCCATGCGATTATTCCTCTTGCCGAGCGTGGTAATAAGGTGATTACTTCCACGGATATCGCGACAGCCAATGAGCAGGCGCGTATTCTTGGCTCTAGCCTGGAGGATGAAATAATCCATGTAATCCCTTCGAGTTATTCCATTGATTCTAAAACCAATGTAATTAATCCTATTGGTTTATATAGCCATAGATTAGAGGTAGATTTATATTTAGTTTGCGCCAGGCTGGCATCTTTACAGAGTTTAAGCCGGGTGATTAGTCAAGCCGGATATGAGATTAGGGGCCTTTCTTTTTCGGGGTTGGCCACCAGCAAGGCGGTATTGGGTATAGAAGAAAAACGCGGCATAAGCGTATTTTGTGATGTGGGAAGCGATGTAACGGAACTGCTGATTTTTAAAGACGGCCTTCTGCAGAGTATTCAAATTTTACCTTTAGGCGGCAATAGCATGACGCAGCAACTCTGTGAGGGTTTAAAAATTAATTTTGAGTTGGCAGAGGACATTAAACGTTCTTACGGGATCATCGGCGATATTAACCATATCCAAGAAGATAAAGAAATTTTGGTTAAGAAGGATAAATTTTATAAGCCCATAAAACAGCGCGATGTAGCTGCCATGGTTACTAATTCCAGCCGCTTAATTTGTACGCAGATTAAGGAAGTGGTCATCAGAAAGGTGGCGTTCCATGAAATCGGCCACTTTATTATGGCGGGCAAGACTTTATTGACCGACGGATTTATTGAGATGATGGAGAGCGTGATCGGCGTGCCGGTGGCTATCGGACGGATTAATAATCCAAAGATTTCCTCCTTAGTCAAAGAGAATGGCGATTTATCTGGACAGAAATATTTGACTTATTTAACCTGCCTGGGGATGATTTGCGAGGACCTCGAGAATAAAACTGTGGGAAATTCAGCTTTAGTTAAGCCTGCCAAAAATCTGTTAATTAAAACTATAAATCGTTTTAAAGAAGTTTATCAGGAATATTTTTAAAACCAGGGGACGGTTCTGTTTTTTATTACCGTCATTCCCGTGAAAACGGGAATCTGATCCCCGCTTTCGCGGGGATGACAGCTTGAATAAAAAATAGAACCGTCCCCTAGATTTTAAAGAAAAATAGAACCGTCCCCGGATTTCTTTTATTTGACCCTCTGAAGTTATTGTGTATAATATAATAATCTAAACTATGATTAAAGAGAATATAGAGAGGGTTAAAGAGCGGATTAATGCGGTTTGCTCAAGGATTAAATCTGATCCTGGCAAGATTACCCTAGTTTGCGTAACTAAAGGCAGGCCGGTTGAGCAGGTATTAGCAGCGGTTAATTCCGGGCTTAAAAATATAGGCGAAAATAGAGTGCAAGAAGCCTTGGAGAAATATAAAAGTGTTTCCGGCGCCTGTTGGCATATGGTCGGGCATTTACAGTCGAATAAAGTAAAGGATGCTCTGAAAATATTTGATCTTATCCACTCTGTAGATAGTATTAATTTAGCGCGCCAAATTAATCAGCAAGCTTTGAAAATGAATAAAATTCAAGATATTCTTCTGGAGGTTAAAACTTCTCCGGAGGTAAACAAGCTTGGATTTAAGCCGGAAGTGCTGGCTGAGGTTTGTGAGGAAATTATAAAATTCCAGAATGTAAGAATTAAAGGGTTAATGACCATTGCTCCGCTTCTGGATAATGCTAATGAAACCCGGCCATATTTTTCTAAACTTAGGCAGCTGCGTGATCAATTAAATCCCGGTTGGCTGCTTTCGATGGGTATGTCTGGTGATTTTGAGGCGGCCATCGAAGAGGGGGCGGATATAGTAAGGTTAGGCAGAATTATATTTGAAGACAATGTTTAATTTTTTAAGAAAAAAAATTGGAATTATTGGGTTTGGCAATATGGGGCAGGCAATTGCTGAAAGGATTAGTTCAAAGTACGTGGTCTGGGTATTTGAAAAAGACACGGCTAAGACCAAAGGTTTAACGGGTATAACGGCAGCTTCCGATATCGCGCAATTACTTAAACAAAGCCAGGCAATTGTTTTAGCCATTAAACCTCAGGATTTTGAGCCGGTGATGGCGGAAATTAAGGATAACCTGCAAGACAAATTAGTTATTTCCATTGCGGCCGGGATTACTACTGAATATATTCAAAAGGTTTTAGGGCGAGTAAGGGTGGTGAGGGTAATGCCGAATTTGGCCGTTAAGGTTGGTCGAAGTGTTACTTCTATCTGTAAGGGCGTATTTGCTACGGATAGTGATATTAAGTTTGTCGCCAGGCTTTTTAAATATTTAGGAAAAGTTTTTATTTTTTCTGAGGAGATGATGGATGCGGCAACGGCGATTGCTGGCAGCGGGCCGGGTTTTTGGTGTGATTTAGTTAAAGATAAACCAATGGATGAATGGGAACAATATAATCGGGAATATTTTATTCCGGAATTATCTTTGGCTGCCGAAAATTTAGGTTTTAATAAGAAAAAGGCTAGATTATTTTCTGGGTTAACAACTTCGGCTACCTTACTTACAGTGCAGGCATTGCATATAGCTCCGGAAGCCTTAAGGGATAAAATTGCTTCCAAGGGCGGGACTACTCAAGCTGGTTTAGAGGCTTTACATAATACCGGCTCACTGATAGAAGCAGCGTTAGCTGCTAAGAAGCGCGCCCAGGAGTTATCAAAAAAGGAGTAGGTATGCCACGTATCGGAATTATCGGCGGAAGCGGGTTATATAAAATTGAAGGCCTGGAAATTATTAAACAACTAAAGGTCAAAACTCCTTTTGGAGAGCCTTCGGATGAATTTACCATAGGAAAATTAGAAGGTAAAGAAGTGGTTTTTTTACCGCGTCACGGGGTAGGCCACCGGATATCACCCAGTGAAATAAACTATCGTGCCAATATCTTTGCCATGAAGAAGTTGGGGGTTGAGCGAATTGTTTCAGTAACTGCCTGCGGAAGTTTAAATGACCAGATGCGCCCGCTTGATTTTGTAGTAGTAGGCCAATATGTTGACTGTACAAATCAGGCAAGAAAAATGACATTTTTTGATAAAGGCATTGTTGCGCATATTTCTTTTTCGCATCCGGTCTGCCCGCAGCTTAGTGATACTCTTTTTGACGCAGGATATAAGGCAAGTAAAGATTTGCGTATCAAGATGCATAAAGGCGGCACCTATATTAATATGGAGGGGCCGCAATTTTCAACTCTGGCTGAATCTAATCTTTACCGCAGCTGGGGAATGGATGTAATCGGAATGACCAATATGCCCGAGGCTAAGCTTTGCCGCGAAGCAGAAATTTGCTATGCGACTTTGGCCTGCGTTACCGACTTTGATTGTTGGCATCCTGATTTTGAAAAGATAACCGTAGAGATGGTGATTAACAACTTAAACAAAAATATTAAAAATGCAAAAAAGATTCTACATGGCCTGATAAAAAATCTTCCCCAGAAGAGAAATTGCGGCTGTCAGCATGCGCTGAAAAATGCGATTATTACCGATAGAAAACTGATTCCGGCAAGAGTAAAAAAAGACCTAGCTATAATTATAGGTAAATATGTCAAATAATTCTGAATATAAACATACCTTGAATTTACCGAAAACGGATTTTCCGATGAAGGCAGACCTGCCTAGCCGGGAGCCGATTTTTCTGCAGGGCTGGACTGCCCAGGGTATTTATAAACTTATCAATTCTAATTCCAGCGGTAAACCAAAATATATTTTACATGACGGCCCGCCTTATGCTAATGGCGATATTCACATTGGCCATGCTTTGAATAAAACCTTAAAAGACATTATTATAAAATATAAAACCCTGCGCGGCTATTCTTGCGCCTATGTACCCGGATGGGATTGTCATGGCCTGCCTATTGAGCACCAGCTCTTTAAGGAGTTAAAAACCCATAAGTCTAAGATCTCGCAGTTAGATTTCCGTAAGCAGGCATTTATTTATGCTAATAAATATGTTGCGACGCAGAAGGAACAGTTTAAACGGCTGGGTATCTTTGCCGATTGGGAGAATCCCTATCTTACTATAAGCCATGATTATGAAGAAAGTATTCTGAATGCCTTGGCTAAACTTAATGAGCAGGGCTATTTGTATCATGGATTAAAACCGGTGAATTGGTGTTTTAAATGCGAGACGGCCTTAGCAGAAGCAGAGGTAGAGCACCAAGAGCATAGTTCACCAAGCATCTATGTCCGATTTAGAATTAAGCCGGCTGAAGGTTTCGCCCTCGAAAGTTTTCTGGTTATTTGGACGACCACCCCCTGGACACTGGTAGCCAACGCCGCGGTGGCCGTCCATCCGGATTTTACCTATCTTTATATTAATACTGAAAAAGGAAATTTGATTGTGGCTAAAGATTTGCTGTCTGGTTTCTTAAATAATAGCGGTATCGCTAAGCACGAAGTTATTAAAGAGTTGAAGGGAAAGGATCTGGAGGGGGCACTTTATACGCATCCTTTTATACCCAGAGAGGGCAGGGTAGTGTTAGCGGATTATGTTTCCGGAAAAGAAGGTACGGGTTTAGTGCATACCGCTCCGGGCCATGGCAATGAAGACTATTTTACCGGAATTAAGTATAAATTAAATATAATTATGCCGGTAGATGCCAGGGGAGTTTTTGATTCTACGGCCGGCCAATTCCAGGGGCTGCATGTTTATGATGCTAACCAGCCTATTCTTGAACAATTAGAAAAAACCGGGGATTTGCTTTTTAATTCCAATATTGCGCATGCGTATCCGCATTGCTGGCGTTGTAAGTCCCCTGTAATTTTTAGGGCGACCAAACAGTGGTTTTTGAATATGGAGCATAATGACTTAAGAAATAAACTGCTTTCGATAATTCGCCAAAATGTCAAGTGGGTTCCGCCCGCGGGCCAGGAAAGAATTGCCGCCATGGTTTATGCGCGCCCGGATTGGTGCCTTTCGCGCCAGCGATACTGGGGTGTGCCTATTCCGGCTTTAATTTGCAATGATTGTCAGGAAGAATTTTTATCCACTTTGGTAATCAGAAATTTTGCCGCCTTAACGGCTAGAGTTGGAACAGATTGCTGGTTTCAGCAGCCGACGCAAGACTTCCTGGGGCCTGATATAATTTGTCCGCATTGTAAGGGAAATAATTTTTCCAAGGGCGCGGATATTTTAGATGTCTGGTTTGATTCCGGAGTCAGCAGCCAAGCAGTACTCAAGGTTAGGAGAGAGTTAGAATTTCCGGCCAGCCTTTATCTGGAAGGCTCGGATCAGCATCGGGGATGGTTTCAATCTTCACTTATCCCCTCGGTGTGTATTGAGGGCCAGGCGCCTTTTAAAAATGTACTCACGCATGGTTTTGTAGTTGATGGAGCGGGCCGCAAGATGTCCAAATCCTGCGGAAACGTAATTTCTCCTTTTGAAATTATTAAGGTTTATGGCGCTGATATTTTAAGAATGTGGGTGGCTTCCAGCGACTATAATGAAGATATCCGGATCTCACCGGTAATATTAACCCGGTTATCTGAAGCATATCGTAAAATAAGGAATACTGCCAGGTTTATCTTGAGTAATTTATATGATTTTAATCCTGATACTGATAAAGTAGATTATAAGGATTTAAAGACAATAGATAAATGGATATTGCTATGCTTGGATCAATCGTTATTGGTGGTTGTAGAAAATGCATATGAAGATTTTGAATTTCATAAGGCGTATAAAGCAATCTACGATTTTTGTAACGAAACATTATCCATGTATTATTTAGATATGGTTAAAGGCAGGCTTTATACTTCTCCTGCCAATTCTTTACAAAGGCGCGCAGTTCAAACAGCGATATATAAAGTATTGAATGTTTTAGCAAGGGTTATGGCTCCGATTTTTGTTTTTACTGCGGAAGAAATTTGGCAACATATGCCTAAGGAGGCTAAAGATAAATCCCTATCTAGTGTTCATCTTTTAAATTGGCCAGAAAATAAAGTTGAATTCTGGAAAAAAGAAGGAAAAGGTGTAGTTCAGTTTGGGAAAAGGATTATTAATTTAATTCCCGATATTGCCAAGGCATTAGAAGAAAAGCGTGTTGCTGGGGTCATCGGCAGCTCTTTTGATGCGCAAATAAATATATTGACAAAAACACAGGATCATTATACATTCTTACAAAGCTGTAATACTGAGCTTGGTGAGATTTTTAAGGTTTCGCAAGTTAAGGTGACTCTGGATAAGGGTAATGTTGCCGATCTTTCGGTTAAGGTGGAAAAGGCGCAAGGTACTAAATGCCTGCGTTGTTGGAATTATTCATTAGGGGTTGGAAAGAACCAGGCGCGTCCTTTGATTTGTGATAATTGTCTTGAGGCAATTGGTTAGAGAACCATGCCTGCCGGCGGGTAGGGTGGGTTTGCCTTCCTTTAGCCAAAGCCAAGGGGGAAACCAAAGTGAAGAAAAAATTTTCTAAAAGCGATTTGAAGGATTTTAAGAAGATTGTGCTGAAGAAGAAAGAAGAGATGCTCGGCGATCTTAAGCATATATCCGATGATACTTTAAGGAAATCACAAAAAGAGGCCTCTGGGGATATCTCCGGTTATACTTATCATATGGCGGATGTCGCTACCGATAATTACGACCGCGAGTTCTCTTTGGGATTAGCTTCCAGCGAGAGAAAATCCCTTTATGAGCTGGATGACGCGCTCAAGAGGATAGAAGAAGGAATTTTTGGTATTTGCGACGATTGTAAGTCTTCGATCACTAAGATTAGATTAAAAGCAGTTCCTTCTGCCCGGTTGTGTATTAAGTGCCAGCAGAAAAGGGAAAAGAAATAAAAGCTTAAGGTGCTCAATTAGATGATTTTTATCATCGTTTCGAGCGTTATTTTATTGGATCAGATCACTAAGTTTCTCGCTTTAAGATTTCTGCAACTAAACAATCCGGTTCCATTAATAAAAAACTTTTTAAATTTGACCCTGGTGTATAATCGCGGGGCAGCCTTTGGTTTGTTTCAGAATCAGCTGCTTTTGTTTGTGTTGGTTTCGCTTTTTGCGATTGGGTTTATTCTCTACAATTTAAAAACAAATTCTATCATTTTAAAACTATGCTTAAGCCTGATTTTAGGCGGGGCAGTAGGCAATCTTATTGATCGTCTGCGTTTTGGTTTTGTGATTGATTTTTTGGATCTGCGTATCTGGCCGGTTTTTAATATTGCGGATTCAGTGATTACATTAGCCGCGCTGGCATTAAGCTGGGAGTTACTATTTAGAAAAAATGCTGCCTGAAATTTGCCGTATAGGTGTTTTTACGATTTATTCTTATGGCTTGATGCTGGTTTTGGCCTTTTTTGTTTGTACCTATTTAGCTGCTTTACAAGCAAAAAAGGAGCAAATGGATAGCGAGCAGATATTTAATCTTTGTCTCTATGTTTTTATTTTTGGCATAATCGGTTCCCGGGTATTTTATGTGCTGATTAATGCTCGTTTTTATCTGCATAATCCCCTGGAGATTATTATGCTGTGGCACGGAGGAATGGCCTGGTTCGGTGGTTTAATCTTTGGCGCTAGCGGGGCAATTCTGTTTATTAAGAAGCATAAAATGAATTTGCTTAGGAGTTTAGATTTACTGTCTCCTTTTATTGCTTTAGGTCAGGCGATTGGCAGGATAGGATGCCTTTTAAACGGCTGTTGTTTTGGCAGGGAATCTGAATTTGGGTTGTATTTTAAAGTCTTTGATCAGATTCTGATACCTACTCAACTGTATTCTTCGCTGCTTCTGCTTTTAATCTTTGTTACTTTAAGATTCAAACAAGACGCTAAACATCTATCGGGCGAGATTCTCTGCAGCTATCTTTTTCTTTATTCCCTAAAGCGTTTTTTTATTGAATTCTTGCGTAACGATAGCCCGAGGATGTTCTATGGGTTAACTCTTTTTCAGATTTTATGCCTGGCGGTGTTTCTTTTCTCTTTGTGGATATTTGGTGTCATTGCGAGGAAGGCGCGAAGCGGCTGACGAAGCAATCCCTGTGGAGAAGATTGCTTCGTCGCAAAAAGCGCTCCTCGCAATGACACCTAAAAATCAAATCTCTAAAGGAATAGATGATGGAAGAATTATTATTACAAGTTAAAGCCGAAGAGGCTAAAATGCGTTTGGATTTGCTCTTGACGGATTATGCCCTGCGTAATAATTTAGGCCTATCGCGTACAAATATTCAGAAGCTTATCCATGAAGAAAAAGTTTCTTTAAACTCCCAGATAGTTAATAAGCCGCATCATAAGTTAAATCCGGGTGATCTGTTGCAGGTTTTTCTCCCGGAGAAAGAAAAAACAGAATTTTTACCGGAGCAGATATCTCTGGATATTGTTTATGAGGATAAGGACATACTCCTGATTAATAAGCAGTCCGGCTTAGTGGTGCATCCGGCTCCGGGCAATCGGGCGCATACTTTAGTTAATGCTTTGTTGGGCCGCTCTACGGAACTCTCCGATATAAATAAAAATCGCCCCGGAATTGTGCATCGCCTAGACAAGGAGACTAGCGGGCTTCTAGTGATTGCTAAAAATAATGCCAGCCACTTAAAATTAGTTAAGCAGTTTGCCCGGCACAGTATCCAGCGTAAATATATTGCTATAGTTAGCGGCCGGGTAGAGTTTGACGAGGGTGTGATTGAGGCTCCGATTGGCAGGCATCCTCTAAAGCGAAAAAATATGGCGGTTTTATTCACGCAAAATACCAAATACGCCAAGACTTCTTATAAAACATTAAAGCGCTCCAAAGATTTTAGCCTTTTGGAACTGGCGCCCTTTACCGGCAGGACGCATCAACTCCGGGTGCATTTGGTTTATTTAGGGCATCCGATACTTGGTGATACTAAGTATGGAAAGAGGGATAATTTTTCCCGCCTGGCTTTACATGCCCAAGAGATTGGTTTTATACATCCTTCCACAGGTAAGCTTATGCATTTTGCTAGTAAGATTCCTTTAGAATTTCAGGAGTTTATTAAGAAGAATTTCTCTTGATTTTTACCTAACTAATGTTATATTAATGAGTAATAAACTTAATAAATTTGCACAAAATATCCTTTGCCCGTTGGGCAAAGGTTCTAATTCGCACCTTGACTTGCTCGTACTTGTCGTACTCGTAAGTCAAGCGCTCATTAAAGTTTCTAAGAAATCTATGCAAGTAATGTTCCCCCTCGCGGGAGCTCGGGGTCATTTTTCCCCAAGCGCCGGAGGCTGGGGAAAAATGAGGAGGCAAAATGTATCGTAAAGGTTTGATCCTATTACCTGTCCTAATTGTATTATTTATTATTTCATTATCAGCTGCCGGCGGAGTATTTTATTTATATCAAAAAGAGTGCGCGCAAAATGTTAAGCTTCAGGGGCAGATTGTTGAACTGGAGAATCGTCAGCGCCTTACCATCGGCCAACTTGAAGAATCTAAAAAGATAGCTACGGATCTTGAGTTAAAATTACAAGAAGCTAAAAGTAGAATGGATTCTTTAGCCGGTGAACTTACTGTGGAAAAATCAGCACATGCCGAAACGTCAAATAAATTAGAGCAGTTTAAGGCGGATCTTTCCAAGCAGAAATCTTTGCGTGAGGATCTTGAGAATAGGCTTAATCAGGTTCAAGACGATAGTAAGCAAATTAAAGAGCAAATAAAAATTATGCAACAGCAGAAGGTTGCGTTGGAGAAAAAAATTAAGAATTTAGAGATTGGCGCGGATGGCGTAGAGCTGGGTAAGGTTGTCGTTAATCCTGAAGTTCTCCAGCCGGCTAATGATGCTGCCCAAGCTCAATTAAAAATAGCTGATAAGAAAATTAATGCGACGGACGCTAAAGCCTCAAAGGTTGCTAAAAACCAACAACCTTTTTTGGCCAAGGGCCTAGAAGGCAAAGTGATGATCGTAAATAAAGAATTTAATTTTGTGGTGATTAATTTGGGCAGCAAAGATAAGGTAAGCGTAGGAGATGAATTTTTAGTTTCTCGCGCCGATAAGCCTATCGGAGATTTAAAAATAGAGAAGGTCCATGAATTTATGTCTGCTGCGGGTTTTGGTGCTGAGCTTAAAGATTTAATCAAAGAAAACGATAAGGTAACGCAAAAGATAAAGTGAGCTGCATTAGAAAATCTGCTAATCGCTTAGAAACAAAATTTTCGCCCCCCGGTAAGCCTTTTTTAATTAAACACAAATTTATACTAAGCGGCCGCATTAAACTTGGCGGGGATAAGTCCATTGCTCACCGCGCGTTAATTTTAAGCGCTTTAAGCAGTGGCAAAACCATCCTTAAGAATTTTCCTGTACATGATGATTCTTTGGCTACTTTAAATGCCTTAAGCGCTTTGGGAGTAAAAATACTGCGTAAGGAAGGGTTAGTTTCTGTTAAAGGTTGCGGCGGGCAAGGACTTGTAGCTTCCCTCCAGCCGATTTATGTGAATAATTCCGGAACCACCTTGCGTTTACTTTTAGGTGTTTTAGCCGGAATGGATTTTAAAACTAAAATTGTGGCGGGTAAATATCTTTCTCTCCGGCCAATGTCCAGGGTAAATGTGCCTTTACGTTTGATGGGGGCGCGGATTACTGCTATAATTAAAGATAATGAAGAGTATGCGCCGATAGTTATAAGCGGAGGAAATCTTAAAGGCATTATTTATCAAGCAAAGATTGCTTCGGCGCAGGTTAAATCCGCTATTCTTTTGGCGGGGTTATTTGCCAAAGGTAAAACTCAAGTCCTTGAGCGCCTAAGCACCCGTGATCATACTGAGCGTATGCTTAAACTTTTTGGCGCCAATATAATTGTAGATAATAAGAGTATAACCTTGAATCCAAACCAAGGCTTAGTCAGCCCAGGCGAGATTTATATTCCGGGAGATATTTCCTCAGCTGCTTTTTTTATAGTCTTAGCTGCGATAATTCCTAAAGCTAAGATTGTCATTGAGCACTCTAGCCTTAATCCTAGCCGTAGCGGAATAATTAATGTGCTTAAAAGGATGCGGGCTAAAATAAAAGTTGTAGTTTTTAAGGCTGATAAGTTAGAAAACAATGGTTTGCCTTCCAATAGGCAAAGCCATAAGTTGGTAGATTTTGAGCCTAGAGGTGATCTTACTATAAGCGGTAGTAAACTTAAGGGCACGGTAGTTTATCCTAGCGAAATACCTTCTTTAGTTGATGAGTTGCCCATTCTAATGGTCGCTGCCTGTTTTGCTCAAGGCCGTACCATAATCAAAGGGGTTGGCGAGCTTAGGGTTAAGGAGACCGACCGGATTAATTCTATGGTCGTTAATTTAAGGAAGATGGGAGCAGATATCCAGGTTAATAAAGTTGGCCGGGTAGAAAATATTGTTATCCAGGGCCAAGGCAGGCTTTGCGGGTCTGAGCTTAAAAGTTTCGGAGATCATCGCACTGCCATGAGTATGGTGGTGGCGGCTTTTGCCGCGGAGGGTGAATCTAGGTTGGATGATATTAGTTGTGTTAGTAAGTCTTTCCCCGGGTTTTTAAAGATACTAAAGAGCTTAGAATCCAGGGGACGGTTCTCTTTTTTTAAGAGAACCGTCCCCTGGATTTAAGTTTTTTATTTAAGTTTTTGTTTGACAAAGGGTTTAATCTTTGTTAAAATCGTTTATCTTGAAATTTTAGGAGAAAAATATGGGAAAATTAAGTCAGCAGTTAAAGAAAGCGGTTAATTATATCCTAGGCCTCTTCTCCAATGATATGGGGATTGACTTAGGTACCGCGACGACCTTAGTTTTTGTCAAGGGCGAAGGGGTGGTGCTTTGTGAGCCTTCTGTGGTTGCTATCGAAAGGGGCACTTCGCATGTTTTAGCTGTAGGAGAAGAAGCCAAGCGCATGCTCGGGCGTACTCCTGGAAATATTATCGCGATTAGGCCGATGAAAGATGGAGTTATTTCTGACTTTGAGATTACCGAAGCTATGCTGCGTTATTTTATTAAGAAGGTGCATCATCGTAAGGTTTTAGTCAGGCCTAGAATTGTTATTGCTATCCCCTCGGGCATAACCGAGGTAGAAAAGCGGGCAGTAAAAGATTCCGCGGAGCGTGCCGGAGCAAGAGAAGTATTTTTGATTGAGGAGCCAATCGCGGCAGCCATTGGCGTGGGCCTGCCTATCCAGGAACCTATCGGTAATATGATTATTGATATTGGAGGCGGTACTACGGAGATCGCGGTAATTTCACTCTGCGGGACAGTTTTTTCCAAGTCTATTCGCATTGGTGGAGATGAAATGAATGAAGCGGTCATCGAGTATCTTAAGAAAACATATAACCTGATGATCGGTGAACGTACTTCTGAAGAGGTTAAGATTAAAATCGGTTCCGCGTATCCTTTAGAAGAGGAGATGAGTATGGAGGTAAAGGGTAGGGATCTAGTTGCGGGTTTACCTAAAACCGTTACCATTACCAGCGAAGAGATTCGTGAATCTTTACAAGAACCTTTACGCGCCATATTGGAAGTTATAAAAATATCTTTAGAGAGAACTCCTCCGGAATTAGCCGCGGATCTTATTGACCACGGGATTGTTATGGCTGGAGGCGGTTCATTATTAAGAGGGCTGGATAAATTAATTTCCGAAGAGACGGGTCTGCCTGTGCACATCACTGATGATCCGGTTACTGCGGTGGCTAATGGAACAGGTATTGTGTTAAGCGAAATTCAGTACCTTAATAAAGTTACCGTATCGGTTAAAACTGAAGCGCGCAATTAAATCTTACCGGATTTTTCAATGTGTTTAAGTTATCCCGCAAAACCGTAATTAATTTTACACTTGTCTCCTGCGCCGTACTCCTAGTATCTAATTTTTTATCCTGTTTTAAAAATCCAGCGCAAAAAATATTCAAACCACATCTTTCCTTTATCGGCTTGGTTAAACGTGAACTCTCCGGTTTTATTTTTTATCATCGTAATATGATTCAAGCTGAGAGATTACAAAACGATATTGATTTGTTACGTTGGCGCCTGTTTGATTTACGCGAACTTAGCCAGGAAAATACCCGGCTTAAAAATTTATTTAACTTCAAACAAAAATCTTCTTTGCGCCTGGTGGCCGCCAGAGTAATTGGGCGATCGCTGGATAGTTGGTCCTCTAGCGTGATCATTGATAAAGGCAGATACAACGGAATTAAATCCGGGATGGGGGTGATTAGCCCCCAGGGATTAGTGGGTAGTATAGTAGAAAGTACGGATAATACTAGCAAGGTATTGTTAATTAACGATCCTAATCAAGGCATTTCTTGTATCGTACAACGCAGCCGGCAAGAAGGATTAGTCAGCGGGATTCTAGGTACCAATTTAATAATGCGTTATCTCCCGGATGAGGCTCAGATTATTGTTGGTGATATTATTATTACTTCGGAATTAAGCCAGATTTACCCTAAGGGATTACTCCTGGGCCGGGTGGTGGATATTGGACGGGAGTTTTCCGGGCTTAATCGTTATGCTTTGGTTAAGCCAGCCGTCGATCTGACTAACATTGAAGAGGTATTGGTGGTTATTCCATAAACTCTGCGCCTTTTTGATATTTAAATATAGAAAGGCGCAGGGGTTAGAATGAATGAACAAAAGGTGCGGGGTAAATTAAATAAAACAGGGGACGGTTCTCTTAAAAAGAGAACCGTCCCCGCGATTTAAGAAAGAAGGCGCGGCGTGAAAAAATGGCTCTTTTTATTAGTTATAATTGCCTTGTCTACTTTGCAGATAAATTGGCCGGCTTTTTTAAACTTTTTTTATTGTAAGCCGGACCTGCTTTTAATTTTTATGGTGGCTTTGGTTTTTTATGCGGATTTTAAGACGGCTTTGTTATTTGGTATTTTAGCTGGGTTGGCTAAAGATGTATTTTTGCCCTGGACGCTGGCGATGAATACAATTTGTTTTAGTATTTGGAGTTATCTGATTTATCGCCTCAGTCGTCAGATATCTACTGAAGATGATTATATACGCTTGACCATAGTTTTAGTGGCAGCCTTGTTAAATAATTTTATAATTGGTTTACAAAGTGTGGCGGCCGGAAATATCATACCACCAGGAATTTTTTTACGTAACCTGATTATAGTTAGCGTTTATACGATGGCGCTATCGCCTTTGATTTTTAAGCTCATAAAAAAGATAGCCGCATAGTTACTGAACCTTCATTAAATAATGGAAAGAAAAATTATTTTAAACTTAATAATTATTTTTATGTTCGTCTGTTTAATCATTGGGCTCTTAAACCTTGGTATATTGCAAGGGGCTAAGTTTCGCCGGCTTAGTGATAGCAATTGCATCCGTTTGATATCCCAGTCCGGCAGCCGAGGTAATATTCTGGACCGTAATGGCGAGATTATCGTAGATAATAAGATTTCATATGACGTAATGATTCTGCCTCAAGATTTAGACGATATTGATCAGGTTTTAACTTTGATCAGCCGTATTTTAGGCGTAGAAATTAAAGATTTAAGGATGACATTTAAAAAGAATTTCATTTCTTCCAGTGTACCGGTTACCGTGGCTACAGGCATTGAACTTAAAGACGCAATTTTACTCGGAGAGCATAAAATTAAGCAACCGAGTATTATTGTTGAGCCTAAACCTTTGCGGCATTATCCGTATGGGGCATTAGCCGCTCATGTGATTGGTTATGTTAATGAGATTGATCGCTGGCGCCTGACTAAATTAGAAGATTATGGCTATAAGACTAAAGATATCGTCGGGTTTGGCGGGGTGGAGGAAAAATATGATTATTATTTGCGCCAGGAGGAAGGGGGGCTGTCTGTTGAGGTAGATCACCGGGGAAAATTTACGCGTGTTTTGGGTTTTGCTCCCCCGCGCAATGGCAAAGACGTTGTGTTGACCCTGGATCTTAAGATTCAGAAAATTGTCGAAGAAAATTTAGTGGGGAGAAAAGGAAGCGTAATTTTAATGGATCCTTTTAGCGGAGAGATCTTGGCTTTGGCTAGTTATCCGAATTTTAATCCGGCGGTTTTTGTAAATAAGCGCACCAAGCTTATTGCCGGATTATTTAATGATCCTGATGCTCCATTAATCAATCGCGCTATCGGATCAAGTTATCCTCCGGCATCAGTTTTTAAAGTAGTGGTGGCTTCTGCCGGCCTGGAATTAAAAAAAATAAATCCTTCTACGAGTTTTGTTTGTCAGGGGTCAACCCTGGTGGGAGCCAGGAAATTTAACTGTTGGGATGTGCACGGCTCAGAGGATATTTTCCAGGCAATTGCTCATTCTTGCGATGTATTTTTCTATAAGACAGGTTTATCTTTAGGCGCGCAGAATATTCACGATTATGCTTTAAAATTAGGCTTAGGCAGGAACGTAGGTTTTGAGTTGTCCGGTGAAACCAGCGGTTTTATCCCATCTCCTTTATGGAGAAAGATAAATAAATTTCAGAATTGGTTCGATGGAGATACGGCAAATTTAAGTATTGGCCAAGGGGATTGCCTGGTTACTCCTCTGCAGGCAGCTAATATGTTAGCGGTGTTCGCAAATCGCGGATATTTATTAAGCCCCTATATCGTTAAAGCCGTGGGAGGACTGGATCTCTCTGTTAAGAAGAAGAGGCTTATCGGGGTACCTTTTAAGAAAAGTACTTTTGAAGTTATTGCTCAGGGGTTAGCTAGAGTGGTTTCTGATGCTAAGGGTACGGGAAATGTTCTATCCACTCTGCCGATTAAGGTCGCCGGAAAAACCGGTACTGCCCAGGTATCTCGAGGTGTTACTCATGCCTGGTTTGTAGGTTTTTTCCCGTTGGATAAACCCAAATATGTAATCTGTGTTTTTTTAGAAAATGGCGGTCCGGGCCATGCTGCCAGCGTCATGGCTAAACAAATTATTGAAGCGATGAATATACAAGGATTAATATGAGGGGGTCATTTTTTAAAATTCTGATTCTGGCTTTACTTATCGCTGCCCTAGGAGTTTTATCTATTTATAGCAGCACTTACCAGAAAGAGGGTACCCAGTGGCGGGACATTTATAAACGCCAGATGCTTTGGTTAATTATCGGGCTGGTTTGTTTCTTTTTTATGTCTAGGTTTAATTATCGCAAACTTTGGGATGCCAACTATTTTATTTATGGGGCAGCTTTATTTTTTCTGTTTTTAGTTTTTGGTTTAGGTGTGATCAGGCTGGGGGCGCAGCGCTGGCTTAGGATTGCCTGGTTTAATTTTCAGCCTTCGGAGTTTGCGAAACTGGCAATTATAATATTCTTAGCCAGGTATTTTAGCCGTAAATCCATTGATGATACATCGCTTTTATCAGGTAAATTTGGTATTTTTCAGGGCATAATCTTACCATTTATATTCGTGGCGATGCCGATGTTTTTGATTATCCAGCAGCCGGATTTAGGCAGCGGCTTAATGCTAATGCTGGTCTTTGTGGGGTTGCTTTATTTAACTAATGTGCGATTAAAATATATTTTTATGCTGCTGGCGGCATTGATTTTGCCTTTGCCTTTTTTCTGGCATTTTCTGCACGATTATCAGAAACAAAGGTTGCTGGTTTTTCTTAATCCGAATATTGATCCTTTGGGTGCCGGATATACGGTAATCCAATCGCGTATCGCTATTGGTTCGGGCGGGTTCTTAGGCAGGGGTTGGCTGCGCGGCTCACAAAGCCAATTATATTTTTTACCGGAATCACATACGGATTTTATCTTTGCTACTTTTTCTGAGCAGTGGGGATTTTTAGGCAGCAGCCTGTTGATATTGATGTATTATTTAATTATTCGACAAGGTTTTATTATTGCTCAAAGGACACAAGATTCATTTGGCAGGTTATTGGCTTACGGCGTATCGCTTTTATTGGCTTTGCAGGTATTTATTAATATCGCGATGAATATGGGGTTGGCGCCGGTAGTGGGGTTGCCTTTACCGATGATGAGTTATGGCGGCTCTAGTGTCCTGGTTACTTTTATCGCTTTAGGAATCTTAGTTAATATTGACCGCACGAGAAATGTGTTTTAAAATCAGGGGGACGGTTCTCTGCTTAACAAAAGTAGAGCAGAGAACCGTCCCCAAATTTTAATCGGAGATTCATTTATGATTGAAGATTTGTTGGTTAATGTGCATCGGCCGGCTCAATATCTGGGCAATGAATGGAATGCTAATAAAGGAGGTTTTAGTTCTTGCGTTTTAAGTTTTGCGTTAGGTTTCCCGGATTTATATGAAGTCGGGATGAGTAACTTAGGATTGCGGATTATTTACGGAGTTTTAAATAATATACCCGGCGTGGTTTGTGAAAGGTTTTTTGCTCCGGAGGCGGATATGGAAGCCTCTTTAAAAAACGCGAAACGCCGCCTTTTTTCCTGGGAGTCAAACCAGGAGTTAATCAGTTTTGATATGTTAGGATTTTCTCTTGGGTCTGAATTAAACTATACTAATGTTTTAAGTATTCTGGATTTGGCGGGCCTGCCTTTAGAATCTTCATTACGTAATCAAGAGTATCCCTTGGTAATTGGCGGAGGGCCATGCACGCTAAACCCGGAGCCGATGGCAGTTTTTTTTGATTTATTTATAATCGGGGAAGCAGAAGAGGCTATCGTCGAGCTTCTGAATTTATACCGTAAATATAAGGATGATTATAAAGCCAACAGAATAACTAAAGAAGAGCTTTTGATTAAGCTATCTAAAGTCGAAGGAGTTTATGCGCCCTCTCTTTATCAGCCGGATTATAATCTTGCTGGAGAATTAGTCAGTTTTTCACCAAGATTCGCAAGCCTGCCTCTAAAGATAAAAAAACGTATAGTGAGTGACTTCGAATCAGCCTATTTTCCTTGCAATTGGATGGTGCCTTACGTGCAGACAATCCATGACCGGATTACTTTAGAAATTATGCGCGGTTGCCCTAATCGCTGCCGTTTTTGCCAAGCTAGGTCTCAATATTACCCTTTAAGAATAAGGAGCAAGGAAAAAATAATTTCATTGGCAAAGCTTAGCTATGCCTCTAGCGGATATGAAGAATTATCTTTGGCGGGTTTATCCGTAGGAGATTATCCTGGGATAGAAGCTTTGATTTCTGATTTAACCAATAGTTTTAGCCAGCAGGCGGTTAATTTATCACTACCTTCATTAAAAGCCAAGGCTTTATTAGGGAATGTGTCTGGGCTCATTGCTAAAATCAAAAAAACTGGGTTGACTTTCGCGCCTGAAGCAGGGAGCGATAGGCTGCGTCAAGCTTTAGCCAAAGATTTCTCGGAGGAAGAATTTTTCGCGGCTATTACTCAGGCATATCAGGCAGGTTATCAGCACTTAAAATTATATTTTTTGATTGGTTTACCTGGTGAGAGGCAAGAAGATTTGCAGGGGATAATTGATTTTGCCCAGGCTGCTTCGGATGAAAAAAGAAAAATTAACGGCTCTACCGCGCAAATTAATATTAGTATTAACCCGTTAATTCCCAAACCACACACCCCCTTACAATGGCAAAAGATGGATTCCCTTGAAGCGATTAAAGGAAAACAAAATTATTTAAGGAGTCATTGTAAAAACAAGAGGCTTAAATTTAATTTCCATGATTTTCAGATGAGTTTTTTAGAAGGAGTACTTTCGCGCGGAGATAGGCTTCTGGGTAAGGTTATTCTGGCGGCTTATAAAAAAGGAGCCAGGTTTGACGCTTGGAGCAATTATTTTTCATTTTCCAAATGGCAGGATGCTTTTTTGGAAAGCGGGGTGGATGCGCAGAGTTATCTTTGTGAAAAACCAACAAATGGCCTTTTGGCTTGGGATTTTATTGATACAGGTATTGATAAAGAAGTATTGCTTAGTGAATTTAACAAATCTATTGCCATATAAAGGGTTAAGAGGTATAATTTCTTGTTAAATTGCTCAAGGATTAGGGAGGATAAATGGATAAAAAAATTGATCGTTTTTCCTTAAATTCACGTACGGTTAAGCAAAAGCTGATGGTGGCGTTTCAGCTTATGTCTATTCTACCGTTCTTAGTTTGTATATACCTGCTTTCCATTTACATTTTCTCAAAATCTGGAATTAAGCTGGATATTATTGTTTATCTAGCGGTTAGCGCATTCCTGGCGATTGTCGGCCTCCTGGTAATTAAGGAAGTTTTTGACCGTTTAACTTCAGTGGCCACCGAAGCCAAATTTATCGCTGCCGGAGACATCAGCCGGAGATTGGAGGTACAGCATAGCGATGAAGTTGGGGAATTGGGTAATATTTTGAATCAGCTTACGCGGCGTATTCGCAGCAATATGGATGAGCTTAAAGGTTATAGTGAAAAGACGACTGAGATTAATATTGAAATTCAGAAAAAAATAATCGTTCTTTCTAATTTGATGCAGATCAGCGCGCTTATATCTGGCGGCTCAAAATTTGAGGAAGTTTTAAAAATCGCGGTTGAGAAGTCCAGGGCTTTAGCTAATTCCGAAATCGCGTTTTTACTTTTTAAGAATGAGCTTAAAGATTCCTTTTACATGAAAGTGGCAGACGGGTTAAAATCAGATTATTTAATGACCATAGAAATCGGCCCCCAAGAGGATATTTATAATAAAGCTTTCAATTTGAACAAGCTTTTGATTTTAGATAAACAGAACTCATTGAATGATAACCTTACGGTTGATTTCCTGACTAAGTTTCAAGTTAAAAATTGTTTAGCGATGCCTATATTTTTAAGAGGTATGGTCAAAGCGGTATTGGGAATCGCTAATACCCGGGATAATTTTTCTTATAATAAAGGCGATATTGAGCTCTTGGATATATTCTCTAAACAGATTGCCGTGGCTATTGAAAATGATATTTTAGCGCATCGCATTGAGAAGTTAGAGATAAAAGATGCTCTCACTGGGCTTTATAACCGTTTCTTTATTGAAGGCCGCCTAAAAGAGGAGATTAACCGAGCAATTGTCTATCAGCGCCCTTGCGCCTTTATTATTTTTGATATTGATAATTTCAAAAATTACCGTGAGAAGTTTGGATCAATTTGCGCCGAATCAGCGTTAAAGAAAATTGCTACTTTGATGCGTGATTGTATTACCCAAGTTGATCGAGTAGGCAGGACTGATGACGATGAATTCTCACTAATCTTGCCTGAAAATAATAAACGTCAGGCTCAGGAGGTTGCTGAAGAGATATGTAAAAAAATTCAAGCCTCCTTCTGCGCAGATCAGGAAAGCAGTAAGTGCCTAACTTTTAGCGCGGGGGTTAGCGAGAACCCTCTGGATGGGGTGCAAGTAGAGCAGTTGATTGCTAAAGCCAGAGAGTTGTTAAAGAAAGCTAAGGCAGGCGGAAAAAATAAAGTTGTGGTTTTTTAAGCGGGAGGCTCAGTAAGTGATTAGGAGAATTAATAATAAACCATTAGGGGAACTGTTGCTGGACCGCGGGATTATTAATCAATCCCAGCTGGATCAGGGTTTAGATCTTCATAGAGAAAAAGGCGGGTTAATTGGGGAGATCCTGGTGGAGTTGGGGTTTGTTAAAGAGGATGATATTGCTCAGGCCTTGACTGCCCAATACGGTTTTCCTTATCTACCTTTAGGTAATTATGATGTTGCTATGGATATCACCAGTATTATTCCCGGCAGAGTGGCCAGGCAGTATCTGCTCGTGCCAATAGATAAAATCGGTAATAACCTTACCTTGGCGATGTCCAATCCTCTAAATGTTCAGGCCATAGAGGATGTGGAGTTGCTTAGCGGATGTAGCGTGCAGACTTTTGTTTCTACTTCTTCTGATATTAAAAGAGCAATTGAAAAATACTATAAGGACAAGGAATGAGAGTAGGTAGCCTGCCTGCCAACTGCTCTTAATATGTTATCACTTAAAGATCGGCTTACCGAAATATTAATTAATAACAAGCTTATCACCGCTGAGCATCTTGCGCAGGCACTTTCGGTGCAGATCACTAAGGGCGGTAAGCTCAGCGATATTATTGTTGAGCTTAAGTTTGTTAAGGAAAGTGAGTTGATTATCACCTTAAGTGAAGGTTTAGGCCTGCCCTTAATTGATTTAAAACGCTTTAAAATTGATCTGGATATTGTAAAAATAATCCCGGTTAATATCGCCCGTCATTACCAGATTATTCCCATATCTAAAATGGGGGACACGATTACCTTGGCGATGGCTGATCCATTAAATATATTCGCCATTGACCATGTGCAGGCTCTTACCGGTTTTAAAATAAATCCTATAATTTCTTCCGTTGCTGATATCAATCAAACTATTGAATTATCCTATCCGGATACCTCCAAGGGGATTATTGACGATTTGGTTAAGGAGATGACCGTTTCTTCTATTGAGTTGATTAAAGAGGAGAAGGAAATATCTGTTAGTGATCGGGAATTGGATCGTATTAGCCATGAAGCACCGGTAATCAAAGTGGTTAATATGATTTTAGAGGAATCAATAAAAAAGAAGGCTTCAGATGTGTTGGTTGAGCCGTTTGAAAAAAAATTGCGCATACGTTTTCGTATCGATGGGATATTACGGGAACAGAAAGCGCCGCCCAAGATTATGCATGCTTCAATAGTATCGCGAATTAAAGTTATCGCGGAACTGGATATTGCTGAACACCGTCTTCCTCAGGATGGACGCTTTAAAGTAAAGATACTTAATCGTCAGGTAGATTTTCGTGTTTCTATTCTGCCGTCAAGCTATGGTGAAAAGGTCGCTTTACGTATCCTGGATAAGTCGCAGGCAAATCTGGATACCAAAAAGCTCGGGTTTAGTGACTACGCTTTAGGAGTCCTGGCCAAGGTATCATTATTGCCTCATGGTATGATTTTAGTTTGTGGGCCAACCGGAAGCGGAAAAACTACTACTCTTTACGCGGTTTTAAAATCCGTGGATAGCCCGGATAAGAATATTGTTACCGTGGAAGATCCTGTGGAGTTTCAGTTGGAAGGTATAAATCAGGTAACGGCTAAACCGGAAATTGGCCTTAGTTTTGCCGCAGCCCTGCGTTCTATTCTGCGTCAAGACCCGGATATCATTATGATCGGAGAGATTCGTGATTATGAAACCGTAGATATCGCGATCAAAAGCGCGCTAACCGGGCACCTGGTTCTTTCGACATTACATACTACTACTGCCGCCGGAGCGGTGGTGCGCTTAGTGAATATGGGCGTAGAACCGTATTTAATTAATTCTTCATTAATCTGTGTTATTGCCCAGAGATTGGTGCGTAAGATATGTTCATATTGCAAGGAAACCTATATTCTTAAGGATGAGATTGCTGGAAGCCTAAAACTAGATGTGAGTAAAATCGGTAAATTACAATTCTATAAAGGCAAAGGTTGCCAACATTGTTTTGATTCCGGATATTCAGGGAGAACCGTAATCGCGGAAATTTTGCAGGTTAGCCAGAAGATTCGGGATCTGATTCTTACCGGTTCGCAAGAACAATTTATTAAACAGCAGGCGCGTATGGAAGGAATGAAAACTTTGCGCGAGGATGGGCTGGAGGCTGCTTTAAAAGGGTATACGACAATTGAAGAGGTCTTGCGGGTAACTACTTCGGATGAATAGGGAAATTATTGGTTTTTAGTTGTTAGGTTTTGACAACTGACAACTTACAACTTACAACTTACAACTGACAACTAAACATGCACTCACTAAAAGAAAATATAATGGAAATACTTATTAAAAGCCAGCAGATCACCAAGGTTCAATTAGAACGTGCTTTGAGCTTGCAAAAAGAAAAAGGAGTCCCTTTAAGAAGGGTCCTGGTTGATGAGGGGATTATTACCGAAGAAGTCCTATTGTCTTTGTTTTCCGAACAGCTTTACATGCCGACTTTGCGTTTGGCTAAATTTAGGTTTGATGCCGAGGTAATTAATTTAATTCCGGAACGCATGGCTAAGCTTTACAATACCATCCCCCTATCTAAAATTGGCTCTACCATTACTGTGGCTATGTCGGATCCATTAAATATTTTTGCGTTGGATGATTTAAGTAACTTCACTGGATGCAATATCGACATTGTTTTAAGCCCTGAAGATGAGATTGCTCATGTTATTGACAGCCAGTACCGTAAAGAAGCTAAGAATATGCAGAATATTCTTGATGAATCAGCTTTGGCGCGCAGCGCGAGTTTAGATAAAAATTTAGAGTTATTTAAAACTGATGAGATTGAGTTGTCTAATGCGCTTTTAGAGAGTGAAAAAGCGCCGATTGTGCAGCTAGTCGATATTATTTTGGCTCAGGCTTTAAAAAGGAGAGCTTCAGATATACATATTGAACCGGAGATTGATTGTTTGCGTATTAGATACCGCGTGGATGGTTCATTGCATGATGTCTTAAGGGTCCCTAAGATAAATCAAAATGCAATTTTAGCCCGGCTTAAAATTATCTCTAATTTGGATATTACTGAAAATCGTATTCCGCAGGATGGCAGGTTTAAAGTTAAGACCGAGGGGCGGGAGGTAGATTTTAGGGTTTCTAGCCTGCCAACAACTTTTGGCCAAAAATTTGTTCTGCGGGCTTTAGATAAGGGAAGTCTTTCTATTGGTTTAGATAAGCTTGGTTTTTCACAGCAGCCCGCGGCGATTTTTAAAGCAGCAGTAACCAAACCCTTCGGTATGATGTTGGTTACCGGTCCCACCGGTTCAGGTAAGTCTACCACGCTTTATTCTGTGTTAAATCAGTTAAACACTGCTGAAAGAAATATTGTTACTATTGAGGATCCCGTAGAATACCAGGTAGAGGGGATTACTCAGATGCAGGTTAAACCGGATATCGGCTTAGATTTTGCCTCAGGACTGCGTTCTATCCTGCGTCAAAGCCCGGATGTAATTATGATCGGTGAGATCCGGGATGCTCAGACTGCGGATATTGCCATTAAAGCGGCGCTTACCGGACAGCTTGTGCTTTCCACGCTGCATACCAATGATGCTATTTCTAGCATTATTCGTCTTATCGATATGGGGGTTGAACCGTTTTTGGTGGCTTCTAGTGTAATTATGCTTTGTGCGCAGCGGCTGGCACGCAAGATCTGTCTTAAGTGCCGTAAGCCCATCGAAATTTCTGATGATCTTCTAAATAAAATAGGATTTCACGGTAAAGCTAACTTTTATGCCGCTCAAGGATGTAAATATTGTAATAATACCGGATTTTTTGGACGGGTTGCGGTGTTGGAGGCAATTCTGATTGATGATACGATAAGAGAGATGATTATCCGCAAGAAATCTATCGATGAAATCAAGGTTTATGCGGTTAAGAATATAGGAATGAAGACATTGCGTGATGATGCTTTTCAGAAGGTGAAAGAAGAATTGACTACTTTGGACGAAGCAATCAGAATTACTACTGAGGAATAAGGAGCCTGATGAATACGTATAAATATTCTGCGAAAGATAAAAATGGACAAACCATAAATGGAATAATCCAGGCTGCCTCAGAGGCAGAGGTTGCGGATATCTTGCATAAAAAAGAGATGGTGGTTTTTTCCGTGGAGTTCGCTAAGATTTTTTCTGATAACCCAAAACTGACTGACAAGAAGATCAAGCTTGATGATTTAGTTGTTTTCTCCCGCCAGCTGGCGACGATGATTGACGCCGGTATTCCCTTGGCCAACGCCTTAGGTATTTTAGCTGAGCAGATTGAAAATGAGAGCCTGAGGGGGATTGTTGGTAATGTGCGCCAGGATATCGAAGCCGGTATGAGTTTCTGTGATGCACTGGCTAAACATCCGCTAGTTTTTTCTGATCTTTTTGTGAATATGATAAAAGCCGGAGAAGCTTCAGGCATGTTAAATGAGATTCTTGATCGTTTGGCCACGTTTATGGAAAAGCAGGCAGCCTTAAATCGTAAAATAATTTCCAGCTTGGTTTATCCGGCAGTAGTAGTAAGTATGGCGATTATTATTACGGCTGTACTTTTAATTAAAGTCGTGCCTACATTTAAAGGCATATTTGATTCGCTGGGGGGGACATTACCGCTGCCTACCCAGGTTTTGATTTTTGCCAGCGACCTTTTGAGAAAATATTTTTTGTTTTTGATGTTGTTTTTTGGGGCCGGTATATATTTATTTAAAAGATGCTTAAAGACGCAGAAAGGCAAGTACTGGTTTGACCGATTCACATTAAAGGTTCCGGTCTTTGGTCCTCTTTTACGTAAGTTAGCTGTTGCTAAGTTCTCCCGTACCTTTTCTACTTTAGTTAAGAGCGGAGTATCAGTTTTAAGCGCTTTAGAGATTGTTAGTAAAACCTCAGGCAATAAGGTGGTGGAGGAGGCAGTAATTAATTGTTCTAAAAGCGTGCGTAACGGTGAGCCGATCTCCCGGCCCCTGGCCAAAAGCGGAGTTTTTCCGCCTATGGTTACACGGATGATTAATGTGGGTGAGCAAACCGGCCAGCTAGAAAAAATGCTTTCTAAAATTGCTGATTTTTATGATGATCAGGTTGACGCTGCGGCCGGGGCGTTAACCAGCCTGATTGAGCCACTGGTGATTGCTTTTTTAGGCATTGTGATTGGTGGCATTGTTATCGCTTTATTTTTACCGATCTTTAAGATCTCACAGTTGATGGCGCGTTGAGAAGATAAGAGTTAATCTGCAATAGAATTAAGCACTTAAGAGCTTAATTAAATATAATAAATAAAAAAAAGTTCTTGACAAAACAGAGCTTTGTATTAAAATACATATTCCCTTTTAAAAGGGGTAAATTATTGTGAAAATAATTAAAATGCAGTTGAAAATTTCTAGTAGTTAATCCGCATCGGCAATAAGGGGGCGAGTAAAAAATAGAATTTGCGTCCCGACATTTTTGTCGGGACGTTTTTTTGTCACTGAGGCATTGAAAAAAACTGAGGCACTGAAAAAGCAGTGTTTCAGGAAAGAAAGTTATAAAAGAAATCATTCAGTGATTCGTTCTTTTGATAATTGAATTGCCAAGCGAGGCCATAATAATTCCAGAGGGAATTATTAGGGTCAATTCATGAGGTTTGAAGTTAAATGAATCATTAGAGCCATTATACATAATTTTTCGAAATTTTTTCGGAGAGTTTGATCCTGGCTCAGAGTGAACGCTGGCGGCGTAGATTAGGCATGCAAGTCGAGCGATACTTTTTTCTTGAGGTGGTGAAGCCGCAAGGCTGATCTGTCAAGGGAAAAAAGATATAGCGGCAGACTGGTGAGTAACACGTGAGTAATTTACCTCTAAGTCGGGGATAGCTTTGCGAAAGCGAGGGTAATACCCGATGTGTTTACGGTTGCATAAGCAGCTGTAAGTAAAGAAGGCTCGCAAGAGTTTTTGTTTAGAGATGAGCTCGCGTCCTATCAGCTAGTTGGTGGGGTAATGGCCTACCAAGGCTTTTGACGGGTAGCTGGCCTGAGAGGGTGGTCAGCCACATGGGGACTGAGACACTGCCCCAA
>JAPLLY010000002.1:0-371 GCA_026387315.1 Candidatus Omnitrophota bacterium
GGGAAAACTCCGAACATTTCTTTAAAAAATGCTAGACATAGCGGCAAAAAACGTTTTCAGGCATAAGACCAGAAGCTTCCTGACAATATTGGGGATAGCTCTGGGAATAGGCCTGATACTCGCTCTCGGATCTATCGGAGCCGGCCTTTCGGCACAGATACAAAATCAGTTCGCAAGCAGTGCGGCATACATTCAGGTCTCGGCAACGGATGACACTGTCGGAGTAAGCGAAGACACCATACAGGGCATACAAAGCCTTCCTGGAGTGGAATATGCAATACCCGTTGCGACTTACAGCATATCAAGGACCGTACGAGGCGGATTCGGCGGAGGATTTGCAGGTGGAGGAATGCGTATAGCCGGAATTTCCG
>JAPLLY010000002.1:408-993 GCA_026387315.1 Candidatus Omnitrophota bacterium
AGGAAACCGGGGCGGCGGAGGCACAACCTCGATAACCTTTACGGGAATAAACCCGGACGATCTGGACTCAGTAGTAAGCACTGACATAGACACGTCCGATGGCAGGAAACTCGACAGTTCGGATTCGCTTAAAGAGGTCGTACTACTCGGCTCAACTGCTGCAACAAATCAGGCCCTGAACGTAGGGGATCAGATAGAATATGATTACAGGCCGAGGAACTCAAACACAACGAATACAAAAATATACTATTTCGACGTTATCGGAGTCCTTGACGAGACCGGAGACTCGACAATAGACGGCTCATTTTACGCGCCTCTCGATACGATGCAGGAAATAACAGGAGAGACCACCGTACAGGACCTGAAAGTAAAAGCAACGGACGTAAGCCTCGTGGAAGGACTGACGACAACGATAGGCGATCTTTTCAGCGACGTAAGGGCGATGTCATCGATAACAATAATACGGCAGCTAGAAGCAAGCCTCGCCCAGATACAAATGGCGGTGTACGGAATAGCGGGGATATCCATAATCGTCGGAGGAATAGGCGTGATGAATACAATGATAATGTCCGTCATGGAAAGGCG
>JAPLLY010000002.1:1058-2237 GCA_026387315.1 Candidatus Omnitrophota bacterium
ATATCAACTTTCCAGCCGTTACTTACCATAGACTTGATAGCGCTCGGCATGGGCTTTGCGCTCATACTTGGAATAGGCGCCGGGATATATCCCGCGTGGAGCGCATCAAAGCTCGACCCGATAGAGGTGTTGCGCTATGAATAATGAAGTAATAAAGTGCGTGGACCTTGTCAAGACATATAACATGGGACAAGTCAACGAATACAGAGCCCTCAAGGGTATTAACCTGACAATAAAAGAGGGAGACTTCATCAGCATAATCGGCTCATCTGGTTCGGGAAAATCCACTCTTCTAAATCTGATAAGCTGCCTCGACACCCCAACGTCCGGAGACGTTTACGTCGACGGGACTGCCCTCTCACAACTGGGAGACAACGACCGGGCACGGCTGCGCAACAAGAAGCTTGGATTCATATTCCAGCAGTTCAACCTCCTGCGCGGCATGACGGCCTATGAAAACGTGGAACTCACGATGCGCTTTGCGGGCATAGGAAAAAAAGAGCGCAACGAGAAGGTCCTGGAACTCCTGAAGAAGGTAGGTCTAGAGAGCAAGGCGAAGAATCGGCCAACTGAGATGTCAGGAGGAGAACAACAAAGGGTGGCAATAGCAAGGGCTCTAGCAAACGATCCGAGAATAATTCTTGGAGACGAACCCACAGGGAACCTGGACACTACGACAGGGGCAACGATCATGGAGCTTTTGACGGAATTGAACCAGGACCAGGGCAAGACGCTTGTCATGGTGACGCACGATCCCGCGATCGCCAAAAAAGCCCACAGGACCGTAAAGATCAAGGACGGAAAATTGGAAGAAGAGGTCAGAGGCGCTTTGATAGGGAACCACAACGGAGACGATTTGCCACACCGTAAAACTATCATTAAAAAATGAAAAACGCAATACTCATAACCGGAATGCTGTTGTTGCTGGGTGTATCATTGCTTTTTGCAGGATGCACAAGCTCAAACGATACGAACGACCAGACACCCGGAGCGGGAGACAACGTACAAGCGCAGCCCCAGGATGCGGCTCCGCAGGACAACGGGCAGAGAGCAGGGCGAGGCATGGGCGGGCCCAGGGGCGGCATGGGCGCACAGTTCATAGAAGCATGCAATGGAAAGGCTGCAGGCGACGCATGCACTCTAGCTTTCAGAAATCAGAGCGTAGACGGCACATGCAGC
>JAPLLY010000049.1 GCA_026387315.1 Candidatus Omnitrophota bacterium
CGCCTTGGCAATTAATCCAAGAGAAAAAACCTGATTTAGATAAACGGCTCTTGATGATTCCACCTGTTGACTTAGATGCTATGCTTGTTAAATACGCCAATTCATTGGCTCAAGGGGGTAACAATGTGTTGACCGATCCCTTTAAAGGACGGTTTAGAAACTGGGGACGGTTCTATTTTTCTCAAAATCAGGGGACGGTTCTCTTTTTTATATTAGAATAAAAAAGAGAACCGTCCCCATTATTTCATTATTTTTTCGGCTTATTTAATTTGCTAAAAACTCTATTTTTTGGTATAATAACTTTCTAAATAGACACCCCGCGCTAATTGGTATTGCGCGGGTGTGCCCTTATGGGTAAGGAGACTTAGATGATCGAACGTTACAGCCTGGCTAAAATGAAGAGTATCTGGCAGGAAGAGTTTAAGTTTCAGACCATGTTGGCCATCGAGATTCTGGCCTTAGAGGCTTATGCTTTGAAAAAGATTATCCCTTCCGGCGCAGCAAAACGGATTAAACAAAAAGCCAGATTTAATCTTTCCCAAATCCAAAAACTCGAAGAGAAGACACAACATGATGTTGTGTCTTTTGTTTCTAATGTAGCCCAATATATAGGAAAAGACGCCCAATATCTGCATCTGGGGTTAACCTCCTCTGATATTTTAGATACTACACTAGGGGTGCAATTAAAGAGAGCGTCTGAAATATTAATTGAAGATCTAGAGAAGCTGCTTGAGGTTATCGCGAGGAAAGCGCGCCTGTATAAAGATATGGCTTGTATCGGCCGCACGCATGGGGTGCATGCCGAGCCGACTACCTTTGGCTTGAAGCTGGCGCTTTGGTTTGATGAAACTAAGCGCAATTTATCCCGGCTCAAACAAGCTAAGCAGGAAGTTTGCTTGGGTAAACTCTCTGGAGCCGTGGGCACATATTCTAATATTGAGCCGTTTGTGGAAGATTATGTCTGTAGAAAACTTGGGCTTAAACCCGCCAATATCGCCACCCAAGTTATACAAAGGGATGTATACGCACAATATATGGTTACTCTGGCAGTAATTGGCGCATCTCTGGAAAAGTTTGCTACTGAAATCAGGCATTTGCAGAAGACAGAGGTTTTAGAAGTTGAGGAGCCATTCGGCAAGGGGCAGAAGGGCTCCAGTGCCATGCCGCATAAACGTAATCCGGTAATCTGCGAGCGGATCTGCGGCCTAGCCCGCCTTTTGCGGGCCAATGCTCAGGTAGCCTTAGAAAATGTGGCGCTTTGGCATGAACGGGATATTAGCCATTCTTCGGTTGAGCGGATAATTTTTCCGGATTCTACTTTAGCATTAGATTATATGCTGAATAAATTCATGGAAGTGGTTTCCGGGATGAAGGTTTATCCGGATAATATGCTGGCTAATCTGGCTAAGACGCGCGGTTTGATTTTTTCTCAGAGAGTTTTGATTGCCTTAATGAATAAAGGCTTAGAAAGAACTAAGGCCTATGATTTAGTGCAAAAAGCAGCGATGGAGACCTGGAGGGGAATAGATAATTTTAAGGATAATCTTTTATCTTTGCCTGAAGCAGCCAAATATTTAAGTGCCAAAGAACTTGATAAGATATTTGATTTAGATTTTTACTTGCGGAACGTTAATAAAATCTATGCTAAGGTCGGATTGTAATAATAAATCTAGGGGACGGTTCTGTTTTCCCGGCGCCTGATTTGATTGAAAAATAGAACCGCCCCCTTTGTTTTAAACCTCGTTAATTATGCAGTACAAAATCGAAGTCGTGGATAAACCTGGTATTTTTGATGCTATTGGGCAGGGTGTAAGCAGGGATATTGCTGACCTTGGTATTAGTAGTGTTAAAGAGGTAAAGTTTATTCAGGTTTATACTCTCCAGGGAGATTTCACCGAAAACCAAGTCATTAAAATCTGTGAGGAGCTTCTGGTTGATAAGATATCGCAGGATTATAGTGTCATTGCGGCTGCGAGGCGAAGCCGAAGCAGGAAGCAATCTAAAAACGTGATTGCTTTATTCCCTGCAGGGATTCGCAATGACGGCCAGGGAGATTATGTAATTGAAGTTGCCTATAATCCGGGAGTAATGGATCCGGTCCAAGCCAGCGTTTTAAAAGGTATCCAGGATTTAGGGATTCCGGCGCCGGAAGCGGTAAAGACCGTTAAGAAATATATCATTTTCGGCAAACTCTCGGGCGCCCAGTTAAAAACTATCTCGGAAAAACTCCTCTATAATAAACTTATCCAACATATAGTAAATCCGCATACTCCTTCTAGCGATATTAAGCATTTACCCGGATACAATTTTAATTTGGTTACAGTAGATTTACTCAGGGTTTCGGATGCCAAACTCTTAGAGATAAGTAAAAAGGGGCAGCTTTTTTTAAATTTAAACGAAATGCGCCAGATCCGGGATTATTTTCGTAAGCTTAAGCGCAGTCCTACGGATTGTGAGCTGGAGACCATCGCCCAAACCTGGTCTGAGCATTGTTATCATAAAACATTCAGAGGGAAGATAAAATATAGCACCGAGCACCGAGCGCCTAAAATTATCAATAACCTTTTGAAATCCACAATAATGAAGGTTACTAAAGAATTAAATAAGCCTTGGTGCGTTTCGGTTTTTAAGGATAATTCCGGGGTGATTAAATTTGATCAGAAAAATAATATTTGTTTTAAAGTAGAAACGCATAATCATCCTTCAGCTTTAGAGCCGTTTGGCGGGGCCAACACCGGTATCGGCGGAGTAATCCGTGACTCGATGGGCACCGGCCTGGGGGCAAAACCGATTTTAAACAGCGATGTTTTTTGTTTTGCTCCGCCAGATCTGGCGTTTAATAAAGTTCCGCCTGGCGCGCTGCATCCTAAGCGGGTAATGAAAGGCGTGGTTAGCGGGGTGCGCGACTATGGAAATAAAATGGGAATTCCCACAGTGAATGGGGCGGTATTATTCCATGAAAATTTTGTTGGTAATCCCCTGGTTTATTGCGGCACCGTGGGGATTATGCCTAAAGATAAATCTTTTAAACAAACCAATCCAGGCGATTTAGCAGTGGTAGTCGGAGGCGCGACCGGCCGCGACGGAATACACGGAGCAACTTTTTCCAGCGGTGAACTGACCCATAAATCTGAAACTATTTCTAGTGGCGCTGTGCAGATCGGCAACCCGATTCAGGAGAAAAAAGTCTTAGATACAATTTTACAGGCGCGTGATCAGAATCTCTACAGCGCGATTACCGATTGCGGAGCCGGAGGCTTGTCTAGTGCGGTCGGAGAAATGGGCGCGGAGTTGGGCGCTAGAGTTTACCTGGACAAGGTACCTTTAAAGTATTCCGGGCTAACTTACCTGGAGATTTGGATTTCTGAGTCGCAGGAAAGAATGGTTTTGTCGGTGCCTGTAAAAAATATTGATAAGCTAATTAGCCTATTTGCCAATGAAGATGTCCAGGCAACGGTGATTGGCGAGTTTACCGGCACTAAGAGGCTGGAACTTTATTATCAGGAAGAGTTGGTTGGCGATTTAGATATGAAATTTTTACATAATGGCCTGCCGCAGATTGTCAAGAAAGCAGAATATATTCAAGCCAGGCATCGGGAGCCAAAAATTCCGCCGAAAAAAAATTTTTCTAAGGATCTGCTAAAACTCCTGGCGCATTTTGATATTTGCTCTAAAGAGTGGGTAATCCGGCAGTATGATCATGAGGTGCAAGGAGGCTCGATTATCAAGCCTTTGGTGGGCCTTAAAAATGACGGGCCAAGCGACGCCAGCGTGACTAAACCTTTATTTGATTCTAATAAAGGGATTATTATATCTTGCGGCATAAATTTTCGTTTTGGCTTTATTGATCCCTATTGGATGGCGGCAAGCTGTATTGATGAAGCTCTGCGTCAGATTATCAGCGTGGGCGGCTCATTAAAAGAAGTGGCGCTCCTGGATAATTTTTGCTGGGGTAATCCGGATAAGCCGGATCGCTTAGGCGGCCTGGTGCGCGCGGCTTTCGGCTGTTATGATACGGCAAAAGCCTACGGGGTGCCTTTTATTTCAGGAAAAGACAGTTTTTATAATGAATTTAGCGCGCGGGGTAAATCCACTCCTATTCCCGGAACGCTGCTTATTTCGGCCATCAGCGTGATGGAGGATGTCCATAAATCCATATCGATGTATGCCAAGAAAGCAGGCAACTTAATTTACGTCGTGGGAAATACGCGCGATGAATTAGGCGGCAGCCATTATTATGATTTATATAAGGCGGTGGGAAATAATGTTCCAAAAGTTTATTGCGCTCAGGCAAAGAAGACTTTTACAGCCTTAAGTAAGGCAACGGAAAAAGGTTTAATTAAGGCAATGCATGATTGTTCTGATGGAGGCTTGGCCGTGGCTTTGGCGGAAATGGCTTTTAGCGGCGGCCTGGGGATGGAGATATTTCTATCGGAAGTACCTTTCGTTGAAACGATTTGTCATCCTGAGGCGAAGCCGAAGGATCACGCTTTTAAGATTCTTCGTCCCGCCGTTGGCGGGACTCAGAATGACACGATTTTATTTTCTGAGTCGAATTCACGCTTTATCGTGGAAGTAAATAAGCAAGATCAGAAGGCATTTGAGAAAATTTTAGAATCAAAAGGCGTTTCTTTTGGCTTAGCAGGATGTTTAACCGGGAATCCTGATTTTAAAATATTTGGTTTAGACGGAAAAGTTTGCGTTGATGTAGATATAAATAAATTAAAAGAGGCATGGAAGGAGCCGTTAAGATGGTAAAAGGAAAGTCCTGTTCTAAGGATATACTGGCAAAAGAAGATTTTACTAAAGAAGATACCTGGCGGATATTTAGGATTATGTCGGAGTTTGTGGATGGTTTTGAGGTCCTTTCTAAAGTAGGAAAGGCGGTTTCTATCTTTGGGTCAGCCCAGACCAAGCCGGATGCTCAATTTTATAAGTTGGCCGAAGAAGTGGCATATTATATCGCTAAAGCCGGATACGCGGTGATTACCGGAAGCGGCCCCGGGCTTATGGAGGCAGCCAATAAAGGCGCTCGGCGCGCGCAGGGGCTATCTATCGGCCTGAATATTCATTTGCCCTGTGAGCAAAAGCCGAATAAATATGTGGATACGGTTTTAGGTTTTCGTTACTTTTTTGTGCGCAAGGTGATGTTTGTAAAATACGCCAAGGCTTTTGTAATTTTACCCGGGGGCTATGGCACGCTGGATGAATTTTTTGAGGCAATTACTCTTATTCAGACCGAAAGAATTGCCAAATTTCCGGTGATTCTTTTTAACAGCCAATACTGGAAGCCGCTATTAGAGTGGTTAAAGTCGACAGTCTATCGCCATGGCAATATTAGTAAAGAAGATCTGGAGTTATTTGTTTTAGCGGATGAACCCAAACAGGTAGCGCTGGCAATCAAGAAATTTTATGCTCAAGCCTAAGGTTTGCGTTTTAAGAAGCGCGGGGACAAATTGCGATCAGGAAACTGCCGCGGCGTTTTCGCTGGCTGGCGCAGCTGTGGAGCTGCTGCATATTAACAGCCTGGTTAGCGCAAGAAGAACTTTTGATGAGTTTCATATTCTGGCTTTGCCCGGAGGTTTTAGTTATGGGGATGATGTTGCCTCAGGAAAAATTTTTGCCAACGAGTTGAGATTTAAACTTGCAGATAGTTTGGTCAAGTTTATTGCCGAGGGTAAGTTGATTATTGGTATCTGTAATGGTTTTCAGATTTTGGTAAAGAGTGGATTCTTGCCAGGAGATATTAACCTTAGTCAAACTACCAGTTTAATTATTAACGATTCAGGAAAATTTGAATCTCGTTGGGTATATTTGAAGTCGTCAGTCGTCAGTCGTCAATCGTCAGTTAAATGTGTTTGGGCAAAAAATCTTCCCGAAGTAATTTATCTGCCCGTTGCTCACGGTGAAGGCAAATTTGTGGTTGGCGATAAGCAGGTGTTAAACCGCCTCAAGATTAATAATCAAATTGTTTTTCAGTATTCTGACGCGGCGGGTAATTTTTCCGGCTATCCGGATAATCCTAACGGTTCAGTAGAGAATATCGCGGGTATTTGTGACCAAACAGGCAGGGTCTTGGGGTTAATGCCCCATCCGGAAAGGCATATTCATGGCGCGCAGCATCCGCGTAAAGATGAATTAAAGCCTGGGGAGGGAGCAGAGGGCCTGCAGATTTTTAAAAATGGAGTTGATTTTATCAGGAAACATTTCTAGATGACACGGAGCTACAAAGCGCGTCGGTAATCAAGGGGACGGTTCTATTTTTTAGCCCCTTTTAGTTTTTAAAAAAATAGAACCGTCCCCTGGATTCTTGCGCGGGTGTTCGCCAGGTGGCGCATGTTATCTATGTAGACAAGGAGTTTAAAGAATGAGCGGAATATTCGGAGTGGTGGCCAAGAAGGATTGCAATGAAGATTTATATTATGGCACGGATTATCATTCGCATTTAGGCACGCAGTTTGCCGGATTGGCGATTTATGGGGCTGAGCTTACGCGCAAGATCCATGATATTAAAGGCAGCCAGTTTAAGGCTAAGTTTTATGAAGATTACCTTAAAATGCAGGGGGATAAAGGGATTGGGGTAATCAGCGCCCGCGATGAGCAGCCGATTGTGATGAACTCTAAATTCGGGCCATTCGCGATTGTGACTAATGGCTTTATTGATAACGCGGATAAGCTGGCTAAAGAATTATTTAAAGAAGGAAGGTCTTTTTCCGAGGTAGCGGAAGGAAAAATAAACTTTGTTGAGATGGCGGCTAAGATTATTATTTCCGGTAAAACTATTACGGAAGGTATTGAAAAAGTTTTTTCCAAGATTCAGGGGTCAGTTACGCTGCTCCTATTAAATAAAGACGGTATTTACGCCTGCCGCGATCGATTAGGGTTAACCCCTTTAGTGATCGGAAAAAAAGGGAGTAGTTGGGCGGTTTCCACGGAATCTTCGGCTTTTTTTAATTTAGGATATAAATTGGTAAAGTACCTTAAGCCGAAAGAGATAGTTTTAATCACCCGTAGAGGATTAAAAATAAAACGTCAAGGTTCTAAGGCCAATCAAATTTGTTCATTTCTCTGGGTTTATACGGGTTTTCCGGCTTCTAATTATGAAGCGATTAATGTGGAGACCTCGCGGGAAAGATGCGGGGCACAGCTGGCCAAAGACGATGACATCCAGGCGGATATGGCCGCCGGAATACCGGATTCCGGTACTGCCCATGCCATAGGCTATAGTATGCAATCAGGGTTGCCTCTGCGCAGGCCCCTGGTAAAATATACTCCGGGTTATGACCGCAGCTATACTCCGGCGACTCAGGAGCGCCGGGATTTAGTGGCCAAGATGAAACTAATTCCTATCCCTGAGATTATCAAAGGCAAGCGGATTGTGTTTTGCGATGATTCGATTGTGCGCGGTACACAGCTTAAGAATTACACCATCCAGAAGCTTAAAGAACATGGGGCCAAGGAAATTCATTTGCGCATTTCCTGCCCGCCGCTAATGTTTCCCTGTAAATTTAATTATTCTACCCGCAGCATTAATGAATTAGCCGCCCGCCGGGCAATTAAAGATATTGAGGGTAAAGAGCCCAAGAGTGTGTGTAAATATCTGGATGAGAATTCCCAAGAATATAAAAAGATGGTGGCCTGGATAAACCGGGATATCGGCTCAACTACTCTGAAATACCAGAAGCTTAGTGATATGATTGCCGCGATCGGTTTGCCTAAAGAAAAGCTTTGTTTATATTGTTGGACAGGGAAATCACCGGCAAAAGCAAAGAAGTAGAGTTGGGTATAAAATATGATTTCAATTTTACGGGTCCTGTCTTGGATATTTTCTAGCGCTGACGCGCGTCGAAAACATCCAAGCCACCCGTAAAAATAAGCAATAATTTTATACAAAGGAGAGAAGTAGTGAAAAGAATAACTTATAAAAATTCCGGCGTAGATATTAAAAGCGCTAGCATCTTTAAATCTAAAATTAAGCCCTTGGCGCGCAGTTCTTTTCGGCGTGAGGTCCTAACGGATATCGGCGGCTTTGGAAGTTTTTTTAAGTTAGATAAAAGTAAATATAAAGATCCGGTTTTGGTTTCTTCAAGTGATGGAGTAGGTACGAAACTGATGATTGCCAAATTAGCCAACCAGCACGATACTGTGGGTATTGACGCGGTGGCGATGAATGTGAATGATGTTCTCTGCAGCGGAGCGGAATCTTTATTCTTCTTGGATTATATTGCTTTTACTCAAGTGAAAGAAGATGTGCTGGTGAATATAGTCAAGGGTATAAATGACGGATGCCGCCAAGCAGGTTGTTCTTTAATTGGCGGAGAAACTGCTCAGATGCCGGGAATGTACAGGGAGGGTGAATATGATATTGCTGGTTTCTGCGTGGGTGTAGTGGAGAAAGATAAAATTATTAACGGCTCAAAGATCAAGGCCTTGGATCTGGTTATTGGAATTGCCTCCAGTGGCCTGCATTCTAATGGTTATTCTTTGGTTAGAAAAGTCTTGGGTCCCGCGGAACAGAAAAAAATGGCGGCGCAATTACTGGAGCCTACGCGAATTTATGTTTTGCCCATTTTGGAACTTTTGCGTCAATACGGAGCAGGAGTGCATGGAATCAGCCATATCACCGGCGGTGCATTTTACGATAAGATCAGCCGGATATTGCCGAAAAATATTGATGTGTGTATTGAGAAAAATTCCTGGAGAGTGCCGGAAATATTTAGGTTTATTCAATACCAAGGAAACATTGATGATCTAGAGATGTATCACACCTTGAATATGGGGATTGGTTTGGTTTTAATTGTTCAAAAAGAAGCTGCTACCGGGATTATGAAGAAATTATCCGAGCTTAAATTAAAATCCTGGATCATCGGCGCGGCGGTAAAAGGAAATAAAAAAGTTCAGATAATTTAATTAGGGATTGTTTTGTGTCATTCAGACTGTGTCATAACGTCATCCTGACCCTGAGCGCAGCGAAGGGGAAGGATCTCGTCTTTTTATCGCAAAGGAGGCAAGATGAGTTTACTGGGATTAATTATTGTGGGAGCGGTAGTGATTTTCTTTATGGGTATCCGGATTGTGCGCCCTACGCACCGGGGCCTAATTGAACGGTTGGGCAAATATAATCGTTTTGCTAGCATGGGTTTTAATTGGATTATCCCGCTGATTGAAGTTATCTATCAAGTGAACGTAACTGAGCAGATGGTTGATGCTGAGCCGCAGGAAATTATTACTAATGATAATTTGAATGCCAAGGTAGATGCTCAGGTTTATTTTAAAGTAAAGGCTGACGAAGCTGATGTTAAGAACTGCCAGTATAGCGTGAATAATTATCAGTGGCAGATTGTGAATTTAGCCCGCACCACCTTAAGAAATATCATTGGCACGCTTACCTTAAAATCCGCTAATAGCGAAAGAGGTAAGATTAATGCTGAGCTGCATAAGACCCTTTGTGAAGAAACTGCCAGCTGGGGCTTAGAGATTGTCAGGACAGAGTTAAAAGAGATTGATCCGCCCAAGGATGTTCAGGAAACCATGAACAAAGTAGTTAAAGCGGAAAATGAAAAAATTGCCGCGGTAGATTATGCTACTGCCACTGAAACTGTGGCTGATGGACAAAAGCGCGCCGAGATTAAAAAAGCTGAAGGCATTAAGCAGGCCAGAATTCTTGAAGCAGAAGGCGAGGCAGAGGCGATAAAATTAGTTAATGAGGCGGCAGAAAGATATTTTACCGGCAACGCGCAAGTACTGCGTAAATTAGAAGCAGTGGAGAAGTCCTTGCAGAATAATGCCAAGATTGTGGTTCCCGCTAATACCGAGTTAGTCAATGTAATCGGAGAAATGGCCGGCTTTTTGCCGATCAACAAGAAAATCTCGGAAAAGTAGAATAACTTTTAGAGATTTTCGCAGTGGTATGGGAAAGTGTTTTATGCCTTCCTGCTCGCATTTAACATTTTGCTCTTTGGGTGTTATTGGAGTGCAAAATTTTTGGCCCCGGCACCAGTTTTAATATTAAAAAGGAGGCGCAAATGGAAGGACAAACGGTAATAAGCCCGGAGAATAATTTATTAACAGTTGTTAAGAAAGCATATAAATACTACAACCTATCGTTGCTATCTCTGATTATTTATAAACTTTTAGTGTATGCAATCTGTTATGTAAACTCGATTAGCCAAGGAGCAATTGCGGTATTAAATGGAATTGCTTTTTCAATTCTAATTTGGTTTTTAGTTAGTGTATACAAATTAGCAAGTTTATTGAAACAAAATACTAAAGATAAAACACATCCAGCTTTATGGGTTGTTCTAATGATTATTCCTTTGTTTGGTATTATAGGTATACTCATTATCTACAATAAAGCCAGAAAGCTGATAAAAGAGCTGGAAAGCTGAGAAATAATTTTAAAAGGATACAAGCCAAAGCAGAATTTCAAAGTAATCCAGGGACACAATATCTAATTTAACCTAGGATGTTAATTGAGTATTGTCTCCCTGGAATCACCCGTGATGAGATTCATCAGTATTTTATTTTGGGCAGGTGCTGCTCGGTTAAGGATATTTTGATTGATAGTATTGGTATTATTTGTTTCTACATCGTTATTAAGTTTAAGAATAGTATAGGGGATCGTTTCCTTGGCGAGATAAGATGAAAAAAATATTGTTAATGGCTTTAGGGATCTTTTTTTTCACTACATTGTGTTTTGCTCAAGATTATTATGCCCTGGTGGAAATTCTGATTAAAAATGATGTTGGTTTAGCCTTTATTATGAACACGATGACCAAAGTCTCGGATCAGAAAACCTGCGATAAAATTTTATCTCCCATAAATCAACTAAAAGATCAGTACCAGGTTAGGACCGAATGCGTTACCGGCCAGGAATGGGATAAGTTATTGGGGGATATTTTTGCCAATAAACCAACTTCTGCGATCTATATTTCTTATAAAGACCTTGATGGTTATGAAACCAGAATCAATACCAAGGTATTGGCAGGCTTAAATTCTCCTACTCTCGGCATTCCTGTAGGCCTTCCGATAAAGGAAACGACACTTTGGGCCAATGCCATGATCAAAGCGCTGGAAAAAGGCGGGATCAAGAACGCCAGGATAATTTATCCTGCAAAAAAATGAAAGGATACCCATGTTTGATAAGATGAAGGGGTTGTTCCAGATGCAGAAGAAGATGCAGGAGGTTAAGCGCGTATTAGAGGATACAAATTTTGATATCCAAAGCTCTGATGGTTTGGTGAAAATTACGATGAACGGTGTGCAGGAGGTTCAAGGAATTACGCTTAAAGATAACCTAAATGAGCAACAGAAGGCTCACTTGGAGGGTTCATTAAAGGATACCTTTAATCGGGCAATTAAATGCTCGCAAGAAGTGGCAGCGCAAAAAATGAAGGATGTTACCGGATTTAATATACCGGGGCTTACTTAATATGTTTATTTTATCTAATTTTATATCAGCAGTGGCTAATATTTTGGATGTTTTGTTAAACATAATCTATTGGTTGATAATTATTCGCGCATTGATCAGCTGGGTAAATCCTGATCCGGTAAACGCGATTGTGCAGTTTCTTTATAAGTCAACGGATCCGATTTTAGAGCCAATCAGAAGGCGACTGCCTTTGAATTTTCGATTCGGGATTGATATTTCTCCGATAATTGTGATTCTCTTAGTGATTTTCTCAAGATCATTTTTTATAAAATCACTTTTTGATTTGAGTATGTGGATAAGATTTAAATAATGAATAAAGTGCTGCTTAAATTTTTTTGTATCGCATTATTGATTTTGTTTCCTGTGGCATTATCCTGGGCCCAGAATTGGGAAAAACAAGAGGATTTCTATTTTCTTACCAAAAATAATCGGGATAATTTTAGCCTGGTGGGCGCGGGGCCCAATAACTTTGATAGTAAATATTTGAAATACGAAGAGGTTAATTTTCTGGTGCGGGGAGCTAGTGATTGGAAAGATTACGGAAGGCTTGATCTTGAAGGCAATAATATGTTTTTTTTGCCCATCCGCAGCGGGATGAAAGTTGATGCTCTGCATCTTTTAGCAGGAGGCAATTATAGCAATAGCTATGAGCACGATGGGTTAATGCGGTTATATGGAGACAAATATTTTTACGCTACTCTTACGGTTATTTTTGTTTATCAGGATGGCGTGTATCAAGAGCTTTGTGTTCCGGTTTTCTGGGATTGGTTTCACATTGGCTCTGGCGCCTGGAGTAAGAATGGAGCAAGGATTAAGTCTTTGGGTGATAATCCGGTGCGTAAAGATTGCAATATGTTCCACATTAGTTTTGCCAACCCCAGGCCTTCGGAACCGCTAAAGAATATCCTGATTATGGACAGCTGGCTAGACGATCGTCCTTTTTCAGATGTTTTTGCGGTGACCTTAAAGTCTCAAGATACACTGGAAGCAGAACCAAAAAAGGA
The DNA here is from genome assembly GCA_026387315.1 of Candidatus Omnitrophota bacterium. Taxonomy (GTDB): domain Bacteria; phylum Omnitrophota; class Gorgyraeia; order Gygaellales; family Profunditerraquicolaceae; genus UBA6249. The sequence continues at coordinate 12,436 of JAPLLY010000049.1, forward strand.
AAAGTTATGAGGATTTTAGTGGTTGGTTCAGGCGGCCGGGAGCATGCGTTAGTTTGGAAGATTACGCAATCTAAATTGGTGGATAAGGTTTTCTGCGCTCCGGGCAACGGCGGAATAGCTCAAATTGCCGAAGGTATTGATATTCAAGCTGATGATATTTTTGGATTGCTGGAATTTGCTAGAAAAGAAAAAATTGATCTTACTGTGGTAGGGCTGGAGAAGGCCTTAGCTTTAGGCCTGGTTGATGAATTTACCAAAGCGGGCTTAAAAATTTTCGGGCCAAATAAATTAGCCGCGAATTTAGAGTCCAGTAAAGTTTTTTCCAAAGAGCTGATGGCTAGATATAAAGTGCCAACTGCTGATTTTAAGATTTTCGACAGCCCGGATGCGGCAAATAAATATATTGAAAAAATAGGCGCTCCTTGCGTAGTTAAAGCTGATGGATTAGCCGCGGGTAAAGGGGTGGTAGTGGCCAAAACAGTTGATGAAGCTAAGTCTGCCGTGATTTCGATGATGCAAGATAAGGTTTTTGGTGACGCCGGCAAAAAGATAATTATTGAAGAGTGCCTGATGGGCCAGGAGGCTTCGATTTTGGTGATTACAGATTCTAAAGCAGTGGTGGTTTTAGCTAGCGCTCAGGATCATAAAAGAATATTTGACCATGACCAGGGCGCAAATACCGGGGGAATGGGCGCGTATTCACCGGCGCCAATTGTTAGTACGGATATTTTAAAAGAGGTGATGGATAAAATAATTTATCGCGCCATTGACGGTTTAGCTCAAGAAGGAATTGATTACCGGGGAGTATTATATGCCGGTATAATGTTAACTAAAGAAGGTCCGCGAGCCTTAGAATTCAACGCGCGTTTTGGGGATCCGGAGGCCCAGGCCATCTTGCCCAGGCTAAAGTCCGATTTAGTGGAACTGATGCTGGCAGCCAGCGTGGGAAAGCTTTCTAAAATTGGGGCTTTAGAATGGGACAAGCGCGCCTGCGTGTGTGTAGTTTGCACCGCGGCAGGTTATCCGGGGGATTATGCTAAAGATAAAGAGATTAGCGGTTTAGATCAGGTTGCTAAATTAGACGATCTGGTTGTTTTTCATTCCGGTACTAAAAGGATTGGGGATAAAATTTTAACTAGCGGCGGCAGAGTTTTAGGGGTAACCGGATTAGGCGCGACCATTAAAGAAGCCATAAATAAGACTTACCAGGCAGTGGAGAAAATTAAATTCGAAGGGATGCATTATCGCAAGGATATAGGATACAAAGCATTAAAATCTTAAATAAGCCCTAAGTCGTAAGTTGTAAGCCATAAGACGTAAGCTTACAGCTTAAAACTTACAGCTTAAAGCTTTTATTATTTTTTAACTTTCGAGGAGGTATTTATGGCTAAAGCAATCAGTATTCTCATGGGAAGCCAGTCGGATTTAGAAACAGTTAATGAAACGATTAATGTCTTAGAAGAATTTAAGGTAGGTTTTGAAGTTAAGGTTTTATCCGCGCACAGAACACCTAAAGAGGTGGCCCACTATGTGGAGTCAGCTCCTCAAAGCGGAACCAAGGTTTTTATTGCTGCCGCCGGAATGTCCGCGGCTTTAGCCGGGGTAGTCGCCGCGCATACCATTTTGCCGGTAATCGGCATACCGATTGAAACTAAAAATTTAAAAGGCCTGGATTCTCTCTTATCAACCGTACAGATGCCTCCAGGGGTTCCCGTGGCTTGCATGTCTATTGGTAAGGCCGGGGCAAAGAATGCCGCGCTTTTTGCTTTGGCGATACTGGGTATCAATGATACTAAAATCAGCGTTCAGCTGGTTAATTATAAAAAAAAGATGCGCCTTAAGATCACACAAACTAAAATTAAACTATGAGTTTAACCAAAATTATTAAGATTAATCCCGCAGATCCTCAAGAGGAATCTATCCGTCAGGCAGCCAAAGTTTTAATTGATGGTGGATTAGTGATTATTCCTACTGAGACGGTTTACGGGATTGCGGCGAATGCCTTGAATAAAAAGGCGCTGGAAAGGCTTTATAAGATAAAAAACCGGCCTCAGGATAAACCTTTTTCCATTTTGATCGCCCAAGAACATCAGGCGCGGGAACTGGCTCGCGATGTTCCCGTAGTAGCCTATAAATTGATGCATAAATTTTGGCCGGGCCCGTTAACCGTGATATTAAAATCCGCCAGCCAGGGTAAAGTGGGTTTACGCATGCCGGATGATCTAGTGGCTTTAGCGATTATTAACCAGTCGGCAGTTCCCTTGGCCTGCCCCTCCGCGAATATTTCAGGTAAGCCAGCGCCGGCTAATTTTGAGCAAGCGATTAAAGATATGGATGGTTTGGTGGATTTAGCGATTGATGCCGGTTTGACTAAAGTTGGCTCGGAGTCTACCGTGGTTGACCTAAGCATTGAACCGCCGCAGATAACCAGGAGCGGAGCGATTAAGGATGAAGAGATCCTGGCGATAATACAATCTAAGGATGTGCTTTTTGTTTGCACGGGAAACTCCTGCCGTTCGGTGATGGCAGAGGCGTATTTAAAGAAACTTTTGCAAAAACAGCACAGAACGGATATCCAGGTTTCCTCCGCCGGAGTGATGGCCATGGCAGGCATAGGCGCCAGTGTAGAAACGCGGGAGGTCTTGGCAAAGGAGGGTATGGATGTCGAAGGCCATCGCAGCCAAAGAGTAACCCGGGAATTAGTGAGCCAGTCAGATATTATTTTGGTGATGGAGGATGCGCATGAGGATAAAATCCTGCAGCTTGCTCCGGAGGCAAAAAATAGACTTTTTTTATTAAAGGAATTTGCTAAAATAAATGACAGTAATTTGAATATCGCTGATCCTGCCGGGAGTTCTCTAGAGTTTTATCAGGACACTTTTTTAACGATTAAAGATGCCGTAGAAAGGATAAGTAAAATATTATGAGTCCCGCACCTTCTAATTATTCTACTAAAGCCATAGGGTTTAAAGAATTAAATAAGAAAGAAGGTGCGGGGTGAACAAGCTATTGATTGCTTCAGACCATGCCGGATTTGTTTTGAAAGAAAAAATAAAAGCCTATCTTCAAAAGAAGGCAATCAGCGTAAAAGATTTAGGCACTTATTCTTTAGAGCGCTGCGATTATCCGGTGTATGCTTATGAATTAGCTAAAAATATTTCTTTAGGTAAATTCAAACGTGGCATATTAATTTGTAAAAGCGGTGTTGGTACTTCGATTGTAGCCAACAGATTGCCGGGGGTACGCGCCGCGCTTTGCGATAATCTTAAGATCGCTAAGCTTAGCCGTCAGCATAATGACAGCAATGTTCTGGTTTTGGGGTCGGCATTTGTAAAAGCGGATTTAGCCAAAAGAATGGTTTCATCTTGGTTAAATACCAAGTTTTTAAGGGGTAGGCATTTAAGGAGAATAAAATTAATTAACCAGATCGATAAAAACATAGATACCCCGCGCTAATTGGAATTACGCGGGTGTTGTCTAGGTAGACAAGGAGTTGCGCAAAGTGAAACATTTAGAAGATGTGGACCCGGAGATTTTCGCGGCGATTCAAAAAGAATTAGCCCGTCAGAATAATAATTTAGAGCTGATTGCCTCGGAGAATTTCGCTTCTTTGGCGGTTTTGGAGGCGCAGGGTTCAGTGTTAACCAATAAATACGCTGAAGGGTACCCTGATAAACGTTGGTATGGCGGATGCGAATATGTGGATATTGTGGAGAGCCTGGCAATCGCGCGGGTCAAAAGCATTTTTGGCGCGGAACATGCCAATGTCCAGCCGCATTCCGGCTCGCAGGCGAATATGGCAGTGTATTTCGCGGCGATTAATCCGGGGGATACGGTTTTGGCGATGGATTTATCCGCCGGAGGGCATCTTACGCATGGCCATCCGCATAATTTTTCCGGTAAATTTTATAAAATAGTGGGTTATGGTGTGGATAAGAAAACCGAGACCTTGGATTATGATCTGATTATGGAATTAGCTAAGCTGCATAGGCCTAAGATGATTTTGGCCGGGGCTTCGGCATATCCCCGGACAATTGATTTTAAAAAATTCCGCCAGATTGCCGATGTCGTGGGGGCGTATTTGTTCGTGGATATGGCGCATATTGCCGGCTTGGTGGCCGCGGGTTTACATCCATCACCAGTGCCTTATGCGGAGTTTGTTACTTCTACGACGCATAAGACTTTACGCGGCCCGCGCGGAGGATTCATCTTATGTAAAAAAGAATTTGCTAAAAAGATTGACAGCCAGATTTTTCCCGGAATTCAGGGCGGGCCATTGATGCATGTGATTGCCGCTAAGGCCGTAGCCTTTGGCGAGGCGATGACCGCGGAATTTAAACAGTATCAGCTGCAGTTGTTGAAAAATGCCGTGGAGTTAGCGGGTGCTTTAGAGAAAAAAGGTTTTCGTATTGTTTCCGGAGGCACGGATACGCATTTAATGCTGGTAGATTTAAATGCCAAAAATGTCACCGGGGCGGATGCTTCAAAAATTCTAGGTGAAGTTAATATTACGGTGAATAAGAACCTTATTCCTTTTGATTTAAAGAGCCCGGCCGTTACCAGCGGCATCCGGCTGGGTACCGCGGCAATAAGTACCCGTAAAATGCAAGAGGCCCAGATGCGCCAAATTGCCGGGCTAATTAATGACGCGCTGGAAAATCCGGCTAATCCGGAAAAATTAGCGCAACTGAAAAAAGAGGTAGTTGCCCTAACCAAGAAATTTCCATTATATACGGAGTTATAATGAGAAAAAAGACTATTGCGCGGCGCCGGCCCACTTGGGATGAATATTTTTTAGAGATGGCAGGGTTAGTGGCCAAGCGTTCTACCTGTTTGCGCCGCAGTGTGGGGGCAGTTTTAGTCAGGGAGAAAAGAATTTTGGCTACCGGTTACAATGGCGCGCCCAGTGGATTAAAACACTGCGTGGAAGTTGGCTGCTTGCGTTTAAAATTAAAAATTCCTTCGGGAGAGCGCCATGAATTATGCCGCGCCCTGCATGCCGAGCAGAACGCGCTTATTCAGTCGTCTTTGCACGGCATCAGTGTTAAAGGCGCCACATTATACGCCACTAATCAGCCGTGCGTGATTTGCGCTAAAATGCTGATTAACGCCGGGATAAAAGAAATCGTCATCGCCCAAGGTTACCCGGATAAGCTGGCCATGGATTTTTTAAAGCAGGCAAAAATTAAAATAAGGAAAATATAAAATGCGGTCCCCGTCTTGCGGAAAGGTGACTGAAAAGAAAGGTGACTGTCACGTTTTTTGTGACTGTCACCTTTCCAGTATAATAGTATTGAATAATAAGAAAGGAATAGCTTAGGTGAGGTGTCCTTCTTGCGGAAATAAAGAAGATAAGGTGGTGGATTCCCGCGCTACAGCCGAGGAGTCAGCCGTCAGGCGCAGAAGAGAGTGTTTAAAGTGCGGCAAGCGGTTTACTACCTATGAATACGTGGAAGAGGTTTCTTTGCTGGTGATTAAGAAAGACGGCCGCCGAGAGGCCTTTGACCGCAAAAAGATTTTGGCTGGCATAATTCGCGCTTGCGAGAAAAGGCCGGTGAGCGTGGAGAAGATGGAAAATGTGGTTACCCAGGTTGAGCACTCCATCCAGAAAAAAAGCGATCGGGAAGTTCTAGCCAGCCGGATCGGCGAGCTGGTTATGGAGAAACTAAAATTAATTGACGACGTAGCCTACGTGCGCTTTGCTTCCGTATATCGCCAGTTTAAAGATGTGGGCCAATTCATGGTGGAGTTAAAGGATATTTTGGGCAAAGATAAAAAGAAGAGATAAGGGCTAGTTGGTCCTGAAAACACCCAAGCCACCCGCTAGCTGCGCATTTTGAGTTTGCCCAGAATAAGGTGCGGAAGTAAAGGTGGGAGGGGGCAGTTCTTGAATGAGGGCTGCCCCTTTTTTATTTAGTTAGATTTTGCTAGCTCTTACGTCTATTGGCAGTAGAAGGAGGAATAAAATGACTGATTTGATACCTATCGAATTGATATCAACCAAGATTTTGATATTAAGAGGGAAAAGAGTAATGTTGGATAAGGATCTTGCTAAACTTTATGCTGTGCCTACAAAGGTTCTAAATCAATCTGTAAAAAGAAATATAAGGCGCTTCCCGATTGATTTTATGTTTCAATTAACAAAGTTAGAAAAATTGGAACTGGTCACAATTTGTGACCGGTTCAGGCTTTTGAAACATTCGACTGTTGAGCCTTATGTTTTCACAGAACAGGGCGTAGCGATGTTATCAAGTGTGTTAAATAGCGAAAGAGCCATTTTGGTGAATATCCAGATTATGCGCGCATTCACTCAATTGCGCAGAATGCTTTTAACTAATGTAGATCTCAAGCGTAAAATTGAAGAAATGGAGCGTAAATATGATAAGCAATTCTTGATTGTTTTTAAAGTTATAAAGGAGCTCTTGGAGCCTCAGCCTATCCCTAATAAACCACCAATTGGATTCCGTTAAGTCAACACAGATGAATATCGGGGAACAAATAGCGCAATTAAGGCATAAGGCAAGAATGAGCCAATTGGAACTGGCTAAGAAAGTCTCTACCAGCAGAACCGCTATAGCCCGCTATGAAAGTGGAGATTACAATAGATATAACGTGGGTACTTTGGCCAGAATCGCCCGGGCTTTGCATAAGAGACTGAAAATATCATTTTCTGCTTAGCTTCTCGTAATTACATCTTCCACAAAATGTAAAGCCATAAATTACATTGAAACCATGTCAAAAGAGAGTAAAATAAAAGTATCAAATATAGAAGTTAAGCAGGTAAATATATGATAGATGATCTAGAGTGGTATCGTTTGAAGGGGGAACTGCCACGTAAAAATAATTAAAACATTCGCTAGGAATAGCGGAGGTTTCTTGTTTTTTGAGGAGTAATTTTATAAATGAAATTGGCTTTTAATAAACAGATTGCGCAGTCATATCACAGTGTTTCTCAGAAAATTCGTGTAATGGCGGAAGATTGGGTTAGCCGCGAAATCTTTTGTCCCGCCTGTGGTTGTAACATTAAACATTACGAAAATAACAGACCTGTTGCTGATTTCTTTTGTTTAGATTGTAAAGAAGAATTTGAGTTAAAAAGTAAAAAGGATTCTATTGGTAACAAAATTGTAGATGGCGCGTATAGAACGATGATTGAGCGGCTGCAAAGTAATAATAATCCTAATTTTTTCTTTCTAAATTATCACCTAAGAAGTTTTGAGGCCATAAATTTTTTCGTTATACCAAAGCATTTTTTTGTACCGCAGATAATTGAGAAAAGAAAACCTCTCGCTTTATCGGCAAGAAGAGCCGGTTGGATTGGATGTAATATTCTTCTGCAAAGAATCCCAGTTTCAGGAAGAATATTTTTGGTTAAGAACGCCCATGTTGAGTCGAAACAAAAAGTTCTTCGGGATTGGAAAAAGACCTTATTTTTAAGAGAAGAAAAAGATATAAAATCAAAAGGTTGGATTATTGATGTAATGAATTGTATCGAGCAGTTGGCCAAAAAAGAATTTACTCTTGATGAAGTTTATAATTTTGAAGCTGTTTTGCAGACCAAACACCAGAGCAATAGGCATATTAAAGACAAAATCCGCCAGCAGTTGCAGGTGCTTAGAGATAAAGGTTATTTGGAATTCGTTAGAAAAGGGCAATATAGAGTAATAAAGTAGATTAAGGAATTAATTATGAATTTAGCTTTAAAAATACCCGCGTTTAGCGTGAAATTATTTTTGTGGTTGTCTCTTCCATTCAGTGATGATAATTTCGTGGTGGTTTGTAAAGGATACGGTGACGATTGGGATTATTATACCGGTTTATATTGGTATGAGGATAAAGATTTGGAAACATGCTGGTATGAGGATTATCAAATTTGGTTATCCATAAATAAATCTTTTATCAAGAAATATTTATGGACGAAAATAAAGTAAATAAAAAAATATTATGTAATGAAAATGCGTTATTACCGCCATTGCTTAGCAATTTTATAGACTAGAGGGAAAGGGAAATTATGGAAGATATTATTTGTCCTAAATGTAACGATGTGATTAGGCCTGATAATGATTGGGATTTTATGGATGGTGAAAAACGTAAAATATCTTGTTTTTGTGGGCATAAATTCGTAGTTATTATCGAGCGGCCGATTGAATACTATATACTAGAGTCGGCATAGTAGAAAGCTTTGTCTGTAAATTTTTAAAAATAGAAACGTTCAGAATTTAAATCTAAGTCTCTGAGAGGTAATACAATGTCATTTTCAGAAAACATTAAATTACAAGTAAAAGAAAAAGCTGCTTTTCGTTGTTGTAGGTGTCAGAATATAGGCATAGATGTTCATCATATTACTCCAGAAAAAGATGACGGACTCGATGATATTAGTAATGCAGCTCCTTTATGTCAGAATTGCCATGATCAATTTGGCGACAATCCTTCGAAACGAAAAGAGATGGTTCAGATGAGGGATTGGTGGTATAAAAAATGCGAAATCAAATATTCAGCGCAGGATGTTATGTTGATGAGAGAAATGGTTTCAAAATTGGAAGAGATTAAACATGGTAGCCAATCAGGAATTAATGAGTTAAAGCAAATTTTGAGAAATATACACAACAAAACTACTGATAAAGTAATTGATAAGCTATCTCGAGAAACTGCTGATGCTACTGCTTCTGCAATAGTAAATAGCATTGATGCGATAGAACTTAGTCAGAAGCCATTCTTCTACGTTTATTACCTAGAAGAAGATTATTCATATCAAACTTCCATGAAAGGTAGAAACTTTAAAAATAAATGGTTTACATTGGAAGAAGATGGAAAAATGACAATAAAAAAAGGCTATGTATGGGATGGGTGCCCTCCAAAATATAAGATACGTGATCTTTATATCGGATTACAAGAAGGCTGTATAAATTTTGAAACAGGGAAAAGCAAAACTTATTATGCGTCTTTAGTTCACGATGTCTTTTATCAATTTAGCGTAGACATTAGATCGCTTGTTAGCCGTGGGGATGTCGACTACGAATTTTATTTACTGCTAAAGAGAGATAAATTTACTTTCGCAGCACTTTATTACTTTAACGTACGATTATTTGGCTGGGTATGGTGGAATAGGAATTAAGTATAGTGTTCCCTAATTTCCCTGATTTCAAAGTAACTTGTTCCTGTGTGACATCAATTCTTAGTTATCATAGAGAGGCCGATTGAGTATTACGTGTCAGAGGCAAATTAGAAAAAAATAACGGTTGTTTTTTTTTGCATGCAGCGGCCGGAATCGCTGTGTAGGAAAGAATTGTTTTAGTAATTTGCGTGGAGACAAAAATGAAGATAAATAAATGTACGGAATGCGGGGGCGAAGACTTTTTTATTGAAGAAATGATTATTCATAAAGCTTCTCTTTATGCAGAAGATAAAGAATTGACCGTTTACAAAGAACAGACGTCCGGAATAGAAAGAATATATTGCACAAATTGTGATACAGAGTATTCGGAAGACGATTTTAAAAAAATAAATTTCAGATAGTGCTAATAATTCCGAGAGCTATTCCGGAGATATGCTACATAATTATTAGATCGATCTTTAGAACTAAGTAATGAGCGTCCGCTGAATGAATCGGGATAAGTCAGATAAGCAGACGCTTTCGCGCGCCAAGATAAGCTCTTTGTAATCTAGCTGATTGAGATGTATCAGCCACAGCAATTTCCTGTTTAGCTGTGTAGCCTGGAGTGAGGATAAAGGAGCAATCCTTAAGCCTAAGCCACTCAACAAACCCGCCTTGCAAACCCGCCTTGGGCGGGGAGGCAAATCAGCAGACCGTAATGTGAATGAACCCGGATGTAGCCTCGTCACTCTAATAAGTAGAGATGACCTCTTGAAAGTGGAGGGAAATCTAATAACTACTCTTTAAGGTAACAGGAAAACATAAGAATGGTTCTACTCGGGGTAGCAGGGACGGTATGCTGGAAAAGATTAAAAAGGGAACTTGGGAGAGCCATTATAGCACAAGACATCTTCATATAAGGCAAAAACCGAAGTTGAGGAAATATTTAAAGAGATATTAGAGGTTACTCTTTCTCGTCAAGATAATAAAAGATAGCTTTTGGTGTTTTTTCTTTTTTTTAACGCGTTGATGATGGTTGGACTGAGCGTTCCAAGCTCAATAGAGGAAGAAGAAGAAACATTGACAAATAGTGATTTTTTGTATAACCTGTTATTTTTTAGGTAGACATTGGTTTTTATAAGCGGTTTTTCTCTCATAAAAAAAGTATATCATAATTTTAATATAAAACAAGGGCAATAAATAGAAACGGTCACTAGCTTTATTGAACCGTCGACAGTTTGTCGACAACTGAAATTACTTTATAAATAACCAAAAAATGAGACAACGTTGTTTTAAAATAGTATTTTTTATTATCCTTGCTTTGGCGTGTACAGCGAGTGCGGGGATTTTTTATTGTTATGCTGAAGCTGTAAAAACACAGGGACAGTCCCCTGCGGGGACAGTCCCTGTTATGGGGACGCAGGCATTCGTTGAAGACTTAAGCGGGGATAAGTATTTTCCTGGGGTTAAAGAGGCTTTAGCAAAGGCGAAAAGCTCGATATATATGATGATGTATCTTGTAAATTTTGATGAAAAATCAAAGAAGTCTTTGGTTAATCAACTAGTTGATGAATTAGTTAACGCGAATAAACGGGGAGTCAAGGTAAAGGTAATCCTGGACCAGAATATTAGTTATATTAATTTGGGAAAGGGAAATGGTGAATGGGAGAGGGAAGAGAAAAATGAACCCTTGTTTTTATACCTAAAGAAGAATGGGATAGAGGTGTATTATGATAATCTTTTTATAACTACTCATAGTAAGGTTATGATTATTGATGAAGAAACAGTGATTTTGGGGAGCGCCAACTGGACGATGTCTTCTTTGAAAAGGAATTGGGAGGGGTCTTGTCTAATCAGATCTAAAGAACTAGCCAAAGAATTCCTAAAAGATTCTGCTTCGATCTCCATAGATTATGAGGCAAGTATTCTTGACGAAGAAAGAAAGCCGCCGGTGCTGTTGAATCAGTATCTACTAAGGACTCCATCTTTAGTTCCCCATATGCTTACGAGTAATGATAAAGGGGCGTTTGATGTATATATGCTCTTATTGCGAAACTATGATAGTAATGCAGAAGGGAAGGTAGAAGTTGATTATAAGGTTTTTAGCCAGGAATTAGGTTATGATAAAAAATTGACTTATCGTTCAGCCAGTAAGAAAATAATGGGGGCTTTAGCGCGGCTTGAGCAGAGATATCAGCTTATTCTGCGTCAGAAGAGGCCCGCAAAAGGCCCTAATGTAATATTATTGGATTATCCTAATAAAAGTCCGTATGTTTTATCTCGGGATGAGTATTTTTCTATTCCGGATGAATATTGGAAATATGGCTGGAATAAGAAGTTTTTATTTCGGGAGAGCTATTGTTATTTTATCGCGCGCTGTAAAGCAGGCGGCGTGAAAGGGCATATTTGGCGCGAGCATATAATCGGCTTAAGTAAGGAGTTTAATATAAACAGGAATACGATAGCAACGGGGATGCAATCTTTAAGAATGCTAAATATAATCGAGATTGACTATGCTCCCTATCTTCCTGAGGAAAATTTTAGGCATAGGGAAGCAAGTTTATTTAAATTGTTTAGGCTTTATTCTCCGGAGATTTTAGAAAAGGATAAGCAGAGGGTGAGAGAGTTATATGGTAAGAGCCGTTTTGAAGAAGCTGAAAGATTCGCCAAGATAGTTTTTAAAGGTAATGATACTCAAGTCATTGAAGATATTATCAAGAAAATAGATGAATATGGCGCTAAGCAGGTTAAGGATGCTTTTAAGACTGTTTCTTTGAAGTCCATAGATAATCCGAAAAGAAGTTACAAATATGTAGTGGGGGTGCTTCAGAGTAGAGCTGAGGAAGCGGAAAAGGAGGAGTTAAGATGATGCAATTTTTGGTCAGGTGGGGAATTGGCGCGTTGTCGATTTTTATTGTCGCGCACATTGTCAGGGGTATCGAGGTTTCCAGCACCGCTACTGTCCTGGTGATTGCTCTGGTCTTGGGGATTATTAACGCTTTCTTGAGGCCTTTGATTATTCTGATTACTCTGCCGATTAATATCGTTACTTTAGGGGTATTTACCCTTTTTATCAACGGCGCTCTTTTTCTTCTGGTGTCTAAAATTGTCAAAGGCTTCGTGATTACGGGTTTCTGGCCGGCTTTTTGGGGCTATATCCTTTTCAGCATTATTAGTTTCTTGTTAAGCCTTTTAGTTGTTTCTGTTTAAACCTAGGGAACGTTTTGGGTTATTTTAGATTCTTCGCCCGCCACAGAATTAATGGCGGGCTCAGAATGACGAAAGGGAAATGTCTAAATATTACACTGGCAGAAAAACCAAAAATTTATTTGATCCTCACAGTAAATTCCCCTTTAGGTTAAGCCGTTCTAAAATCGAACTATTCATGAATTGCCCGCGGTGCTTCTACTTGGATAGAAGATTAGGGGTGGGGCAGCCGCCAGGGTATCCGTTTACTTTAAACTCCGCGGTAGATAAATTGTTGAAGAAAGAATTTGATATCTATAGAGAAAAGCAGGCAGTCCATCCGCTTATGGAAAAGAATGGCATTAAGGCGGTTCCTTTTAGACACGAAAAGCTTAATTCTTGGCGGGATGCTCTGCATGGCGGGATAGAGTATTTACACGCGCCGACAAATCTTTTATTTTCAGGCGGAATAGATGATCTCTGGGTTTCAGCGGATGGCCAGCTATTTATCGTGGATTACAAGAGCACTTCCAAGGAAGAAGAGGTCAATATTGACGCGGATTGGCAGATCTCCTATAAGAGGCAGATGGAGATATACCAGTGGTTGTTCAGGAGAAATGTTTTTGTTGTGTCTTCAACGGGTTATTTTGTGTACTGTAACGGATTGACCGATAGGGATGAATTTGGGGCTAAGCTGGATTTTAATATCAAGATCATACCTTATATTGGGGATGACAGTTGGATAGAGGGTACAATATTAGATCTACATAAGTGTTTAATGAGCGATATAGTTCCGGTAAGCGGCCAGGATTGCGATTTTTGTAAGTATGCCCAGGGAAGAAAAAGTGTGGAGTAAAGAGAAGGCCGCCTGGCACATTGTTTTTTTATCTAATGGGGGTAAGATATGTTTGAACTAAAACACCAAAAAATAGCTCCGGCTCCGGTATTCATAAAAAGGTTATTTATATTTATTGGAATTGCCATTCTTTTGATCCTATTCGCTTTGTTTATTGGTATCGCCGGATATCATTGGATCGCTGGTTTTAGTTGGGTTGACGCGTTACTAAACGCGTCAATGATCTTAGGCGGCATGGGCCCGGTTAATCCGCTGGTTAACGCCGGCGCGAAAATATTTGCCTCCGTATACGCTCTTTTTAGCGGCCTGGTATTTATCGCGGTAATGGGAATTGTTTTTTCGCCAATTGTGCACAGAATGCTGCATAAATTTCATATCGATGACAGAGATTTACAGAAATAATAAAGATACCGCTCAAAAACTTGCGGCGCATATTAAAAAACTGGGGCAGTGCCGGAAGTGCCGGGGTATGTATCCTCCGGTGGTCAGCGGCGGCGCGGTGGTGTTAGTGCAGGCGCCTCATCGGAATTCCGGGGGCAGCTGATTAGAATGGAAACTGTTTGATTGGAAACCGTTTGATTGTTGATTGTGCGCGGTTAAGTGGTATAATAATTTTAAAAATTAAGGCTATAGAGAGACGGAGGCAGGCATGAAAAAACTTTTGCATATTATTGCCACGCCGCGCGCGGAGGAATCGCGCACATTGCAAGTATCAGAGGCCTTCCTTAAAACTTTTAAGGAAAAACATTTGGATTGGGTTATTGATGAGCTGGATCTCTCTAAAGAAGAATTGCCTTCTCTTACCGTAAAGCGTTTAGATGGTAAATACATGCTTGCGGGAGGAAAAGACCTTAATGGAGAAATGAAAGAGGCTTGGCAGGAGATTGTCGTCCAGATCGAGCGGTTTATGTCGGCGGACGCCTACCTTATCAGTACTCCGATGTGGAATTTTAGTATTCCTCACAGATTAAAGCATTATCTGGATGTAATTTTACAGCCCAAATACCTGTTTCGTTATACGCCGACGGGAGTTGAGGGATTGGTGAAGAATAAAAAGCTAGTGGTAATCACCAGCCGTGGCGGCGACTATACAGATACCATGCGCAGCGCTGATTTTCAAGAGCCATATCTTCGGTTTGTTTTTGGTTTCATGGGTATTCAAGATATTACTTTTATTAATGCGCAACCCATGGATATGGGAGAGCCAGTGCAGGCGCAAAAAATAAAAGAAGCGCAAGAGGCGGCAAAAAAGATCGCCGCGCGATTGTAAAACCAGGGGGAGCAATGATTGAGATGGAGTTAAGTAAGATTGTGATTGATGAGAAGAGGCATGATCAGTTGATTGCTTTAAAAGAAAAGGGGGGCACTAGGGTTTTACCGATTATTATTGGTTTAAATGAAGCCTCAGCCATAAAATTAAAGATCAGCGGTTTTAATCCTCCGCGGCCATTGACCCATGATTTAATTTTTATGATTATTAAGGATTTTGAGGCGACCGTGGAAAAAGTTATTATTGATAAGTTAGAAGAGAATACTTTTCACGCTAAGATTATTATTAAAACTGCCGGCGGTATTTTAAAGGCCATTGATGCCCGGCCAAGTGATAGTATCGCTTTGGCGGTGAGGTTTCACGCGCCGATCTTAGTTGAAGATGAGATTATCAAGCAGTATGAGCTGTTTAATAAAGAAAAAACTTAAAATCCTGGGGACGGTTCTCGTAAGAGAACCGTCCCCCTGTTCCTATGCTTAAATTTAGCCTAAAAGATAAAAATATCTTAAACCCGATTTATAATTTCGCTAAAATAAAGAAAGTAAAATTATATCTGGTGGGCGGAGCTTTGCGGGATTTAATTTTAGATAGAACCAGGGAGAATCCGGATTTTGATTTTTGTTTAAAGAGAGGCGCTTTAAGTTTTGGCCGTAAGTTGGCTAAAGAATTAAGATGCGCCTTTGTAATTTTAGACCAAGAGCATGCTGCCTGCCGTTTAGTTAAGAAGATAGATAAGAAGATTCATACCTTTGATTTTTCGGATTTCCGCGCCGCGACTTTAGAAAAAGACCTCCTGCACCGGGATTTTACCATAAACTCCATGGCCGTGGCCTTAGAGGATGTATTTAAGCGCCAAGATTTAGATACTTCGATTATTGACCCGTATTCCGGTAGAGTTGATCTTAAAGCTAAAATAATCAAGGTTACCGGGCCCGGCTCTTTTAAGGAAGACCCCTTAAGGATCCTGCGGGCTTTTAGTTTTAGCTGTACGCTTGGTTTTGATTTAGATCCAGCAACATTACGCTTGGCCAAAAAAGAAAAAAATAAGATTGCCCTGGTATCCAGCGAACGTATTCGTGAAGAATTATTTAAGATTCTGGACAGTTCAACGGCTTATGTTTCTTTGGTCAGCCTGGATAAGCTAAGGATTTTAGAGATTATTTTTCCGGAAATCAAGCCGATGCGCGGGATCGGGCAGGGGCCCTACCATCATCTGGATGTCTGGCAGCACTCTTTAGAAACTTTGAGTCAATTTGAGCTAATTATTAAGGGGGCCAAAAAGGCTGCTGGGATAGATGATTATTTGCGGGAGGAAATCGCGGGTTCGCGTAGAAGATCCAGCCTTTTAAAATTAGCTTGTATTTTGCATGATATCGGCAAGCCTAAGGCTTTGCGCCGGGAAAAAGGAAAAATTATTTTC
Organism: Candidatus Omnitrophota bacterium; assembly: GCA_026387315.1. Classification (GTDB taxonomy): domain Bacteria; phylum Omnitrophota; class Gorgyraeia; order Gygaellales; family Profunditerraquicolaceae; genus UBA6249. Next base: position 28,262 of record JAPLLY010000049.1, read on the forward strand.
CATGGGCATGAAAGAATAGGTTTAGGCCTAATGCGCGTAATTTCGCGCAGATTAAAATTATCTAATGATGAGGGGCGCGTTTTAGAAAGGATTGTGCTCTGGCATCTAAGGCCGGGGTATCTGGCGAATAACCCGCATCCAACTGAGCGGGCGATTTTTCGTTATTTTCGCGATACCGGCAATGAGGCTTTAGCCGTGCTGCTATTATCTTTGGCTGATCAGCGTGCCACTAAAGGGCCGCAGGCCACAGCGCTATCTCGCCTGCGCCATGAGAAGACAGTTAAGGCTTTGATCCGTAAATTATTAAAGCAAAAAGACCAAAAGAAAATCGAGCGTTTTTTAAACGGTAATCATCTTATGCGTAAATTTAAATTGCCGGCTTCGCCTCTGATTGGTAAACTGTTAATGGAACTGGAGGAGGCTCAGGCCATCGGTAAGATTAAGAATAAGCAAGAGGCTTGGCAGCTAGCCGCTAAACTAATCAAATTGCGGAAATGAAAAAATTTATTCTAATCGCTTTAATCCTGCTTCTAATTCTTTTTAGCGCCACAGTATATTTGAATAAAGTATTTTTACCGAAGAAGATAAAATCACTAATTGTTTCTACGCTGGCCAAACAGACCGGCAAGAATGTCACTCTAAAATCTCTGGAATTTAGCATATTCAAGGGGTTGGTTTTGCGTGACCTGGTGATTGTCGACAGCCAGAATGTGATTTTAAGTACTCCCCAGGCGGCTTGCACAATTTTTATTTGGCCGCTTTTTAAGAAGCAGGTTATTATCCCCAGCATAAATCTTAAAGCCCCGTATATTTTCTTGGAGCGCCGTCCGGATAACAGTTTTAACTTGCAGGATTTCTTTGCTCCCCAGGTACCCGCGAAAAAATCAGATTTTAGTGTCGCGGTTTTTAAGCTTACTATTGCCAATGGTAATCTTGTTTTTCAGGATGATACTCTGGCGGTTAAATCCAAAAAAGAAATCAAGAATATCCAGTTTAGCCTGCAGTTGGGTTTACCGGTAAAATTAAAGTTTAATCTCTCCGCTCAACTCGTTAATCAGCCGCCGGTTTTTATTAATGCCTCGGGTGAATACAAAATTCTAAGCCAGGAGCTGATGGTTAATCTTGCGCTTAAGGATTTATCCACTCAGGAATTTAGGGATTATTATAGTGATTTAGGTGATTTGGTTTCCGGATTAATAAACTTGCAGGCTCAAGCTGATCTTAAAAATAAAATACTGCAAGTTAACCTTACTGCGCAAGGAGACAATCTAATTTTTGTGAAAGATAATTTAAAGGCTAAATTAAATACCAGCCTGCAAACCAAAATTGACTACAATTTAGAAACTAAAAAACTTGAGTTTAACGGCGCCTGCGATATTCAACAGGCGGATATCGCGGGCTTAGAGTTTTTAGGCCAAGTAAAGAATCTGAATGGAAAGGTTGTTTTTAATCAGTATTCTTTAATCGCGGATAATTTAAAAGCGGAGTTGTTAGGGGTGCGTTTTGAGATTAAACTGGGGATTAAAGATTTTAGCGCTCGGGCGTTAAATATAAATACGGATTTTGATCTTGGTATTCTCCCTGTTATTGCTAAGGATAAATTTAATTTTTCTCTGATTAATTCGGCTAGCGGTAGAGCGGCCTTGTCTGTAAAAATTCAGCCGGATCACCAGGGTGTTTGGGGAGCGCAGGGCAGCCTGGATATTACCGGCGCGGGTTTAAAGCTGGATAAAGTGGTTAGCCCGATTGAGAATATCGCCGCCAGGCTTGAATTTAGCCAAGAAGGTTTAAGTTGGCTGGATACAAAATTTAAATATCAAGGAGTAAATTACCAGACCAGTGGCACGGTTTCTGATTTTACTGCTCCGAAGGTAAAGTTAAAACTTTATTCTGAAGATTTATCCGTGGCCGGAGATTTTGATCTTTTGGGTAAGAAAATCAAGGTTACCCAGTTTAAAGGTAAATATCTTGATTCGCAGTTTTTAGTTAGCGGTGATATTGATCAATCTGATCCGGTTAAGCCGCAGGTGGATTTAACCGGCAGAATTAATTTGGAGTTGAGTAATTTAAATAAGTTATTGGAGAAAGCTTACCCGGCAATAAAAGCGAGCTCGCCCTTAGGCCGGCTGGATACGGAATTTAACCTGAAGGGGCCAGCTGTAGATTTTAAAAACTGTTACTTGCAGGTAAAATCTACGAGCAGTAGTTTTTCTTTATATGGCTTAAAGGCAACGGATTTTTCCTTGGATTTTTTACAGGAACAAGGGATAGCTAAGATTTCTGCTATCTATATGGCTTTTTATGATGGAATAATCCGGGGCTCGGGCGCGTTAAATTTTAATTCCAAGGATCTTGTCTATCAGTTAGAGTTAGGGGCTAGCGGGGTTGATTTGGGAAAACTTAATTTGGATACGCCCTCTAAAAATAAAAATATCGCTGGAATTTTCCTGGGAGAGGTTAAGCTTAATGGGGCGGGCAGTGATTTGAATAAACTTGATGGAGCGGGCAGCTTCGCGGTCAGCGAAGGAAAGCTGGGGGAGTTAAATTTACTTCAAGGATTAGGCCAATTGTTACTGGCTAAGGATCTGGGTAACATTGGATTTACAGGATGCGTTTGCGCTTTTTCGCTAAAGAATAAATTTGTTTATACGGATAATTTGAAATTAACCAGCAGCATGGTTAATCTTGCTGGCCCTGTAAAAATTGGTTTTGATAGTTCCTTAGAAGGGGCTTTAGATGTGGAGATATTAAGTGGGATGGTTCCTTTGGGTGGTACATTTAAGGACGTCACTACCGCGATTATTGGCCAGGGTGGTAAATTTGGCGTAATTAAATTAAGCGGTACGCTGGGTCAGCCAAGGTATGCTTTTAAGGCGGCGGTAGGTAATATTATTCAGGGGCTGGCGAATATGTTTCTTAAAAAATAACGGTGATAAAAACCAGGGGACGGTTCTATTCTTTCTTGATCTACCTGTGTAGACCTACGCGGTCTACATATATGTAGAAGACCGCGTAGGTCTACGTGGTTCGCGAGAATGACGGTATTAAAAAATAGAACCGCCCCCGTGATTCTAAAGCAGGGGGGTGATGATGAAAGCTTATACTCAGGAATTAATTTTTAATACCAAGAATCGCCAGGAGTTTATTAATATTACCGATCAAGTCCAGGAGGCTTTAGCTAAAAGCGGGATTAAAGAAGGGCTTTGTCTGGTTAATCCCATGCATATTACCGCCAGTGTTTTTATTAATGACGATGAAAGGGGATTGCATCAGGATTTTTACGTTTGGCTTGAGAAGCTGGCCCCATTTGGCAAAGATAAATATAAACATAATTTAACTGGTGAGGATAATGCGGATGCGCATCTTAAGCGTATAGTTATGGGCAGAGAAGTAGTGGTGGCTGTAACTGGAGGTAAATTACATTTCGGCCCTTGGGAGCAGATTTTTTACGGAGAGTTTGACGGCCAAAGAAGAAAACGCGTTTTGGTCAAGATAATCGGTGAATAGCTAATGCGAAAAATATTTATATTAAACTCAATAACCTTTCTGGCGGCATTTCTTTTATTTCAAATCGAATTAATTATATCCAAGATATTGCTTCCGGATTTCGGAGGCAGTTATTTGATCTGGGGCGCTTGTGTGGTTTTTTTTCAGGCCGCACTATTCTTGGGGTATTTTTTTTCCTATATTGTACTCAGGAAGATCGGGATAAAACGCTTCAAGCCGTTTTATTTAGTTTTATTCTTTTTGCCGTTATTAGCTTTTCCCGGGAAAAGTTTACCGGTGATCAACCCCGTTAATTTAAACATTGCCCTGGTGCTGAATGTTTTCCGGCATCTTTTTTTCTCAATTGGCGGGGTTTTCTTTGTGTTATCTACCAGTAGCGTAATATTGCAATCCTGGCTGGGGGGTTCGGATTTAGTCGAAAAAAATAATCCTTATGCCCTCTTTGCCTTGTCTAATTTAGGATCTTTTGCGGCGCTAATTACCTATCCATTTTTATTTGAAATATTTCTGGATTTAGGTCAGCAGCTTTTGTTATGGAGAGTGATCTATTTTTTACTTTTAGGGTTAATTGTTTTGGCGGCATTGACAATTAAGGTTAATCAGGAGAACAGGATAAACAAGGCCTGGAGCATGAATGGAATTTTGTGGCAGGATTGTTTTAGGTGGCTGCTTTTCAGCGCTGCCGGAGTAATTATGTTTCTCTCTGTGACTAACATCTTTACCTATGAGATTGCTCCTATACCTTTATTATGGGTGGTGCCTTTATGTATTTATCTTGTTTCCTTTGTCTTAAATTTTAAACGCAAGCCCTGGAGACCGGCTTGGGTGGTAGATAAATTTTACCTAACTTTTGCCTACAGCGTAGTTTTGTTCTTTATCACCTTAATGAGAATCTTGCCTTTTATTGTGGAAGTAATTCTTGCCTGTTTATTTTTATTTCATTTCTGCATGTTTTGCCAGTATCAATTAGATAAAACTAAACCGGCCAACCTGGATAACTTGCCTTTATTTTATTTAATTATATCTTTGGGTGGATTTATCGGAGGACTTTTTACTACCTGGGCCATGCCGCTTATTTCGGTTTCAGTTTCTGAATACCTGTTGGCGCTGGCGGTAATCGCCTGGGCTTTGGCGATCGGCACTAAATATCAGAGGCTGGGTTGGCGCAACATATTTCTTGTCGCTTATGTTTGTATAATGCTTATGGCTTGGCCGCTCTTCTTTAGGGGATATAATCTATTTGGAATAATTATTATCCTTTTGTTTTTTCAAATCTGTTATTCCAATTTAATAAAAAATCCACGCGCATTTTTATTAAATATTCTTTTGATATTGTTGATTACGCCTCTCATCTATTCATTCTGGACCAAAAATAATTATCTTTATAAGCATCGTAATTATTACGGAGTATATAGAGTTTATGAGGAAAACGGTATAATTGTCCTGATGAATGGAACGACTATCCATGGCGCTCAGTTTAAAGATAAGGAAAGAGAAAATCAACCCCTAGCTTATTATCATAAGCTTACTCCCGTCGGCAGATTACTGAGCAGCCCCAGCGTGGGGAAAAATATTGGTGTCATTGGTTTAGGTACGGGTGGACTGGCTGTTTATGCCCGGGATGGCCAAGAGATTGATTATTTTGAGATTGATCCGGATATGTATTTTATTGCGCAAAATTTGTTTACTTTTCTTAAACATACCAAGGCCAAAGTAAATTTTATTTTTGGTGATGCCAGGCTTGCTATCAAAGAAGTGCCGGCTAAGCGTTATAATGTTTTAGTGGTAGATGCTTTTAGCGGGGATGCGATTCCGGTGCATCTTTTAACTACTGAAGCGATAAATGAATACAGGAAGCATTTAGCGGAGAAGGGGATAATCTTGTTCCATATTTCAAATAGATATCTTGATTTTATTCCCGTTTTATTTAGTAACGCGAATTATTTAAATGCCTATGCCTGCTATAAAAGCAATCGAGAGGTATTCAGGAATGATATTTTTGGTACCAGCTGGTTTGCCATAAGTTGGGATAGCGGTTCTTTTAGCAAGTTAGTGACCGAATTTAAATGGAGTAAGTATGTTCCCGGGAAAGACAGGCTGATTCGGCCCTGGACCGATAAATATTCAAGTATGCTTTTAATTATGAGGCTGAATGATTTGTTGGATTCCATCAGATATTTTAAACCTTTTTACTGGTAGGATTGTATGATAAAGATAAAAAATACGAAAATTAAAGTGGTGATGGGGGATATTACTGAGCTGCGGGTTGATGCTATTGTTAATGCCGCGAATAATCAATTGCTGATGGGTGGGGGAGTGGCGGGGGTAATTAAAAAAAAAGGCGGTAAGATTATTGAAGAGGAGGCGCTCAGTAAGGGGCCCGTTGAGATCGGAGGAGCCATTGCCACCGGCGCGGGAGAGCTGGCGGCAAAATATATCATTCATGCTGTAACTATGGGCATGGATTTTCAAACCGATGAAATAAAAATTCGTAACGCCTGTAAAAATTCACTGGATTTAGCCGAAGAGTTAAAGATTGGTTCAATTGTTTTTCCGGCTTTAGGCTGTGGCACTGGTGGTTTTCCGTTTTTAGCCTCCGCAAAGATTATGGCGCAAGAAGTATTAAAACATCTGCGCCAGGAGGCCACTTCTTTAAAAGAAATTATCTTTTGTCTTTATAATCAGGAGGCATTAGAAGTTTTTAAGCAAGGTGTCTTAGGTTATTTAGAGTATGTGGCTGCAAAATTATCCGGCGGGCCTTATGTGACGGTAGACGCGATTATTGAATTGCCCGAAGGTATTGTGATTATCAAGCGCGGTAACCCGCCTTTTGGCTGGGCTTTGCCCGGAGGTTTTGTGGATTACGCTGAAAGCTTAGAAGACGCGGTAATCCGAGAGGCCAAAGAAGAAACGAATTTAGATTTAACTCAAGTGAAACAGTTTCATACTTATTCAGACCCCGCGCGTGATCCCCGATTTCACACTATCGGCACGGTTTTTACCGCTAAAGCTAAAGGAACCCCCAAAGCCGGAGATGACGCCGCGGATATCAAAGTGATTAAAATAAGCGAAATCAAGAATCTTGATTTCGCCTTTGACCATAAAAAAATCCTTCAGGATTATTTAGAATCAAAATAATAAAAAAGGGGATAGGTTTTTCTCTCAAGCTTGAGAAAAATCTATCCCTTTTTTTAGCCCTCGCGCAGCTGTTTTTCGGCGTCGACGATATCGCGGTTAATTACGCGGATGGTTTCTTTGATTTTATCCTTGAGCAGGTAAGAGGCAACCGGAGCCTGGGCAATCTCTCTTAAGACCTGTACGCTCATCCTGAAATAGCGCACTACCTCGCCTTCATCACAATCTGTAAATTGTAAAGTCTTATCGAAATTTGTCCCGCGCAGCCAAGCTTCCATGCTGGAGCAGAGGTGAAAATAGGGCAGTTTACTAAAAGGATAAATTTTATAACGGCGTTCTTTATTCTTGACGCGGTCATAGGTTTCTTCGCAGGTTCTTTTTAAGTGCCCGGTGGATTTTGAGATACTTGTGGGCATACGTTGATTTTTACGCGGCTCAAAGACCACGGATGCCGCGACTACCCCCAGCCCGAATTCATCCAGTTGTTCCAGGATATTTTCCGCGTATAATTCTGCCAAAACCAGTTCATAGCCATAAATAGTTTTGGCGAATTTTCCTTTATCCGTGAGTTTTCCGTCGTGAATATATCCTAAGTCTTTGAGCAGCCTAAGCTTTGCATCCAGAAGGTTTAAGGCTTGTTTTTGTTCATTTTTACGAGACTGATAATAGTGCAGAGAGAGGGGGTAAATCTTAAACAGTTCATCCTGGTATTTTTCGTAAAGATTAAGGATCGTGGCGTAGGAGGTATTTAGCTGGCTTTTTACTTCTTCAGGATTGCCAAAAATGATCCTGCGCACCTCTTCGAAATTTATTCTTTGCGGGTTAATGCGCGTATAGACAAAGCCTTCTTGGTCTATACCGCGCCGGCCGGCGCGCCCGGCCATTTGAAAGAAATCGCGGGTTTTTAGATTGCGCACGTAGGTGCCGTAAAATTTACGCAGGCCGTCAAACATCACCGAACGGCTGGGCATATTTATCCCTAAGGCAAAGGTTTCGGTGGTAAAGATAACTTTAAGCAGGCGGCTGGTAAAAAGGCGTTCGATTACTTCTTTTAGGGTGGGCAGCATTCCGGCATGATGGTAGGCAATGCCGCGCTGCACTAATGGATAAAGCAGCTGCGCTGATTGCTCATTTTTTAAATTAAATCTCTCCAGCAACTCTTCATACATCTGGGTGATGGCGTGGGTTTCTTGGGCGTTAAGAAATTTGAATCCGTATAAATCAAAAGCCAGCTCTTCGGCGCGCTTGCGGGAAAAAACAAAATAAATCGCCGGCAGGCCTTCTTTTTCCTGGACATAGCTAATTAGCGATTGCAGGCGGTTGGGTTTGCTGGAACGCAGGCGTTTAAGCTGGTCGAGATTATCCACTACTTCGTTAGCGCACTGGAAACTAAAATGTAAAGGTACTGGCCGGCGCTCTTCGATAACTACTTTTACGGTTTTGTTATGGATAGATTCGATCCAGGCGGCAAATTGTTTGATATTCGGAATAGTTGCCGATAATCCCAAAAGATTCATGTGTTTGGGCAGAAAGATTAATGATTCCTCCCAGACCGTGCCGCGCTCAGGATTGTCAATGTAATGGATTTCATCAAAGATGATCCAGGAGTATTTATCCAGGCTGGCCGGTTCATCCAGGATTTTGTTGCGGAAGATTTCGGTAGTCATGATTAAAATAGGAGCTTGCGGGTTAATTGAAACATCCCCGGTAAGAATTCCGATATTATCCTGGAATTGGCCTTTAAAGTCGCGGAACTTTTGATTGGAGAGGGCTTTAATCGGCGCGGTGTAGATTACTCCTAAATTGTTGCAAATAGCGCCGCTGATAATGTATTCGGCAATCGCTGTTTTTCCGGCTCCGGTAGGAGCTGAGACAATTACCGAATGGCCGTTATTTATGTGGTCTATAGCTTCTTGTTGGAAACGGTCGTAAATCATGATTCTTATTATAAGCGAAAATCCAGCAACCGCAATATAAAAATCAAGGGGACGGTTCTACTTTTCAGAAACAAAGGGGACGGTTCTATTTTTTACAAAAAAATAGAACCGTCCCCAGGTTTTCATTGATTTATCTAATAAAAATAGTAGAATGAATTAAATAGGTTAAATTAATCAAGGAGGGTAAAGTTGAAATACTTTAAAGCTATTTTGGTTTTGGGGATATTAGTTTTTGGCGGTTATTTATACGCTTCAGATTTAGACCCGCGTTTTCATTCCAAAGAAGAGGTCAAATGGAAATTACCTTTTGGCGCAAGTTATGATTACAGTAATATTTTAGTTACCCGGGCTGTAGATGGGGATACGCTGGTTCTGGAAAATAATGAACGGGTGCGCTTAATCGGCATTGATACCCCGGAGATGCACGAATCTAATAAGCTCTACCGCGATGCACAGCGTTCGGGGCAGGATGTTGCAACCATTAAGCAGCTAGGTAAGCAGGCTTACGAATTTACTAAGAAACTTGTTGAAGGCAAACGCGTAAGATTGGAATTTGATGTAGAAAGATTCGATAAATATAAAAGAATTCTGGCTTATGTTTATTTACTCGATGGAACATTTGTAAATGCCAAGATTGTCCAGGAGGGTTATGCTTCGTTAATGACTTATCCGCCGAATGTAAAATACGCGGATGAGTTTTTAAAATTATATACCCAGGCGCGCCAAAATCAGCGCGGGCTTTGGAAATAAACACCCCGCGCTTATGGGAATTGCGCGGGTGTTCCCTCGCGGGAAAATTGCGCGGGTGTGCCTTTGTGGGCAAACACCCGGCCCAATTGGATGGGCCGGTGTACACTTTCTGTGCAAGGAGGAACTTATGTTAAGATGCTTAACTGCGGGAGAATCACATGGCAAAGGAATGGTGGCCATCCTGGAGGGGCTTTGCGCCGGGCTGGCGGTGGATGTATCGGCTATAAATAAAGAATTAAAACGCCGGCAGTCCGGATTCGGGCGGGGCAGGCGGATGCGGATAGAGAATGACCGGGTAGAGATTATCTCGGGTTTAAAAAATAACCGTACTCTGGGGAGCCCGATTACTTTATTGATTAAAAATAAAGATGCCAGTATTGAAAAGCTGCCTAAGGTGGTTGCCGGGCGGCCGGGCCATGCGGATTTAGCGGGGTTGTTGAAATATGGTTTTACGGATATCCGGGAAGTATTAGAACGCGCTTCAGCGCGCAGCACGGCAGCTACGGTGGCTTTGGGAGCTTTGTGCAAGAGGTTCTTGGATGAGTTTGGAATTGTAATTACTAGCAGGGTTCTTTCGGTTGGCGGTGAGTCTACTAAACAGGGAATAATTTCCAAAATAACCGAAGCGATTGAAAATAAAGATACCGTAGGAGGAATCTTTGAAGTTGTGGCCGCAAACGTTCCCGTGGGGCTGGGAAGCTATGTGCAGGCTGACCGTAGGCTGGACAGCCGCTTAGCTGCCGGGATTATCTCTATCCCGGGGATTAAATCCTTTGAGGTCGGACTGGGGGCCGGATATGCGGTTAGTTTTGGCTCAGTAGTGCATGACGCGATTTATCATTCCAAGTCCAAGGGGTATTTTCGCCTGACTAATAATGCCGGCGGTATTGAGGGCGGGATATCTAACGGGCAGGAGATTATTTTGCGGGCTTGTATGAAGCCGATCTCTACATTGATGCGTCCGCTGGATTCGATAAATATCCAGACCAAAAAATCTGCTAAGGCCGCGGTTGAGCGTTCGGATATATGCGTAGTTGAATCTGCCGGCGTAGTGGCTGAATCGGCATGCGCCTTGGTTTTGGCTGAGGCTTTTTTGGAAAAGTTTGGCGCGGATTCTCTGGAGGATATTAAAAACACTTATACAAACTATAAGAAAAGAATAACGCGTGCTTAATTTAGATTATCATAATATAAAGGTTGGGAGATATGGGAAGACTAACCAGATAGTTGTTAAGGGGGAGGTTACTAATAATAGCGGCAGGCCTTATAGCGCGGTGGCGGTGCGCGTGGTTATTTTTATCAAGAGTATAACAATAGCTAATGTGGTGTTTACGATTAATGGCCTGCTTAACGGGAGCAGTAAGGAATTTGAGAAGGTTTTAGATGATCTGGAGTATGAGCAGGTAGCTAAAGATATTACCCGTTGTGAGATGTATACTGAAAGCGCGTACTGATCTTTTGAAAAAATATATTGTGAGATAATGCCGCCCTTTTCGTCTATTGGAGTAGAAAGGGGTGAAGAAGAGATGGAAGAAAACGTAATCAGCGTCAGCCGCATCTATAAGCTGGATACCGATTCCAAGCTTAAGGCTTTTGCGGATGTTTCATTTTCGGGAGTCCTGATTAAAGGTTTTAGCGTGGTAGATGGCGTAAAAGGGTTATTTGTGAGTATGCCGCGCCATCAAGGTAAAGATGGCAAATGGCGAGACACAGTAACTCCTTCGACCAAAGAGCTAAAGCAGCAGTTAAGTGAAGTTGTTCTGGAAGCGTACAAGGGTAGTTAAAAACAATGGGGACGGTTCTATTTTTTTCGAAAAATAGAACCGTCCCCTAGATTTCCAATATGAACCCAGCATCTTCTAATTATTCATCATTCTTTAAAGCAATAAGATTTAAGAGAATAAGTATAAGCAGAATACTGAATACGATAGAAGGTGCTGGGTGAACCCCGCACCTTCTAGATATTCCATTATTAAAGCCATATGGTTTAATGAATTAAATAAAAAAGAAGGTGCGGGGTGAATATTTATCTTATTGGATTCATGGGTACTGGTAAGACTTCTGTTGGCCGCCAGTTGGCTAAAGAGAAGGAATGGAATTTTATCGATTTGGATGAGCTGATAGAATTAAAACAACAGCGCAGGATTGTGGATATTTTTGCTCAGGAGGGTGAGCCGTATTTTCGTAAAATTGAGAAAAAATTCTTAAGGCAGGTTTGCTCTCAGAAAAAATTCGTAGTGGCTTGCGGCGGGGGAGTAGTTTTAGATCCGGACAATATCAAGCTGATGAAGAAAACCGGGATTTTAATCTGTCTTTGCGCTGCCGGCGAGGTGATTTTAAAAAGAGTCTCTACCAGCGCGTCGCGCCCGATTTTAAATGTTGCCAAGCCCCGGGAGCGTATAGAACTTTTGCTAAAAATGCGCGCGCCTTATTATATACAAGCGGATAAAACAATTGATACCTCCAAACTTTCGATAAAAGAGGCGGTAACTAAGATTATTAAAATAGTTTCTTCTGGGGCCGTAAGTAGAAAAAGGTAGAATAACAGGAAAAAATGACTGAACTTGAAGCATTTGTAGGGTTAAACCTTATTTCTAATATTGGCAGCGTAAGGCTAAGCAAGTTACTGGAAGTTTTTGGCAAGCCACAAGAAATATTTAGCGCGAAGTATGAACATTTGGCTTCTATTTTTGGGATAGGGAGCCAAATCGCGTCTGGCATTGTTTCTTTTAAAAAAGAGAATATAGAAAAAGAACTTTTTTCTTCTGAGAAACTGGGTATTAAAATTCTTACCTTAAACGATAAGGATTATCCGGAAAATTTAAGGCAGATTCCCGGGGCGCCGATTGTGCTTTATGTTTTAGGCAGTATAATCGCGCAGGATAACTTAGCGATTGGTATTGTGGGTTCGCGCCGCGCCTCATTTTACGGTTTAAGCAACGCAGAAATTTTTGCCTCTCAATTATGTGCCCAAGGCATAACCATTGTTTCCGGGATGGCCCGTGGGGTGGATACTTACGCGCATCGTGGAGCCTTAAAAGCCAAGGGGCGCACTATCGCGGTAATGGGCAGCGGTTTTAGCCATATTTATCCGGCGGAGAACGCGGATTTAGCCAAAGATATTGCTCTATCCGGAGCAGTAATTTCGGAATTTCCCATGGAAACAAAACCCTTGCCGGGAAATTTTCCCCGGCGTAATCGCTTAATTAGTGGTTTAAGTTTAGGTGTTTTAATCACCGAAGCAGCCAGGAATAGCGGGGCTTTAATTACCGCGGATTTTGCTTTGGAACAAGGCAGGGAGGTTTTTGCTTTACCCGGCAGGATAGATTCGGTTGGCTCAATGGGAGCTAATGCCTTGCTTAAACAAGGAGCAAAAATAGTTACTTGTTGTGATGATATTCTTGAGGAATTGAATTTAGCTGCGTCAAACATGAAAAAAATAGAACCTGAGGTAAAAAAGCAAGAAATTGCCTACGGAAAAGAAGAAAGCCGGCTTTATGAACACATAACCCAGCATCCGGTAGCCATAGATGATTTAGTGCAGAAGTCATCGTTCAGCAGCAGCCAGGTCTTGAGTTTAATTTTAAAATTACAGTTTAAGAAACTAATTAAAGCATTGCCGGGAAAACAATTTATCAGAAATTAAATACCCAATTCCGACACCGGGAGTCGGAATTGGGTATTATGTAAAAAGGGAGATAAAGATGGATATTCGGATTAATAAAGAAAAGGGCTGTATTGAAGCAATTTTTTATTATCGGGATTATCATCACAAATTAGGTTTTTTACTTTCTATTTTTCTACTTATTTTTGGTTTGCCGTTTTTAATTGATGGAATCCGTCATCATGCATTTGGCACTACTTCTTTTTTCTTAATGCTCTTATCGCCTTTCTTTTTAGGTTTATTATGGGCTATCATTGGAAAGCAAAAATTATTTATTTCTCAAGACAAGATTGAGATGAGTGAACTCATAGGAAATTTTGTTTATCGTAAAAAGACTTTCTCAACAAGCGAAATTGAGAGTATGCATCTTCATTGCGGTGTTGTGCATGATTGTAGAGAGGAAACAGAAGAGGTTGTTTTTGAAGGTTTAGTTTTTACTATAAGAGGCGGCAAACAACTGAAACCTTTTAATTATCTTAATAAAGCAGATTCACGATATTTACAAGAAGAGATAAAAAGTTTTCTAAACTTAACAATATCTGTTAATTGTTCTTGTGCGAATCTAAAAATACCCCATTCCGACTCCCGGTGTCGGAATGGGGTATAAAACGATAATGCCTTTAAGAAAAGAAATGTTAGTTACGGGAGAGGTGTATCATATTTTTAATAAAAGTATAGCCGGATTTAAGATATTTAACAATCAAGCTGATTTTTCAAGAATTGTGGATGTAATTAGTTATTATCAGAAAGAGAAACAACCAATCAGTTTTTCTAACTTTATTAAGATAAAACATGGTTTTTCTCAGAAGAGTCTGACTGAAGGAATAGTTGTAGAAATAATTGCTTATTGTATTATGCCGACACATATACATTTGATTCTCAAGCAGTTAAAAAATAATGGAATAACAGCTTTTATCGGCAACATTTTAAATAGTTATACGCGATATTTTAATATTAAGTATAATAGGAAAGGTCCGTTATGGCAGGGGCGGTTTAAGAATGTAATAGTTGAAAATGAGGAGCAACTTCTTCATCTGACCCGGTATATACATTTAAATCCTGTAACCGGATATTTGGTTAATAAGCCCGAAGAATGGAGCGCTTCTTCTTACAAAGAATATTTATCGGGAGATAGTGTCGAATATCCAATTTGTAACTATTCAGATTTTTTACCAATGGTTGATTTCTCTTACAAAAAATTTGTTGATGATCATATTTCTTATCAGAAAGAAGTGGTAAAAATAAAAGATTTAATTGTTGAAAATTGAGTTTTATCAATTCCGACCCCCGGAGTTGGGAGGTTGAGATTTGCTGGGGGAAATTATGGAGAATTAAATGAGTAAGAATCTAGTGATTGTTGAGTCACCGACTAAGGCCAAAACCATCAGTAAGATTCTGGGTGATGATTTTCGGGTAGTTTCATCGATGGGGCATATTATTGATTTGCCGGCGAAAAAGCTCGGGGTGGATGTAGAAGATAAATTTAAACCGGTATATGTGGTAATTCCGGGCCGGAAAAAAATATTAGCGCAATTAAAAAAAGAAGCTAAGGGGAAAGAAAATATCTATATTGCTACCGACCCTGACCGGGAAGGCGAGGCAATTGGCTGGCAGATAAAAGAAAAATTATTTAAAGGTAAAAACGTTTTAAGGGTAAGTTTTCATGAGATTACTCCGCATGCCGTGGCAGAGGCTTTTAAAAACGCGCGGGAGTTTGACGTTAAAATGATTGAGGCTCAGGTTGGCCGCAGGGTTCTGGACCGGATGGTGGGATATTTTTTGAGCCCCTTGCTTTGGAAAAAAATTGCCCGCGGCTTAAGCGCTGGGCGCGTGCAATCCGTGGGATTAAGGTTAATTGTGGAAAGGGAGCGGCAGATTCAGAAGTTTACCGCTAATGAATATTGGGAGATTTCCGTGGAATTATTTAAGCCTAAAGTTTCGGGCCAAAGTAATTTTTGCGCTAAGCTGGATAAAATTGATAATCAGAAAGTAGAGATTTCACGTAACCAGGATGCTCAAAGTATTTGTGATCAGTTAAAGGGCAAAGAGTTTAGAGTTTTAGAGATTAAAAAAACAGAAAAAAAGCGTTATCCTCCGGCTCCGTTTATTACCAGCACTCTGCAGCAGGAGGCGTTTAATAAGTTTAGGTTTAACGCTTCCAAGACGATGTTAATCGCCCAGCAGCTTTATGAAGGTATTGACATTGGCGAGGATAATCCCGTAGGTTTAATTACTTATATGCGCACGGATTCACCTAATGTTGCCGCGGAGGCAATCCAAGAGGCGCGTGAGCATATTGGAAGAAGTTTTGGCAAAAATTTTATTCCGGATAAACCAAATGTTTATAAAGCCAAGAAGTCCGCGCAGGAAGCGCATGAGGCAATCCGCCCCAGTTATATTTGCCGGTCACCGGAAGCAATAAAGGATTTTCTTAATCATGATCAAATACGGCTTTATGAGCTTGTCTATAATCGTTTCTTAGCCAGCCAGATGAAGCCGGCGGAGTTTTTGGCAACCGCGGTGGATATTTTAGCGGATAAACCCAGCCCCTGTCCGCAGGGGCTGGGTAAATATTTATTCGTTGCCAGCGGCAGCCGCTTGGTTTTTGAGGGTTTTCTGGCCGCTTATAATAAAATCCAGGCAGAAGAAAAAGAAGACTTTGATGAGGAGAAAGAAAAAGCTAAGAATGTAATTCCTCCCTTAGAGCAGGGTGAACTGCTCGGCTTAAAAACTCTTACTCCTTCGCAGCATTTTACCAAGCCTCCGCCCAGGTTTTCGGATAGCTCATTAATTAAGGCTTTGGAAGAGGAGGGAATTGGCCGGCCTTCGACCTACGCGCCGATTATTTATACGATTATTTTACGTGATTATGTCCGCCGGATCAAAGGCTACCTTAATCCTTCGGAGCTGGGCATTAAGGTAAATGATATGCTGGTAGAATATTTTCCTAAGATTATTGACGTAAAATTTACGGCGGCAGTTGAAGAAAAACTGGATGAGGTTGCGGAAGGCACGCTTAGCAGGGTCAAGATATTAGAAGATTTTTATTTACCTTTTAAAGAGAGCCTGGATTTTGCTCAAGCCAACATCGTCAAGGAGATTATCACTACGGACCAGCTTTGTGATAAATGCGGTAAGCCTTTAATTGTAAAGTGGGGAAGGCGCGGTAAATTTTTAAGCTGTTCTGCTTTTCCGGAGTGCAAGAATTCAAAGTCGATTACTTCAGGGGTTAAGTGTGGAGTTGAAAATTGCCCTGGAGAGTTAATCGAGCGCCACTCTAAACGCGGGGTTTTCTACGGCTGCTCAAATTTTCCTAAATGTACTTTTACTTCGCGCGACTTACCAGAAAATAAAGAGTAAGATATTGATAGCTTGGGAGTGGAGCGGCTTGCGTCATTCTGAGGAAGCAAAGCGGCCGAAGAATCTCGTTGGTAATTGACATTAGGGCACAGCCTGAATATCGCAGGAGAAAACATGAAGAAGAAAAGACTGTTAATTCTATTATTAGTTTTATTTTTTCCAGTTTCTATATTTGCGGAAATAATTGTACTTAAGTCTGGCAAAACAGTAGAAGGAAAATTCATTGAAAAGACAGATAAGTATATAAAGATAGATTTTCAAGGCGTCCCATTGATATATTATATTGATGAGATTGAGAGTATTGATGGGGTAATACAAAACTCGCCCTTAATAAAAGAAAAAAAATCATCACAAGAAAATAATACTGCTTCAGGTGAAGTAGGAATCAAGATAGTGAATATAAAAAGCAATGAATTATTTAAGGATAGAAGTATGAATTCTATTATTTATTACCAAGATGGGAGGGTACTAGAGGTAAAAATAGTAAGCAGGGTTAAAGATTCGGTGGTTTTGGAGGTAATGCCTGGTGTAGATGCCAGAATAGATATGAAGGGCATTGATTCAATAGAGACAATTGTTCCAAATTTGCTTAACAACGTCTATATTAATGAAAATTACGGCATTTCTATGAGGGGGCCGAAAGATTGGGTTATGGTTACTCCGGAAGGTTATTATAAAGAAGCGATAAAATGGGATAAAAGCCAGCTGGTGTATTTTCATAAACATCCGATTGAAGAGTATAGGCTTAAGGGCAAAATTGATTCATTCATTAGTGTGGTGGTAGATGAAGATCATCCATCTATAAATACTGCTTGGGATTATGCCCAGCAAAGAGCGCGACTTTTTAAAAAAGCGCTGCCGGATATTCTAATAGATGGGCCGATAGAAATTGATTTAAACGGTAGAAAATGGGTAAAATTAGGAATACAATCACGATTAGAGCCGTTTAATATGAGACAATTAAATTATTTTTTGTTCCGTGGGAAAGCGATATTCTGGATCTCTTTTGGTGATACTCCCGATGATTTTGAGCGGGAGTTGCCTGTTTTTCAAGAGTCATTGAATAGCCTGGAGCTGATTGAGGTTGGAGGCATTAATAGAGTAAAGCAAAATTTCACTTCAACAAAAGAAAAAGCATTGTTTCATGAAAATAATTGGGCCCCTATCGATTCTAAGGCCGCGGAAGAATATTTAAATCACGGAGTTGCCTCCGATAAACAAAGTAATTTTTCCAAAGACATCTGCGACTATACTAAAGCTATTGAAATTAATCCTAAAAATGAAGAAGCTTATCATAACCGTGGGTCTATCTATGTTAGACAAGGTAACTTTTCTCAAGCCATCTTTGATTTTACCAGAGCTATTGAAATAAACCCTAACAATGCAGAGTCCTATAACAACCGCGGGTTTGTCTATGCTAACCAGGGTAGTTTCATCCAAGCCATATCTGATTTTGCTAAAGCTATCAAAATTAATCCTAACTTTGTAGAGGCTTATCAAAATCGCGGGCTTGCCTACGTTCAACAAGATAACCTGCCTCAAGCTATATCTGATTATACTAAAGCCATTGAAATTGACCCTAGTTATGTAATAGCTTATAATACCCGTGGGCTTGCCTATAGCAAGCAAGGAAACTTTACTCAAGCTATTTCTGATTATACTAAAGCCATTGCAATAAAACCTAATTACATAGATGTTTATTTTAATCGCGGGATTATTTTCTTAGAGCAAGGTAATTTACCTCACGCCATCTCCGACTTAACCAAGGTTGTTGAAATAAATCCTAATGATGCAAGGGCTTACCGCAACCGTGCGCTTGCCTATTATGCGGAAAAAGAATATGACTTGGCTTGGGCAGATGTGCATAAGGCAGAAGAGCTAGGATTGGCTGTGAATCCTGAAATCCTTAACACACTTAAGAAAGCATCGGGGAGGGATAAATAGGTTCATTTTGTACTGAAGTAAAGGAGCATTATAAAAGAACGTCATTCTGAAGAAGACGCCATAGGCGGCTGACGAGAATGAAATCTTAAGATGACGGAAGAGCAATTTTAAGAGACTGAGATTCAGTTTGGATGACGGAAGAAATTGATTATGGAAAAATACATAGAGAAGTTTGTGCGCTATCTGGAAATTGAAAAAAACTATTCTAGCCATACGGTTATAAATTATAAACTAGACCTTCAAGGGTTTAATAAATTTATTGCCGGGACACAGTTAGAAAAAATTGGTTATTTGGATTTAAGAAAATATCTGGCAGTTTTAAAAGAAAAGGATTTTGCGAATCGTACGGTCGGCCGCCGGCTTTCGGCGTTGCGCAGTTTTTTTAGATTCCTCTGCCGCGAAGGGTATATTAAAACTAACCCCATTCTTATGCTTTCCAGCCCTAAGTTAGAAAAACATCTGCCCTCATTTATGACTGAGGATGAGGTTGGCCGGCTTATCGAATCGGCTTTTGCCAAAACCCAAAAAGATCTTTTAGGCCTGCGTGATCGGGCAATTTTGGAAGTATTTTATTCCAGCGGTTTGCGTATTTCGGAGTTAGTAGGATTAAACTTAGAGGATATTGATTTTATCAGTGGTATTCTTAAAATAAGAGGTAAGGGGAAAAAGGAAAGGATCGTGCCCATCGGAGAAACCGCGCTGGCTACGGTTAAGAAGTATTTGGAGAAAAGAAAAAAACAGACAGAAGCCCTATTTTTAAATAATCACCACCGGCGCATTACCACTCGCGGAGTTCGTTTTTTAGTAGTAAAATATATTAATGCCTCCGGAATTAAGCCGGGAGTTTCCGCGCATACTTTTCGGCATTCATTTGCCACACATCTTCTAAATCATGGGGCAGATTTGCGCACAGTGCAGGAGCTTCTGGGCCATGCGAGTTTATCTTCAACCCAGATCTATACGCATATGACCACGGATAAATTAAAGAGTGTTTATGATAAGGCGCATCCACATGCTTGAAAAACTAAAAAAACTGAAGAACTAAGAAACTGAAAAACTAAAGAGATGTTTATAATTTATGATCTGGTATTCTTAATTTTTACGTTAGTTTATTTTCCGTGTTACCTTTTGCGTGGGAAACTTAACTCTGGATTTCTTAGGCGCCTGGGTTTTCTACCGGCTCGCTTGAATTTGGATAGGCCGATCTGGATTCATGCTGTAAGCGTGGGTGAAGCTATTGCCATCAAAAGGCTCTTGAGCCAGTTAAGACAGTCCTATCCCTGTAAAAAGTTGGTTATTTCCACGGTGACGGCCACCGGAAATAAAATTGCCCAAGGTTTAGTTAAGGACGGGGACTTCTTGACTTATCTGCCCTTGGATTTTAGTTTTATCGTCAAGCGCGTCTTAAAAAGGATTAATCCCTGCATGTTTATTATTGCTGAGACTGAAATCTGGCCGAATTTGATTATCTGCCTGGATAAACTGCAGGTTCCGGTAATTACGGTTAATGGCAGGATTTCGGATAGCTCTTATGGCGGATATCGGTTAATAAAATTTTTTATCCGGCCGATTTTAAGGATGGTCAAACAATTTTGCGTGCAGAGCGATCTCGATGCTTTGCGTTTAGAAAGTTTAGGCGTAGATAAACAAAGAATTCAGGTTACCGGAAACGTAAAATTTGACATTAACTTAGACCCGATAGCCCAGATAAATGTTTTAAACTATCGGGCCAAGCTTTGGTTGGGGCAACTTGATAAATTATTAGTTTGTGGAAGCACGCACCCTGGCGAAGAAGAATTAATTTTTGCTTCTTATCAAGAGCTCTTGTTGATTTTCCCGAAGCTGAAACTTCTTATTGCCCCGCGGCATCCCGAGCGGAGTAAAGAGATTTCTAGATTAGCAGCTGATAGCGGTTTTATGCCAGTGCTTATTTCCAGTATATCCTGCCCAACCTGTATTAACCGTCCCGTATTTATTTTGGATACTATCGGGGAATTGCTTAATTATTATTCCGCGGCGGATATTGTTTTTGTCGGAGGGAGTATGATGAAGAGAGGCGGCCACAACATTCTTGAGCCGGCGAGCTTAAAGAAACCGGTAATTTTCGGCCCTTACATGTTTAACTTCCGGGATATTAGTGAATTATTCCTGGCCAACCAAGCTGCGCTTGTGGCTGGGGATAGCCAAGAGTTAACTGATAAAGTGAAAGAAATCTTAAACAGCAGCCTTTTGGCTAAGGGGCTAGTTGAGCGCGCTTACGAGATAATTATCAAAAATCGCGGGGCAACGGATAAGAATATTCAGATTATTAAACAATTAAGCTAAGACAGCCTGCGCTAATTGGTATTGCGCCGGTGTTGTCTAGGTAGACAAGACACCCCGCGCTAAGCGGAATTGCGCGGGTGTTGTGTTCGTACACAAGGAGGTCAAATATGTCTGAAGATATTTATTTAACTCAGGAAGGTTATGAAAAATTAGTTAATGAGTTGGAGCATTTGAAAACAGTTAAGCGCCGCGTACTTTCTAAAGCTATCGGCGAAGCCCGCGCACATGGAGACATTAGTGAGAATGCGGAGTATGACGCGGCCAGGGATGCGCAGGCTCATAATGAAAAACAGATTGTTCAGCTGGAGGACAAGCTGGCGCGCGTGCGCATACTGGATAAAAATATTCCTAAGGATGAAGTTTTAATCGGAGCTAAAGTAAAATTAATGGATATGGATACTCAGGAAGAGTTGGAATATACTTTAGTTTCGGAGCTGGAGGCGGACTATAATCAGGGAAAAATTTCAGTGAGTTCTCCGGTAGGGGAAGGATTATTGGGGCACAAGGAAAACGAAATTGTCCAAATCAATATTCCCGCCGGTTCCATAAAATATAAGATTATTAAGATATCGCGTTAGGATTTTTTATGTTAGCTAAGATCGGCCATTTAAAAGTAGAGATTTTTAAGATTAAAAACAGGGCGGGGTTTGCCGCGGTTTGTTTTGAGCATCTTACGGAAGGAGCAACCGCGCAGGAGGCCTACGCTCGCATAGTTAAAGCTTTGCGTAGGAGTAATCGTAAACAGGCAGGGTAAAATATTTTGGACGCTAAAATAATACAGGATTTAAAATTTATGCGCTTGGCTATTGCTAAGGCGGTCGAGGGTATAAGAAAAGGACAGTCTCCTTTTGGCGCTTGCATTGTGAAGAATAAGCAGATTATTGCCTGCAGCCATAATCTGGTTTGGAAAAACAATAATATTACCGCGCATGCTGAGATGGCGGCAATTGGTTCTGCCTGTAAAGCGCTGGAAACAATAGATTTGTCTGGCTGCACTATTTATTCAACTTCTGAGCCGTGCCCGATGTGTTTTTCTGCCTGCCATTGGGCCAGGATTTCACGTATTGTTTTTGGTTGCGCGATAAAAGATGCCAAGAATTTTGGTTTTAATGAAATGGGGATTTCCAATTTTAAGTTGAAGAAATTAATTAAAAGTAAAATTAAAATTACCTCAAGGTTAGCGGTAAAAGAAAATATCGCGCTTTTTGAATTTTGGCAAGAGCAGGCAAAAACCCGTGTTTATTAATTATTGCGCTCGGCACATCATACTTTAAAGAGTAATTCGAATTATGCTAGAAATAAAATTAAGACAATCTGGAAATTGTATTATTCTGGATTTATGCGGCCGCATAGACGTGGATTCAGCTAATCTGGTGGAGGTGGTCGGCCAATGTGTGCGCGACGGATATGTGGATATTCTTTGTAATTTAGAAGATATCCAGGTAGTAGATTATATGGGTATTTCGGTGGTAGTGATTGCCTATAAAGAGGTGGTTAATCATCAGGGCAGGATGAAGTTTGTAAATATCCCGGCGCAGCTGCGAAGCGTATTCGCAATTTCCGGCATGGACAGGGTAATTGAAATTTATGTTTCTGAAGATTTGGCTCTAAATAGTTTTAAGGAAGATAAGATTATTGAGAATATTAAAAAGATGCAGCTTCGCCGCAGGTTTAAACGCCTGCCGATTGATTTAAAAATAGAGTTAAAATCTAATCGGGACAGTTCCCCCGACTGCCTTAAAGCCGAGATATTTAATTTAAGCGCCATAGGGGCTTTTATATTTGGTTGTGGTAAATTTAAACTGCAAGACGAAGTAACTCTTAAAATGAAGCTTGCGCCAAAGCCGGAGGTGTTGGAGTTGGAAGCGCGGGTAGTTTGGGTTCCGGATAGGGGGGTGCAGCCGCATGAGTATCCGGGAATCGGAGTAGAATTTTCTAATCTCTCCGCCCAAAATCAGCAAAAACTAATTGAGTTTATCGACCGAAACATTTCCTTTAGCTCATCGGATTGACCTAAGTCAAATAAACATAAGCTTTCCGGCTTTTGCTTCCGGCACGAAGATTTTCGCCGTGTGCGGCGGTTTACGTCTCGCTACGGCGTGTTCCTTACGCTAAAAAGACATCGCCTACGCTCGACGTAATTCCTTGCACACAACTGGCGAAAATCTTCTAATTGTGCCTCCAGCAAAAGCCGGAAAGCTTATAAATTAATATGCTATTAGCGGGTGGCGAGCCTTGGCTTGAGCAGCATCTCAAAAATTCGAGCGGGCACGGTTGCCCCTAATATATGTCTTGGCAGAGCGAGAATTTTTGCCGAAGCGAAGATTTTCCTCGCAGGGGAAAATCGAGCGGTGCGGCGAGAGACAAGGCTCGACAGGACCCGCGTAAGTTAATAATATTTTACAATAAATTACCTATCCCCTTGTCATTCTTAAGTTTTTACCTTTGAAATCATTTGCCTGGAGGCCTCGGGTATGATATTATAAAGGCAATGCTAGAGTAAAATTATGTTTTTAACCAGAGATTATCTTTATAACTTAGTTACCGGTAAAATAAAAGGCCCTCAGGGGGTGTTTTTAAGGGGGTGCTTGTTTGTTCTTTCTTTAGTTTATGGTTTAGTTGTAGTTATTTTGGCCGGCTTTTATAGAATGAGGCCGGCGCGTTTTAGCGCTAAAGTAATTAGTGTGGGCAATATTACTTTGGGAGGTACTGGCAAAACTACTTTGGTAGAGTATTTAAGCGCTAAATTAAGTTCGGCAGGTAATAAAATCGCGGTGTTAAGCCGGGGCTATAAACGAGATTCCCGGCGGCCAGGCGCCCAAGGCCTGGGTGATGAGCCGGCGATGCTTGCGAAGAAACTTCCGTTGGTGCCGGTTATAGTTGATAAGAACAGAATAAAGGCAGCGCAAGCGGCAATCCGGGATTATGCCTTAGATACATTGATACTTGATGATGGCCTGCAGCAGTGGAAGATATTTAAAGATTTAGAAATAGTGACGATTGATGCGCAAAATCCTTTTGGTAATTATCGCATGCTTCCAGCAGGTTTTTTGCGCGAGCCTTTATCTGCCTTAAAACGCGCGGATATTTTTGTATTGACTCAAAGCCGTTCTGGCCCGGAGCTGGGAGGTTTGACGGCTAAATTAAAGCGTATAAACTCCCGGGCCTTGATTGTGGAATCAAGGCATGAGCCTACGGGGATTAGCCGGCTTGATCAACCGGATGAGCTTTTAAGCCCAGAGTTTCTTAGGGGCAAGATGGTGGTGATATTCTCTGGTATCGGTAACCCTGATGGGTTTAGAAATTGTGTTTGCGGGTTGGGAATTAAGGTCGCCAAGTTTTTTAGATTTCCGGATCACCATGATTATACGCAAGCGGATATTTTGCGCATTATTAGAGAGGCTAAGGAAAATAATCTGGATACCATTATTACCACGCAAAAAGACGCTGTAAAAGTTAGGGAGTTGGGGATTAAGGGCTCAGCGATACTGGTTTTGGAGATAAAACTAAGTATAACTAAAAATGAAGCAGAATTTAATCGCAGATTACTTAAGTTGTATTCTTTTTAGGGTAGTAGGCTTTTTCACATTTTTTCTACCCTTAAATTTCAGCCTTTTTTTAGGCAGGAGGCTAGGGGATTTGATTTATTTATTTGACCGGCGGCACCGGGCAATTGCCTACGCTAATATTAGAAAGACTGTTTCTGATAATCTGGATTGCGCCTCTAGCGCCAGGATTACGCGTAAGAGTTATCAGTCCTTTGGCCAGAATTTGATTGAGATTTCTTCTCTTCCGCGGGTAAATAAGCGGTATTTGCAAAAGTATATTCAGATTGAAAATAAGGATTGTATTCAGGAAGCTTTTAATCGGGGTAAGGGGGTAATTTTTCTTATTGTGCATGAGGGCAATTGGGAGCTTTCCAATATTATTTGCGCGAATTTAGGTTTTCCTTTTATTTTGTTTGTGCGCGATCAAGGCTTCCCCAGGTTAAACGCCTTGCTTAATACTTATCGGCTTAAGCAGGGGGCAAAAATTATTCATAAAAACACCGGAGTCAGGCAGTTAATCCAGGTGCTTAAGAATAATCAGTCAATCGGTATGACTGTAGATCAGGGAGGTAAAGGCGGCCTGTTGGTTAATTTCTTGGGTAAAGAAGCTTCGATGTCTACGGGCGCGGTTAAATTAGCGTTAAAATATGGTTGCGCGATAATTCCTGTTTTTTATACGCGGGTCAAAGGGCCCTATATCAAAGTAATTCTGGATCAGGTCTTTACGGTAACTTCAAGCGCGGATCCCCAAGACGATTTGCGCCAGAATCTGCAAAGGTTAATCAGTATTTATGAAAAATATATTCGTCAATATCCCCATGAATATCTTTGGACCTATAAGATATACAAGTATGGTAAAGAAAGAGAGGTTTTAATCATTACTGATACCAAGACTGGGCATTTGCGCCAGTCTGAAGGGGCAGCTAAGTTAATTAGCCAGCAGTTAGCTGTCCGGGGAATAAAAACCCATTTGTCCGTTCAGGAGGTAAAATTCCGCTGGCCCTTATCCGGATTTATTTTGAGTTGGGTGTCTAGGCTTAGCGGTAAGTACCCAGGCCGGGGCAGTGGCATGCGTTATTTACGTTATGCTTTAACCCCGCAAAGTTGGCAGAGCTTAATGAGTTTTAAACCGGATATTATTATTTCCGCTGGAGGCATAATCAGCGCGGTAAATTATCTTTTGGCTAAAGAAAATCAGGCTAAATCCGTAGTTTTGATGCGGCCGGCTAATTTAAATATAAAGAAATTTAATTTAGTGATTATTTCTCGTCATGATCAGCCTATTCAGAGAAGCAATGTGGTGATTACCGAGGGAGCGCTTAATTTAATTGATGCGGACTATTTAAGCCAAAAGACTAAGAGTTTAGCGTGTTCCGGGCTTTTTAAAGGGCCGTTGCTTCATCCTTGTATCGGAGTATTAATTGGCGGCAATAGCAAGAGGTTTTCTCTGGGGCCTGAGCTAGTATTGGATTTAGCCGGAGAAATTAAAAAATCTGCCGAAGGCCTAAACGCGGATATCTTAATTTCTACTTCCCGCCGTAGTTCTGCTGAAGTGGAGGAGGTGATTAAAAATGAATTTACCAATTATGCGCGTTGTAAACTTTTAGTTATCGCCCGGCTTAATAATAATCCGGATGTCGTAGGCGGAATACTGGGATCAAGCAGCCTAATTGTTAGTTCTCCGGAGAGTATCTCCATGATCTCTGAGGCGGTCTGTGCGGAAAAATACGTGGTAGTTTTTAACTCCGTTAACCTTAGCCTTAAGCATCAGCGTTTCCTAAAAAACTATCAGGAAAAAGGATATATATATAGAGAAGAGGTTAAGTATTTATCCATATGTATTAATCAGCTTTTGCGAAATAAGCCGCAAATTAATTCTCCAAAAGATAATTTAAAAGTTCTAGAGGGGCTAAATAAAATATTATAATAAAGTAAAACAGGGGACGGTTCTCTTAAAAAAAGAGAACCGTCCCCGCGATTTAAGAAAGAAGGCGCGGGGTGAAAATACTTCAGATATTACCTGAGTTGAATGTCGGGGGAGTAGAGACCGGTACACTGGATCTTTCCAAGCATTTGGTACGCCTGGGGCATAAATCGGTAGTGGTTTCTGCCGGCGGAGCTTTGGTTGAAGAGCTAAAGACAGACGGCGCTAAACATTACACCTTGGCGGTAAATAAAAAATCCATTATTTCAATGTTTAAATTAATTCCGATGTTGGTTGAAATAATTAATAAGGAAGAGATTGACATCGTGCATGCCCGCTCAAGGGTGCCGGCCTGGATTGCTTATTTTGCCTGCCGCCGCAGTCGGGCAATATTTGTCACTACCTGTCATGGCTATTATAAAAAACATTTTTTTAGCGTAGTTATGGGTTGGGCAAAAAGAGTGATTGTCTTAAGCAATGTGATTGCCAGGCATATGATCGAAGATTTTTCCCTGCCCCATGAACGCATTAAGCTTGTGCCGCGCAGCGTAGACCTGGGAAAATTTAAATACTTGGATCCTAAAACCAAAAGAAAAGAGGATTTTAATGTCGGAATTATCGGCAGGATTACTCCTTTAAAGGGGCACTTGCATTTTATCAAAGCGATGGCGCGTATTTACAGGTTGGTTCCCCGTTTAAAGATTTGGATTGTCGGAGATGCCCCAGTTTCTAAGGAAGCGTATAAGGAGGAACTGCAGATTTTAGTGCGTAGGCTTGGGCTATGGCATTGCACGGAGTTTCTGGGTACGCAGCGGGATATTCCCGGAATATTGGAACATCTGGATTTAGTGGTTTTAGCTACGACTACTCAGGAAGCCTTCGGCAGGGTAGTGATTGAGGCGCAAGCTGCGGGTGTTCCGGTGGTAGCGACTAAAGTCGGAGGGGTGATTGATATTATCGAGGATGGCAAAAATGGCCTTTTAGTGCCTCCGGCGGATGCTAAAAGTATGGCCGAGGCCGTTATGCGTATTTTTAAGGATACGCAATTTGCCAGGGAGTTAGCAGAAAATGCTTATATTAAAGTTAAAGAAAAATATAATGTGGAGTTGATGGTTAAGAATACTTTAGATGTTTATCGGGAAGCCTTAAATAATTTTAAGATCCTGGTGATTAAACTTAGCTCTTTAGGGGATGTGATTCTTTCTACGGCCTCACTCAGGGCAATCCGGGAAAAATTTCCGTCAGGGGCCCAAGGTAATTACAAAATAAGTTTTCTTGTTGGTGAGGAGTCTAAAGATATCCTCTTGAGAAGCCCGTATATTGATGAGTTGCTGGTTTGCGATTTAAAAAATAAAGATAAGGGCCTGGCGGGTTTATGGGGAGTTGGCCGTATTTTAAGGAAAAAGAATTTTGACCTGGTTATTGACCTGCAGAACAGCCGCGCCAGCCATATCTTAGCCGCCTTGAGCGGTTGTATTCATCGTTATGGTTATAATAATAAGAAATTTTCTTTCCTGCTTAATCATGCTATCTGTGACCAGAAATCGCCAGTTGACCCGGTGACTCACCAATTTAGAGTCTTAAAGATGTTGGGAATTGACCTGTTAAATAATGCCTTGGAGCTTTGGCCCTCTAGTGAAGATGAAAAAGCGGTGGATGAGCTCCTGAATGCCCAGTGGCTAAGCCAGGCGCAGAAGGTGGTGGGAATTAATATTAGCGCGTCTAAAAGGTGGAGCACT
This sequence comes from Candidatus Omnitrophota bacterium, assembly GCA_026387315.1. Taxonomy (GTDB): domain Bacteria; phylum Omnitrophota; class Gorgyraeia; order Gygaellales; family Profunditerraquicolaceae; genus UBA6249. Next base: position 56,095 of record JAPLLY010000049.1, read on the forward strand.
AAGTTTTGGCCGTTGGAATATTTGATTTGCCTCTGCGAAGAACTGGGATTAAAAGATATTCGCGTAATTATCACCGGAACGCAAGAGGATCAAGCGCTGGCGGGCAGGTTGATTAATTCCTTAAAAAATACCAAGGTTATCAATGCCTGCGGTAAAACTAGTATTAACGAATTAGCCGTGTTAATTAAAAAATGCCAGGTTTTTATTTCCGCGGATTCTTCGCCTTTGCACATTGCTTCCGCGGTTGGCACTCCGTTTATTGCTTTATTCGGCCCGACTGACGCGCGCCGGCATTTGCCGCCCGGAAAAGATTATATTGTGCTTAATAAAGAGTTGCAGTGTAGCCCTTGTTATAAAACTAAATGCCGCACTAAGCGCTGCATGGCGCAGATTAGCCCCGCGGAAGTGTTTGAGGCGGTAATGAAGTTACTTAAGTGAGCAAGTAAAATGAGGTAATGCGCTAGTGAACGGGGAAAACAGGGGACGGTTCTCTTAAAAAAAGAGAACCGTCCCCGCGATTTAAGAAAGAAGGCGCAAAAGGGGTGAGCCCCGCACCTTCTTATTATTCAAGCATTAAAGGCTTATGGTTTAAATGAATTAATAATAGGAAGGTGCGGGGTGAGGGTACTTTTTATCGCTAATCATCTTAATGTGGGAGGCATATCCAGCTATCTGTTGACTTTAGCCGGCGGATTAAAACAAAAAGGCCATCAGGTTTATCTGGTTTCCGGAGGCGGAGAATTAGAGGATAAATTTATCCAGGCAGGGGTAACGCTTTTGAAGGCGCCCCTGAAAACCAAGAATGAGATTAGCCCCAAGATTATTTTTAGTTTTTGGAAATTAAGAAAAGCAGCCCGAAAATTTAATATCGATTTAATTCATTCGCATAGCCGTACGACGCAAGTCTTGGGGGATTTATTGAGCCGTTCTTTAGCTAAGCCGCATATATTTAGCTGCCATGGTTTTTTTAAGCCAAGATTATCACGCCGGTTATTTCCTTGTTGGGGGCAAAAAGTAATCGCGGTCAGCCAGCAGGTCAAGGAGCATCTCATTTGTGATTTTAAACTTGATGCGCAAAAGATCAGTGTAATCCATAACGGCATAGATACTAAAAATTTTGGAGATTTTTCGTCCAGGGATAATACGCGCGCGGAGTTAGGTGTGCCGGCTGATTTTTTAGTGGGTATTATTGCCCGTTTATCCGAGGTTAAAGGCCACATTTATCTTATCCAGGCAATGCTGGAAGTTATAAAAAATTTTCCCAACGCTAAGTTGTTGATTGTTGGCCAGGGTAAAACCAGGGGAGCGTTGATTAAAGAAACCCAAGATTTAGGGTTAGAGAGTAGTATCATATTTATTCCGGAAACCAAAAATACTAAACACCTTCTGGCGGCCATGGATATTTTTGTTATGCCTTCATTACAGGAGGGTTTAGGGTTAGCTTTGATGGAGGCCATGGCCCAGGGAGTGGCTGTAGTGGGTTGCGCCGTAGGCGGAATCAAGACCCTGATTCAGGATAAAGTGAATGGTTTATTAGCCGCTCCGGCTGACGCGCCGGCTCTGGCGCGGGCAATTATTACTTTGCTTGGTGATTCCGGGCTGCGCCGAGCTTTAGGCGCCCGGGCTCGTGAATTTATCATGGCTAATTTTTCTCAAGAAGAAATGGTGGATAAAACGGAAAAAGTTTATCAGCAGTCTCTAAAGACACCCGGCGCTTAGCGGATTTGCGCCGGTGTTGTCTAGGTAGACAAGCACAAATGAGCGAAAAACCAGAAGCCAAACGCGTCCTTATTTTTAACGTTAACTGGTTAGGGGATGTTTTATTTTCTAGCGCTGCCATTAGGAATATCCGTAGAAATTATCCGGATAGTTATATTGCCTGCGTAATTCCCAGCCGCTGTTATCCCATATTAAAAGGCAATCCGCATTTAGACGAGGTGATCATTTTTGACGAGCAGGATAGGCATAAGGGGGTGCTGGAGAAACTTAACTTTGTCAGCCTATTGAAGAAAAAAGAATTTGATCTGGTTTTCTTATTGCATCGATCGTTTAGCCGCACGCTGATCTGCCGTTTAGCCGGAATTAAGCAGAGGATTGGCCACTATACTAAGAAGCGCGCGTTTCTTTTGACTAAAAAAATAGTTCCTCCTAAAAAAGATTCTCTGCACCGCATAGATTATTATCTGGATGTGATTGAAAAAGCGGGCTTGCGCGTTGAAGACCGCTATTTAGATTTCTTTTTTAGCCCTGGCGATGAGGAACATGTCGATAAATTTTTCAAGAAAAATTCAATTAAACAGGATGATTTTGTGGTGGCGATAAATCCCGGAGGCAATTGGATACCTAAGCGCTGGCCGCTGGATTATTGGGCGCGCTTAGCGGATAGATTAATTAGTGAAATTGGCGCCAAAGTAATTGTCACCGGCAGTATCTCGGATTTACTGTTGGCCAGTCAAATTAAAGATGCGATGAGGCAGCCGCCTTTAATTGCTTGCGGGGTTTTTAACCTAAAACAGTTAGGGGCATTAGCTAAGAAAGCTGAGTTATTTATTACCGCCGATACCGGGCCTTTGCATATTGCCAATGCCGTAGGAGCTAAAAAAATAATCGCGATTTTCGGCCCGACAGCTCCCAGTGTCACCGGGCCGTATCCGTCTACCAATGTCGTTATTTTGCAAAAAGATGTTGGCTGCCGGATACCTTGCTACAAAGTGAATTGTTCGGATAATCGTTGTATGCGGGAAGTTACTCCGGATGATGTTTTAACAGAGGCTAAGAAGGTTCTAAATAGATGAAGATCCTTTTGGTTACCTTGAGTAATATTGGAGACTGTATTTTAACTCTGCCAGTTTTAGACCGCTTACGTGAAAAATACCCACAAGCTAAGATTACCTGCCTGGTGCCTGCTCGGCCTAAAGAAATATTTATAAATAATCCTGCCGTGGATTCGGTAATTATCTTTGATAAACACGCTAGATTAAAAGAGAAGATTAAATTATTCTTTTCTTTAAGCCAAGAAGGGTTTGATCGGGTTGTCGATTTGCGCAATAGTTTTTTTGGCGCTTTTTTGCCGGCCAAGAAAAGGAGCGCGCCTTTACGCTTGATTCCTAAGCGGATTAAACATATGAAGGATAGGCATCTGTTCCGGGCCAATCTTTCGAGCGCTTCTTTTAAACCTAAGGGGTTTTCTTCATTAATTGCCGCGGTTTCTGATCAGCAATTTATTAATGGGATATTAAGTGAAAATAAAATTAATCGCGATAAATTAATTGTAATCTCTCCTGGGGCAAGAAGCCAAACTAAACGCTGGGATCAGCAGAATTTTAGCCAGCTTTGTGAAATACTTATTCAGCAGGGTTGGCAGGTTGTTTTAGCCGGGGATACAGCAGATCAGCCCATTTGCGGTTATATCCAAGAAGATTGCGGCGGCAAGACCTTAGACCTTAGCGGCAAAACTACTATTGGACAACTGGCGGTTTTACTTAAAGAAGCGCGGCTTTTAATTACTAATGATAGCGCGGTCATGCATCTAGCTAGTTATTTAGATGTGCCGGTGGTTGCCATATTCGGGCCTACTGATGAAAAAAAATATGGGCCCTGGTCGCAAAATTGCGCCGTAGTCAAGAAAGATATTTTCTGCCGGCCTTGTGAACAAGCCCAGTGCCGTTTTGGCACGTTGGCATGTTTGACTTGTATAAACCCAGAAGATGTTTTTAACCAGGTTAAACTTTTGTTGTGTCATTGCGAGGAGGCCCGCCAACGGCGGGGCGACGAAGCAATCTCGATAGCTAAGAATAAAGGGGACGGTTCTGTCTTTCAGAGTATAGAGCATGAAAAAAGAACCGTCCCCGGGATTTTATATCGCAGGATTCTTATCGCGCGTACTGACCGCTTAGGGGATGTGCTTTTATCTACGCCGGTGATTAAGGCTTTGAGGCAGAAATTTCCTCAAGCCTATATTTCAATGCTGGTTTCTCCTTACACCAAAGATGTGCTGGATGGCAATCCGGCTTTAGATGAAATAATAACTTTTGATAAAGATGTAAAAAATAAAGGTTGGCTGGCCGGGCTTAAGTTCGCTATGGGTTTACGGAAAAAGAAATTTGATTTGGCGATAGTTTTACATCCGGTTACCCGCGTACATTTACTAATTTTTCTAGCCGGGATACCTAAACGTTTGGGATATGACCGTAAATTTGGATTCCTGTTTACCCATAGAATTAAACATACTAAACAATGTGGGCAAAAACATGAATCAGAGTTTGCTTTGGATTTAATAAGGTATTTGGGGATAGAGCCAGTTGATAAAACTTTATTTATGCCGGTAAAACAAGAATCTGAAAAATGGGTGAAGGTTTTATTTAGCCAGGCTGGAATCAAGGATAGCGATAAGCTATTAATAATTCATCCGACGGCAAGCTGTCCTTCCAGGATTTGGCCGGCAGAGAGGTTTGCGGAAGTCGCAGACAGGCTTGCCCAGAAATATGGTTTTAAGGTATGTATTGTCTCTGGGCTGAAAGATACTCAAAAGGTACAGGAAGTTATCAAAAATATGCGCGTCCAGGCGTTGAACTTGGCTGGAAAGACTTCGATTAGCCAGTTAGCCAGCTTATTAAAAAGAAGCCAGTTATTTATTTCTACGGACTCCGGGCCGATGCATATGGCATCAGCCTTAGGTGTACCGGTGATTACGATTTTTGGGCGCAACCAAGCCGGGCTTAGCCCGCGGCGCTGGGGCCCCTTAGGAGCAAAGAACAGGGTTTTGCATAAAACCGTAGGCTGTATTATCTGCCTGGCGCACAACTGCCAGAAAGATTTCGCTTGCCTTAAAGCCACGACTGTTAAGGATGTGCTTGGAGCCGCGGAGGAGATTTTAAAATAAAGGGGACGGTGATTGGGCAACCAACGATTGGGCAACCACGAGGGTTGCCCCTACGTTAAAGGATTATGCGTGAAGGTTCTGACAGTAGGAATCGCAGATCGATTCGTTTGGCGGATTATGATTATTCGCGGGCAGGGTATTATTTTGTAACGGTATGCGTAAATGAACGTCGGAATTTATTTGGTGATATTGATGGCGGGAAAATAATGTTAAATGGTGTGGGTATAATGGTTGAAGACAACTGGAATAAATTGCAACAACGGTTTAAATTTATTGAATTGGATGAATTTATCGTAATGCCGAATCATTTACATGGTGTGATCGTAATTGTAGGGGCGCCCCTTGTGGGCGCCCAAAATGGTGATGTCGTTACAGATGATGGTGATGATGGGGCAACCACGAGGGTTGCCCCTACGTTGGGAGATGTCATCGGCGCGTTTAAATCAATTACCACAAATGAATATATTCGAAATGTCAAAAATAAAAATTGGTTATCGTTTAATAAATATTTCTGGCAGCGCAATTATTATGAACGCGTTATCCGCGATGATAACGATTTAAATCGAATCCGTGAATATATCGTTAATAATCCGGCAAAATGGGAAGAAGATGAATATTATGTGGATAATTATGGGCTGGATGCTAGCGGATAAAGGGGGTGGTTCTATTTTTAGAAAAATTTATGTTAGATTTAATTACTTCTTGCGTCTGTTATAGTAGGTGGTGACAAATGAAGATTATTATTCCGGATGAAGTAATTGAGCGTAAGATTTTTTTGATACGCGGACATAAAGTCATGTTGAGTAATCATCTTGCTCAACTTTATGGAATTACGACTAGCGCATTGACGCAATCAGTTAGGCGTAATATTGAAAGATTCCCAGAAGATTTTATGTTTTTATTAAGCCGGGAAGAAATTATGAACTTGTCACAAATTGTGATAAGTTCTAAACTAAAACACTCCCAATGTTTACGCTTTTACCGAACAAGGGGTGGCGATGCTCTCAAGCGTTCTACGCAGCAAAAAGGCCATACATGTGAATATCGCCATTATGAGGGCATTTGTGAAACTACGTAGGATTTTATCTTCGCATAAAGAGTTAACGCATAAATTAGAAGAGTTGGAACGGAGAATTGGAAAGCACGACGAGGCAATACAGGATATTTTTGAAGCGATCCGTCAATTAATGGAGCCGTCTAGCTTAAAAGAGAGGGTAGTGGAAGGTTTTCGTGCTGCAATTTAATAGATTACAAGAATATTGTAATATAAAAAAATGGGACCTATTGTTTCTGGACCGTGATCTTGCAGAGCTTTATGGAGTAGAAACAAAATATCTTAATCGGCAGGAAAAAAATGGGACCGTTTCTATTTTCATATGGTTGCTCTTGGTAAATAAACTGCCAAAGTTGCCATAGGAATGAAAAAATTGTGATTCCAGCATACGACCTTAACAAAATTAAATTTGCCACCGATGAGGCGACATTTCAGCGCGCGGTGGGTTTATATGAAAACGGTAAAGTGACAGAAGTTGAGGAGTGGGGCGGGAATTATACCGCGGCTGTCTTGGGAACAAGGCCCTATCGGGTTTCAGTATCGGCCCGTAATTATAAACACGGAAGCTGTACTTGTTATCTTGGTGAAAAAGATACGCTTTGCAAACATATCGTGGCCTTATCACTTTATGCTGTTATGGATGGCCGCCCCTTAAGCGATAGAGACAAGGAACTTGATTTTCAAGTCGAGTGCAGTAAAGAGCAGAGAGCGATAAAAGAAGAAGAGTTAACTGTGGTTAAAAAATCCGTCACTGAAGCCTTACGGTATATTAAACCATACAGCGGGCCGTCGCGCACCTGGTTTGCGAATCAGGATTCCTTGCGTGAAGGATGCAATAGGTTATCGGTGATTGTTTCTGATTTACCGGTTGATAAGCCAGCGGCGGAAGTTTTGGTAAAACTACTTTTGCGGCTGGATAAGAAATTACGCGTTGGCGGCGTAGACGACTCAAACGGTATTGTTGGCGGGTTTATGAGCGAGGTAGTCCGGGTGCTTGAGGAGTCCGCGCAAGTTGACCCCAAATGCATTGAAGCGTTTAAGGCGCTTATTGGTATAGGGATTACCTGCTTTGGCTGGGAAGAACCGCTTATTCGTATTTTGGATGAAAAGCTCGAAAAATAGAAACGGTCCCATTGTTTGCTGAGTCGATTTTGAAGACTAGAAAATAAAGGGGACGGTTCTGTTTTTTTTATTATAATAAAAAAAACAGAACCGTCCCCAAGTTTTTAAGGGATTAGGGATGGGAAATATTTCTGTTTGATTTAACACTGAATTGTGTTAAAATCATTAAGCCTTTGGCATTAAACATCAATGGCTTAATGTCCTGAGCGAAGCGAAGGATCTACCTCTATGTTTAACTTAAAGAAAATAAAAAGATATTCGATTAAAGAGCGCGCCAGCAAGGTGGATAAAGGGGATTTCGCGCTTAAGCCGGTTAAAGCTAGAAGCTTTTGCGATTTTTTGGATTCTTTACCCAATATTTTAAAAGCCAAAGACTTACGCGCGGTTTCCGCGGATATTGTCGCGGCGCGCAAGAAAAATAAAGGGGTAATCTTGATGGCCGGGGCGCATGTCATTAAATGCGGGCTTAGCCCGGTATTAATTGAGCTGCTGGAAAAAAAAATAATTACTTGCATTTGCCTAAATGGCGCCGGGATCATCCATGATTTTGAGATTGCTTACCAGGGAAAAACTTCCGAAGACGTCGCGGCTAATCTTAAAGACGGCAAGTTTGGCATGGGCAAGGAGACCGCGGATTTTCTAAACTTCGCGGTTAAGGAAGGTGTCCAAGCGGGTTTTGGGTTAGGTTATGCTGTGGCTAATAAGCTGGCTGCTGCCGCGCTGGCGCACAAAGAATTAAGTCTGATCTATAATGCTTATATACGTAAGGTACCGGTCTGTGTTTTCATTGGAATTGGCACGGATATCATTCATCAGCATCGATCCTTCGACGCCGCTTCGACTGCCGTGGGTTCGTTGCGGGATTTTCATATTTTGGTAGAAAACATCCGTTCTTTAAATCAGGGAGGGGTGGCGCTAAATTTTGGTTCGGCGGTGTTATTGCCGGAGGTATTTTTAAAGGCTTTAAATCTTGCCCGGAATTTAGGAAATAAGGTTAAAAATTTTACTTCCGCTAATTTTGATATGCTTTATCAGTATCGAGCGGCGCAGAATGTGGTCAGCCGGCCCACTGCTTCCGGGGGTAAAGGCTATTATGTTATCGGCCACCATGAGATCATGCTCCCGCTTTTAGCGCAAAGCGTAATTGAGAAGATATGACCCCGCACCTTCATTGTGTTTAGACATAGAAGGCGTAGGGTTAAAATTAATGAATAAAAAGAAGGTGCGGGGTGAGAAACCTAAAAAATATTATTCGGAAATTTAATCAAGCCAATATTCTGGTGGTGGGGGATTTGATCCTGGATGAATATATCTGGGGAAGCGTGGAGAGAATTTCTCCTGAGGCTCCGGTTCCTGTGCTTTGGGCCAAGAAGCGAACATTCGTTCCCGGAGGCACGGCTAACGTGGCAAATAATATTCGCTCTCTGGGCGGTAAAGTTACCTTGCTGGGAGTTACCGGAAGCGACGCCAATTCTAAAATCCTGCTTAGTGAATTAAAGAAAAGAAAAATTAATACTCAAGGTATTTTTGTGGAGAGTAATCGGCACACTACGGTTAAGACGCGCATCCTGGCCGGGCATCAGCAGGTAGTCCGGGTGGATTGGGAGCATACGCATGATCTACCCAAAGAGCTAAACGCGAAGATTTTGAAATTTATCCAAAAAAATATTAATTCTTTTGACGCGATTATTATTGAGGATTATGGTAAAGGAGTGATTAACATCGCTCTGCTAGAGGCGCTTATCCGGCTGGCCAAAACGCGTAAGAAAATTATTACCGTGGATCCTAAAGAAGAAAATTTTCAGTATTATCAATCGGTGAATGCCATTACCCCTAACCGCAAAGAGCTGGAGAATGCGATCAGAAATCTTAAGATTAAAGATACCACTAACCGTTTAAAAATAAATACGGATAAACTATTTACGGATAAAGATGTGGATTCGGCTGCCCGGGAAATTTTAGAATACCTTAATCTTGATTCTATTCTGGTTACCTTAGGTGAGCAGGGGATGAAGTTGTTGGAGAAGAATGGCCGCCTGACACATATTCCCACGGTAGCCCAGGAGGTTTTTGATGTATCCGGGGCAGGGGATACGGTAATCAGTACCTTTACTTTGGCTCTTTGCGCCGGTGCCTCCAAGTTAGAGGCAGCGCATATCGCTAATTTTGCCGCGGGAATCGTGGTGGGTAAATTAGGGACGGCGGTTACCAGTATAGGCGAACTTTTAGAAAGGGTAGGATAAAATGGATGTTATCGGGGTGATCCCGGCTAGATACTCATCGACCAGATTCCAGGCTAAGGTGCTGGCGGATATTATGGGCAAGCCCATGTTGCAGCATGTTTGGGAGCGGGCTAAACAATCTCGAATGTTGGATGATTTGATTATTGCTTGTGATCATGAAATTATCCTGAAAGCGGCGGTTGGATTCGGGGCCAAAGCCGTAATGACTTCCAAGGAGCACGCCTGCGGCACCGACCGGATTAGCGAGGTAGTTAATCCCCTGGACGTAAAAATAATTATTAATATTCAGGCGGATGAACCGCTGGTTCATCCCATGATGATTGATAGCGTTGCCCGGGCATTATTGGAAGACAAAATGATCAATATGGTCACGCTGATGAAAAAGATCGATGATGTTTTGGAACTGCTTGACCCGAATGTGGTAAAAGTCGTGGTGGATAAAAATAATTTTGCTTTGTATTTTTCGCGCGCGCCTATTCCGTATTTAGCGCCTAATGCCGAGATTGACCAGGTAACTTATTATAAACATATCGGCCTTTACGGTTACACCAAGGATTTTCTTTTTACTTATAAAAATCTCCCGGTTTCTAATCTTGAAAAAACGGAGAAATTAGAACAGCTGCGGGTTTTGGCCGAAGGTTTCAAAATTAAAGTAATTCAGACGCAATTTGACACTGTAGGCGTGGATACTCCTAAGGATTTAGAGAGGGTTTTGTGGCAATTAAAGAAGGGGTTAAGCTAAAGGATCAGTAATGCATCAGGTTAATCTGGGAAAGATAAAATTTGGCCAGGGGTATCCGTTGGTTTTGATCGCCGGGCCATGCGCTATTGAATCAGAAAGTTCCTGCCTGGCGGCAGCCGCGAAGATCAAAGATATTGCGGCCAGCTTAGATATACCGTTTATATTTAAATCTAGTTTTGATAAAGCTAACCGGCTTTCCGTAGATTCTTATCGTGGGCCGGGATTAAAGAAAGGGCTGGCGATTTTAAAGAAAGTAAAAGCTAAGCTCAGGGTTCCAGTTTTAAGTGATGTGCATTGTGTCCAAGATATTCCCGCGGCGGCGCAAGTACTGGATATTATTCAGATACCGGCATTTTTATGCCGTCAGACCGATATGGTCTTAGCTGCCGCCAGGACCGGTAAGGTAATAAATATTAAAAAAGGCCAGTTTCTCGCGCCCTGGGATATTCTGCCTATAATTAAGAAGGTTCAGAGTGTGGGTAATAAACGAATTTTGATCACCGAAAGAGGGGTAAGTTTTGGGTACAATAATTTAGTTACGGATTTGCGCGGCTTAGGAATTATGCGGCAATTTGGGTATCCGGTAATTTATGACGCTACGCATAGTGTGCAGCTTCCCGGCGGTTTAGGCGCTTGCTCAGGAGGCCAGACGGAATTTGTCGCCGGGTTATCCCGGGCAGCGGTGGCTTTTGGCTGCGATGGTTTATTTTTAGAGGTGCACCCTGATCCGAAAAATGCGCCTTGCGATGGTCCGAATATGATTAATTTTAAAGAACTGGAAGGCCTCTTAAAGCAAATAAAAAAGATTAGGCAGGCGCTATGAACCCCGCACCTTCTGATTATTCATCATTTTTTAAAGCATTAAGTTTTAAGGAGATAAATATAAGTAGAATACTGAATACAAAAGAAGGTGCGGGATGAGAATGGATCTGATTAAGCGGGCCAAAGAGGTTTTGGAAATTGAAGCGCGGGCAATCCGTTTGTTAAAAGGCCGCTTAGGCCAAGGTTTTATTAAAGCTATAGAGTTAATCCTTAAGAGTAAGGGTAGGGTGGTAGTGAGTGGAATGGGTAAAACCGGAATTATCGCGCAAAAATTTTCCGCTACCCTGGCTTCTACGGGAACCCCCAGTTTATTTCTGCATACCGCGGAAGCAATTCATGGTGATTTAGGCAAGGTCACTGGCGATGATATCGTAATTATCCTTTCTAATAGCGGGGCAACTGAAGAGTTAAAGCAGCTTTTGCCGATACTCAAAAAAATAGGCGCGCCGATTATCTCGCTTACCGGAAATTCTAAATCCGTGTTGGCTAAATACAGCGATGTAGTTTTAGATGTTTCAGTTAAAAAAGAGGCTTGCCCGTTGGGCCTGGCTCCTACCGCTTCGACTACCGCGGCTTTGGCGATGGCGGACGCTCTGGCGGTATGTTTATTGGAACGTAAGGGTTTTAAAGAAAAGGATTTTGCTTTTTTTCATCCCGGGGGGGCTTTAGGCAGGCGTTTGCTTTTAACGGTCCAGGATATTATGCGCCAGGGGCAGGCCAATGCCATTGTGGGTGAGGATAAATTGGTGGCTCAAGTTTTATTGGCGATTACCCGCGCCCGGGCCGGCTCAGCCATCGTGGTGGATAAAAGCGGAAAACTAAAAGGAATTTTTACCGATGGAGATTTGCGCCGGCATTTGGCTTCTGATAAGAATTTATCGAGCCGGCTGATTAAAGAGGTAATGACTAAGAATCCTTGCGTGGTAAATAAAGATATGCTGGCGGCTGAAGCCATGCGGATATTGCAGGGCAAAAAAATCGATGAAGTCCCGGTGGTAGATAAATTCATGCATCCGGTGGGCTTATTGGATGTGCAGGACCTGCTTAAAGCAGGATTAATCTAAAAATATGTCCTGGGAATTGATCAAAGAAGAATTAAAAGCGCGTTTTAGAAAAGTCAAGCTGCTCCTTTTGGATGTAGACGGGGTCTTAACTGACGGTAGAATAATTTATGATTCTAGCGGTAAGGATTCTAAATTTTTTGATGTGCATGATGGGTTAGGCGTCTTTTGCCTGCATAAATTCGGAATTAATACCGTGATCATTACCGCTAAGAATTCTAAGGCGATTAGGCCGCGCGCAAAAGATATGCGGGTGGCCGAAGTTTTCGCGGATATTTTTCCCAAGGACGCGGTTTTAGATAAAATTCTTAAGAAATACCGCGTGAGTGCCCAGGAGATTTGTTTTGTGGGCGATGATCTGGTGGATTTATCGCTGATGCGCAAAATTGGCCTGCCGGTAGCTGTCGCCAATGCCTCCAGCGAAGTAAAAGAGGCAGCAATTTATGTAACTGATTGCCGGGGTGGCCGAGGAGCAGTCAGGGAGGTGGCCGAGCTAATTCTTAAATCGCAAGGCAAGTGGAAAGATGTTTTAGAGTTTTATGGAGCATAAAAAAATAGTTTCAACCTTTGCGTTTTTATTTCTTGCCTGCGTTCATCTTGCGGCAGCTGAGGTTAAAGATATAAAACCTCCCCTGGCAGTTAAAGATACCAAGGAATCTGATCAACAGATCGGAGATTTTTCTCTTTCCGGATTCGGGGATAAAGGAAAGAAGTCCTGGGATCTTGCCGGCAAGTCCGCGGATATATTTAGTGAAGTGGTTAAGCTAAAAAAAGTAGTGGGTAATAATTACGCGCAGAATGATACGATTAATCTGACCGCGGATAATGGTGATTTTAACAAGCAAAGCGGCCTGGTGCATTTACAGGATAATGTCGTAATTACTACTTCTAGCGGCTCAAAACTTACTACGGATACTCTGGATTGGGACCGCAAGCAGCAGATGGTTAGCACTCTGGATAAAGTTAATCTTGCCCGCCAGGATATGAATCTTTCCGGCCAAGGCGCCCAGGGGCAAACCGCGTTAAAACAGATTAAATTGGACAAGGATGTGCGGCTGGATATCCAGGCGCGGGATTTGCAGGTTAATAAAAAAGAAAAGATTGTGATTGTTTGTGATGGGCCGCTGGATGTGGATTATGAAAAAAATGTTGCTATATTTAATAATAATGTTAAAGTAGAAAAATCGGATTTAACAATTTACAGCGATAAAATGCAGGTTTATTTTACACCTAAGCAACAAGATAATACTTCGGTTCAAGGGCCGGCAGTTATCTCTAGTTCCGTCAATAAGATTGTCGCTTTAGGAAATGTGCGGATAATCCGCGGTGAAAATATCTCTTATAGCCAGGAAGCAATTTATACTGCCCTAGATAAAAAAATAACTTTAACCGGTAAGCCCCAAATAATTATTTACCAAAGGGAGAATATCGATGCGGCTTCTGGAGACTAAGGGCTTAGTTAAATCTTATGATGGCCGCGCGGTAGTCAAAGGCGTGGATATCACGGTTAAGCGCGGAGAGATTGTGGGGCTCTTGGGGCCTAATGGCGCTGGGAAGACCACCACTTTTTATATGATCGTAGGCATCGTTTCTCCGAACAAGGGCACGATTGTTTTTGATAACCATGAGATTACCAACATGGCGATTCATGAACGCGCGCGTTTAGGTATCGGGTATCTGTCGCAAGAAGCTTCGATATTTCGTAAGCTGACGGTACAAGACAATATAAACGCGATTTTAGAAACTTTATCTTTGAGCCGGGCGGAGAGAAAACGCAGGCTGGCTTCTCTATTGGAAGAGTTAAATATCGCGCATTTAGCCAAAAATAAAGCCTATACTTTAAGCGGCGGAGAAAGAAGGCGCCTGGAGATTACCCGGGCATTGGTAACTAATCCTTCTTTTATTCTTCTGGATGAGCCTTTTTCCGGGATCGATCCTATAGTGGTTAATGAAGCGCAGGAGATTATCAAAGAATTAAAAGCTAAGGGGTTGGGTATTTTATTGACTGATCATAACGTCCGCGAAACTCTAGCCATCACTGACCGGGCGTATTTAATTTCAGAGGGGGTAATTCTTATTTCAGGAACGGCGCATGAACTGATTAACCATCCGCAGGCCAGGCAGGTTTATCTGGGCGAGAAATTTCGCATGTGATTTCGCCTCGCTTTGGCGATTTGCGACGTTTGAGGGGAATTTAAAAAACCGAGGATAAGAAAAGAACAAAAAATGTCTTGACATTAGGCGTGCCATATGGCATACTTTAAGTGGAAAGAGAAATTAAAGTAAAAGTAGATGGAGGGATTTACAATGACAGTTCTTCATATGCCTATTACAAAAGAGATTAAACAGGTAAGGGCTTCTCTAGGGTGTTCACAAGAGATCTTGGCGGACATTATAGGAATTGGAACAAGGACTATAGCGCGCTGGGAACACAATGAAAGCTATCCACACCAGCTCGCGATAGAAAAACTCAAAAGAGTAGAAAAACTTATTCAAAAACTTTTGGGCGTTTTCCAACAGAAAGAGGCGATAGAGTGGCTCAATACATCGAATCAGTCTCTCGAAGGGCGAACCCCGCTGAAAGAAATCATGTATAACGGCGAAGGAATTGAAAAGATCATCAATCTCCTGGGCGCGATAGAATGGGGAATCGTTACTTAATATGCCGGAAAAGAAAAATAGTGGTGAGATAGAGAAGCGCTTTCTTGAAATAAAACCTATCCCACTGGACACTTCTTGTTACCGCGTAGTTTCCCAGAAATACGATGCGTTAAATACTAATGGGAGCTTATTATATCCTGGAAGATATAATAGCGGAGAATTTCTTGTTTTGTACGCGTCAGATTCCCGGGAAGTTTGCGCGGCCGAATTGGCGCGGAAGGCCGAGATTAGGACAAAGTTCATATACAAAATTGTTAAACTAAAGGTAAAGCTCAGGAAAGTATTCGATCTAACAAATGAAAAAAATCTCAAGGCGCTTGATATACAAGAAGATAATCTCATAGGCAGCAGCTGGAATTTTACTCAAGCATTAGCAAGTTTAGCTTACCGGAAAGGATATGAAGCCCTTCTTGTCCCTTCCGCGGCAGGGAAAGGGAATAACATCATTTTATTTCCAGGGAATTTTACCAAGGATTCTACGATCAAAAAAGAGGAAGAAGAAATTGTATAATGAATTAGAAGGCGTGGGGTTAAAATTAATTAATACGAAAGAAGGTGCGGGATAAATATTCGCTATTAAAGTCATCTGGTTTAAAGAACCCCTCACCTTCTTGATATTTAAATATAGAAAGGGGCAGGGGTTAGAATGAATGAACAAAAAGAAGGTGCGGGGTGAATTGAATAAGAAAGAAGGTGCGGGGTGAAAACCGAAGTTAAGAAATTGGATAGCACTAAGTGCGAAATTAATGTCGCGGTAAGCGGAGAGCTGGTTAAAAATAAATTTGATGGAGTTTTCGCTCAAATTGCCAAAGAGGCCAAGGTTCCGGGGTTTCGTCCGGGCAAAGCGCCCAGAGATATTCTAGAGAAACACTATGCTTCTAGCGCGCATGAACAAGTTTTAAAGGAATTGGTTCCGGATGTTTATAATCAGGCGATTGCCGCGGAAAAACTTGATGTCATCGAGTTACCGCAGATTACCGATGTAAAACTTGATCGCAGCAGCCTTTCTTTTAAGGCGATTGTCGAAGTTAGGTTGTTTCGGTTTCCAGCGATGAAGTTAAGAGGCAGATTGATTCGGTTAAAGAATCGCGTAAGGCTCAAACCCTGGATGATAAATTTAGCCGTTCTCTGGGGTATCCTAACTTTAACGAGTTGGAGAAGGCGGTAGAAAGGCAGATCTTCATTACCAAGGAGAATCAACAGCGCCAGCGGATTGAAAATGAATTAATTGAAAATATAACTAAGGGTTTGGAGTTTAAACTGCCGCAAGGGTTGGTGGAGCGTCAGACTGAGGATATGCTCAGACAGGCTAAAATCGACTTAGCGATGAAAGGTTTGCCGCGGAATAAAATCGATGAGCAGGAGAAATTGCTCTTAGAAGGAATCCAGCCTGAAGCCAAGAAGCAGGTTAAGATTTATTTAGTTTTATCTCAGATTGCTAAAAAAGAAAATATCGCTATTGATGACCATATGCCGGCTAAAGTAATGGAATTTTTGCTAAGAGAAGCGGAATGGGTGGTAGTTTAGAATTTATAAATAAGCCGTAAGCGGTAAGCCTTAAGCTTATAACTTAAAGCTTAAGATTCTATTTAGGTTTTTAAAAGGAGGAGTAGAGATGAATATAAAAAATCAAACTTTAGTGCCGATGGTTATTGAGCAGACTACCCGTGGCTTTGAACGTGCCTACGATATCTATTCACGTCTTTTAAAGGACCGTATTTTATTTATTGGCACGCCGATTGATGATTATGTGGCAAATTTGGTGATTGCCCAGCTGCTTTTTTTACAAATGGAAGATAAGGATAAAGATATTAATGTTTATATTAATTCACCCGGTGGTTCAGTGACTGCGGGGCTGGCCATCTATGATACCATGCAATTTATAAAATGCGATGTCGCTACCTATTGCGTGGGCCAGGCAGCCAGTATGGGGGCGCTTTTATTATCGGCAGGCGCCAAGGGAAAGCGTTTTGTGCTTCCCAATTCCAGAGTGATGATTCATCAGCCTTGGGGCGGGGTACAGGGAGCGGCCGCGGATATTTCTATTCAGGCTAAAGAGATTTTAAAACTGCGCGATCGGATTAATGAAATCCTGGCGCGTCATACTGGCCAGTCGTTAGACAAAATACAGAAAGATACGGATAGGGATTATTTCATGTCCGCTCAGGAATCCAAGGATTATGGCCTGGTTGATGAGGTAATTTTACCGGAGACTAAAAAGAGTTAGTTGAGGGAAAGTTGTAAGCCATAAGCTGTAAGCTGTATAATAAACAAAGGGGACGGTTCTCTTTTAAAAAGAGAACCGTCCCCGGGATTTACACACGAGGAGGTTTTTACAATGAAAAAAGAATATTTATTAACACCCGGCCCGACCCCTTTACCGCCACAAGTAAGTTTGGCGATGGCTAAACCGATTATCCACCACCGCACGCCGCAGTTCCAGGAGATTCTAAAAGAGGCGAGCGCAGGGTTGAAATGGGCGTTTCAGACGGCTAATGATGTTTTTATTATCTCTTCTTCAGGAACCGGAGCGATGGAGGCAGCGGTAATCAATTTGGTTTCTGGCGGTGATACTGTTTTAGTGGTTCAAGGCGGTAAATTCGGAGAAAGATGGACTGAGATTGCCAAGGCTTATGGGATTAGCCTGGAGATTATTAATGTGGAGTGGGGAAAAGCAGTCAGCCCCGCGGAAATAAACCAAAGGTTAAAATCCAACCCGCAGATAAAAGCGGTATTTACGACTTTATGCGAAACTTCAACCGGAGTGGATAATGATATCCAGGCAATTGCCGCGGTGGTAAAAGAGACCTCCGCGGTTTTAGTAGTTGACGCGATTAGCGGGCTGGGAGCGGTGGATTTAAAAACTGATGCCTGGGGGGTGGATGTGGTAGTTGCCGGATCGCAGAAAGGTTTTATGCTGCCTCCGGGATTAGGTTTTATTTCGCTTAGCCCCCGCGCCTGGAAATTAGTGGAGGCTTCCAAGTCCAGCCGTTATTATTTGGATTTAAGGAAGGCCAAGAAGGCCCTGGATAAAAATGATACGCCGTTTACCTCTTCCATTACTTTGATTATCGCTTTAAATGAAGCTTTAAAGATCATGCGGCAGGATGGTTTAGAAAACATATTTAAGCGCCACCGGAGTATGGCCGATGCCACTCGCGCCGCTATGGGAGCGCTGGGCCTGGAGTTATTTGCCCCGCTGGCAGCTTCGGATGGGGTGACGGCAGTCAAGGTGCCTAGCGGTATCGACGGAGAGAAGTTAGTAAAAACCATGCGTGATACTTATGGGGTGACCATTGCCGGCGGCCAGGCTGAACTTAAGGGTAAAGTTTTTCGTATCGCGCATATGGGGTTTATTACTGAATCTGATATTATTATGGGGTTGTCCTGTTTGGAAAAAGTGCTTACTCAGATGGGTTATAAATTCGCGTTAGGCGCGGGCATTAGAGCAGCCGAAGAGGTATTTCTAAAGGGATAGATTCTTCATAAGCTATAAGCCGTAAGCTGTAGGCTGTAAGCTTAAAACTTACAGCTTATAACTTTTGTTTTGAATATTTGGATTTAGAATTTAGTGTTTAAGTTTTAAAATAAAATAAGGAGTATACAGATGATCAAAATCTTAGTCAGCGACGCGTTAAGCGAGGAAGGTTTAAGGGTTTTTAATGATTCTAAAGAGTTCACCGTTGATGTAAAAACAGACCTCAAGCCCGATGCTTTAAAAGAAATTATCAAAGATTATGATGCTTTGGTGGTGCGCAGCGCGACTAAAGTGACCAAAGAAATAATCCAGGCAGCAGCTCGGCTTAAGGTTATCGGCCGGGCCGGTGTTGGCCTGGATAACGTGGATTTGGAAGCCGCCACCGCAAAAGGGATTATTGTAATGAATACCCCGGCGGGAAATACCATCTCTACCGCTGAGCATACCTTGAGCATGATATTGGCTTTATCCAGGAATATCGCACAGGCCAACGCCTCAATGAAAAAGGGGGAGTGGAAGCGTTCTAAATTTATGGGGGTGGAGCTATATAACAAGGTTTTAGGCATTGTGGGGTTTGGCCGGATTGGTTCGGAAGTCGCCAAGCGCGCGCTATCCTTTGGCATGAAAGTTTTAGCGTATGATCCGTTTTTATCCGCCCAAGTCGCTGAAAGTATCGGGGTAGAGATCGCGGAATTAAAAAAAGTGCTGCAAGAGTCTGATTATATTACCGTGCATACTCCGTTAACCGATGAAACCAGGCATATGATTTCGGATAAAGAGTTTGGCATTATGAAAAAAAACGCGCGGATTGTAAATTGCGCGCGAGGCGGGATTATTGATGAGCTGGCTTTAGTCAGGGCGGTAAAAGAGGGCAAGGTAGCCGGCGCGGCGATGGATGTTTTTGAAAAAGAGCCGCTAGCCGCAGATAGTGAATTGCTAAAACTAGATAATGTTATTACTACTCCGCATCTTGGCGCATCTACCGAAGAAGCGCAGATTAATGTCGCCATTGAAGTTGCTGAAATTGTGCGTGACGCGCTTTTAGGGAAGGGAATCCGAAATGCCGCGAATTACCCTTGTTTAGACGCGGAGGCCTGCAATATTCTTAATCCTTATATTAATTTGGGAGAGAAATTAGGAATGTTTGCCGCGCAATTAGTTGAAGGCAGGTTTTTAGAGTTAACTATAAGTTATAGCGGCCAGATTACTAAATATAATTTAACTCCGGTGACCATGGCTTTGGTTAAGGGCATGCTTACTCCGATATTAAAGGAAACGGTTAATTTTGTTAACGGCGTATCTTTACTTAAAGAAAGAGGAATAAAACTGCTTGAGTCAAAATCCGGACAGGAAGGCGAATTTGTAAATCTTATTCAGCTAGAGATTAAAACAGATAAAGAAACTAAGTCGATTCTGGGAACACTTTCCGGTAATAAGCAGCCCAGGATTGTTAAAATTGACGATTATTATTTGGATCTGCATCCGGCCGGTGAAATGATTTTTATCCGTAACCTGGATAAGCCGGGTTTAATTGGAAATCTTGGCACATTAATGGGAAAAAACGGCATAAACATTGCTGCCATGGCCCTGGGCCGCAACAAGCCTGGAGATAAAGCAATTAGTGTCTGGAGCGTGGATAATCAAGTCAGCTTGGAAATTCAGGATAAAATAAAACAATTGGAAAATATTCTCACCGTAAAGATAATCCGGACATGATCAGAAAAGTCAGAAGTCAGATTTTTTGGTTTTTAAGTTTTTTAGTTCTTCAGTTTTTCAGTTTTACCGTTTTTGTTTATGCCAAGGAAGTTACTATTTTATATACCGGCCAGACGCATGCCATGCTTTATCCTTGCAGTTGCCCTATTCAACAGGATGGAGGCATCGGGCGCCGGGCTACCCAGCTAAAGCAGTTGAGGAAAAAGTATACCGGGCTTTTGCTCCTGGATTGCGGTAATTTTACTGCCGGTGGACAGATGGATGAATATACTCAGAATATCCAGTTAGATATGCGGCGTTCCGAGGTTAATTATAAAGCTTTAGAGCTCATGCGATATGATGCCGTGGGGATTGGCCCGGATGAATTTAATTTTGGCAGAGAGTTCTTTTTAAAAAATGCTAAAAAAACTAATCCGGCGTATCTGAGCGCTAATTTAAATACGGATAAAGTTGTTCCTTATTTAATTAAAGATAGCAACGGGGTTAAGGTCGCGATTATAGGGTTAACCGGTTTATCCGCTAACCAAAAGGCGGAAGGATTAAAGATTAGCGCGCCTAGCCAAATCAGCGAGTTAGTCAGCCGCTTAAAGAATACCGGCGCGCAAGTTTTGATTCTCTTGAGTACTCAAGGTGAGAGTGAAGATTTGAAATTAATTTCTAAAGTTAAAGGTATTGATATAATTTTCATCGGAAATAATCCGCAAAAAGAGGAAGTGCTTACTAAAATCGATGAAACTTTTTTTCTGCGCCCAGCCTGGCAGGGCCGTAAGCTGGGGAAGTTAACTTTGAAAATCCAAGACGGTAAGCTCTCTGATTGTAAGGTTGATGAGCTGCCTTTATCAGATAAGCTTAATGATGCTCCTGATATCGCGGCGATCTTACCGCGCTGTTATTCCGATGTTAATTGTAAAGAGAAGGGGTTAGCCGGAATCTGCCAAAATCCGGGGGCATTAAATTCCAGTTGTTTATTTGCTAAGCCGAATAAGGTAAATTTATTTATTATTAACGTGAAAGATTGCGTTACTTGTAATACCGAACCGGTCATAAGTTTTTTGAAAAAGAAGTTTCCCGGATTAACTGTTAAAACTCTGGATTACCCGGGGCCCGTTAGAAGTGGGACTTCTAACGGGGCGCAGAAAATGATTAAAGATCTATCACTGCAAGTTTTACCGGCGTATATTTTCCCCAAGTCAATTGAAAAAGAAGATAATTTCGAGAGCATTAAGAATGATTTGCAATTAATAGATGATTTCTATGTATTTAAGCCGCAAGCCAGCGGCATATCCTATTTTCTGAATCAAAAAGCAAAACCAGGTAATTTTGATTTATTTTTTAGCATTTTTGAAAAAGATGCCGCTTTATTGTTAACCACGGTAAAAGAATTTAATCCGGGTTTACATTTTTTGACCGTAGAGAAAAATGCAGGTTTTGACGCTCAGAATGGCCTTCCCGAGGTAGAGGAATATTTACGCTCGGTATGCGTGCGGAAATATTACCCGGAAAAATTTTGGGATTATTTAATTTGCCGGTCTGAAAATATCCGCAGCGGTTACTGGGAGGATTGCCTTAGCGGGGTGGATGCCTCGCGGGTAAAAACCTGCGCCAGAGGGGCAGAGGGAATAAATTTACTTAGAGAAAATACCAGTTTAAATAAACAGCTGCAGATTTCTTCCGGGCCAAGTTATCTTTTGGATAATCAGGAAATTTTTTCCTCTCGGATGGTGCCGCCTAAAGAGAAGCTTAGAAAAATACTAAAGAGGTAGAGGGGAGAGATGATGATGACGCATAAACCAAAGATTTACCTTCTGGATGTAACTAATCGGGACGGAGTGCAGACCTCGCGAATTTGTTTGTCTAAGTTGCAAAAAACTATGATCAACTGGTATCTTGACCAGATGGGCGTTTTTCAGTCGGAGTTTGGTTTTCCGCTTACGCGGCATGAGACAAATTATCTGAATGCCAACCTGGCATTAGCTAAATTAGGAGGATTTTCCAGGATCCGATTAAGTGGTTGGCTGCGGGCGACAAAAGGTGACGTCCAAGCTGCTTTTAAATTGGTGCCGCATTTAAAATATTTAAATCTTTCTATCTCTACCAGTGATCAGATGATTGTGCATAAATTTAAAGGTAAACTTGATCATCAGTCGGTAATCCAGGAGATGCAAGAGGCAGTTAGCGAGGCGAAAAAGGCCGGCTCAACCGGTGTTGGTGTAAATGCCGAGGATGCCTCGCGCACGAATTTAGAATACCTGATCAAATTTGCCCTTAAAGCTAAAGAGGCCGGCGCCGACAGGATTCGTTATTGCGATACTTTAGGAGCGGACACACCTTTTAGTATTTACGAAAGAATAAAATTACTGGCTAGGCAAGTGCAGCTTCCGATTGAAGTGCACTGCCATAATGATTTAGGATTAGTGGTGGCTAATTCTATTGCCGGCGCCAGAGCGGCTTCTGATGCCGGGGTGGATTCCTATATTAATACTTGCGTAAATGGCATGGGGGAGCGGGCAGGAAACGCGGATTTAGTTTCGGTAATTCTAGCCATTAAATATGGACAGGGGATGAACGGCTACCATTTAGATGAAAAAGTGGATTTAAAGATGGCCTGGCAGATCTGTAAATATGCCTCCTATGCTTTTGGCGTTCCTATTCCGATTAACCAGCCAGGCGTAGGGGCTAATGCCT
>JAPLLY010000011.1 GCA_026387315.1 Candidatus Omnitrophota bacterium
GCTATATCCACCAAAAACTCTTCCATCAGGCACTCGGGAATATCGAACGCTTGAAAATTCGGTAACTTTGTTGAAAACTTACATGGTAACATCGTCGAGACTCGTTTTAAAACACGGCAATTCGCCGTTTTTTCAGGTTGAATATTCTTATCAAAAGGTTATGCTTATTCTTCATAAGGCTTTTGACAGTATCTAAACATCTTCTAATAGATAAAATTATCAAGATTTCTTATCTTGATTAATAACCTGAATCATCTGGCATAATCTGCTATAATCACGCAGATTAAAGTTCATTACTAACCGGGGTAAATTCAGGAATTCTTTTTCCTGGATTTCTTTATCCGCAGGAAGCGCAGCCTGAATTTCACCGCTCGTCAAAATGTCCTTGAATTTTTTATTTATAAACTTCAGTGTCTTCTGGGAAATCTGGCGGTTTAATCTTAATACCGCCAGTCCCGAAACATACCTTATCGAGTGATATACCCGGTAAAAATCCTCTATATACCTAACTGCCTGATCGGTAGTTTTTACAATCTGAAAAAGGCTAAGGTCTTCTTTTTTAATAAATCCTTTTTTAACCAACTGGCTTTTTACAAAACGCATCCAGCTAACCCAGTAGATGGAACCTTTCGGCTCCATTAAAACTATTGGCCGGGGCCGGGATTTACCGGTTTGCATTAAGGTGATCATTTCAAACCCCTCATCCAGTGTGCCAAATCCCCCCGGAAAAAGCGCAGTGGCGTCAGTCTCTTTGACAAAAATCAATTTTCGGGTGAAAAAATATTTAAAGTTAATTATTTTATCTTTTTCGTCTATATAGGGATTGGGCTTTTGTTCAAAAGGCAGGCGGATATTTAACGCAAATTCCTTCCCTGACTTAGCGCCCTTATTCCCGGCCTCCATTACCCCCGGGCCGCCTCCGGTTACAATCATATAACCTTTTTCAGTCAGCTTCCTGGAAAACTCTTCCGCCATCTTATATTCGGAGGAATTATTTTTTGAGCGGGCTGACCCAAAGATAATTACCTTTTTAACCGCCCGATATGGAGAAAATACCTTAAAAGAATAACGCAGTTCCTTAAGCGTATTATTTGCCAGCTTAAGGTCTCCTCTATCAGCAGACTCCCTGCCCAACTTAACACTGGTAGTCAATATTTCGCGTAATAAATATTCAGTTTCCAGGAAACCGGATTTCTCGGCCAGTTCGCTGATTAAGCCGTCAATAACCTGATCACCAACTTCATAATCCTTTAAAAACTTTTCCATAGAAATAAAACTCCCCTATTATTTTACTAGACCAATTTCTCGTCAAATTATACCACTTCAATTACAGAATTGTAAACAAAAATGGCTGGACGATCAAGTCCAGCCCTTGTGAAAATAATGAAAACTCCCATCATGCGGCAAATACTTAAGATGCTTACCTCTTTTAGAAATTTAAATCCCTGGCTTGTTTAAGGCCGCAGTTTGCGGCCTTAAACGCAAGGGCGCTACGTTGAATTTCAGCCTTAAGCCAAGCGGAGATAACATTTTCTCAAGCGTTGACATATTACTGAATTCGCCACTTTCAATTTTTGAAACATGCTGTTGGGTTACCCCTACCTTCCCAGCGAATTCTCCTTGGGTTAAATTATGCTTGATGCGATATCTAATAATCAGCTTAGCAATAACAAGCTTTTGTTGATCCAGCTCATAAACTTCCCTAAACGCCGGATTTTTAAGTTTATCTTTTAGATGTTCTCCCACCCTTACACTTTTCATAATATCCTGCCTTTTTCAAACTTTGTGTAACGTTAAATGCGCCTTTCTTCTGTCTACAGCTATCTTTTTCTGGTTAGCCGGCGTCTTATCAGTCTTTTTAATAAAACCGTTTGTAAGCACTGCTTGGCCATGATGAAAGAAAAAATACATGATTCGAATACTACCTTCGGTTCCCCTGAACCTTAACTCAAATATATCGTCACCGATAAACTTCGCATGAGGCTCAGGCAATCTACGGCCAAATTCACTTAACAAATCAACAACAAAAAAGAACTTTCTCTGAGAATATCTATCCAGCGCTTCGACAAACTCTTTAACCGGGCATCTGCCGCTTTCGCTTTTAAAATAAACACACGTTACACTGTCCACTTTCTCTGCCTCTTAAAGTATACAACTAAATAGTTGTATTGTCAAGTCCCATTATTTTACTTCTTGGGAATGATACCATACATCATTACCCCCTCCCCTGTGAGGTAAAGTTAACGAAAGTTCTTTGTATAAGTAGAGAAATTTTTAAGAAATTAAAGGCGGCTTTGAATGAATTCGATTTAGGCCCGAAACCGGCATCACCTA
>JAPLLY010000008.1 GCA_026387315.1 Candidatus Omnitrophota bacterium
AAGAAACCCGCTGCCTATTCTTTCATCATAACCATTTGCTAAAGCGGTATATGTATAAACGTCGCGCTTGGCATCCCAAGCTATTAAAACCTTATTATCAGGATTAGTAAGCTTGGTTAATTTAAAACTTCCATCCTTGCCCATTCCATATTGAGCAGTTTCATTCTTATGCAGGCCCGGATTAAAAGAACCAAAGAATTCATAATCATTATTCGCCTTGATAGTAAGCTGTTTATTCTTAGGATTAGTTTGCCAAAGGGCAACAGGTTGATTTTTATTTAGGCTGCCTGTTGAAATACTGCTAGCTGTTGCTTCCAGGGAAAATAAATATTTATTCTCAATCCCTTTGATTTTTCCGCCATAGCCGGCGTAGACTTTATTCCAACCAACCGCCCAGTTCTTGGTAACTTTAAATTCCTGATCAAATACTTGTTTGTAAACCAATGGCAATGCTGTTTCTCTGCCAACCTCCCAACCCATAAACTGAACATTGCCGCGCGCCTTTCCAGCCTGGGAACCCCCCTTATCAAGCACTATCTTGCCGAAAGTATTCATTAAGGGAGCGGCAATCCTTCTTGCGCCATTAACTAATATGACATTGCTGTCGACGGGCTTACCATTCTTAAAATCTACCCCGACATGCACTGCCCGCATATCATCAAAACCTAAGAAACGAAATGCCTCTTTTCCCCTTTTAAGAATTAAATTCGCGCCTTTCGCGGAAGAATTTACATTTCCGGAAAAAGCTATAGCTAATCTTCCCTTGACATCCACAAAAACAACATCCGGACTAGCCTTATTTATACCACCTGGCCCGGAGTTAGGATGCATCTCCACGCCAGAGACATAAACAGGTTTGCCCTTCTTATTCTGTGTAACCGTGATGGCATTATGGCCCAGCGGTAAAGACATAGAGCCTACATTATAATCTCCTACGCGTTTTGTTCCATTGTTACTCACCATATTTAAAGTAACTGTATTTTTATTATCAGGAAGAAGCAGCTTGACTGTAGAAGTGTACGAGGGAGCGTTGCTTGATGCGCCTTTTGTTGAATTAGGGTTTCGCGTAATCTGCACACGTTTTACCCCGCTTAATTCATAAAAATCCTGCTGCTGAATTTGCTTTGATTTACTAATGCCATAATTCATCTTAACTTCATGGCCCACCAATGCATTATTTTCGTCTTTGACTGGAGTAACGGTAGTTTTCGAATTATTCCACACAGAATCAAGGAAACTATATTTTTGCTTACCGGCGCCTAAAATCCGTTTGCTTTCAGAAGGATCTAAAATTTTCAAATCCGAGAGCAGAATATTTGTTAAAGCATAACCGCTAAATTTGGCTAAGAATGTATCTTTGGGCAAAAACTCTTCCCGGTGCTCATCAGTATAATAAACTTTATCTTCAGTTACGCGCGTAACTAGAATATAATGCTCAAGTTTTAGCTGCGCGATGAAGGGAGCAAGCTTGCTAATTTCGGTATCAGCTCTAACCTTTACCGGATACAGATCTGCTCCGAAAAATTTGGCTGCCTGAGCAAGGGCATAAAGAGAATTTTTAATAACCTCAGGCTTACCTTCTGGCTTAACCACATCATTAAGAATATCCACGGTAAGAGCCATAATAGCAATATCACCTTCGGCTGCCTTAACGCCAGAATAATTTAAATAGTCATACAGAGCTTTTGATCCACAAGGTTTTCCTTTTAACCATTCAGTAATTTCATCAATCTTCTGATTGGACATTTTCAATGGCTTATCCAAATTTATGGTCAGATTGGACGAAACCTTGATTGCATTTATTGGTTTATTAGCTATATCTTTTAGAATATCGCGGATGGCTAAAGCAGTATCAATATTTTTAAGATCCTTAAGGTATCCTGGAGCAATAGTGCCTACAGCAGGCTTATTCCAGATTACGCGCCAATCATATTCAACAGCCTGAGCTACCTGCTCTGGCAAAAAGACCGTAACCAGAATAAAAGCAACCATGCGAATCCAAGACTTAAAACTTGACTTGAATTCACTTTTCGGCTGCTCAAATCGGCCTTCAGGCTGTTGCTGGTTTATATTCATTTTTTACTAAATAAAATTAAATAAAAACAAAACTTCCCCTTACCCCAAAACTTTTCATAATCTTGATGGTGTTGCTTTTCATAAATCCACCAAATTGATTACTAAAATCTTTTTAAAATCTTTTAGCAAGTATACCAATAAAAATGAGTTGTCAATTCCAACTCTCGTCGGTACTGGCAACCCGGCTATCCTTAAGATTGTTTCTTGATTTGAGGACCCGCGGCTTTGTGCCCTTAGATTACTCTAAGTTTACCTTTTGCACCTTTTTGACTTACACTCAAATATAACATCCCGGATAGACGCTGTCAAGTAGAAATTACACTTATTTTGGTAACGTTTTCTTCTTCAAGAGAACGCCTTCCAGTAACCCCTCCCCTAGCCCCTCCCACAAGGGGAGGGGGATTCCAAATGATTCTCTCCCCCTTGCAAGGAAGGCTACCAAATAACCATTCCCTCCCACAAGGGGAGGGGGATTCCAAATGATTCTCCCTTTGCGAGGAAGGCTACCAAATAACCATCCCTACCCCTTGCGAGGAGGGCTACCAAACGACCATTCCCTACCCCTTATGAGGAAGGCTACCAAACGACCATTCCCTACCCCTTATGAGGAAAGCTACCAAACGACCATTCCCTCCCCCTTGCGAGGAAGGCTACCAAATGACCTTCCCTCCCCCCGCGTGGGGAGGGCTGGGGAGGGGGGGGAATCCACAAAAAATAGAACCCTACTCTTTTTCCTGTTTGGACAAATAATCAAACAGAGTGGACAATTATAATAGGAAATCAACTAGACTGGACAAAAACTAACCATTATTAAAAGAGGTTCTTTGGATTTAACGAAAAAGAGGTTCTAAGCGCAGGGTTTGAATGCCGCCGAATGTATCAAGAAGATTATTTAAAACCGGTAAGGCCGCCTTGCATAAACGAAAGCAAAATCGGGCCTCCAACGACAATGCCAATTACTGGCATAATGAAGAAAATAAGGGGCAGAAGTATTTTGATGGGCGCCTGCAAAGCGATTCTTTCCCCGCGGTGAAACCTTTGCGCGCGGGCATCTTCGGAAAGTATGGTAAATGCCTCCGCTACCGGCGTACCCATACGCTCCGCCTGAATAATTGTCTGCACGAAAGAACTCATCTCGGGTATTTCCAGCCTGCGCGACATATCTTTTAGGGCCTGAATACGCGATTTGCCCCATTTTATCTCATCAATAACAAAAACCAGCTCTTCGGTCATCGGAGTATGCGGAGTCCTTTCAATCACCCATTTTATAGCATTCACAAAATCCAGGCCGGCTTCAATACAAAGCCCTAAAAGATCCACTGTTTCCGGAAGCCTGCGGGCAATCAAATATTTACGCTTAGCTATTTTGCGTTTTAAATAAAAATCCGGAAGGTTATAGCCGATAGCAATAACAATTATTAATATCCAGGGATCGGATCTTCCGCTAACGGCCACAACCAGCGCCCCCAAAAGAATACATAAAAGTATCTTTAAATTAAAAAATGCCTCCGGGGACATACCGACACGCGCGGTTTCCAGGATCTTTTTTAGGCTCGCGGTCATTCCGATGCTCTGCAAAAATGATCCGGTAGGAAAGACGCGCGCGAAATTGAATTTGGGCTTCTGGAACTTAACACCCAAATCATCCTGAGGTATGCGCAAAAAAGTGCTCGGTTGGGAAGAAATGAAACTCCAAACCACCAGGCCTATTGAGCCCAGAATAAAAAGAAATATAACTATTTCCATATTATATTTGGATTGTACTAAATTTCTTAATCAGAATCATACCGACGCTCTGCAAGATTACCGCGATGATCAGAAGCATCCTGCCTAAATCACTGTTGAGCATAATATCAAAATGGTGCTTATTCACTGAAAGGACCCAGGCCGCAAACGCGATAGGCAGAAAAGACATGATCATCCCTTGCATCCTTCCTTGCAAAGTAAGGGTCTTAATACTCTCCTTTAATTTACGGTTATCTCTAATCGTTACGGACAAACGGCTAAAAACCTTAGGTAATTCACCGCCTGTTTCGCGGGCAACCAGAAGCGCGTTAACCACTAAACCAAACTCATCAATATTCATTTTTTTATTCAGGCGATCAAGGCACTCCTCTAAAGGTATGCCCATCCTATTCTCACTCACCACCAGGCCTAACTCCTGGCTCATCGGCGCGGGCATCTCCTCAACCAACACTTCCAGCCCCTGTAAAAGGCTTAATCCGCCTCTTATACAGCTAGAGAGCATGTTAATCGCGTCCAAAAGCTGCTCATTGAACTTGCGGATCCTAAGCTTATAGCGCGTCTTCAAAATAAGGCTTGGGATGGCCACGCCGGCAAGTACGCCTAAAACCATAAAAATTTGCGATCTTAAAAGAATATACCCCCCCGCGCCAAAAATCAAGGGGAGGATAAAATAAAGCCTGACGATATTCTTAGGGCTCTTGTCATAAAACATCTTATCCATTTCTTTAGCAAACACAGCCTCCTTCCGACGCTGCCAGGATTGTATCTTTTGCACTAAAATAGGCAAAAGGCTAAAAGAAATTAAAATAACTGAACATAAGATCAGAATATTAAGTAAGAAAATCATAATTCTCCATTATTTTTAATCAAGGGGTGTATTGCTCGCCGCCGCCCAGGAAATCTCCAGCCTGCCGATATTTACCCTGCAGGCTGCGCTGGTAATAAACCCCCGCGGTGATACATACTCCGATGATCACCAGGATTATTGCCGCATATTCGACGATCGACTGAGCCTTAGGGCTTAATTTTTTTATTCTCATTACTCGCTCCGCTCATTCCATAATTTAACATACCAGATTTATAGAAAAAAACCACTTCTTTTATTCTGCTTTCTGCCTCAGGGGAGCAGGAACTCTTCTTTCGCGGGAATGTTGCTGATAGTGTTACTAAAATTAATTTTCCCCGCTTCATTTTTTAAGGGGTCAACAGTAACTACTACGATATATTTATTTTTTATAAAAACCCCGTCTTGGCCATTCGTCCAGCCGGCGCGCGGCATTTCTTTCTTATAAAACGAGCCCAGCTTAGCTGGAGCCAGGGAAGATTCATAAATCCTGGTGACTGATTTTATTGGCCCAAAATTAGTAGTTTTTTCCGAAACCTTCAGGGCATCCGCCGGCAAAGGAATGATTAATTCCGCGGCCCGTAAAATAGGAATAAAGAAACAAACCGTAAAAATTAAACTCAAAGATGCCGCCCTTAACTTAAAAACCATTACCGCGCTTCCTTATTTAGCTAATACCGCTTATTCTTGAATAATACGTATCCTCAAATGCCCCCCCTATATCTCCGCCATCGAATCCAGACGTGCTGAAACTTGTGGGGCCTTGTAAAATACCATTTTCGTCCTCCCAAAATATTTTAACGGTGCATTTCGTAGTCCAGGCTGGTGGGTCTAGTGTAACAGATTTAATATTAATAACCATCATGCCCGGATAATCGCTATCATCAAGATAAGTTGTCACATTCTCTAAGGTTCTAACCGATTGGACACCTGGCCGCTCAGCCCAAACATTTTCCCAAATCAATATATTAAGCTGTCCCAACATCGGTATCGTCAATTTTTCCCCTGAGAGAGAGTTAATCTGCTCTAACCACGTGGTGGCACACCTTTGGAACTGGGACAATGTCTGTTGTTTTTGGCGGGCTTTGTGATAATATGGATCAGGATTACAATATTCCGAATCACAGCATTCTTTCCCTTTAACTGTTAGATTATAAATTTCCATCCCCAAATCTTTATTTGCAGTTAATCTATCGGAAATTCCTAACATATTATTTGTTAAGGTTCCAGAAGCTCTAATATTGAAAGGGTCATCTGTAATCGTGGAAGCCGCGATAGAAAGACAGGGGATAGCAATGACAGCCAGAGACTTTTTCTGTGGATAATTCCATTTGGTACACTTGAGCTCATAGGATGATATTATCGGCAAATCCAAAGTTACGGTAGTTCCGCCATATCTGGGATCCCCATTAAGGTGCTTACCTGCCTCCCATTTATAGGTTGCCGTGTTAGAGGGGGGGTCGTAAAACTTGCCTGTTGCCAGCCAATAATTAAATTCATCCCCCAGCGCGTTCGTAAGATGAGCTGACGTGGAACTGTTAGAAAAAGCATAGTATAACCCGGTTCGCCTGGATTTATGATAAGCCCTATCCATAAAATCTTTCGCCTCACTAAAATTCTGCGTCTGATTTTCCTTAAAAAAATCAGTAATTTTTTGCATATATTGGGTGAGAATATAAAAAGCCCCAAGGCATTCGGCTGACGCCAGAGCCAGCTCCGCGGCTTTGTTATTATGATTAGCTCCGTTTCTCTGATTATCCCATATCTTGCAGTCCTTTTTCGAAATTATGATATCATCTAACGCCAACTGAGCAGATTTTAATGCCTCTTGGCTATAGTAGAGCGCGTTATCGCTTGCGTTTACCGTCAAATAACCTTTCGCCAGCTGATAAAGAGTCCTGTAATGGCCACACATCTCCAGATAATAATATTTCATTCTCTTGTAATATTGATAGGTATCATCCGGGCTCATGTATTGCCCAAAATTATCATTCGCGGCATTTGGGGCAGCCTTGTTCCGATCCACTAACTTATTAAAAGCGGCTGCCCAGCAAGAAGCAGCGGCTAGAGACCCGGCATCCGCGGCATTAGAAGCGCGAGTCTTAGCTTTAGCGCCTTCTCCGACCCCAATGGTGAGAATAACCGCGACCAGCAATCCGGCCAGGCAAATAAGTAAAAAAGGAAAAATTTGCCCCGATAAATCGCTCCTTGGTTTAAAATGCCTATTTCTAGCGTACCAGGAAAAAAACAAAATTATCTCCTCTGATCACTTAAATAAATAAGTCCGCCCATCCGCGATTGGCACGGCCACAAAAGGCGCGGCTGGCTCACCCGGGTGATCTTTTGATCCCGCCTGCATCCGGGTACTTTCAAATTCTCCCTGGCGCGCGAGTATATTATTTTTCGACCATGACCATAAAGCTAACAACCCCATAATTAAGGCTGTTACAATAATAAAAATCAGCGCGAATTCCAGTATTGATTGCCCTTTCTTTATCATTCCATGCCCCTTTTCCGCTCCAAACTGCCGCCAATATATTTGCCACCAGCCCCCAAATCACTTTTGAGAGAAACAGTCGTGCCGCCAACCCCAACACTGCCATCTATATTATCTTTGGCTGTAAGCGACTTTTGCGTACTAATATCATCAAGGCTCTCTGTTTTAGAAAAATCAGTGCCAGAACTTAGCTTACTAGTATAACTGAATTTACTCGTAGTTTCTTCACCTGCCTGCGGCCCGGGCCCAACACTAGGAGGAATCACCGATACTGAACTTCTATTAAGCTCAAAATATGCTTTGGGCGTGGTTTCTTTGCCTCCAACTTTCTTACCATCTGACCAAAGGACAGAATTACCACTACCAAATTGTTGTAACTCCCCTATCTCCATAGGGTTGGTTACATTAGGCATCCTGCGGAAATCAATTGTCTCCCAAGAGGCAGAGTTATTAATCTCTTTTGCCTTCTTCAGGGCCGCGCGAAATGTTTGCTGCATATAAGACTGTTCGCGATTATATTTTTCACTATACTTAATTAGGATAGAAAAGGCTATAATAATCAACGAGCCCAAAACAGCTAATTCCAGAACTGCCTGGGCTTTCCGGTTCCTTAACATTTTATTCATTTCTTTTTACACTGATAAGGCCACATAAGGTCACAAAAAACGTGACAGTCACCTTTCCAAATATAATGTAGAGGCGCAAAATTTTGCGTCTCTACTTATGCTAATGGGCAGGGGGAGCCTTTTGACTATAAGTAGAAGTTGAATCTTCGTTTCCGGTTAACCTTCTCCCGCCGCCCTTAAACTCTTTTGATTCCATTGTTGAGTCTAAAGAAAACGAGGTATTACTGTCTACCGCGTCTTCTCCCGCTGACTGCTTATCAGATATGATATAATCTGTCAGGTCTTTTACTTTGCCCTGCACGCCCCGCCGGATATAAGCTTCCATACCAATAAACGCCAGCCCCACCACGCCAATAATTAGCGCTAAATCAGCTAAATTCTGCCCTCTGCGAAAAAATGCCCCTCTCACAAATCGCCCAAAGTTTCATCTGTATACTTATGAGTTACGACTGTGCCATTTTCGTTACTATCACTCCCGCTGCTAGTCTGATCAGAAGTCCGTATAGGCCAATCTGCCGCTAATTGATTAGCCTGTGTATATAAATCGTTCAGCGCGTTATACGCATTATTTATCTCAGTAGTTTTCTCATTCAAACCAGGAATTGGGGGTACCCACTCGAAGTGGCCATTCCTAACAGCCCCGGCCCCTGTCGTGCCTTCGATAACCGCTTTCACTTCCCAAGTTTTTTTAAGCCCGTATATTAGTTTCACCATCCCCTGGATTTCATCCATCTTTGCTTCCAGCGCCAAGTTTGGCTCATTCATATTACCATGCTTAACTTTAGTCCAACTTTCGGCTCCAGCTGTAGAAACTAACGTTTTGCTCTCGCTGTTGTTTATATTTGTAATGCCTGGCGCGTATTGCCCTTCGCTTAACTGATCAGCCTGAGAGCGCAAATTCCCCTGAAGGCCGCGGCTGACATAGACGATCATCGCGATAATTCCGGCAGCCGTTACCCCAATTAACAAAATATACTCCAGGGTCGATTGCCCTCGCCTCATTCTTTAAACCTTACCATGTGTGTACTGTCTCACTTCCAGTCTTTGTCCGCGTATTGTCAGCAGCTGAATCGATTGAGATTACTGACCCGCCGCCGGCTGTCGTATTTTCGGTTTGATTCAAATGAGTAACTGTGGAGTAATTTGATGAGGTATTTCTCGCGTCATACTGCTCTCCAATCTGATCAGCCGACTCGCGCAATTTACCCTCGGTTCCTCTTTTCATATACACACCCATAGCAATTAACGCGGCTATAACAAAACCAATTAAAATAACATATTCAAGAGTACTCTGCGCTTTTGTCCTTAGATACAACATATTTACCTCCTACTCTGGCACTGCTGTTGTCTTCTGGTTGCCTGTTCTACGCGTAGTCTCTACTACAGTTCCCCTAACCACTCCTCCGCCTGCGGTGGTATTAGTAGTCCCCGCAGACGTTCTCACTGTATCCATTTCGCTTAAAGAATAATACGGTTCATATTGCTTAAGTATAGTTGTATTAGCATCCGGCTGGTAATCTACAACACCCCTAATCTTAGCCTGAATTCCGCGTTTAACATAAACCTGCATTGCTACTGCCGCGGCGATAACTAACCCGATAACAATCGCGTATTCAGCCGTGCTCTGGCCTGTTTTTTTTAGCCTTAACATTTTCCTACCTCCTTAAGCTTTGCTTACTCCGCGTCTTAACAACTAAATGCTATCGGCGCCTCCTGTTACTATGGAGTGGGCAACATTTCTACCGTCTCGTTTCCCGTCTTAGTCTGATTATTATAAGTAATATCTGTAACAATATGGCCATCGCCTGTTAAACTCTCATGCTGAACCGTGCCAGTTGTTGTGACATAAAAATTCGTAGTATTTCTCGCTTCATACTGCTCTCCAATTTGATCAGCCGACTCGCGCAATTTACCCTCGGTTCCTCTTTTCATATACACACCCATAGCAATTAACGCGGCTACAACAAAACCAATTAAAATAACATATTCCAGAGTACTCTGCGCTTTTGTCCTTAGATACAACATATTTACCTCCTACTCTGCTTAATGGTTAGCACCATGCGCCGCTGGCAGTACTACGGTATCGCTTCAGTTGTCTGCGTGCCCCACCTCTTGGTAACCTCTCCGTCAGCTGAAATGGTACTAATCACTTCTCCGTCTTCATTAGTCTGAATAGTTTCATTAGCCGTTCTATTTGTATCCATATTGCTTGAAGCATAATTCGGCTCATATTGATCAGTTACAAACATCGCGCTCTCTTTTCCATCTACACCCATCGGCTTTTTATCCACATAACCTTTAATCTTAGCCTGAATCCCGCGTTTAACATAAACCTGCATTCCTATCACCGCGGCGAGAACCAAACCAATCACAATCGCGTATTCAGCCGTGCTCTGGCCTGTTTTTTTTAGCCTTAACATTTTCCTACCTCCTTAAGCTTTGCTTACTCCGCGTCTTAACAACTAAATGCTATCGGCGCCTCCTATTTCTATAGAGTAGGCAACGCTGCTACCGTCTCGTTTCCCGTCTTAGTCTGACTATTCCGAGAAATATCTGTAAAAAGCTGGCCGTCGGTCCCTAAAATCTCCTTTTGTTGAAGCTTAGTGTCTATGGTATATGCGCCCGTAGTTTTTCCCGCTTCATACTGCTCTCCAATCTGATCAGCCGACTCGCGCAATTTACCCTCGGTTCCTCTTTTCATATACACACCCATAGCAATTAACGCGGCTATAACAAAACCAATTAAAATAACATATTCCAGAGTACTCTGCGCTTTTGTCCTTAGATACAACATATTTACCTCCTACCTTAAAGTAAAATCCCCCGCTTCTACGGAGCCAGAATCTCCTGCTGACCTGTCCTTGAACTATTATCTGATCCTACAATATCCCTAACTATGCCTCCGCCCCTGCTAACTGTTACGTTCTCTGTAGCGTCCCTAGTTGAGACCATCTTAGTTGAGGTCGAATACCGCGGCTCAAATTGCTTTTGATCATTCACTCCATAATTAGTGTCACTATGTACAATATCCGGAATATCGGCATCAGTAACACCAGTATCACTGGCATCTGCAATCTTACCTTGAATTCCACGTTTAACATAAACCTGCATTCCTATTACCGCGGCGATAACCAGGCCAATCACAATCGCGTATTCTGCCGTGCTCTGTCCTTTTCTCGATCGCCTTAACATTCTTCCTGCCTCCTTATCTACCTAGATAACACCGGCGCAATTCCGCTTAGCGCCGGGTGTCTAAAAAGTGACATTGGCTGTTTTGTTGGCCATCTTCTCAGTTAAATTAGTATACACAGTTAATAATTTTGGCTTAAACATTGCCGCCACCGCGATAATCGCCCCGATGATGCACGCCAAAATAATCACATATTCCAACGTACCCTGGCCCTTTCTAAACTTTTTCATCTCTTCCTCCTTTTGATACTATTTTTCCGCGCTATAATAATTTAATTCCCCCTGCTCCTGTTTAAGGCGCGCGTTCATTGAACGCAAGATATAGGTAGTCATCGCTATTAACGCCGCGCTAACGATAATAATTAACATCGTATACTCTATAAAGCTCTGTCCGTTTTTAATTCCTGGAGCCATTTTTCCCCGCTCCATTTTAATTCTGGCCGCGATTCACCTATCTTTCTACTTAAATATGTACATACTATAAGTGCTTGCCAGATTCGGCTTAAATATCACCCCCGCCGCGATAATCGCTCCGACGACAACGGCCAAAATAATCACATATTCCAACGCGCTCTGGCCATTTCTAATTCTGGGAGTCATTTTCTTCATTCCCATATTCCTCTTTGTCATCCCCGCTCTTTAATTTTCACGCTTAATCTTATCTATTCTCACTATACTAAATATACCACCGGAAAATAAAACAATCAAGGCTAATTATTCGCTATTTGAAAGCGTTTTCAAACCAAAGCCTCTTGCCATTAGCCGCGTTTATCTGCCGCTCATTCAACCGGCAGTTAAGGTATTCTAAATCTTTTAGGAATTGATAATCCCGGCTAACCATCATTACGGCTTTGACTCTGCTTTGGCTGGCCATAAGCTTTACCGGAAGCTTATAAAAACATTCGCTGGTAGAAGAAAAATCCTTTTCTGTGTATTCCGTTGGTAAGAAATGCCAACGCAGATAAAGATCCAGCATATTAATATAATTCACGAAAATATCCCCCAATTCCAGGTTCAATCCTTCCGTGTCTATCTTGAATCTATCCTGGGAAAGGAACTTTTGTTCGCTGCCCGCGTAAGTAAAAAGCTCGATTTTACGGCTAAAATCCTGGAAGGCCTCCTCAAAATTAGGCCAGCGGCTTAAATAAATACCGGCCAACTCCTCCAGGCCCATTGCCCGTTCACCGCTATTAAGGATAACCAGGCGGATTTTTTCTTCAAGGTTAGTTTTTACGGCGCAGCCCTTTAAGGTTACGCTCTGATTCAAAGATGCTCGAAATAAATCAATCTCAATTTCTGCCAAATACAAATCCCGGCCTATTTCCTTAATCTGTTTTAAATAAAAATCCCCGATTTTCTTTACTTTCCGGCTCAAGGTAAATTGCCAGGGCCAAAGCCCAAAAACTAAAACGCGCCTATGCTCGTGATTTAAAGGTATATTCTCCAACTCTTCTGATTTGTTTCCAAATAAAGTCAAGCTGTCCAGATAGTTATCTTTTGAACCGATATTTAAAAGGAGGTTAAAAAAATCTTTGGGGAGAATATCATAACCCGCGGGAGAAAATAAAACTAAGGGCTGGCCCTGAAGAAAATATTTATTTAAGTTATTTTTCAGGCCATAAACGGTGTTAGAAAAATCGCAGGGAAAACGCTCAGCCGGCCAACTCGAATACAGTTGGCCATCCAAGTGGATAACGCTTCCGTCGATAAAATGGGCCTTTACTCCTTTGGCCTCGGTAAAAACATTAGAAATAATTTTAGCGGTATCTAATTCTATGCCGGTAACCTGCTTGATTCGCGCGTAATAGTTACTTAATTTCTCTTGAGAATACCGCGCGCCGATCAGATCCTCAAGCGTGGAAGAATTATCTTTGCCGAATAAAGACTTAAATATTAACGCTTCCGTAAGATTTAAAGAGTCTTCGGGCCTGCCCCCGATTGCCCGGCTGGCGGCCGCGTTAATTTCTTTACTGCCTCCAATTAAGCAATCCAATGCTTTAAGGATTATCGCTCCTGAGCAAACCCTGTCTTCCGGCAGAATTTCCGGAGCGGCAAACTCAACTTTTGGCAGGAGCGCTTCTTCTTTGTTTGCTTGCTGTTTAGAGTTCTGCTCTGCTTCTGCCAGCCTGGCCCATTTTTCTCTCTCCACCCTTAACTCCGCTTCTTGCGCCGCTTTTTCTTCTTCAAGCTTACGCGCCTCTTCTAGAACGCGTTTTCCAGCTTCATCCTCGGCCTTGAGCTTTTGTTTTTCAAGGCTCAGTTTTTCCTCTACCCTAATACGTTCCTCTTCCTGCAATTTTATAGCCCACTCTTCCGCTTCTTTAACGCGCTTTTCTTCCAAGCTGGGTTCTTCCAAAACAGGCAGATTAAACTTTTTTTTCTTAAGCTTGCGCCGCCTGCCAATAGGCATACTTAAATTGTTTTCCTTAAAAATAGCATTGATACTGGATTTCGAAACCTTGATCTGAAGCTGCTCAAGAATTAGTGAGGTTAAATAGCGGCAACTTACCACCGGGTTATTCTGTTTATTCTCAATAATAAAACTTAAGACTTCAGGTTTAAGCTTGTGAATTACTCCCACAAATCCTCCAGATTGGACATTATACAATTAACTATAACGCTTATTTATGAATTTGTCAAGTCAGATTGGACGTAAAAAATAGAACCATCCCTTTTTTTAGAGTTAATCTGAGAGTTGGAGTTGGTCTTTAGCTTGAGTATTGGTGAGGTTTAACCTTCCGGCAGGCAACTCAATAACTCTGCTAGAATGCCAATATATACGGCTAATTCTGTTGGGAGAAAACTTAGGGAGGGCTTTAACAACCTTATAATCTTTATCCACAAAAAGTATATCTATGGCAAAACGCATAAAAAAAGTATGCACAGAATTGCAGGGGTCCAGGATTATTGCCTGATTAGGTAAAAAAACTTTTTCCCCTAATAAACCCTTAATTCTTTTAAAAGGAGTGTTGGCGATAAAAACATCTTCAGCCAAAACAGTATTTTTGGTTTGATTAATTAGGCGCATTAATGTTTCTTATGGTTTGGCGGGCTCAAATATCTCATCCGAAATATCTACTCCGCGCACGCGGATTTCATTCATAAATAAAGGCTTATAACCAGTAGCGGTAAAATACCCCAGGACTTTTCCCTGAGCATCTACTCCGGTTTGCTTAAAAACAAATATATCATTTATATTTATGTGCATTTCATCTTTCATCCCCGCGACTTCAGCAATACCCAGGACTTTTCGTGAACCATCCGAGAGCCTGGCGGTATGCACGATCAAATCTACTGCCGAAGAAACCATTTCACGAATAGCCCTTGCCGGAAGCTCGATTCCGGACATAAGAATCATCGAATCCAGGCGGGATAAAACATCCGCGGTAGAGTTGGCATGAATAGTCGTCATCGAGCCGTCATGCCCGGTATTCATGGCCTGAAGCATATCTAATGCTTCGGTTCCGCGGCACTCACCCACAATAATTCTATCCGGGCGCATACGCAAGGTATTGCGAAAGAGGTCCCTGATGGTCAAGCCGCCTTTGCCTTCTATATTGGGCGGACGAGATTCCAATCTTATCCAATGCCGCTGGTTTAATTTTAACTCCGCGGCGTCTTCTAAGGTTATAATCCTCTCTCCCTCAGGGATATACTCGGAAAGGGCGTTTAACACCGTGGTCTTTCCCGTGCCTGTTCCTCCGGAAACAATCAAATTCTTGCGGCATAATACACAGGCCTTGATAAAATTCAGCATCGCCGGAGTAAGCGTTCCAAAATTAAGCAAATCGCTGGTCTTATATCTTTCTTTGCGGAATTTTCTAATCGTTAACGTGGGGCCGGTAAGGGACACTGGAGAGATAATCGCGTTAACGCGTGAACCATCAACAAGGCGGGCGTCAACCATGGGCACAGATTCATCGATGCGCCTGCCGATCGGAGCGATAATGCGCTCGATTATTGTTCTGACCTGGCTATTAGAAATAAACTTTTTACCGGTCAGCTCAATCTTGCCAAAACGCTCAATGTAAACCTCATCCTTATTATTAACCATAATATCAGTAATATCCGGATCGGCTAATAAATCTTCCAGGACGCCTAGGCCCAGAGCTTCATCTAAGATCTCTTTGATTAGGTTCTTTCTTATATCTTGCGAAGGAATAAAACTGCCTGCCTCCTCTACCAAAAGATTACTTACGACCGCTCTTACTTGATCTTTTAATTCTTCGGCTTTTTTGCGGTCGCTAAAAACTCTAAAATCTAACTTCTTGAGATTCATACTTTCCAGAAGGCGGCTTTGTATCCTGCGCTTAAGGATCATTATCTCATCCTTATCTTCATCAACATCCGGCTCAAACACCGATTCTTTTAAATCCTGGCCTTCCCAGAATAGCCCGGACTTCTCCGCCACTGCTTCTTTCATCTTAATCTGGTCAATGTTCCTGCGCTCCACAAATATCGTTTTGCTTGAGATCAGGGTATTGGTAAGTTCAAAAAAAGCTAAGGCAATCTTAGAACGGGGGGAATCGATAACTACGGGCATCCTTTGGTTAACCGCCTGATTAACCAGCTTTCCTTCCGACGGAAATTTTTCAATTATATCCACGGGCAGGTTGGCCCGGATCTCCTGCCAGCTTATACTGGATAAAGATTCAGCTCTATTCAGCAAGAGCTTGATCATGCTCAGGGGAAAATGCAGAAACGCTAAAGTATCCAATACCCATTTGGTCTGGTAGATAGAGAGTATGTCCGGAGTAGCTACCAGAAAAATAAGGTTAGCCTGGTTCAGAGCGGAAAGGAATAGGTCACTAAAGCTCTTGCCC
Organism: Candidatus Omnitrophota bacterium; assembly: GCA_026387315.1. GTDB lineage: Bacteria > Omnitrophota > Gorgyraeia > Gygaellales > Profunditerraquicolaceae > UBA6249. The sequence goes on from JAPLLY010000008.1 coordinate 15,802, forward strand.
GCGTCCACAATAATATAATCATAATCCTTATCGAGAAAAGTAAATATCTCAGGAATCTTTTCGGCATGGAGATATCCGGATTGCTGCGGTTTTAACACGCCGGCGAGAAAATCAACATTATTGAATTTGGTTTTAACTACAAAATCCTGCTTCTTAGTTAGCTGCGGCTGTTTGGCAAGAAAGCTCATCAGGTCCGCCATACACTTCTGGGGGCTAAGGCCGAGCATATGCGCCATATCACCCACTACCTGTGTATCCAAATCAATCGCGCAAACGCGGCTTCCCTCTTTAGCCAGGGATACGGCTAGGTTAACGGCAATCAGCGTTTTACCCACGCCGCCCTTACTACTAAATATTATTATTATTTTTGCCATCTTATTCCAGTTGATAAATTATCGGAATATCCACCCAAAGCTCTTTCTCCTTGATGCCGGGAGAAAACGGCGGATAAGGGGAAATATCTTGGGCGGCCTTAAGCGCTCCATCATCAAGCACCCGATAGCTGGAGGTTTCTTTTAATTTTACATCCAACAAATCGCCTTGGGGCGAAAGCTTAAGGCTTAATTTCACGGTTCCCTGAAACCCGGCTTCTTTGGCGGGAGCAGGATAAATAAGATTGTCTAAAATTCTTTTCTGCACCAGTTTTGAGTATTTTAAAATGGGATCCTTTATATTATCGTCGCTAATTGAAGGAATGCCGCGATTAACCCGCGAGGGCTTTAATTCATTTTGTGGTTTCACCTGGCTAACTATACTTGGAGTAAGGGTAATAAAAAGTTCAGTGTCATCGGTAATTGACGCGTCTGAATTTGAGCCATCAGTGGTGGCTCTTTGCCTGAAAAATAATCCTAAAACCGGAATCTCAGAAAGCCAGGGGACTCTTTTTAATTCCTCCGTTGACTTTTTCTTAATTAAACCTCCAATGGCCATGGTTTGATTGTCATCCAGAAAAAGCTCGGTGGTAGCTGAACGTTTGGTCATTTTATACGCGGAAGCATAAGATGTTGTCACCGCGTCGCCTACCTCACTAACCGTCACATCAAGATTGAGGTGGATACGCCCGGTATCCGTAAGCTGGGGCCTAACATTTAAAATAATTCCATATTCTTTATATTCTACTGAACCGCCGGTAGTGGCGCCAACCGTACCCACAGTTGTCCCCGCGGTAGACATACCGCTTAATATCGGCACCTCTCCTCCCACAACCAACTTTGCCTCTTTGCCGCTTTGACAAGAAAGCCGCGGCCGCGAAAGAACTCGCGCTTTACCTTCCTTGATCAAAAGATCCAGTTTTAAAGTAAAAGCGGCCCGAGTCATATCCGCGATCTTAAATAATTTCGCGAAAGAAGACACCCCGGGGGCTATCGCCAGAGAACCCACTTCAGTTAAAGAAATTGACTCCGGCCAGGTAAATCCAAGCGTATCTCTAGACCCCCGGTTTAATTCAATTACCTGAACATCAATTTCAATAACTGATTCTTCTTCTTTTACCGCTATTAAATCAACTGTCTTGTTTTTCAACAGCGCTAAAGCCAGGACAATTCTTTCTTTATCTTTAGCAGATTTTACACTGCCCAAAAGCACCACCCTATCTTCTTCATCTTCGGCCCTGGTATAAACGTCGGGCAAATTCAATGATAAAAGTATATTATCTATGCGCCGCTTAATATCATTCGTATCTTCAGTAAATACTTTTAAACGATAAGACTGCTCGCCAAAATTATCCCAAACAACCAGCGTGGTATTTCCTGCCGCCTTAGGATTAATGGTCAGCTCGCTTTTGCTAATGTTGGCAACATCAGCAATCAGGGGATTGCCAATCGCCACCCTCTTTGGTGAACTGATAGGAAGAACTTGCAATTGCCCTATATAAAGTTTTATTTCTTCATCAACCAAGCTAGTGGAATAACCATTAAAAGGCAGGGCGGTTATAAAGGTGGCTGCGCATAATAGGCCAAAAAATAACTTTCTCATTTTTCTCCTCATTTTTCCCCAGCCTCCGGCGCCTGGGGAAAAATGACCCCGAGCCCCTGCGAGGGGGACAATCGTAATACCCGCGCAAATCCAATCAGCGCGAGGTGTTGGTTATTTTGATAAAGGGACTCTTTCTTTGGATAACCCGCGTAAAACTTCAATATATTCATTAGTATCCACTACTGACTCAACGTTTTCCTTGGGTGGCATAATATATTGAAATAAACTATCCCAACTAGCCGGAGTCACGGGCTCAATCTTAGCATCAGCCGGAGAGCGCATCACCAGCCGCATCTTACCCTGCTCCTGGACAAAAGCAACAAGATTTGACTCCTGAGGCCCTAAGGCCAAGGTAATCAAAATATTCCCACCACTACTACTAGGAGAGGGATCAGCTTTTGTATACCTGCCAGATGAACTGACTAAGCCGCCGGTATTCTGCCCTACCGCCAAAACTAAAATATTCTGGAATAAAGGTATTACCGCCGTTTGATTGGTTACCTGCCCGTCCTGGCCCTGGATGGGCATCGGAATTATAGCCAGCACATCAACATAGTCTCCGGGATTAACCATCCCGGATAAAGAAGCAATATTATCTACTACAATGGAAATCGCTCTCTTACCCGAAGGAGTCACCCCCGCCAGATTTCTGCTGGCTTTTTTTTCATTAATAAGCTTAGAAAGGCTTATCTGTTCGCCTTTAGAGATCGGAGCGACTGAAACCATACCGGAAATCCTGTCTAAAGAAGTTACCGCCTGCGGTTGAACAAATTTATTCGGGACAATTGATGATTCAAACATCTCCGGCTCGATCACTGAACCCTGCGGGATATCCCGCTTAGCCACCAAAACAGCCGTCTGGTTAGACTGCATATTAGCAATTGCCGCCTTAGCTTTCTCTTGCAGAACCTGCCGCTGCTGATCCAGGTACATTTTAGTCATCACAATTGCCATAATGCCTAAAACTACTCCGCTTATTAAAATAAGCTTCTGCTTTTCGATAGCCATTATTTTATCTCCCCTTCAAATACTTCGATCTTAGCATCGCGAGAAAGCTTCCCGGTCAACTCTTCAATTGCCTGCTGCTGTTTCATGAAAACAAGAAGGCGGTTAATATCATCCCACATTTCGGACAGAGGTTTTTGTTTGCCTCCGCGTTTGGCTTCCAATTTAACTATGCTGTAACCATCGGGAGTTTTGAATATACTGCTGACCTTGTCTACCTCTAAAGAATCCGAAAAAGCCGCCGCGCCAAATTGCGCGGATTTTTTATCTTTCTGAATAAACCCTAAACTTCCGCCGTCTTTGGCGCTGGATGCTTTCGAATTGCTCTTGGCTAAAGTGGCAAAATCCGCGCCCTGTAAAAGTTGAATCAATATATCCCTCGCCTCCTGTTCGGTATTCGCCACTATTTCTGAAATCTGCCGCTCCTCAGGTTCTTTATACTGTTCCTTGTAAGCATTATAGTACTCCTCAACTTCTTTAGAGGTGGCGCTAATGCTCTTGGTAATATCCTTAACATCCTGCAGGACCAGAAGGTCCCGTTTATTTTTCTCAACCGCCTGTTTCACTTCATCGTTCCTATCCAGGCCTATATCCAAAGCATGCTGATAAATTAGAGCCCTGCGGATAACTTCATTCCTTAAATAATTTACTTTTTTTTCTTTCGTAGTAATCTTTAGCTCCGGACGTTCAGGCGGGACATTAGCGTTATAAAGCTCAATTTCATCATTAAGATCATCCAAGCCAATCGCGATATTATTTACTTTAGCAACAATAGGCCCCCTTGGCTGGATAGCCGGCTGAGCGGCGATTTTCGGCTCTGGTTTGCGGCTGACAGCAAAATTATGTTTATCGCATCCTAAGATGGCGCTAAAAAATAGGCCCGTAATCGCGAATAAAATTATCTTACGCTTCACCATTGCCTCCTTGTGTAAAACACAACACCGGCGCAATTCCGCTTAGCGCCGGGTGTCTTGTCTACCTAGACCTGCCTGCCGGCAGGCAGGCAACACCCGCCCAAAAGCAGGGAAATTGCTCCGACAACACCAAAAAACAAAAAAAATCCAAATATTTACGCGTTCACTCCTCATTTTTTTTATAATACTATAAGGGCCTTCAAAATGCAAGGAAAATTTTAACCGTGCCGGAAGAATAAGCGCGCGCCAATCCCTGATTTTTATTTTCACGGCTATTTCCAGTCTATTTCAAATACACGAATATATTTTAACCCTGCCTGTTCTTGTATGAATGGTTTAAAATATTTAAGGCCCGCTCCATTCAAGAAATACAAGCGCACAAAAATACTGCGGGCCAATTCGCAATCAAGCATAAGCGCGTAATAATCCTGTTTAATTTTAAAAATTAACGCGGAAAAATCCAGGGCGCTATCAGGATAAACGGCCTGGCCTAAAATACCCTGATTAAAGATAAATAAACTTTTTGGCCTTTGGTAGGAATTGTTAATATATAAATACGCGCTTTTCTCTTTCGGCAAATACACCAGGCCATTATCAAATAAAACAATGCCGTCTTTTTCTTGAGACTTTAATAACTCGCTCCGGAATGACGGTTTTTTGGAAACCCAGCCGCTTAAATCTTCTCCACGCATTAAGGTAAGCTCTTTAGAAAGTTTCTTTACCTGTTCTTTATTTACGCCTGATTTCTCAATGTACTCTAGGGATCTGCCATTATCTTTCTTCTCCAGCGCACTTGCCAAATAAATCTTACCAAAATCCCAATTCCCTAAAAATGATATGCTTGGCATAATCTGCGGCATTGAATACTCAACCAAAAAATAAGCCTTACTGGGAGGCTTACTAAAAATTAGCTCCCAGGCCGCCTCTTGATCGGCTTGCGATAAATACTCTGAGAGAATACTTCTGGCTTTTTCTTTATCCATAAGCAGCACCTTCTTTAATAAAATTAAGGACGCGAAAGGATCATGGAGATTCCTGGCAATAATCTCAAAAGCCTTATTTCCTCCATTATTAAGCATGCGCAAAATCGCTATTGCCTCCTCCTCATTTTCAGTTATCAAAACATTGGCCATCCAGTATGCCTGGGGAATATTCTGGATCTGGCCATCGAAAATAACTTTACGCTGCGCGGCTGTTTTAATCCAATCGCCATAATCCCACCATGAATTTAATATCGCGTTTTTAGGAGTATTGTTTTTTATCTTAATCAGCGCGTTGTGCCAAGTATTATTCATGCTCGGAAAAATCTCTTTTGCAACCTGGCTGGCTTGATAGGCAGAAGACAAAACAAACGCGATTAGCAATAATCTTATTATTTGACTGGCCAACAAATTTTTCTTGTAAAAGCGGAGGGCTTCCGTTAAAAACCAACCTAAAGAAATTCCCAAAGGTATCAAAAGGAACATGGTAAACCGCGCGCCTTTAAAACAAGCGTATAACATGCATACGGACCATACGAACAAAAGGCCGCTGGCCTCCTCTTGGAGCCCTAAATATTTTTTACTTGTCAAGGTGCGCAAGAATAAAGCGAACATAGAACTTAAAGCGGCAACAATTAAGGGCAGGCTCCCTATTAAATCAGATATTTCGTTTAAATTTGTTTTTCTCAATTCGCCCACGGTAGCCAGCACATTTGGCCACACTGAAACTACCAATGTGCTATTCAAAGATAGGACACCTTTTATTTGCGAAAAGAGAGCCCTAAATGGCGCCTCCCCAGAAAACAAAAAAACAAATTCCATAGTTAAAATAACAAAGGCGGCTGCTAAAAACCAACGCTGTTTCAGTAACGCAGGCCCTCTTCCCTCATAACGCGCGGGCAATAAGATAATCTTGGCTAATGAATAGGCTTCAAAGATGATGATGATGAAAAAGATAAACCACCAATATCCCCAACTAAAGGAAAATAAGCCCAGGAACATCGACGACAAAAATAACCATCCCAGCCTGGGCCTGGGCCTTTTCGCGGCCAGGGCGTTAAGATAAAACCAAGTAACTAATAACGGGAATAAAAGATTTAACACATCCGTGTCAAACCAGCCGGCACAGCTGCGCATTAAAAAGATAGGCGCCAATCCAACAAAGAGGCAAGATATAAACGCCCCGAGGTTTCCAACGCGTGATAGGCAGAATAAGTACAACGCAAGTAAAAAGACAGTGACGAAAAATAAAGGCAGGTAAAATAAAAAAATAGAAATGGGCAAGGAATTATTTACACAAGAGAAAACCTTATAAAGCCAGGCGGAAAGATAAAAGAGAAGCTGGTACGAAACTACCTCGCCGCCATCCGGAGCAAGCGTCAACCTGTCTATTTGTTTTCCGTTAACAACGCTGTCCCCGGGGTGGCCGAAACGATACACGTTTTCCGTATATCTAAACCAACGCCAACCATCACTCTCCAGAAGGTATGTTTGCCCATTTTGATCTTGATATCTGCTTTTTAATTCAAGATACCGCCGATGAATATCCTTTTTAATCTTTGGCCAATTGCCTTTCTCGTATTCTAAGATTGACCTCTTTAATAATTGCTTTTTAGCCAGGCGGTTAAAATCGGATGAGGTTAGGTTTATTTCCTTTTTTACTTTTTTCTGAATTTCATTATGAACTATATCGCGCGCTTCTTGCTTAAGCTGTGGAAAATAAGCGGGGAAAAGCCGAAAATAAAGGTTGATAATTAAAACTGCGCTTAGGAGGCAAATTGCGGCGAAATTTCTTCTCATTTATAGGATGCCTTATTTTAACATCATTAGCAGCCCTACTTCGCGCTTCTATTAATAAGCTATAGCTGCGACGCGCTTCGTAGGGCTCGATAGAGTTAATAGCCCCAACCGGATTTGAACCGGTGTTTACAGCCTGAGAAGCTGACGTCCTAGGCCAGGCTAGACGATGGGGCCAAATGTTATGTTATTTTACTATAATCGTATTTTTAGTCAATGATTTTAGTTTAAAAACCAGGGGACGCTTTACAAAATTTAAATCACGCGAACCACGTAGACCTACGCGGTCTACATATATGTAGACCGCGTAGGTCTACACAGGTAAATCAAGGAAAAATAGAACCGTCCCCTGATTTAATAAGAATTTTATTGACCCTCATATGTTTGCACTATATACTAAACTATCATGAATGTGAGCCTTGGTTTTAGTCAACTTAAAGATCCTATGCTAGCCGCTAATGAAGCAATAGGACAAGCTATAATTGGATTAAGAAACGCGCCGGCAACTCTGGCTTTTATTTTTACCTCTATAGAATTCGCGCATCCTTTAGTACTAAAAACGGTTAATAATTTATTAGGAGAAATCCCCCTCCTAGGCTGTAGCAGCCTGGGAATTATGACTAATCAAGGCGTATTTAAATACGGCTTTGCTATTTTGCTCCTTAGTTTAAGCCAACAGACGTTTTTTAATGTTGCCACGGTTAAGAATATAAATAATAAAACTCCATTTTTATCCGGAAAAAAACTTGGTGATAATTTGCTATTCGGTTTCAAAAATGTACCCCGGAGCTTAAGTTTAATTTTATCGGACAAGCTTATCACCGAGGGCGCGGCCTTAATCAATGGAATCCAGGAAAGCCTGGGCAATAGCTTCCCTTTAATCGGTGCCTCGCCCTTCGATAATTTCCAAAATCATAAAACTTATCAATACCTCAACCAAGAGGTGCTTTCTGAATCCTGCAGCGGGATTCTTTTCGGGGGTAAATTCAATTTTGGATTTGGCATCAAGCACGGATGGCTGGCCTTAGGAAAAATGCGTCGCGTTAGCTCCTGTAGCGGTAATGTAATTAAAGAAATCGACGGGCAGGCGGCGGTAAAACTCTATGAAGATTATTTCGCTAAAAATACGCTGGAGTTAGCTAAGGAATTACGGCGTATATCTACCTACTATCCACTGGGAATTTATCTTCCCGGAGAAAAAGAATACTTGCTGCGCAATATTATATCCATAAAAGATGACGGTTCTTTAATTACCCAGGGAGACATTCCCCAGAACAGTAAAATCAGATTGATGATCAGCACCCAAGGCTCTCGCCTGGCCGCGGCGCTTGGCGCTTGTGAAGAAGCAAAAAAGAATCTCGGAACCCAGAAAGTAAAGTTTTTAATTATCTTTGATTCCGCCGCGAGATTTTCGATTCTCGGAAGGCAAAATGATCTAGAGCTTCATGTAATCAAAGGGGCCTTCGGTGAAAATACCCCCTTGATCGGTATCTACACTAATGGCGAACAAGCCCCGCTTAAATCTATTAATTATCTGGGCCGGACTTATTTTCATAATCAAAGTATCAATGTTTTAGCTATAGGAGAACAATAAAATGCCACCCTTCATGCTTCTGGGTATCTATTCCCTTTTTGCTATTCTAGGAATATCTTTACTTAATAAAACACAGCGTTTAAAAGAATTAGGCGATAAGGTCACTGCTTTGAACTTTTCTCTCGAAGAAATGGACGAACAGGCCAAACTCATCATGCGCACGGATATGGAACTAAATAAAGCCCAGGAAGAACTGGACAAAAAAATTTCCGGGCTGGATACTTTACAAAAGTTGTCTCGGGAAATAAGCATATCCTTGGAAGAAAAACAAATCTTTAAAAAAATAAACAATCAGTACATAGAAGAGCTGGGATTTGAAAAATCCCTGGCCGTTTTATGGAAAACCCTAGAGAGAGAATTCCAACTATGCTTAGCCTTAGGATACAATCAGGATGAATCCCTAAAAATAAAAGCCGCCATTAACACTAATAAGGATTATTTTCTAGATTTAATTAAAAGCGGCTCAGCCGCCTCTTCTGAATTTATCCCTGAGGGCGCCTTATCAAAAAATAAGATTAACCAGCTGTTTCTGGTACGCTCATTCATCATTTGTCCGGTACTGGCTCAGGAAGGAGACCAGGGTTTTATCTTTGTCGGCACGCAAAACGTGGAAACTTCTATAACTAAAGGAGATCAGGAATTTATCAGCATCCTGGCTAATCAAATCGGCCAAGCCTTAGATAACGCCCGGCTGTTTGAAAAAACATGGCGATCACAGCAAGAACTAGAAATCAAGGTTGAAGAAAGAACCCGCCAGCTAACTTTAGCTTTGGAAGAAGTAAAAAAAATAAGCAAGCGCAAAAGCGATTTTATCTCCAGCGTGTCTCATGAAATAAGGACCCCGCTTACATCCATTAAAGGATACGCGGCTATTCTTTTGGCCAGCAAATTAGGAGCCCTGCCGGAGGAAATCCGAAGCAGGTTGGAAAAAATCAACCGCCACAGCGATGAACTGGTCCAAATGGTAAATGATTTGCTGGACATCTCGCGCATTGAAAGCGGCAAGGTGGAAATCAGAAAAGAAGCTTTAAGCTTAAGGGCCATCGCCGACAAAGTCGCGGACCTGTTTTCGGAACAATTAAAAACAAAAAATATCAGCCTGAGCAGCAATATCCCTCTTGATTGCCAGGAAATATTAGCTGACCGCGGCCAAATTGAAAGAGTCTTTATTAATTTAGTGGGAAATGCTTTAAAATTTACTCCGCAAAATGGAAAAATTGGCATCAACGCGAACCGCGCGAATAAAATAATTCAAATCGATGTTAAAGACTCCGGGTTTGGAATTCCTCAGGACGCGCAGGAAAGCATCTTCGAAGAATTTTTTCGCGTAGATAATACTATCAACCAGGAGGTAAAAGGCACTGGCCTGGGCCTGACTTTAGTTAAACACATTATCGAGGCGCACCAGGGAAAAATTTGGGTAAAGAGTAAGGTGGGCGAAGGCTCGACTTTCAGCTTTACACTTAACGCTGCTTAAATAAAACTATGGGTATAAAAATACTGATTGCGGACGACGATCCGGATATAAGAGATATCCTTAAGCTTACTCTGGGCGAGGAAAATTATGAAATTATAGAAGCCCCGGATGGCGAAGAGGCCTTAAAAATAATCCGTTCCAAACCGTTAGATTTGGTGCTTCTGGATTACAAAATGCCCAAGATGGATGGGCGAACATTATGCAATTTAATTAAAAAAGATCTGCTCCTTGCCCACTTGCCAATTATCATGGTCACCGGTAAAGGCGAGATCAGCGATAAAATTGACGGGATTGACGCCGGGGCGGATGATTATGTGGTTAAACCTTTTGAACCCAAAGAGCTTTTAGCAAGAATCCGCATGGTGTTAAGGCGCACCAAAAGAGACCTGGAGGCCAATCCCCTCACCCGGCTTCCTGGCAATGTGTCAATTCTCAATGAGCTTTCCAATTGTATTGAGAAAAAAACCCCCTATGCGGTTTGTTATGTCGATCTGGATAAATTCAAGGCTTACAATGACAAATACGGATTTGAACACGGGGATGATGTAATCCGCGAGACTGCGCGGATATTGCTGAGCGCCGCCAAAGAATTCGGCAATACCGATGATTTCGTCGGGCATATCGGCGGGGATGATTTTATAATTATCACAACCGCGGATCTATCGGATAAGATTTGCGAAAAAGTAATCCATGATTTCGATAAAATTTCACCGTCATTCTACAATCAGGAAGACAGAGAAAACGGCTTTATCATCGGATATGACCGTCAAAATAAAATTCATAAAATCCTATTACTTTCCGTCTCGATTGGCGTAGTGACTAACCAGATGCGCCAGATCACGCATGTGGCTCAAATCGGCGAGATTGGCGCGGAATTAAAAAAATTAGCTAAAGGCATGGAAAAAAGCAATTACGTTAAAGATAAACGGCAAAAACAAGGGGACGGTTCTCTTTTTTAAATCATAAAAAAGAGAACCGTCCCCTTGTTTTTAATGCGCGGGGAGGGAGTTGAACCCTCACGCCTTACAGCACTACCCCCTCAAAGTAGCGTGTCTGCCATTCCACCACCCGCGCGTAAATTGTACTCGTTATTCTAAAGCATAACTTGGAATTGTCAAAATCTTTTCTTAGATAGAAAAACTTTTATCACCTTTGGCTGAAAAATTAAAACATAACTCCAAACACACAACTCATACAATAATATTGGTATTAGGTGTAAAATTAAACTTAAAAAATTTTCATTTTTTAATATAGTCAGATAACGATTTTTAATTAAATCACATTGCAACTGAGTACTTAAATACCTGCGCGCAATAGGCTTATCTATCCCGGAATCAGGACGAAATGACCCTCCGCGCACATGATAAATTAAGGCAGTTGGAACATAATAAGCAAGCCAACCGTATTTTTGAGCCCGCCAAGAGATATCCAAGTCTTCGTAGAACATATTAAATCTGGAATCAAAATAACCGTTTTTATCTTTGATTTCCTCCAGCATTTCCTTCCGATAAAAAGCTGCCGCTCCACTTACGCCAAAAATAAAACCACCTTGCTCAAACTGCCCTAGATCCGGTTGGCCATACCCTCTCTCTTTGGCTGTACGCCAGGCATTTAAAAATAAACCCGTGCTGTCCAGAATTTTACCGCTGCTGCGCAAAATTTTGCCGCTTACCAAACCTATATTTTCCCTGATCAAAAAACCCTCCAGAGCCTGACGAATAAACTCTTGATCTAAGATTACATCATCATTAAGGCAAAGAATAAATTCACCCTGGCTTAAGCCTATGCCTTTGTTCAGGCCGGCGGCATAGAATAAATTCTCATCACTGGTATAAAGCTTTACCGACGGAAACAATCTACAAATTTCCCGGGCAAAATTTGGCTTAGAAGAATTATCAATAACAATAATTTCAAAGGGAAGATGCGATTGCTCAAGAAGCGAGTTCAAACATAACTGAAGATAGCCTTTCGCGCCAATCGTTACAATAATTACGCTAACCATTATCTCTTATATTATCTTTAGCCGCGATAAATCCGCAGATTAAACAAAAAAACATAAACGGGTTACTCCAATAAAATAGCTCATAACCACCCATGCTAACCATCAGGCCGATTAAAGCCAAAACCGGAATAAGTACTGTTTGCTTGCTGTTGATATCTTTTGAGTTGTAAAAAAATGTTATCCCCCTCTTAAATAAAGAAACAATAAAAATCAGAAAACCGGCTAAACCTATAATTCCAGTTTCGGCCAACAAGGTAAGATACATATTATCGGCTATCTTTATTTCATACGGTAGATAACTAAGCCCGGCCTTAATCGGATAATATTGATCAAATAATATGCGAAAATGGTTCAAGCCTACGCCAAGAGAATGACTATGTTTTAACATCTCCCAGGACATTTGCATCCGAATAAGCCGATAATCAGAAAAAATTCCGGTTCCAAAAATTCCAATGCCTTTTAGACTAAATCGATTAAAAGGATACGGTAAAAAAGACGCTGCGATTAAAAGAATCAAAAAGAACAAAACATAAATACGCAGTTTCTCATATTTTTTCAGAATAAACTGGAGGGAAAATAACATAAATATTAATCCTAAAAATGAACTCCGGCTAAAAGTTAAGATAAGACAAGTAATATCAAGAACAATAAATACATAACCTAAAAATTTTATTACCAACCTTTTCTGTTTAACCATATGAATTACAAATGGTAAAGTGAGTAAAAGATACGTGGCTAACACCGCGGGATTTAGCTGCGTGGACATCGGCCGAACAGGATGCTGAATATAACGTTCATAAAACGTATTTGGGATAAAATATAGATAGATAGGATTACAAGCGTAAATAACCTCTAAAATTCCAAAAAGCGCTACCAAACCGCTGCAAATACAAATAATCAAACTAACCTTATCACTATCCTGTTGATGAATAAATAACCCCTTTCCAATATAGAAAAACGTAACCAAGGTTATCGCCAGGTAAGTATAAGTTTTAAAAGCCACATTTTTGTCTGTAGCACAGATTATCCCTGCTGACATCGATAGAACAAACAGCCATAAAGGCCAATCACGAAAACTAAACAAGTATTTTCCGATTCTTTTATCTAAGATCAGAATAAATAAAAATATACCTAGAAATATTTTTGTGTATACCCCATATTTAACCTGAACCGGCTCGGGAAAAAAGGAAATCCAGGCAAATAACATAATAAAAAAGATAATAGTATGGGAAAGCGTTTTATATTTTCCTGTACCATTAAATATTTTAGTTTTCATCGCACACTTAAGTTACACGTTTTGCGTTTATTAAGTATTTTTGGTAATAGTATCCTAATCTCGTAATAAGCTTTTAAAAGATACTTATGGTTTATTATTAACATAAACAGATTACGCCATAAATCGTAAATTAAAAAAATAAAAGGAAACCTTAAAAATCCCCACAAAGATTCATTTTTAATTATCATCAAATACCTATTGCGCATATTAAGATATTGCGTAAAATTATCTTTCCTGCGGGACAAACCTCGATTATGGATACATACGGCATTTGGTTGATATAACGTAAGCCAAGATTTTTTTTGCAGGCGCCAGCTGATATCCACATCCTCAACTAAACAAAAGAAATCCTCATCAAAATATTCGTTACCCTGCTTTATTTCTTCCAGCGCTTTTCTACGGTAAAAAGCTGCGGCGTTACAAGCGCCAAAAACATATTTTTGCCTATTTAACTCCGGCGCATCTATTTTACCGCTATTAAAGTCATAAAATCGCCTAAGAAAAGAAAGACCGATGCCTGTAGTATCTATGGCGCCGCTGGGCTTAAGTACTTTGGGCTGAATTGCGCCAATACGTTCATCTTTATTCATAGTATTATAGGCTGCGGTTAAAAAATCGTTATCCCTTAGCTTTACGTCATCATTTAAACATAAAATAAACTCACCCCTTGTTTTGGCGATGCCCTGGTTTAAAGCTTTTGAGTAACCGTAATTTTCAGGGTTCTCTACCATTGCGATACGCGGGTATTTGCTTTTTAAAATCTCTCTTGTTCCGTCGCAAGAAGCATTATCAATTACTATAACTTCCCAATCTTTATCTTTCTGCGCAAAAACTGAATCGATACATGATTCAATATATTCTTTTGAATTATAAGTAACTATGATTACGGAAATTAAGCCCATAGCTTGGATTTAATTATTAAGTAAATTATAATAAATATCCTCGTATTTATCCAAAAGCTTGCTCCAATCGTAATATCTTTCCACAGCTTCCCTGCCCCTGATTGCCAACTCCTGCCGCTTATCCGAATCACCAAGCAATTCAATAACCGCATCGGCAAATTCATGTTTGCCGTCCGTAGTTTTAATAATATCTTTAAAATCTATTCCTCTTGCTCCGATAAAAGTAGTTACTACCGCCACTCCTGAAGCTAAGGCTTCCAGAATCTTAAAACGCATCCCTGTCCCATAACGTATAGGAGCAACAAATACTTTGCTCTTGGCATAGATGTCTTTTAAATTCTCAATATATCCTGTAACAATAATATTCTTATTGAATTTAGGCAGATTCTTTATAAATAAAGGCGGATTTGCGCCGGCAATTAGAAAAGATACATCCGGGATGTTTTTTTTGATTAAAGGCAGAATCTCTTTACAAAAATATAATACCGCGTCTACATTCGGAGAGTGGGAAAAATTGCCCACAAAAATAAGATCATATAATTTTTCGCTTTCTCGAGGCAATGAGTACTCTTTTGAATTTATACCCAAAGCAACGACATCTATATTTTTCATTTTATGCCTTAAAGATATAATATTCTTATCAACTTCCGAAAACACGATAATCCGGTTAAATTTGCTATACCATTTTTTTTCTTCAAATGTTTTTTTGACCGACCTGGCATATAAAATTAACTTCTTAATAGGATTAACTTCAAATCCGGCCTTTTCCCAAAATGAAACAGATAAAACTTCATGCTCTACTAAAACTGAAGGTATATCTATCGCCAGGGGGAAATAACGCCTTAGATATGAATTTTCGCACTGTAAAATATCAACAGTTTTATTCTTAGAAAATTCATCTATAGTTTTTTTAAAATAAAATGAACTAACCGGATAACGCCGGTAATCTTTTAAATATTCTAAATAAATCTTACTGCAGTAGGGGCTAATTAAGACGGCTCTTTTTTTATCTTCCTGGCTGCAAAAGGATAAAAGATAAATAGCATATCCTCTTTGGCTTAACAGCCGGATGAAGTCATAAATTTTGCGGGCGCAGCCAACAGTACCGCAAGCAGGCAAATACGGAGAAAATAAGAGGATTTTTAGTTTATTGCCCATTATTTATATTTCATTCTCTCCAATATGATCCCCTGTAATTTATGGCTAATTATTTTCCAATCATAATGCTTGGCAACTAAACTTTTGCCATCCTCTGATAGCTGCTCACATAGCTGGGTATTATTGCTTAATATTTTTAAATTCTCTGCAAAATTATCAGCCGATGATATTATCATCGGCTGATTACCATCAGTTTCTATGCCGCGCGCACCGCATTCAGTAGTCACAATCGACAGGCCATACGCCATATAATCAAGCATCTTTATATTTATTCCTGAACCGCTAAACATAGAGTTAATCGCTATATCGGAAGCTTTTAATACAGTATCTAACTCTTCCCCAGAAACCTCATTTACATAACTTTCTAGTTAAAAGTAAATATAAGGATGTTGAGATACCGCTACAATAACAATAATACATCTTTAATGCGTATTTCAATCTAGAGATATCCTTTTTCTTTATAGCAAGGTTTAAATGCGTGCCTATCTCACGGAATCTATTAAAAAACCACATTGAAGCGATATTGTTCCTTTTAAGGACCAAATGTTTTGTAAATACTATTGCAGCGCCCAATAAGTATTTATAATCAAGGTTTCTGCTCTCTTCCAGGGTATGCCATTTGTCATGATAAACTAACAGATTAGAGGAATAGCATAATTTTAATCCATGCTCCATGAGCCGTAATGTAAAATCTGTATCTTCTCCTGCATAAAACTTTGTTCCTGCGCCTATCGTTTCCTCAAAAGAACCTATTTTTAAAAAAACACTTTTTCTAAAAGACATATTATTACCATGGCCTATATTATAAGGCAGTATCGTTTTATCCACTATTATTTCTCCCTCAAAACTGGTGATAGCATGGCAAAACATGCCCTCACTGGCTTTGCCGTAAGGTAAAACCCTACCATATAAAGCAGAAATATCAGGTCTCCTGGAAAATTCCTGGATGATTTTTTCAATCCAATCTTTTTCAACAATACAATCATCATCTGTAAACGCGATTATAGTACCCCTACTCAAATCAATGGCTAGATTTCTAGCGCGGCCAAGGCCTACACCTTTCATCTTATAGAATAAGACCTTACTATCATTTAGAGACTTGGCTAGAATTGCGGTTTTTTCATCATCACTTTGATCAACTACTAATAGCTCCATAGTCTTATATTTATTAATCAGTATCGAGTTTAGGCAATTTTTTAACTTATCAGGCCTGTTTCTTGTGCAGACGACTACTGATATATCAATCATCTTTTATTATATTTTTATATAATTCCATAGCCTGTTCTGAACACAAGCGCAAACCGTATCTATTCTGCGCCCTTAACCTGGCATTATGGCTCATTTTATTTAAAAGATTTTTATTTTCTATCATTTTTAACATTGCGAAATACATGCTATTACTATCCCCAGCAACTACCCCAAATCCTGTCTCGCCTTCCTCCATTATCTCAGAAGCGCCTCCTGAACGCGTATAAACCATAGGAAGGCCGCAGGACATAGGCTCAAGGCAGGCATAAGGAAAATTATCAAACCTCTCGGAAGAAAAAATCCCATACAAAGCATGTTGATAGTATTCTACCAACTTATCTCTATCCATTTTACCCAAAAGCACTATATTTTTTTTAGCCGTATCTTTTATGTCTTTATCAACTATATATTCACAAAAAAATATTTTTCTTTTGTCTTTTTGAAAGGTAGACGTATCCAAACCTATCATGACAAGCTTAATATCGGGATATATTTTATTTAACCTTAAAAATGCCTCTAAAAGAATATGTACCCCTTTCCTTTTCTCAAGCCTTCCAATATACAGGATATAATCTGAATCTGGAGAATAGCTATTCGGCTTAAACATACTATCATCTATAGGATTTGGAATAATTTTGATTTTTTCTGTATTTATACACCAGATAGTTTTTATCTTTTCAAGCATTGCGTTGGACGGGCTTGTCACCAAGTTCGCCCGACTTACTATAAGCCTGCAAAGAAAATTCTGGATATAAACATCTATATTCAGTCTCAATCCATTCAAAATATAGCTTAATTTTAAGGGTGTATGTAATTTTATCACTGTCGGTATTCTTGATAATAGTATAGGAAAAAATCCCCCTAAATCATATTCCGAAGCCTCTATGATATTTATTGTCTTTACTTTTTTTATCTCTTTTATTCTACAATATACTGCATAACTAAATTCCAAATTATTAAGAGTAATCGGGAGACATTTGTTAATATACTTCCTGAGAATTTTAAAATATATATATTTAAGGAATTTATTATATATTTTAAATTTAACCCGAGATACTTTAATAAGATCTACTGCGTAATTTTCTTCTGCTTTCCCATAAGCAACCCCGGATATCACTTCAACATCTTGTCCGCTATTAGTTAAACCCTTAGCAAGCGTATGAGTATAAGCGGCTATGCCGCCCCATCCCGTGGCAGGCGGAAATTCTTCAGATATAAGACATATATTCATAATCTAAAATTACCTTTTTGGAGGATAACAATTGGTTGTACACCTGCTGCATTCTAGTTTAAATGTATCTTTTATTTTTTTATTCATCCTCTTACGCCAGATTTCGGAAATTTCGTTTTCATATATGCTCCCATATTTTAAATCACTGCTCTGCCCGCAGGGATACACAAAACCATCTACATCTATAAGTATACCTTTTTCTTTTGCATAACATGACATTTCTCTTTTTGCCCCGTTAAGCATATCTATAACCATTTTAAAATACTCACAAGGCCATTCTTGGTTTAATTTTATAAAAAAATTTTTGATATATTTTTTCTGCTCCTGGGTTAAAGTAAAATCTGCGTTGCAGTTAGTGCTTTCTATATAAACACTCACCGTATTTGCAAGAGTAAATCCAATATCAAAACCCTCTTTCCTACAAAATTTCAGTATCTCTTCCCCTTGATTATAATTAAATGAGCTTAAAACACAATTAAACCCCATTTTAAAATTAGGACTTTTAGAAAACTTTTCCCTTAATAGTCTGGCAGTAATCATGACTTTATCAAAAGCACCCTTCGAGCCTCTTATATAATCATGCGTATCGCCTATACCGTCCAGAGAAAGGCTGGCATAAAAATTTACTCCGGGAGAAATTAAGTCCATTACAGCTCCTACGTTTTGAACTACTAAATCTGTCAATATGCCATTGGAAGCAATGGATAGCTGCTTTAATCTTTTAGATCTGCTAATCAAAAAAGATATGATTTTCAATAAATTAGTTCTTAGCCCGGGCTCTCCACCTGTAATCTGTATATTCTCTAAAGAAGAAAAAACTGGGCTCTTAAATATATCTTCTATGGTTTCATAAGGAATATCCTTTACTTTCTCCTGTTTCTCCCATATGGAACACATAGCGCATTTACAATTACATTTGTAAGTTACAGGAAAAACTAAAATCAAAGGCTTTGATTCAAAAACCATAGATTTTTTTATATACTTCAGAATATAAAGGGGCGACCTTTTTAAAATCAAGCCCTTCTGCTTTTTTACGTGAATTCCAAGACATATGATTTCTTTTAGCTTCATCTGAAAATAACCCATAAATTTCTTCAACCATACCATTCACATCTCCTCTTCTTGACAAAATCGCACAACTATTGTCAACATAATCGGTTAAGCTTCCTACATCTGTAGATATAATAGGTAGGCCGCATGCCATAGCCTCTAAGACAGCATTATTAGTAGTGCAGTCTTTTAAAGGCAAAAGCAAAATATCTGCATTTTGATAGCTTATTAATAACTCTCCATCCGAAAGATTAGTAAATAATCTAATATTCTTCAGGTGGTAAAAATGCTTAAAAAAACAGTCAAATGTTATAATGTTAAATATTACCTTAAACTTTTTTTCTTTATTAATAACATCTATGACGCTGACGAGCATATCTATATCCCTTTGCCACCATCCTACGCTTATGCATTCAAAATATTCTTTGTTAATTTTTTTTTTATTGGCTGGCGTAAAAAACTCAGAATCTACCCCATGGGGAGCGTAAAATACCCTATCTTTACCTATAAAGTTTCTAAAGAATTCTATTTGCTTGGTTCCCACCGTCAATATCCCATCGATTCTTTTAAAGTATTTTTTATTTATAAAGACGGTTTTAAATATATCGGGAGGTTGGTGAAAAGAAATAAGTATTTTGTTATTTCTTTTTATAGGATTGTAACCGGAAAATCGAAAAGAATTTTCGCCATAAAGAAAATGGAATACCATATTTGTATATAATGATATCCTTGAAAATAAACTAATCTCTGAAATAAAAGAATCCTCCTTGTACCAATCTAAGCCAATCTCTGGAATTCTTTCTAATAGCTTTTTATTGATAGTTTTTTTTAATAAATTAAATATCCTACCCTTGTTATAATGTAAAGAATCTACCGGTATAAATTTAGTAACTATATCATAACCAGAATAAGAAGAATGATGTTTAAATCTGTCAAAAATATAAAATAAACGCATGTTGTAGGCGGCTTTAATAAATATATTACTATGTTTTTTTCTTCTTAGATATGCTACTTACTTTTTCGTAAAGTTTATACCATTTTGTACTTTTAATTCTACCTATCTCCTGTTCAAATCTTACAAGATCTTTTTCTTGTTTTTTAATTGTCTTTTGGGAACTTTCCAGCCAAAGTGTTCTTTCCTCAAAACCTTTTGATTTTACCAAGAACTCATCATACAGGGTCTTCTTTTCTTTCTCAAGCTTGGCAGCATAAGTCTGGGTACTGTTTAAAAGTTTCTGGTATTCGGATATTTTGAATTCCAATTTTTCAACTTCCTGCCTTGTTTCCACAAGATCTTTTTCTTGTTTTTTAATTGTCTTTTGGGATAGGTTAAAGAAATCCTGCAGGATATTATTTTTATTTGGCTTTTTGCAAAAATCTTCCAAAGGCTTAATAGTCTTATCCCATGTATACTTATCTTCTATTAATTTTATAGCATTATCTGAATATATTTCCAGAATTCCAGGATTAGATAAAATTTTCTCTAAAATATTTTTTACTTTTTCTGGCTTAGCGTCGTCAACTACCCATCCCGCCTTATAGATATCTATATCTTTAGATAATTCGCTATAATTAGCAGTTAATACTGGTAAGCCGCATTGAAGATAATCAATCACCCTGAAAGAAAAACTAACCTCCCGTTCAATATTTCTTTCCATAATATCAAAAGCAATATGGGATTGCCTGTAGAAATGCAGTAATTTATCATAAGGTATCATCTTTTTAAAAATGAGCTTACTGCTATTACTGAATTCTTTAACTGAATTTTTATACTTAAAATTGTCCAATTTATATTTATACTCTCCTCCAAATATCACTAACCTCACTTTTTCATATTTTTCTAAAGTCTTTAAAAGGTGCGCTAAACATTTAACTGGATTTTGCCATGGCCAAAACACGCCTCCATATACAAAAGTCAAGTCTTTAAATTTCCTTACAAAACTTCTGTATGGTAAAATAGGAGAAGTAGAAATAGGTACGACGCCAATAGGAAGCTTTTTATTATAAAACCCCAATAAGAAAAGTATCGAAGCAAGCACATATTTTTGTCTTTCGGTAGAGCACAGAAAGAAATCAACTTTTCTAAACTGCAACATCTGGTTTAATATTTTATCGCGATATATCTTGCTGTCTAAAAATAAACTTTCCAGTATCCTGGGAGCAAATAAATCAGCAACAATAGGTATGTCAATGGATGAATCTATATATTCAAGACCATCTCCTTGTTCAAAAATCACAATCACCGGCTTAACCAATTCGATGGTTTTCATGAATTCTTTTTTATCTCTAAACACATGAAAATTCTTAATATTGCTTGATTTAAAATTTCTGGTTACAAAATCTTCTCTTGTGCAATAATGCACATTATGCCCTTTTGTCTTAAGACCCTCTGCAAGACCTTGAGCCCTTATCCCATTGCCTGTAGCAATTTCGCCAGGTAAAGGAAGCATACCATGTATATAAATCAATATATTCTTTTGCCTTGCAACCATTGTTCTCCTTTATCTACCCGAATAAATCCATTTATGTTCCATATATACCGTTCCATGATCATTTTTATTAAAAACCATGTTAAATAAACAGGTGCTGTTATGCATACCGGCAGAAACAGTATAACAACCTGGCAGTAAAGCCAGTTTAGGGAAAAATATGCTAAAAGCTTTATTATTCTTCTGAGCCATGCGTATGATTTGACAACAAATTCTATCGTCTCGATAAATCTGTAGCAAGCTGTATTTTTGACCATTATCACTAAAATTAACCATTATATTTAAAGGTTGATTTGTCATAAAGACATTCTTCTCTTTGCCTGACGCATCAAATAATTTAATCATTCTACAATCGAATGTTTTAGAATAATTATTAGCGGAAGTTATTCTGTATGGCATATTCAGAAGCTGCATTCCCTCGTTATAAATTCCCTCTACCGTTAATGTATAAAAACCATTGTGATAATCAAAAGCAATCTTCTCATTTTTATCCCATATGGCTACAGATATTCTGTAAATACCTGGCGCAAGCAATAACTTATCATAAGCCAGAATAAAATAACCCTTCCCAGGTTTTAATTCTTTAATCTCATAGTTATCAAACTTAGTATTGGGACCATAACAATAAACTCCATCATTTCTAAAAACAGCTATTCCAAAATGCGGGCTATAAATTTTATCTTTCGCATTGAAATTAACTTTTATCTTTAATGCCCCTCTGCTTTTTATCTTACTTACCTTAAATCCAAATTTGTTAATAAAATCAACTGATTCTATTACAACTTCTTTGGTACCAAATTTCTTACCCCAGCCTGACATATCATCTGCCCATTTCTTTGTATTCTTTACCAAGATATCGTTATTAATAGTCCCCACAAAAAATCCCTCTGTGTTTAATAAAGCTTTATATCTATTGATGGTTTCTGATGGATTGCCTTTAAACAACAGGCGTCCATGATCTAACAGCGCAGCTTCATCACATAGTCTTTCAATAATTCCCATATCCTGATTTGTAATAATCAATGTTTTGCCTTGCTTTTTAAAGCCTACAATCCGCTCATAACATTTGTCTTGAAAAAGCGTATCTCCTACTGTCAAGACCTCATCAATAACCAAAATATCAAAATTTAAATTCGCAATAATGCTAAAACCAAGGCGCAGCCGCATTCCTTGAGAATAGGTGCCTAAAGGCATATCAATGAATGTATCCAATTCCGAAAACTCTATTATTTTATTTAATTTAACATTAAGTTCTTTTCGAGAAGCGCCAAGAATAGCTCCGTTTAGAAAAATGTTTTCTCTGCCCGTAAACTCATCCTGAAAACCCACCCCTAGATTAAATAATCCCAAAACCCTGCCCTGGGAAATAATTTTTCCTTCTGTAGGAGGAAAAACTCCAGAAATAATATTTAAAAGAGTGGTTTTGCCTGCTCCATTTCTGCCTAGTACACCTAAAATCTTACCCGAGAATACATCTAAAGATACATCTTTTAAGGCCCAAAAATCCCCGCCAACTATTTTTTTACTTATTTGTCCTGCCTGCAGGGCATATTTTTTGCCCACAGAAACCAACTCCAGGGCCTTGGCCAATTCAACAGGATTATTTTTTGCAGGTATTTTAGCAGGAAAGGTAGTCATGTACTTTATTTTTAAGCCTTAAATAACAATAAAATCCTAAAAACAACACTGTCAATGAAAAACAAACCACTAAGACCATACTAGGCAGCCACTCCAGGTCTTTATCTATGAAAGAATAAAAACCCTTAAGAATTACAGATCGATAAAAAATCAATATTCCGGTTAATGGATTATAAAGATATATTTTAAATAAAACCGGCCCCCAAGAATTTTTTACTAAATATATGGAATAAAATATCGGCGTTAAATAGAAGGAAATCGTCAGCGCTATTTCTAAAATATATTTTAGATCCCTATATTTCACATAGAGCATGGAAAAAATAATCGACAAACCAATAGTTAATAGTAACTGAATTACCAATACCAAAGGTAATAAAATTATTAATAACGGTAAGCCTTTTAACACAAAAAATGCGGTAAATATTAATATTGCCAAAGAAGGCAAAAAATTAATCATATTCGCTAAAACAATCGAGATCGGTAAAAAATAATATGGAAAATTAGACTCTCTAATCAAA
Source organism: Candidatus Omnitrophota bacterium (assembly GCA_026387315.1). Classification (GTDB taxonomy): domain Bacteria; phylum Omnitrophota; class Gorgyraeia; order Gygaellales; family Profunditerraquicolaceae; genus UBA6249. Next base: position 39,055 of record JAPLLY010000008.1, read on the forward strand.
TTTTTATTATCGATCAAACAAGTGGTGGAACAAATAATCGAATCATTAAAAAAACGCCAAGGGAATATAGCGGTCATTAAATATAAAACATAAGGCGCCTCTTCGGTTTTAGCTTTTAAGAAAACCGAAAATACTAAATAAAAAATAAAAACAGTGGCTAAGGGTAATAGAAACGCCCAAAATGACCCCAAAATCGGCCGGCCATAACGAAGCTTAAGATCTTTTAAAACCAGCTCACCTATTAAATTTTTCCTAGTTAATATTTCTTTAATTACGGCGATCATGTTTAAAAAAATAATAAATATTCAATTATCTTTTTCAGGGCTCAATTTGTTCCGCTACCCGCCTGCCATCAAGCAGCGCATCCTCCATGGAAAAATACTGCCAGCTGCCGTAACGGCCGCAGGCAATTATATTATTAAATAACAAAAACTCCCTGATCGCCGTGGTTGCCCGGGAATAATGCTGATCGTAAATAGGGTAACCGTATTTTATATCATTGGTATCCATTGCTAATATCCTGTTTTTTTTACTTATAATTCCAACACCCTTAAGGTCATTTATAATCTGGCGAGTGATCTTTTTTCTATCAATTGGCTTATCCTGGGAATATGAAACCTCGGCGTATAAAGAGCTCTTGCCGCTAGGCACAAGATTGTCAGAAAAATTATGAAAGAAACCCACCCTAAAAAAAGAAGTTTCTTGATGCGGGAAATACACCCAGTGCCTCCCATCTTGGCAAGGCCCCTGTACACCGAGGTTCAAGTTAAAAATCGAATTCCACCGCAGTTTTTTAAAACTTTTTAAAATTTTATCGGGCAAAGGTTTGATTATCCCGGCTAGCTCAGGCAAGGGTATAGTCATAACTAAAATATCAAATTTTTGTTTGTCCCCGCCCTTAATCGTGATCTCCTTTTTTTTAAGATCAATCCTGTTTACCCAACAATTCTTGAAAACTCCTCCGATCTGTTTTTCAAATGCCTGAGGGAGCTGAACTATCCCTCCTTTTTCGGGATACCAAAAGATAGCGTTATAGCCAAAACTATTTGCCCTATTTTCAAAAAACCCATTAACGATATCCGCCAGGCTGAGTTGGGGAATAAATTTATCGCTCCAGGGACAGGCCATCTGACTTAAGGGGACTGTCCAAAATTTCTGGTTATAAGGAACCATAAAATGCTTGGCCATGCCTTTACCAAAAGTAGTATTTATCCATTTCAAAAAATTCAGTTGACTGCGGTTTACCCGCGAACTGCTAGCCTGAATAAACCCCCATAAACATTCACTGGCTATCGGCTTAGGCAGGGCATGTAGATTTGCTTGAAAAGGATACTGGCTAAAAATACCAAAATTACTGATCCAGGCGCTTCTTGAGTGCCGCGCCAAATTACCTTTTAATAATTTTTTAACCAACCGGAGCGTGTAATTATTCCGAAAATGCAAGAGGTGGCCGTCATAATCAAAAACAAAACCTTTGACCTGTTTAGAGCGGCACAGGCCCCCAACTGTATTTTCTTTTTCCAATACAATAGGCTCTATCCCTCTTTGCTTAAGATGCCAGGCAGTACTTAGGCCGGCCAACCCTGCTCCTAAAATGATAACCTTTTTTTTAGTCATAAGCCTCTATCTTAACCAGCTTTATAAATATACCAATACTGAATAAAAAGACAGAAATAATGATGGCTCCCGCCAAGAGATTATTTGCTCTAGTCAAAATAACTCCACAACCGGCAAAAATAAAACATAATAAATACATAACCAGAATTGTTACTGACGGAGAAAGTCCCAAAGCGCCGATTTTTAAAGCGAGATGATCGCTGCTTTTTTTAAAAGGCGCTTTTTTCTTAATTACCCTAAAAATAATAAGCAATATCGTGTCCATAATCGGTAAGCCCAGGATCATTACCGGGCTAAGTAAAGCAAAAACATTTTCGCCAGACGCATAATGCGTAATTAAAGCAACCGAGGCAATCAACAGCCCGAAGAAATGGCTTCCGGAATTACCCAGATAGACTTTAGCCGGAGGAAGGTTAAAAATAAGAAATCCGGCGCTAACCGCGCATAAAATAAGGCTAAGGATCTGCACATTTAAATCCGGGCTTAAGAAGCCTATCAATAAGAACGCGCTGCTTACAATCAAGGCTGTTCCCGCGGCTAAACCATCCATAATATCCAACAAATTAAAAGCATTAGTCATACCTACAATCCAAAAGAAAGTAATCAGGGCATTGCCCCAAAAGCCAAAATACATAATATTAGTCTTGATCCCAAACGAAATTAATAAAATCGCGCAAAATGACTGCGTCAAAAATTTTTGCGCTACTGAAAGTTCTCTTAGGTCGTCAATTACGCCAAAAAATAACATAACCAAAGAAGCGCTTACCACTGCTAACACTTTTACAGCAGAAAGATCAAATGTAAAAATACCCAAACCGCAAGTAAGAACAAAAGCCAGCCCCATTCCTGGCCCCCCGACCAAAGGAATATCCTTGGTTTTAAGTATCTTATATTGCCAAGAAATTCTGGCTAACAAAGATGTAAAAAGTATTCCGGAAATTAACGCGGCAGTAAAAATAATAAGGTATTTAAACATTTTTACTTTCCTCCAATAAATTAGAATATAGCTCTGCGGTATTTTTAAACATGCTACTTAATAAAAACTCCTCTCTGCCGATCGCCTCCCTGGATCGCCTTACAAATTCATCTCTCTTTTGAACGCTGTTTAATAATTCCCCCAGCCGGTTCCGCATAGACCGGATATCATGTGGCTTAACCAAATAGCCTCCTTTACCATTTATAACCACTTCCGCGATACCACCGGTATCCGTAGCCACTAAGGCCGCTCCCGCAGCCATTGCTTCCAAGACGACAATGGGTAATCCTTCCCACAATGAAGTCAACACAAAGACATCCAGCCCGGTTAAAATCAGGCCAATATCATTACGCCAACCCGTTAAAATAACCTGGCCATCTAAATTAAGCTGCTTTATCCGGGCATCTATCCTTTTACGCAGCTGCCCATCACCCACCAAGACAAACTTAGTATCAGGAAAATCTCTTTTAATCAGGCTGGCTAATTCTATAAAATCTAAAGGGGCTTTTTGAGGTTTAAAACAAGCGGCCATACCCACCACTAAATCGGCATCGCCTAACCCCAGAGACTTCCTGGCTTCATTACGCTTTCTTGTATCCTTAAAGCCTCGAGCATCCAGGCCATACCTAATCAAGACATATTGGTTTTTTCGGCCGATTAAGTTTTTTAACCCCTTATCCTTATCAAACCTGGAAACTACGATTATTTTACTGGTAAAAGCCGCGCAAATCTTCTCCAAAAATACATAAAGATAATTGATGCTTACAGGTTGATAATCATTAAAACTCCAACCATGAACCGTATGAATAATAATTGGCGTTTTAGCAAGTTTTGCGGCTAAGCGGCCTAAAATACCTGCCTTAGAACTATGCGTATGAACAATTTGGATTCTATTTTTTTTGATGAAACAATAAATTTCAACTAACGCCAAAACATCTTTTAGAGGATTTATTAAGCGCTCTAAAAACTTTGATTTCTCCAGGGTTAACCCAGCTATTGATAAGGCTTCTTTGATTAATAAACCGTTTTTAGCGGTAAATAAAAAAATATTGTATTTTTTCTTATCTAAATTATTAATCAAACTGAGCAACTGCTTCTGAGCGCCGCCTAATTCTAATTTGGTAATAACATACAGCAGATTAATCTTAAACATTTAATTCTATAGTTTTATTTTTAGCTATGGCCAACCCCAAAATTACCCACCAAATGAGGGAAATTTCCGGTAAAAAAAACGTAAAGTCTAAAAAGTTATGCGTTAAAAATACCGCGCTGGCTGCCAACAGGCCCGCAGTTTGTCTTGGATAAAGCGATTGGGTTAGATTTTTAAAACAAACCTTAAAAACAACCGCCACAATCCAGATGAAAGAGCATAAACCCAATATCCCCATTTCAGCCCAGATTTGCAGGTAAGAATTATGGGCATAACGGCTATTTTGTAGATTAAAATTACCCAAACCTATTCCTACAAAAGGATGCGCCTTAATTACGCTCAAGGATTCCTGCCAATAATTTAATCTCATGATTGCGGAAAACGCGGGATGCAGATACCCTTTCTGTGTCGCTGACCGTCCGATAACCATAACTACTATCAATAAAAATAACCCCGCCAGCAGCAAAATATTCCTCTTTTTTAATTTTCCTTGAACGCCAAAATAAATAATCAATACACAAAATAGGCTTAAAAAAACACTGAGAGATTTTGTAAGTAAAAGGGCAGGGAAAACTAACATCACAAGCCAAGTTCGATTTTTGTTAGTTAAAGACAAGAGCGCGATCATCGCTAAATACCCGCCTAAAGCACCAGGAGCCAGGAAAGGGAAAAAAACCCTTTTGCGGCCAAGATAATCTAAAATAAAGGGAAACGAAAGTTTATTAGTTGATAAATAATCCAGGACATGTTTAAAACCAAAAAGATACTGATAGATTGCCAAAAAACTGATAACTAAACCTGCCAAAATAACTGTTTGCATAGTTAGTAATTTATCTTTTTCGGATAAAGAAGCGGCGAATAAGAATAAACTCAGTCCGCTTAGGTATTGATAAAGCTGAGCTAAGCTATTAAGTTTATTTTGGGAGAAAATTACGGATACGAATAAAGCTAGACAGAACAGAATAAAGGGATGGATTAAGGTTTGAATTTTCGTAAATGATGGTTTTTTATAAATTAAATACGCCCCCAAGAAGATTAAAAGCGCCAGAGAATAAATAAAGTTTAGATAAGGAAAGGCTAACGCGCAAATAAAAGGACGGATGAAAATTACGGCTAGAATAATCAACAGCATTATATTCTTATATTTTGTATTAATTATACCAAAGAGTGTCGAAAATTTTAAATTCGGCATACATAGAGGTTGTCTTTTATGAATATTAGTATAGCACAAAATTTCTAATCGTGAAATAACACAATTTTCTAGGTAGGCTAAACCGGGCTATTCTATGGCCAATTTTGGCTCCGCGGGAGAGAAAGTTATCTGGCTCAAACCAAATTGCAATTCACTATCGGGCTTGCCTGCTTCAATTAAAACTAACATATCCTTTAACTGTGCGTCCGCATCTGAAACACGATCCTCTTCCATCCGCATAATATCTGCAATACAACCCAAAACCTTGTCCATCTGGTTGCCTAAACTTTGCCTTAAACAACTGGCTAGCACATATTCTTTAATGCGTTCGTTTGAAGGAATAATGCCTGCGTTGACCATATTTTGTATCTGCCCCCACTCCGAATCAAGATTGATATTATTCAATCTGGTTAAATCAGCGGCGCTTAATTTAAGCATCCCCATATTTATCTGCTGGTTAACAATAGGCAAGGCGCGAAAATCAACACCGCCTTTTTTATCTACCTGACTTCCTCCCTGATGCTCTGCTCTGCGCTCTGCTTCGTTTCTTTTTAATCCTTCTAAATCAATCGCGGTATCTTCCGCGGGCATCCCCGGGCGCTCTCTCTCCAGCCAATCAGCCATTCCTTCATGCATTAATACATCGAGTCTCTCATCTTCTGAAAGCGAATTCCAATAGCTGCTAACTACCAATACCTGGTTACCCAAACGAACCACATTCGCTCCTTGCGCTATGCCATCCATTGCTTGTCTCGAAATTGACCTAATTTGAGGAGTTCTAAACGCCGGGCCCATAGAGGAATCTTGAAGCACGCTGAGGTGCTCTTGAGAAATTTCTACTCTCCTTCCATTTTGCCGCGCGCCACCAAATGCTTTCGCGTCTACTTCACCTACATCGCCTTGGAAACCTCGATCTATCGGAGAACTGCCGTTGGTTCCGGTTTCTTTCCCCGAAGATGGTTTTTCTTCTGATAACAAAGCGGCTCTAAACAAAGCCTCTCCCTGCCCGAAGCATCTAAAAATAGAAATTAATTCTTTATCCACTGTGGCATGAGCATCCTCCAGGGCTTTAAAAACCATAATTATCTTTTTTACAACATTTTCTTTTGACGCGGCGATATCATTGGCGCCCTGAGCTAAATCCGGCAAATTTTGTCCTGCCATTTTATTAATGGCCCTTAAAACCTTTCTTCCATCTTGGCTCTCTAACGCTTTCATGAGTTGATATAGAAGATACCTGTTCTTAAGGGATATTTGCGAAGCTGACCCGACATCAATAAAATATAAGACATCCCCTTCAGTGCCTACAAATATATTCCCGGTATGCGGGTCCGCGTGATAAAAACCATCGAGGAATATCTGCCTTATTAATTCTCTTGCTACTGCTGCCATGGCGTCCTCGTCGCCTTCGCTAATCCGCCTGCCTTTCACAAAATCCTCTATTATTAAGGTATTATTTTGAACATCAATAGTTACCGGGACTTTAAATAAGTACTTCTTTTGAGGGGCCTTGAATACCTTGGATATAAAATAATTGAATATTCGATTTATAACTCTTCTTCTAAAAGACGAAGCCGGGCTAACGCCTTCTCGTAATTTAGCCTGATTTTCAACTTCTCCTTTTAAATTCATTTCTTCCAGGATCATCTCTGCTATGCGATTTCCCAGCTGTTGCGGTATTTCGACATCGCTATCTCGCAGTGTGTCCTGAACAGTTTGATCGGATAAAATATCACGCAAAAAGGCCAAATCTTCTTCGACTTTCTTTTCTACCTCCGGCCTCTTAATTTTTATAACAATTTCTCGGCCATCTTTTAAACGGGCCCGATAAACTACTTTTATAGACGCGCTGCCTATACATTCTAACACTTCACTTACCGGGCTATCTTCAAAACTACCGTATATTTTTGCTATCATATCAAATACTATATCTTTGTTAAGTTGAGGCGCCCTATCTTTCAACAACTTTAATTCGTTTCTGACATTCTCGGGCACGGCTTCAGAGGTTGATAGAAATTGGGCTATCTTGACGCCAATTAAACCCAAAGATTCCAGAAATATTCTTATGGCGCGCGCTTCGTTGATTCCCTCCAGAGAGCTTTTTTCTCTGGAAAAATTCTTTAGAAGAGCCGCGACAACAGCATATTTCCTGTTCACATCGGATCGCCTAAAAATAGCATCATAGACTACCCGCATAATATTATTTTTCTGGCTAGGCATTAAGGTGTTGAAAAGAACATCCAGGAATTCCGCGGAAGCCTTTTCATCATAAAATATGCCGTTCTCACCCAACAAAATCTTCTCTAGAAATTCCTCCATAGCGCTATCGCCTACATTTTTATAATATCCGGCCTTTCTCTTCATAAAATTGTCCCTCATCCCATTCAAACTTACGTTATATTCATGCTCGAATCTCTTCAGGAAGAATGGCTTTTTATCAGAAATTCCTAGAGCCCAAAGCAAAAATTCCATCTTGTCGGCGGCATTTTGATTTTTCATATATTCCTCAAAGATGGATACCCCAAATACTACGCGCGCTTGCTTTTTCTCCCTTATGTTTTCTGGCGCCCTAAGAAGATGCGGCCTTATTTTCTTCATGTCACTAGGAGTATTCACTTTTTCGTCTATCAGCTGTAGTAATATATCGTCTCTAGCGGGAGAAAGCTCTGGAAAATAATGCAACACCCATTTCAATTCATTATCCACGCTCTGAAATTCTTCCGGGCTCTCGCCCCGTTTTTTCTCAAGCGCCAAAACAGCGTACTTTTCTCTAAAGCTTTCATTATTAAAGAGCGATAAAACTTTTTCTATATCTACCGAAGTGTTGATGCTGTTATCTATCAACAGAGTAAGGAACCGATCCCTGGTATTAGAATCGCGGCTAAAATGTTTCAATATAAGATCCAATTTCTCATTAAAGGATACCTCTGTAGATTTTAACGCATCCAGAATTTGGCTTTCTGCCAAAAGGCCAACAAATATATCTAATTGCGACAACGCTCCACCTAATTCAGTAAATTCAAAAGGATAGTAACTACTTTCTTCGGATGCATGCTCAGCTGATATTCTTTGTTTTTCCGCGTCTTCTAATTTGCTTAAGACATTCTCATTGGGCTCGTTAAGCTGTTGGATCTCCGTATCTCTGACCATTAATGATGATATGCGGCTTAAAATCTGCAATGCTTTCATTCTTTCTCGCGGATTAAGATTGCTAATAACATTCTGAATATATCCCAAATCAAACATTTTACTTATGTCAATACTAACACCGCGTTCTTGTTTAAGGAATTTTTCAACAAATAATACGTAGAGAGCGAAATTGCGATATGAAGTAGCGGGTAAAGATATAGTTATCTCACTAAACAACGCATCAAATTCTTTATTAGAATTTGTAATATAGTCAAACACGCTTAGTAAATCTACTAAATTTTCTTCTTCATCAAGAAAAACTCGGTTTTTACCTCTACCTCGGTCAACTTTTGTTTTTTTAAAGATCCATGGATGTGATAAATGCTCTAAACTATCAAACTCTCCTATAAACCTTACAAACCGAATTTTTCTTAGCCAATAAAGTCCAGAAAAATCCCATTCGTCTCTGGTTAATGCTTTTCTGTCTAAAGATGCGAATAAAGCAAACGGAAGTATATATTTACTCCACCTTAGTTCTTTTTGAGAGAGTTCTTTTTCTGGGTATCTATTTTTTATCTTACTGGCAAGGTTGGTAAGCACATTGTAAAATGCCACTATATCTTGATCTTGAAGATCAGGGATTCCCGTTTTTCTATCATTGCTGGACGCGGGGAGGACAGGAGAAAAGAGTTCTCGGATTTTCCAGGACGGTAAAACGCCTCCCAGTTTATAAAAATAAATTAGCCTCTTTACATCCTCATGTAAATCTTTAGGAAACAACTCATCTTGCGCTATTTTCTGACTTATTGAATTTACTATTCGTTTATAAAACTCGCCAATTTCTTGAGCCATGTGAGACTTGCCGCCTTCTAAACATACACGATACATCACTACATATAAGCCTTCTAATTTATCATTTACGATAGACCCTGATTCATCCGCAGTATATGTGCTTAATTTATGTATAGCATATTCCCAGAGTTTCAGGGATTCATCCGGGGTTAGGTCATATCTCCTGCTTAAGGTATACAAAATATTGACTATAGAAAAATCTAAAAAAACATTGATTTCTTAACAAAATATGGAATTGAAAATAAAACATCGAGATCAAATTCCGCTCCATTACCCATACCAGGCAATATATCAACGAGATTTACATCTTCCGCCATATGTCCGAAGAAACGATCTCTAAAGTCAACTCGCCATCCTTCCGCATCGCCTCTTATTAGCCAACCAAGTATCATATTCTTATTGGCCAAAGACGTATGCTTTGTAAATTCACACAGAGACTTTATGACTTGCTCATCACTTGAATTGATGCCATCGTAATCTTCAAGAAAATCAATAAAATGTAGCATGTTTTGAACTTGATATTCAGGGACTTCTCTACCGGCCTGTACTTGTTCATTTAATATCCTTATCAGGATTAAAACCATTTTATCAAATATATTTCTTAGATGTTCCACAGCCCACGCATCTCTACTGAATAAACCTGTATATGTACTTGTCTCCGCGTATCTTCGCTCAAAAAGATTCATCAATTCAAGAAATTGTTGAACATCAGTAATAAGACCGGAACGATATAAATCTTCAATTCTCTCGCCTGACGCAATGCATAAGGCGCGTGTAAAGAAGTAATAAGGAAAATTATAAAACGCATTTACATGTATTCCATCAAGATCGAGCGGCTTGAGCACTTCTACGCTCAATAACTCAATTAGTTCAGTAATTGATTTTTTTGCCAATCTTTTTGGTAATTCTTTCTTATCATATTCCTTTAATTCCGGGAGAGGGTATCCCATCTCCCGTCTAACTTGTATCAAGGGGGACTCTTTCTTGTCTAGAATAATAATCTTCAAATCAAAATCAACAATATCAAAAATTATCCTATACATTTCTTTTGCCCCATTGTTGGTGATCTTAAATTTGGCAAGGAAATTATTGTAGGCGTTATTAATATCTATCGATATGCCTTTTTGGATTGCTATCATAAGAACAAAAATAAACTCCTCAGGGCTTTGAGCTTTATCAAAACAACGCGTAAATTCTTCTTTTGTATTGCCCTGCGCTACTTCTTCTTGGAACTTGCGGCGAGTTGTTCTATTATTTAACTCCTGATTGCTCGCATCCGAAAAATGCTCTGACTTATTGAAGAAGTTCATCCAGAAGAATTTCAACACATTCCTTTCTATTTTTCTCAACCTTTCTACAGTAGGGGGATGTGTTAAGAATCCCAAAGATATACCGCTGCTTTTTCCTTTCTTTTCTATGATTTTCGCGAAGAAAAACCCGGCGTCTCTGACGCTATAACCTGCCTTATCAATAAGAGCCAAGGCATAATCTGAATCATATTCATCAGCATGAGCACCTACCAACCCAGCTATTCCTCGTTCTAATGGCTTACCCTCTATAGTATCCTCAACCCATTGTAGGATATGCCTTATCTCATGGGCGAGCACAAACGCTAACGCGTCTTTTGACCCTCCATTTTTTACAATGAATTTTATAAGGCCAATGTTAACAAAGATTTTGTTGCTGTATCTAAGGACACGGGCATTTTCTGCAGTTGAATCTAATAAATAAAAGCTGAAATTATCAGGATTAAAACCAGCTGCTTCCAGCAATCTTCTAACTATCCCCTCGGCTTCCGAATAAAGGTTGGCGAATTCGGGGTTATTTCTATCGACGATTACCTCCCTGGAGTCGATACTCTTAAGATACACTTCTATCCTATCATCCCTCTCTGCCATCTCCTCTAATCTCTTGGCTTTTTCAGGATTTGCTCTTTCCCATGAACTCATTTGATCAAAAGATATCCCTAACCTATCGGCAATAAGGCGCTTTCTGCTTTCTTTAGGGCCAAATGAGCTGCCCTGCATAGCGCCAATTTCATCTTGCCTTCCAGCCCGGCGCTTATTGGCTTCTTCTTGATTAATCTTTTGGCCTTTATTCGTTTCTACAACTGCTTGATTGTGCGCTTCTGCCCAAGATAGCCCCTGCTTCCGAAACTTTATTTCCTGCTGCTCGTGTTCCAAGGTATCTTTGTTTCGCAACTCTGATTCAAAACCAACGATCATCCAGACACCATCTTTACCTTGGAAGTTTACTGCTTTTACTCCTCCCTCCGGATTTATTACCCACCCCTGTATAGCTTCAATGAATCTTCGCGCTGTCTCATCGGGATGATTCAAGGCACTGTTGTTTATGGTTATAATTACATTGCCATCTTCATCTGTTGTAGTAGCAATAAACCCTTTTACTTCTAAATAGTTGAGACAGAATTCCATAATATCTCTATCAGGAGTACTTTCTAGTATCTCGGGCACATTCTCGCTTCTTCTAAGGACATTAAGGAGCTTTAAGAGGCGGTCTAAATGCTTAACACGGACTACCTGGGCGCCGAGGTTGGGTTGGCTGGCGGTAGGTGCAACAGAAGAGGCGCCTGATTGAAGGCCTCCGGCTGGCAAACCTGAAGGTGAGGGCGCCTCTTCTGTTATTGTTACCTTAGTCTCTGATGGATCCATTGTGTTACCGCCAACAGCTAAGGCACCTACAATGCTCTCGGTTCGCGGCAATGGGCTGTGTTCGGCATCGCCTAAAATAGCAGTGACTTTAGTCGGGCCTTCTGTTCTTTCCGCAACAACACCCAGGCCTGGAACTGCCGGCATAGGGACATTACAAACAAATCCTCCGCTAAAATAATTTCTTATAGTCTGGCCATAAGGAGTAGAAATTGGCTGCCGGGTATTGTATTCGCCATCCTTAAAGGATTTTTGATAGGCTTTAAAATAGGTTGTCTTTGACCATGAGATTTTGGAAGTTAAACCTTGGAGGCTTTTCTTATCTATAAGCGAAGAATAAAGCCCGGCCTTACCGTAGAATCTGGCCTTAAACCATTGGGCAAGAATAAGTGAATAGTAAACTTGCCTTAAAGGAGCGTACCTTTGAGAAGTATTTACCTCTTGGGTTAACTTAGGGATGATAAGGTCTCTTATAAGTTGGCTTGAGTATTCATTCAGAGTTTTTAGCCGCGGGTCATCAAAATTGTAGGTAGCTGAATTTTTCAGGTAGTCTTGCTCTAACATTACCTTGAGGGTTGCCTTGTAGATATAGGCGCTTGGCCCTTCGACGCGCTTCGCTTGCTCAGGCCCGCTGGCCGCGCCAGCGGTTTCGCGGATAATGATTTCACCCGGAACTATCCAAGGCCGGGTTAGAGTAGGAATGGTAATGTTTTCATACCCTAAGAGCTCTCCTGCTTTCTGATAGAGCTTATCCCAATATTTCTTGCCTTCGGGAGTTTCCGGAGAAGTAAACTTGGCGGTATCTTTCTTTAGTTGCAGGTCTGCTTCTAGAAGAATTTTTCCGACATCAGTTGTAGCTAAATCAGAATCAATGATATTATTCTCTGAGTCAGGCCTTAAGTTAACCCAAAAAGCGTCATTGGGTAAGGTTAACCCGACAAAAAAGTAATTTAGAAGGGTCTTGGTTGTGGCCTCTAATTCTGGCTTTTTAGGATTCTTTAAGTCGCCTTTATCGAGCAATAACCTGAAGTTATTTTGGCTTTTATCATAACCTAGAGAGCGTAGATGCAGCGGCCGGAATTTATCTTGGATAAGAGAATCGCGAAAAGCGGCAATATGGCCTGATATATCCAACGTGCCTGCGACTTGAGCAAAACCAGCCTGCTCAAATAAAAGGCAAAAACATAATAAAAAAGATAAAATCTTACTTTTTCTGAGCATTTTTTCTTATCTGTTGGTGGAATTTTCGGCTGCCAGCCGTATGTTACTTCAAGTATACAATATAGGTAAGTGATTTCAAGGTATTTTGGGATAGTTTTGAAAGCGCTACCTTTTGGCATGGCATAAACAGTACATAAGAAATCCGCCAAATAAACTTGCTATTCAGCCAGTAATTCCCGTTATATTGCTGTATAACCGCGGCACTAACCTTAAGAAACTAATAGCCAATACCAAGATAAAAAAATAGGCGGGGGAGATTTACGTGGACTTAACTACTATTATCTAAAATTTCTTTAACCTGACTTGATAGCGATTCCGGATCAAAGGGTTTATGAAAATATGCTACTGCTCCCATTTGCTTGGCCTTTTCTTCTAAATCTATTCCCTGTTGCGCTGTTAATACTAAAACCGGTATATCAAGAGTTTCAACAGAGTTTTTTAGGTTCTCTAAGACATAGAGGCCTCCGCCCGCGGGTAAACCTAAATCTAAAATTATTAAATCCGGTTTTTCTTTATGCGCTAAACTTATGCCGAATACACTATCATAAGCTGCGATAATTAAATATCCTTGCTGCTTAAGCAAAGTAGTTAAACCGAACACTAATTCTTTCTCATCTTCTATCAGGAGTATTTTTCTAGAAACCTTTTCTTGCATAATATCTACCTTCTGGTTAATCTAAGGTCGCGAGGCAGTATAATGATAAACTTGCTGCCTTTGCCAACTTGGCTCTCTACCAAGACCTTGCCCTTGTGCATTTCCACTATGTCCTTAGTGATGGCGAGCCCTAAGCCCGTGCCTTCCTTTGTAGCATTGAGCCGCTCAAATTTATTAAAAAGCACGCCAATTTTATCATCTGGTATCCCGGGGCCGGTATCTATACACTCTAATTTCACGAATTTATCATCAGGATAAATTTTCAAAGTTACAGTTCCGTTCTCAGGAGTAAATTTTATACCATTACTCAAAAGATTAACAATCGCCTGAGAAAGCTTATCTTCATCTCCCCAGACGGATAAGCTTTCATCCAAGAATTCTTTAATTATCTTTATATTCTTTTTATCAGCCAAAGTTTGCAATTCTTTTATTTGCCTTCCTGAGATTTCTGCGAGATTAAGCCTGTTTCTTTTAACCTCAATAACCCCCGCCTCGATTTTATGTAAATCCAATAGGCCATTTACTAAACGAACCTTCCGTTCAATTGTTAACTGACAAAACCCCAGGACCTTTTTCTGATCTTCGCTTATCTGGCCGATAAAACCCGCGAAAATATTATAAATATTGATTTTAATTGACGCCAGGGGATTCTTTAGTTCGTGGGATACTGTTGCGACAAAGGTTGACTTTAGCTGGTCGCTATGTTTTGCTTGGACGGCATAAGCTAAAATCGTATTAAAAATATTCTTTAAAATGCTATAAGCGGTATAATACCCGCATAGAGAAATAAAGAAAGCGGTGGCCAGAATGAAACCGGTATTGCCAATCAAAACATCTAAGGTAAATAACCTACTTATTAAAAGATAGAGAAACACTAAAAAGGGCACAATAACCATTAAAGAAAAAGCTATATTAAGCTTCTTATAGGGGTTTTCTTTTAACTCTTGCATAACTAACTTGCAATCTATTTTGTTGGTTTTACCTTGTTTGGCCATAATTTCATTTACAGTAAAGTTGCGGCGTTTTAAATATAAATACCGGATATACTTTGCGCGCGTTGCTATGGGTAATAACTGTACCTTTCAATGCGCACAGGTTAATCATAAAATCATCTACCAGCAACATTAAGTAATTTTGTTTTCTTTTTTAGAATAAAGAAAGTTAAATATATGCCTAAACCAATAACAAAGAAGGCTATCCAAGAATTATGCACAATAAAACGTCCTTGAGTTAACAAGTTAGTTAAGATCTCTAAGAAGAAGAATGTTGCAACAATAGAAAAGAATGAGGAGAACTCTCTTCTAAGAACAGTTTTAAAAGAAAAAGCTAACTCGGGTTTCTTCCAGTTTTTAAAACGAGGAATTATAATTGGCGTATTTTTGGCCCATTTCATAAATTGATCTTTGAATTTATTTCTCAAAAACTCTTCTTCGGTGAAAATAATGCGTTCATAATAAAGCCAAAATCCGAACCAAACTAGTAAAGCTAACCACCACACTTGAATAAATAATGTAACACCTAAAACAATGATAAAATTACTCAGATAGAGAGGATTTCTCGTAATGGAGTACATACCAGTCGTATTAAGCGTATCCGCTACTTGTGACTGAGTATTTCTTCCTGATGTACCCCGAGGCGCATACCCTACGGTAAAACAGCGAACAATAAGACCAAAAAAAGATATTATAATCGCAAAGATTCCCCAGTAGTCACCTACTGAATCCCCAAATTTCTTTTCTAATATTCCCGACTGTCTTATTGCAATAATGAAAATCGGAATACCTAAAAGCGGTAAATAGCTTCTCCACCTAAAAAGCCAGCTGCCTTGTTTTTCAATATCTTCACGTAATGCCATTTTTCCTTTCAGGGAAGATTCCTCAGAGAGGCTCCATCTTTTTATATCCTTATCCTACCCACCTATCTTGGACGAGTTCAGAATTTTACTTCGGGAACAGTTTTTGCTTTTTCTTCCGCTTTAAAGTATTCTGTGGCCGCCTTATAACCAAACATTCCCGCTACGACATTACCCGGAAACATTCTGACAGTAACATTATAATCTCTGACCGCCTCGTTATACCGCATCCTTTCTACGGAAATACGATTTTCAGTCCCAGACAGTTCATCCATAAGTTTCAAAAATGTCTGGTCTGCTTTTAAATTTGGATAATTTTCCGTAACCAAAAGCAGGCGGCCCAATGCTTTATCTATTGCCCCGGCTGCTTTAACTTTCTCTTCCGCTGAACTTGCTTTTGCCCATTGAGAACGGGCATTGGTAATATCTTCCAAAACAGTTTTCTCATGTAGAGCGTAACCTTTAACGGTATTGACTAAATTTGGTATCAAATCATTGCGCCTCTGCAATTGATTTTCTACCTGCGCCCATTTGGCAGTAATTGTTTCCTGTTTTGAGACAATACTATTATAGACTCCCGCGAAACCCATGATAACCAAAACTACGATAAGAATAACTACCCCTAACCCCACAAGAATACCTTTCATTTTTTTCTCCTTTCTAGAATCCGCCTCCGGCACCGCCCCCACCGCCTCCCCCTCCGCCAAAGCCTCCGAAACCGCCGCCACCGCCTCCAAAACCACCACCCCCGGAGCCGCCATAATAACCGCCACCGTAATATCCATTTCTGTATCTTCCTAAATTGCTTATCATTATAAATAATACAATAAAAATGAAAATAATCACCGATGCTAAACTATTAGGAAGGGTTGATAAAGATTGGTTTTCCGGAGCAATTTCTTGAAAATTACCCAGCGCAGCTAAAGTAACCTGCGCATCTTTAGCAATAATATTCGCGATAGCGCGTATACCTTGATATAAGCCTTCCCCAAACTTAGCTTCCTTAAAATACGACGCCATATAGTTACGGCCAATCTCGCCGCACAAACCATCTGGCAGGATTCCTTCCACTCCATATCCAGTCTCAATGCGCCAGCGTCTTTCTTTAACCGCTAGGAGTACTAGCACACCATTGTCTTTTCCTTTCTTCCCCGGCTTCCAATTATCAAAAAGCATTCGCGCATATTCCTTTTCATCATAAGGGGCGATGGAATTAACTATTACTACAGCAATTTCCGTAGTGGTCTTTTGTTCTACTTCTTCAATTAAAGAGCTTAGTTTATCAGCATTTCCTTGATCAATGACATTGGCAAAGTCATTGACCCGGCCTACCGGTTGGGGAACATTTTGGGCGTAACCCAAAAAAGGTAGAAAAAGAAAAACAAGTGTAAGAAATGTTTTACGCATATGCTTACAACTTATCAACAATTGTAACTATCAACTCTAATTCTCTAACAAAACTAATGAATAATTGTTCAATTCCTCTTCCAGTTAATTTGATCTTTTTATTTTTAGCTGACAATATTTTTCCCCAAACACCTATATCAATTTTAAACTCAAGAGCCAATTTCTCAAGAACCTCATGTTTTAAATAAGGCGGTTTTCTCCCCTTTATGCGTAAGACATTACGTAATATATGCAGAACAGAAGTAAAAGACATAAATAATAAACTACGCAATGCGGGCGTATTATTATTTAGCAGCAAATATGCCTGCCTTAGTTTAATAAGCTTTGCCTTTAACTCATGTTCACACTGAAACCGTAAATTACGAATGTCAACTTGGATGTCTTTTAAAACATCCTTACCATTTAGCACAAAATAATTCTCCCGCATATCCAGAAATTCAATCGGAAAAATATCCGTAGAATTAGCAATATAATCCTCAGTCAGAAATAAGGTGTTGATCCTTTTAAACTTATGTATAAATTTTGATGATTTTTTTATTACCTCTAAATCGGTATTTTTCAATACGGCAAGCAAATTCAGATTGGAATGTTTATCTACAAATTCACCGCTTACGGCGCTTCCATAAAGAATAAGTGACAGTAATTCTTCACGGTAGATACCTTTTAAACCCTGAGTAAGGTTTCGAAGAATATTTTTATACTGACCTGCTATCTTTAAACGCTCCATAAGTACCTCCTGGTAAGTTACGCTACTTTTTTTTGACTACTTGAACAAGAAATAGGTAACAACCATTATTAATAGTGCCACAAAATACACAGGCGGTGGTTTTACAAACCCGAAAGGTTTAGCTAGCGGAGTAAATGGGATAGCAATGCCCATAGAAACTATAAGCATAGACAACAACATCAAAAACCTACGATATGCTCATTAGCGCGTAGAGCATGAATTACTTTTTCTTTTTGCATAATAGTAAACAAAAGGACTGAACGGTTAAGTCCAGTCCTACGCCTTCTAAGTCTTTATGTATCTTTTACCTGTTGCTTCAGCCGACGCATAAGACTTTTTATACCTCCCTTCTTATCTTTTATTCTACAAACCCGCTGACACTTTAATGGATTTGGCCGTTTTGGTGCCATCCTGATTCGTAATGTATTCTATGTTAACTTTATCATCCTTGCCTATCCAATTCAAAGTAGCTGAATTTCCGTCTTTGTCGAGGAAAACTCCTTAAAGAACTTGTAATAATTTAGTTAAATTATTACTACTGATACAGTTTTTCTGACTCACTTTACCACAAAAAACCAGACTATTTCTGTTCTGGAGTATAGCTGCCTTAAGAGTTTATTCTTCGATATAATTTTGGTCATATTAATATACGGAACTCTACCCAATTGTCGTTTTATGCTACCACTTTTCAGCCTAACGTCAAGAAAATTGAATTATTGATAGTAACTTTTTTGCCGTCTGGTACAAAATCCTCATTTTATATTTTCTCATCTTCTCTTTTGGCTATTCTTCAATGCCATTTTATCGGCCTTCATTTTACGAATATCCTGCTGTAGTTTTTGCCGAACGGATTTTATTGCCCCCCGTGCTCCTGATTCCTGCGCAGATTTCAGAATCCGGTGATCCACTTCAATAACCTGTTTGTCCATAATGATCGCTGGATTCTTATTTATATCAATAGAAGGCTGAGCATATATTTTTAATGGCAAAGCTGCCATAAAAAACCCACCCATAATAATCGCGAAGGTTATTACGCGCTTGAAAACCTTCACAGCCACCTCCTGATTCCCTACTTTGTTCGTCGCTGTTACCCCGAATACGCGGGAACGAACTCCCCGCGCCCTTTTGCTTCTCGTCCATGCTATAAAGATTTAATTGCCCGCCTTGGACGGTTTTCGAACCACAGGATCGGAAGTCCTGCTTATAAAGCTCTATAAACACCACAAAAAGGGCATTTTGCTGTCGTTGGGACAACCTCTTAATTAATCAGAAATCTTATAATAAGCGCTTCTGCCTTTTCCTACAAGCTCAATCAGTTTTGCATCTATCAGCTTAGAAATCTCTTTCAACATTGCTTGGCGCGTTATCCCAAACATATCTCTTAAATCTTTATTGCTGACCTTACCTTTTTCTTTAATCCGCCCTAAAATCGTTATCTGCTTTTGGGTTAACTCGATTCTTTCGCCTTCTGCTATCTTTGGAGAAAGTCCGAGTTTTTCAATAAGCTCTTTGACCTTGTTTATTGAATACAAAACACCATCTATAAAATATTCAAGCCACTTTGTAATATCACCCTTGTTTATCTGGGCTGTTTTTAGTGCGGCATAATAGGCGGACCTGTTCTCATCGTAAAAATCGTCAAGCGCAAAGAATCTCCGATGATCAAATCCGCTTTTATACAAAACTAATGACGCCATCAAACGCGCTGTTCTTCCATTGCCATCAATAAACGGATGAATTCTTGCGATTTCATAATGAACAATGCCTGCAAGAATAACGGGATTTATTTCCTTTATCTCATCTGAATTGAGCCAATCTAAGAATTCATTTACCAAACGGGGAACATCTTTTGTCCCCGGAGGCATATATTCTACAATTTCCTTGAAGCTCGTTCCGTCAAAGATGCGCCTGCCTACAAAAACCTGTCGATCTCTAAAAACTCCACAATCTTTGCTATTTTGTAGAGTTTCGGCAGTAACGGTTTCATGAATCTTAAGGAAGAGCTTAACATCGATAACTTTTTTGCTTGCGTATTCGGGAATCGAATCTAATGCCTTAAGATAGCTTAAAACCTCTTTCTTATCTTTTTCTGTAGCGACAACCTCTTTATTCTCCGAAAGTGCTTTTACCTGTTCAAGCGTTAATTTATTTCCCTCAATACTTGTAGATGAATGGGCATTATGAATTCTGGCTTCTTTTTTTAGCTTCAACTCCCATTTAGGAATAAGCTTGGAATGCTCAATAACCTCTCTCCCAGCCATAATCCGGGAGATATTGTTAAGGATTTTATTGGTAATTTTATATTTTGGCTCAAATGGCATAGTCCTATTATAACAAATGACAACCTAAATGACAACCTAAATGACAACCTAAAAATATAGAATTGCTCATTCTTTATTAAAAACTTTATTATTAACCACATTGGCTGTTGCTCTTGCTATATTTTCTACTTCGCTTTTAACTTTATCAGGAAAATTATAATTGGTATTATAAAAGTATTGTCGGATTGTTTGCGCAGAATTATGAATATACTGCGCATTACTTTTTAATTGTTTATTTTCGATCGTAATGACTGAGGCTTTAAACAATCCTATTATGCCTACGATGCATCCCAGTAAACCTATAAAATACCCAATATAATCTTTAAATGTAATTTTCATGGCTATTATTTTTTCTTCAACACCCTAATCGCCCAAATAATAAAGCGAGTAAGAAGATAAAATGGATACCCTAAGTATAGGAAAAACAATCCAGCCAATCTAATACCATTAAAATTGGCATGAGTCTCTTGGGGACGGGCAAGAAGATCTATAGGGCGAGAATACAAATAATTCTCAAAAAACAATAATATCAATCCAAACATTAACAAGCTCAAAAAAATAAGTCCCTCTCTTGCAATGATCTTCTTTATTTTATTATCCATTGGATCCGCGACTCCTTGATTTTTGCAATACTTCAGAAATAAGCATCAAACCGAAGCCGGCAAACATAAATCCCCATCCCAAGATATTAAGCAATATTATTTTGGGGCGAATTCCGGAACCCCATAAAGTCACTTGGGGCTGGAATCCCAGAATAGCAACGCCAATCATATTAAAAATTAAACCTAATATACTCATTTCCCCTCTCTATTGGTTTGAATGAGCGTCCAAAGTGGTTGCCCCGCATGGACTCGAACCATGGTAGTCAGATCCAGAATCTGAAGTCCTACCGATTAGACGACAGGGCAATAATCTGCGTAACTCTGCTTGTTTGAAAGACTTAGGTCTTAAACAGTTTTTTCTACTATAGCTTCATTTGACTCTTGTGACCAAATTGTGGCCAAAATTTACCCGTACGCCTTATTATCTACTTTAGAACACCCAGAAGCTCAAGCTCTCCCATTTCTTTTAAAGACGCAAGAGCTTTTGCTTGCCATTTTAAAAACATACAATTTAAGAATTTTTTGGTTGTTGCTAACTCTCCCTTATCTATTAACGCTCTTAGTATCCTCACTGCCTGTTCTTTGTCTTCGGCTTTTTTATCTTTGTTTTTTCTAATCTGAGCTACTATCAACTTATGAAAAGCAAAGACAGCCGGATGGGGCAGGGAAATCTTAACCCCTTCAACTTCTGCATTGATAACACGCTGAGTAAGCAGACTTACTGAGCCTCCGATAAATAATGGGTACATTGGTGGCCTAGATTTGAGCCTGATGCAAGGCGCGACGACGAGACAGTAGTCAAGGCGCTACGGCCAGGAGGGAGCAACGCGGCAGCAGGCCAAAGCTAGGCCACCCCGAAGGGGCTGGCCGCTTTTGGGCTGCGACTGCGTCGCTCGTCCTTGGCGTAGTGCAAGACTACGCCGGCGTCCTCTCTCCATTATTTATTGGAGGCTCAGTTAATATCTCAAAGGCTGAGCGTTGATACTTAATTCTTTCACAGGAAACGGCTTATCTGATCCGCGGCCCTTCTCAGGAACTAAAAACTCAATGGCAGGATCGGGGTGCTCAAGCCTAATATAACCTTCTCTCCCTTGAAACCCGACCACAAATCCCAGATCTTTTAATAACTCCAACAAATCAACCTTGGCCTTAACCTTAATTGATCCAGGAACCATAAAATCAATATCTCTGCTACGTATAGAAGATGAATATTTTACCGTCTTAAAGTAGCCTTGATAAAACGGTATACACCAACTCCCAACCAAGATAAGATTCTTTAATGCTCCCGCCTTATCTAACCTACGCAGAACTTCAACGCATAATTCATACTGCTGCTTTTCCACGCAAAGAACTCCTCAAAAATTTAACTTGCTTTTTAAGCTTAGATAATGACTTCCGGTACTTATCTTTATATTCCTTATCTTCCTTGTATTTTTTTATCTGATCATCTGATAGTTTACCCTTATATACATATCTTAGCTTATCTTTTTCTCTATTTACCAAATAGTAATACTTATGGCCTTTGATATTCTTCAGAGAAAGGCACCCTTTCGGAAGTTTATTTAGCGCAATTTTATACTCCTTCTCCATGCGCAGAGAATTCTGTAATTCTTCGGCTAAAACCCCTTTAATTGCGCCTTTCATACGTTCTCCATGGTTAACCAACAATTACACAAATAATATACCCTGCTGGTTAACAAATGTCAATAAAATATGTTAACCAACAAAAACGATAATTATCAATTTTGTTGGTTAACTAAACTTCTGGGGTAATTGGCTAAATGTTCGAGATTGGATCTATTTTATGGCCTGGAGTATTTTATTTTAATTTACCGTAACCATGGTTTCGGTAAACACTTGTAACTCTTCTGCTTTTTTATCTGTTTTATCAATCGGCTCTTGTGACCATATTACACTTTAATGGGCCGTTTTATAATTATAGCAACCAGCCAAAATATATACCCGCGCCCCAAGAGATTGCTCTAAAAAATACCTGATTTGAAGGAAATAAAAAGCCGGGATAAACCCGGCTCAAGCTAACTTATCTAAAGACTGATCAATTATTAGTTTACTTTAAAATTACCAGAGATTCTCTTTTACCCAGGCATCAGCAGCATTAACCGCCTTGGCGTCTTCTTTAAATCCTTCCTTGGCACCTTGCGCGAATCCCGTTGTCCCTTTAACCAGGGTGCACCCGCTAGTCAAAAAAACAAAAAGGATAAACAACAAAAATGACTTTTTAACCATTATTGCCCCCTCTTGGTTAGGCTTAAATTATTATCTTGCATTTAATATTATTATGAATCTAACACTATAATATCAGATTCTAATAATTTATCAAGCTTTCCTGTAAAAATTAATAGTACATAAGAAGAAGGCTGTTCTAACTTTGACATAGAAAAAATAGAAAGGCAAGGGGGAAATTCTATTGGCTTTTATTTCTGGGCATTGCCTGCCCGCTGGTAGTTTACCCCTTGCCTTTAACTATATTAACCTTACTAAGTAAATATAACACAAATTTACTACCAATTTCAAGGGACGAAAAAAATACTTTTAAGCTTAGGCTATTGGCCCTCTTCTATCTAATTTAAACATAGGCGTCTGGCTAAAACCTATTTTACCCATTTTAATAATCTCTTTCGGCTGCGCTCTTTTCCCAGGTAATAAATTACTTCAAATAGCCCTGGCCCGATAGTCTTACCGGTAAGAGCAACGCGGATAGGATGAATTAATTTTTTAGCCTCAATACCCAGCTCTGCCACTAACTCTCGAAAACTGCCCTCGATATTAATAATCTCAAAACTGGACAGATTATCCAACCTTTGAGCAAACAGGTTAAATTCTTTGGATAAATCCTGGGCCAGATATTTCTCTTTTGCCGCCTCTTCAATAACCGGCTCATCCAGAAAGAAGAAATCCGCCCAATCTAAAAAATCATTAAGCCGGGGAAGCCTGGTTTGAAATAATTTCACTAAAACTAAGAGATAACCGCGATCAAAGTTATCTCTATTTATATAATGCTTTGCCTCAAGCAATGGGATAAGTTCATCAGCTAGCTTTTCCGGATCAGCACCTTTAAGATATTGGTTATTTATCCAATCCAATTTCTTTAAATCAAAGGCAGCTTGAGTTTTATTCACGTTTTTTATATCAAATAATTTCACTGCCTCTTGGACGCTGATTAATTCGCGATTATCACCCGGGGCCCAACTAAGCAGTAACAGATAATTTAACAACGCCTCAGATAAATATCCCATTTTACGATAATCACTAATCGCGGTAGCGCCTGTCCTCTTAGAAAGCCTGCCCCCATCTACCCCCATAATCAAAGGCAGGTGCGCGAATTGCGGCAACCCAAATCCCAGAGCCTCATAGAGAAGGATTTGCTTGGGCGTGTTAGAAATATGGTCATCTCCGCGAATAATATGCGTAATATTCATCTGGGCATCATCTACCACGCAGGCAAAATTATAAGTGGGAGTTCCGTCGGACTTAATTAACACCTGATCCTTAATCAGGCTGGAATCAAACTCAATCTCCCCGCGAATTAAATCTCGCGCTTTAATTTTCCGCGCGGGTACCTTGTAAATTATCGCTTCTTTTCCTTCAGGAGATTTTTCAATATAGGCTAAACCGGCTTTAAGCAGCCTATCCGCGTGCAATCGATATTGATCAAAACGTTCACTCTGATAATAAAGCTCATCCCAATTAAAACCCAGCCACTTAAGGCTATCGAGTATTTCATCCACAAATTCTTGCTTAGAGCGTTCCCTGTCTGTGTCTTCAATCCTTAAAATAAACTTGCCTTTTTGCGACTGGGAAAAAAGCCAATTAAACAACGCGGTGCGCCCTCCGCCAATATGCAAATTTCCCGTTGGACTAGGCGCGAACCTGACTCTAACCATGATTTAATTTTGCTCCTTCTGCTAAAGCTAACTCATTAACCTCTAAAATTTTTAAATTACCGGCCGGAGCCATAGATCTAAACACTTTTAAAATATTTTTAACCTTGATAATTTTCTTAGCCGCGGCAAAACAACCTAAGGCTGCCATATTGGCAACTTTAATGTTGCCTAATTTTATGGCAATATCCGTAAATGGAAATTGTAATATTTCTACCTGATCAGATGTATCAATTTTAGCTAACGAAGAATTGAGAATTAACAACCCATTATTTTTAACCTTACCTTTGAATCTTTCTAATGAGGGATTATTTAAAATTATCAGCGTATCTGCCTGAGTTATATATGGTGAGCCAATCTCTTGATCAGAGATGATCACCATACAGTAGCTGGCCCCTCCGCGCACCTCCGGCCCATAAGCCGGAAACCAGGTAACCTGCTTACCTTCAAGCATGGCGGTTTGCGCTAAAACCTTACCCAAAAGCATTACTCCCTGGCCGCCGCTGCCGGCGATAATTATACGTTCAAGCATTTAATCCTTCCCAAGGGAAATTCCTTCCGCATAACAATCCTAATCCAATCCAATGATTCCTTAGGGGATAATCCCCAATAAGTCGGGCAGGGAGAAAGTATTTCCACTAAAGAAAACCCTAAATTGTTTATTTGATTTTCAAATGCCTGCTTAATTGCGCGTTTAGCTTTTAACACTTCTTGAGGGCTCTGTAAAGAAACCCGCTCGATATAACAAACGCCGGGCAATAACGCCAGCATCTCAGAAATTTTTAAAGGATGGCCGTGAGCTTTTTTCTCTCTACCCTCAATAGAAGTAGAGGTCTTCTGGCCTAAAAGCGTAGTCGGAGCAAGCTGCCCTCCGGTCATGCCATATACCGCGTTATTGATAAAAACTACCGAGAGATTTTCTCCGCGATTTGCCGCGTGAATAGTTTCATTGGTGCCAATCGCGGCTAAATCTCCGTCCCCTTGATAAGTAAAAACAATGTTCTGCGGATGTACTCTTTTTATCGCTGTGGCCACCGCCAGGGCCCGGCCATGCGCAGCCTCTGAACAATCAAAATTCCAATAATCATAAGCCACCACCGCGCAACCTACCGGAGCAATACCAATAGTTTTCTCTCTAATGCCTAGCTCTTGGACTACTTCCGCCACCAGCCGATGGGCAATACCATGCCCGCAACCCGGGCAATAATGCGTAGGCACATCATATAAAGATTGGCAATGTTTAAGTGTCTTCATTATAATATTTTCTTAATCATATTAATAATCTGTTCTTCGCTAGGAACTCCGCCGCCTGAACGGCCAAGAAACTCGACCTGCTGCCTGCCGCCAACCGCCAGCCGAACATCTTCAAGCATCTGGCCGCTAGACATCTCAATTACCAGAAATGACGGATGACGGATGACGGATGACGGATGACGAAACGCATTTACAGGAAAAGGCCACAGAAAAATTGGCCTGATTAACCCAACTTTATATCCTTCTTTTCTAAGCTTAAACATAGCGCCTCTTGCTATCCTCGCCATTGTGCCATAGGCGACCAGAATAACCTTTGCGTCGGAGGAAAATAAATCTTCATAACGCTCTTCTTTCTTCCTAATAATTTCATAATTTCTTTGCAGCTTCAGGTTAGCTTCCTCCAAAGCTCCTTCGCGCAGAAAGAACGACTTAACGATATTGGGCTTTCTTCCTTGGCAACCAGTAAGCGCCCACGGTTTTATTTTTTGTTTCCGTATTCCGTATTCCGTATTCCGTCTTCTGATAATTACCGGCTCCATCATTTGGCCTAATATGCCATCACCCAAAATCATAACCGGAATACGATATTTATCCGCTAAATCAAAACCGGTTTGCGTAAGATCATAAGCTTCTTGCACGCAAGCCGGAGCTAAGACTATCAAGTGATAGTCTCCGTGCCCTCCGCCGCGCGTAGCTTGAAAATAATCCGATTGCGCGGGAGCGATATTCCCCAAACCCGGCCCGCCGCGCATAATATTGACAATCACCGCCGGAAGCTGTGAGCCGGCAATATAAGATATTCCTTCCTGCATTAAGCTTATTCCCGGGCTTGAAGATGAAGTTATTGCCCTTGCCCCGGCAGCCGAAGCCCCATAAACCATATTAATCGCGGCCAGTTCTGACTCTGCCTGAATAAAGACACCTTGCTTAGGCATGTGTTTTGCCATATAGGCAATAATTTCATTCTGCGGAGTAATCGGATACCCGGCATAAAAACTACAACCCGCCTGAATTGCTCCCTGGGCAATTGCTTCATTACCACTTAATAGTATTTTTGTCTTAACCATAATTTTAAATTCTAAACAATAGTTGTAAGTTATAAGTTATAAACTTACCGCTTACGACTTACCGCTTACGACTTACGACTTACCGCTTACGACTTACTCGTTCTTTATACACCTCAATACAGCAATCCGGACAAATCACCGCGCACTGCATACAACCGATACAATCACCATTTAAATCATACTCCACGAAATTCAATCCCTGTTTATTTAATTTTACGCTTTTCTTAATCAAGCCCTTGGGACAAAAATTTACGCATAAAAAACAACCCTTGCACCTATTCTGATTAATTATAATTTTAGCCATTATTTTTTATCACCTGCTGAATATTCGCGGCAATCCCGCTAGCCGTAAGTTTATATTTTTCCAAAAGCAATCCTCTGGCGCCATGTGGAATAAATTCAAATGGCAAGCCGAGGCGTTCCACCGGCTTATTTAACTGCTGGGCAACCGCGCTGCCAAAACCCGCGTCCCTTATCCCTTCTTCAATGGTAAAAATAAATTTTCCCTCCCCGCAAACTCGACTAATTAATTCCATATCCAGCGGCGCGGCAAACCGGGCATCGATTAAACTGCCGGATAACCCTTCCTGATTTAATAACTCCAGGGCTCCCTTAGCCGCCAGGACCATGCTGCCTAAAGCAATAATTGTGAAATCCTTGCCCTCTTTAATTAATTGCCCCTGCCCTAATTTCAAGGGAGCCGCAAGATTACCCTCCCAAGAAGCCTCTGCGCGAGGATATCTTATGGCTACCGGCTTATCTAACTGCAAAGCAAACTCTAACATCTGCTCCAGCTGGCGGCCATCTCCAGGAGCCATGACCACCAAATTCGGAATACTCCTTAAATAAGCAATATCAAATATGCCTTGATGGGTAACTCCGTCTTCTCCCACAATTCCCGCCCGGTCAATGGCAAAAATTACCGGCAGCTCTTGTAATGAAACCTCCTGAATAATCTGGTCATACGCGCGCTGTAAGAATGTAGAGTATATTGCCACTACCGGCTTAAGCCCCTGTTTAGCCAGCCCGGCGGCAAAACAAACCGCATGGGCCTCGGCAATGCCGCAATCAAAAAATCTTTCCGGGAAACAATCCCGGAATTTATCCAGACCTGTTCCCTCCGGCATCGCGGCAGTAATCGCCACAATCCGTTTATCACTTTGCGCCAACCGCGCTATTTTATCACGAAATATTTCAGTATAGCTTTTTATTCCGGGTGAAGATTTCTTAATTACCACTTCACCCGTATGGATATCAAAGTGGCTGACCCCATGGAACCTTACCGGATCTTTTTCAGCAAACGAACAACCCTTGCCTTTTTTAGTCACGATATGCAAAAGGCGGGGGCCTTTAATCCCCAGGATATTTTTTAATGTAGAAATTAAGGCGCTTAGATCGTGCCCATCGATAGGGCCAAAATAGCGGAATCCCAGTTCTTCGAACAATATACCGGGAACGAATAATCCTTTTAATCCTTCTTCAAACTTAGCCATAAGTTTTATCAGGCGGCTGCCGCGCGGAACACGGGTTTTTAAAAAATTCTCCAAATTATCGTGGAAACGGTTATACACCGGTAAAGAAATAATTTTATTCAAATAATTACTAATCGCCCCCACATTCGGAGCAATACTTAATTCATTGGTGTTTAAAACCACTAAAATATCTTTTTTCAAATGCCCGGTATTATTCAGGCCTTCAAAACAAAGGCCGCCGCTTAAAGATCCATCCCCAATCACACAAGCAACTTTAAATTGCTCCTCTTTAGGCAAAAAATCCCTGGCGCAGGCAAGCCCTAAGCCTAAAGAAACCGCGCTGGAGCTATGGCCGCAAGTAAAGGGATCATAAACTGACTCATCTTTTGAAGGAAAACCGCTTAACCCCTGATACTGCCTAAGCGTGGAAAAATTTCTGTTGCGCCCGGTTAATATTTTGTGCGCGTAAGCCTGATGCCCCACATCAAAAATAATTTTATCTTTAGGGGTATTCAAGCAATAATGCAAAGCCACGATTAACTCCACTGCCCCCAGGCTAGAAGCCAAATGCCCGCCGGTTACAGAAACAACTTCGATCAGCCTCTGGCGAATCTCCGCGCTAAGGCAGCCAAGCTGATCCAAGTTTAAATTCTTTAAATCCAATGGTGAATTTATTTTTTCTAAAAGCATCCCTTATCTTTCTTCCGGGTCCACGTCGTCAAATTTTTCTAAAGAAATTTTACCGTCTTTTTTCATCAACAGCTCTACTTTTCGCTGCGCCTCGGTTAAGGCCAAAGAACAAGATTGCGCGATTTTAACCCCCTCTTCATATTTTTTAAGCGACTCGCCTAAAGTAATTTTTCCGCTGGAAAGATCCTCAACAATCTTCTGCAGCTTTTTTAAATCTTCCTCAAACACCGGTTTTTCTTTCACCCCGCACCTTCTTTCTTATTTAATTCACCCCGCGCCTTTTGTTCATTTATTCTAACCCCCGCGCCTTTCTATATTTAAATATCCAGAAGGTGCGGGATTTAGAAGGTGCGGGGTTCATCGCCAAATACCTCCAAAACGGCGCTAGTAAATGCGCCTTTATGTAAAACTGTTTTTAATTTATCCCCCGGTTTTAGCGCGCAGGCGTCTTTAAGGATTGCGCCTTGTGGTATAAGCACGCTTAAGCTATAACCGCGGGATAATATCGCTAGCGGGCTTAATGCTTCCAGCCTTTGAATTAACGCGCTGGAGCGCTGCGCCGCCAGCTCTAAAGCATGCCGCATATTGTAATTTAATCCGGAAAATAATTCATCTATTTGCTGCTGTTTTTCCAATAAATGATCATGCGGGCTTTTAAGCATATGCGTAAAAGCAGTAAGCCTGTTTTTTAAATCACTGATTGTATTGTTAATAGAAAAATCCAGTTGATACCTAAACCCTGCCAACTGGGCTAATAAGGCATTCTTTTTTTCCACAATCATCTTGGCTGCCGCTGATGGCGTCTCCACGAAAACATCCGCCGCTAAATCAGATAATGTAGTGTTAATCTGATGGCCTACCGCGGAAATAACCGGCAGCCTGGAATTATAAATTGCCCGCGCCACAATCTCCTCATTAAAACTCCAGAGATCCTCAATGCTACCTCCCCCCCGGCTGACAATAATTAAATCTAAATGCTTAAGGTTATTTAGGTCCGCTATTGCCCCAGCAATTTCACCGGCTGCCTGTTCACCCTGCACGCGCACAGAACGTAAGATCACATCCACTCCCGAAGCGCCTTTCTTAAGAATCTGCAGAATATCACGTACTGCCGCCCCCGAACTCGAGGTAACTATCCCCACCGTAAAAGGCATTTGGGGCAGGGGCTTTTTATGGCCAGCGTCAAATAAGCCTTCTTGATCTAATTTTTTCTTTAATTGTTCAAAGGCTAATTGTTGCGCGCCGACTCCTTTGGGCTCAATCCTCTCGACAATAATCTGATACTGCCCGCGCGGCCCATACACATCAACTTTACCAAAACAAATAACCTTTAAACCATCCTCGAGCTTAAATTTTAGGCTCTTATTAGCATGAGCAAACATCGCCCCCAGAATAAGCGCCCCTTGATCTTTAAGTGAAAAATAAAAATGCCCGCTGGCAGCGGCTTTAAAGTTAGAGATTTCCCCTTCCAGCCAAATCTCACCAACCTTTTCCTCAAGCAAACCCTTAATCACCTGAGTAATTTCAGAGACAGTGTAAATATGTTTACTTAGTTTCTGCATTGCTTATCTCTTTAAGCGGAGGTTTCTCTTCCGGCTTGACTTCAGCCTGCAAGGCTGTGCCTGCCTGCCGGTCAGGCAGGGTTGGGCTTTCGCTAGCCAAAGCCGGTTTCTTCTTAAAAACTAAAAGTTGAACTGAATAAGGGCTTAATTCCATTGTCTCAACATAACCCTGGTTAAAATCCAACTCTTTTTCTAAGCTTGGTTTAAATTCACAATTTCGGCCGCAGTTGCTATCCATCACATATTTACTCAGGACGTAAATATCTTTTAAGCCTTTTAAAGAAACCTTGATTTTACGATTCATCGTGGAAAATTTATTGGCCAAACTATTTAATTCTATAGCGCGGCTAAGCATCCCTTTAGTTTTGACGCTTAGCCGCAAAGTAGCCAGGTTCAACTGGCCGGCGAGGATCTTCTTCATTCGATCAGACTTAACTATGCTTAAAATTGCCTTTTGTTGGGCGCTATTTAAATAAACTATATTATGAGAAATATAATTCATGGCCGCTTGCGGATCAATATAGTTGTAAATAAGCAAGGCCAGATAATCGGCTGACTTGGTAGAAATTACCCCCACAAATTCATCGTTAAATTTAACCGTGAACAAATCCTGGCCCAACAGGCCGAGCATACGCCAGACATTATAATTAGCTTTAGCGTACCCCTTATTCTCCGGCCGGGCCAGATCAAATGAAAAAATACCCAAATTTCGAATTGCCCCGGCCTGGTTATCTCCAAAATCCTCAAGACAGAAATAGGTCTGATAATCTATTCCGGCTTCATACATGTTTTTAAGCCGCGCCGGTATATAACTAGCGGAGATATGCGCATTTTTAGCTCTTTCGGCTAAAATATTCGCGGAGCCGTCAAAGCTCCATTCGCTAATCAGCAATGGAATATTACTATTGAATTTAAAATAAGTTAACCACTCGCGGATAAGCTCAACAAAAGGTTTATTATAAATTGTGTCCTGCTTTTCTTCTGCCGGATCACTGGAATAGGCGTGCCAGGAAATAAAATCCAAGGGCAGCCGATAGCTATAGCAATATTTTATCAATTCATAAATCAGGCTGCGTTCAGGTGTTAGTATATTATTGGGCTCAATATTCCTAAACCAAGAACTGACCGAAGGCCCGCCTAAAGGTATATTGATTTTAGTTTCTTGACGCAGTTCTTTTACCGCCTCACCCACAATACGGTAAAGATTAAAATACTCTGGTCGTCCCCCCAAAAAGAAATCTCCTAGATCCGGGGCATTCCAAACTTCATACCAAATATTATATTTTTTCTCACAACTAAGGTTGCGAATAGTATTCTTAACTAGTTCTTTGTATATTTTTAAATTATGAGGGGCGCTATTTTTATCCAACACTTCGCCTAAACCATCAGGGGTACCGAATAAATCTAGGATTACTGTCCCCCCGCTATCACTTATTTTTTTAATTATCTCTTCATAATTACTCAAGAGCTTCTGGTAGGAATCTTTGTCGTTAACTAGCTGTTGGATTTCCCAGAGATTATATTGAATACGGTAAAAATTACGGAAACCTAAATCCGCCTGCCAGGCAGCCAAGGCATCAGCCGAGCCTAGTGTTTGCGGCAAGGTTAAATCACGCTGCTTACCTCGGCCGCTTAAATCCACGCTTGATCTATATATTTTAGGAAGGTTGGCTACGGGAGAATTTAAATCTAAATTAAACTCTAACTCCTCTGGAATTTGAGCAAAAGAAGCCGCCAGTCCAAAGGACAAAGAAAGGATTAAAAATAACAAAACACCATGTAGAATAACCGGCAGTTTTTTAATCATCTAAATTTTTTTCTGAATTCTTAAAATCGAGCGCGCCTTACCAGTGACCTCATCTATTTCTACAAGCGCGCCATGTAATTGGATGTTGCCTTCGGCAACTTGGAATCTAACCGGAATAGAGCTTAAGAAACGGGTAAGCACATCGTCCACCCTTCTACCAATCACCGAATCATAAGGGCCGGTCATACCCACATCAGTTATATAGGCAGTACCTTGGGGAAGAATTTTTTCATCGGCAGTCTGAATATGCGTGTGTGTGCCAAAAATGGCGGAAACCTTGCCATCCAGATACCAGCCTAAAGCTATTTTTTCAGAGGTAGCTTCCGCGTGTATATCTACGATGATAATTTTAGTTTCTACTGCCAGTTCCTCAGCCGCCTTAAGCGCGGCCTTAAAAGGGCACTCCAGCGCCTCCATAAAAACCCGGCCATTAATATTAATCACCCCTACCTTAGCTCCATTTTGGGCTTTAAATACGCTTGCGCCGCGCCCGGGCGCTCCGCTGGGAAAATTCAGCGGGCGTAAAATTCTTTCCTCCTGGTTAATCAGCTCGAAAATCTCAGGCTTCTTCCAAATATGATCTCCGGAAGTAAGCACATCCGCTCCGGAAGCAAAAAGTTCAGCGGCCACCTTAGAAGTAATCCCTGAGCCGCCGGAGGAATTTTCGGCATTAGCAATTACAAAATCAATTCCTAATTCCTGCTTAAGAGGGACAACTAGCCTTTTAATTGCCTCCCTGCCCGGGCTGCCAACAATATCTCCAATAAAAAGTATTTTCATAGTTTTAATGAGCGCTTGGCTTACGAACGCGACAGCGTGAGTAAGTCAATGCGCGAATTAACCCCGCACCAATTGTATATTTAGCTTTAAACTATGCTTCAATTGGTGCGGGGTAAGTTCGGACATTAAGTTACGTCGTAGCTAATTAGTAATCATCTCCGTAACTTAAGTCCTCACTTACTTAGCATACTCAATCGTGCGTATCTCGCGGATTACTGTAACCTTGATCTGGCCGGGATACTCCATCCCCTCTTCAATCTTCTTACGTATATCCCTGCACATCGTCACCGCTTCATTATCGTTTATTTTCTCCGGCTGCACAATGACCCGGATCTCTCGCCCGGCCTGAATGGCAAAAGATTTTTCCACTCCCTTAAAAAGATTAGCAATTGACTCTAACTTATCCAAACGCTTAACATATATCTCCAACGTTTCCCTTCTGGCCCCGGGGCGCGCGGCGCTAACCGCGTCAGCGGCGATGGCTAAAACCGCGTACATGCTCTGCGCGGGCGCCTCTTCATGATGCGATTCAACCGCGGTGACTACCTCGGCGCTTTCATTATATTTCTTGGCTAGATCCGCCCCCAACTTAGCGTGCGTACCTTCAACCTGATGATCCACGGCTTTACCAATATCATGCAAGAGCCCGATTCTTCGGCCAAGCTTAAAATCCAGGCCTAACTCTGAAGCCATAATTCCCAATAGAAAAGAAACTTCTTTGGAATGTTGCAAAGCATTCTGGCCATAGCTGGTGCGATACTTAAGCCGGCCCAAAAGCTTGATTATCTCCGGGTGCAAACCATTAATCCCTGCCTCAAAAGCAGCCCGCTCGCCTTCCTCGCGGATCTTCTCATCCATTTCTTTCTTGGTCTTTTCCACAATTTCTTCAATCCGCCCGGGATGAATTCTTCCATCAGAAATAAGCTTCTCTAAACTCAAACGGGCAATTTCCCGGCGCACAGCATCAAATCCGGACAAAGTAACCGCTCCGGGCGTATCATCAATAATCACATCTACCCCGGTGGCCATCTCTAATGCCCGGATATTTCTTCCTTCCCTGCCGATGATCCGGCCCTTCATCTCATCATTAGGCAAGGTCACCACGCTGACCGTTGATTCTACGGTATGTTCTGCCGCGCAGCGCTGAATAGCTAAGCTTAAAATTTCGCGGGCCTTCTTATCCGCGATACTGCGCACCTCTTCTTCCTGGCGCCTAATAAATACCGCCTTTTCATTATTTAATTCTTCATTCAAACGGCCCAGGAGGATTTGCTTGGCTTCCTCCGCGGATAAAGAAGAAATCTTCTGCAGGCGCTCTTTTTCCTCGGCAATTAAAGCATGCAATTGATTTTCTTTTGATTTTAAAGATTCTTCCTGCTTCTTAATATTATCATTGCGCGCCTCGATCTCTTTCTCTTTTTTTTCAACCAGATCAATCCGGCGGTCAATATTCTCTTCTTTTTGGGTTAATCTTTTTTCAAGATTGACAATCTCTAGCTTGCGATCTTTAATCTCGCGCTCAAAATCCTGGCGCATACGATATAAAAGATCTTTAGCTTCTAACTCTGCTTCCCGGCGCTTATCCAAAACATCTTTTTTAGCTACCTCCAGGATATGCTCAGCTTGCAGTTCAGCGCTTTTTATTCTTTTCTCCGCGATATATTTTCTTAGGAAATAGCCGCAATACGCGGCAACCAGGGCAACGAATATGGGTACCACTATGTTAAGAATCATTTCTCTTCCTCCCTCATTTTTTCCCTGCCTCCGGCGCTTGGGGAAAAATGACCCCGAGCTCCCGCGAGGGGGAGAATTTTTTCCCTGCCTCCGGGCCTCCGGCGCTTGGGGAAAAATGACCCCGAGCTCCCGCGAGGGGGAAACATTACTTTACTTAGTTTTTAAGCCTTTTTAGGAGTACTACAGTTAGGAAAAGATAATTTTCTTGACGCTGACATCATAGCAGGTGGTGGGGACTAGGGGTAAGATTTGGAAATCAAAAGCCAAACCTATGGAAGGCGTATCTTCAGAAAGCGAACACAAGAAACGATCGTAGCAACCTTTACCGCGGCCCAAACGATTACCCTTTTTATCAAAAGCTAGGCCGGGGACAATAACAAGATCCAGGTCCCCTGGTTTAACCTGAGTTCGCGCTACAGGCTCTAAAACACCATAAGGGCCTTTTTTTAATTTAGCGCGATCTTCTAATATGGCTGGCTGCATAGTTTCTTTATCTTTTCCGCAAACTGGCACGCATATAAGCTTGCCTATTTTTTTAGCTTCCCTAATCATACTTTCAGTATTTACTTCACCACCAAAAGCGATGTAAAACATCACTATCTTGGCCTTTTTAAAAACCTTATTCCTTAAAAGTTTATCTGTAATCAGCTTACTTTTTCGGCTTCGGTCTTCCTCCTTCTGTGTTTTTAATCTTAAAAGAATGTTACTCCGTATTTGAGCTTTTGTCAATGGTTCGACTTTGCTCACCATTGACCCTGAGCTAAGTCGAAGGGTCAACCCCGCACCTTTTACTTTATTCATGCCCTTTGTCTTCAAGCGGGACAGGTAAACCTTGTTTTTTATAATAATCTTTTAATGCGGAACGTAAGGCCTCCTCCGCTAAAACCGAACAATGCATTTTAATTATGGGCAAGCCTCCTAATGCTTCTGCCACTGCCTGATTAGTAATCTTTAATGCTTCAGCGATACTCTTTCCTTTAACCATTTCCGTGACCATAGAACTGGTGGCTACTGCCGCGCCACATCCAAAAGTTTTGAATTTAATATCCACAATAATATTATTCTCTATTTTAAGATACATTTTCATCACATCCCCGCAAATCGCGTTGCCGACGATGCCAACTCCGCTAGCATCCACGATTTCGCCAACATTACGCGGATTAGTAAAATGATCCATAACTTTTTCGCTATAAGGCAATTGTCCAGTCATTTTATTTACACATTATCAATTGATGCGGTTTGCCTGACTTCTTAAAATCTTTGGGCTTACGAATTACTCTTAATGATTCTAATTTCTTATTTTTTTCCAATTCCCTGTAAATTAACACCCAAGCGCAATCCTGCTGGTTATCTACTTCGCATTTGCCCTGATTTACTCCGCCGCAAGGGCCGTTAAGCAGGCTCTTGGGGCATAGCGTAATCGGGCAAATTCCCGCAGTTTCATCTAAAACACATTCCGCGCACATCGAACATTTTTCAAAAAAATTACCTTGCGCGTCCATTACCGCGCCAAACAGGGTATCGCAAGCAGGCAAAACCGCTAAATTCAGGCGCTGATTATCTTTAAATGACGCAACCCCTAAACCACAGGCTAAAATCAAAACTACCTCTGATTGAGCTAAAGCTTTTATATTTTTAGCTAACTCTGTTTTAAGTTTCGCGGCTACGCAAGGCGCGGACGGAATACATGAGCCGGTAATAACTTTACCCGCCGCCTCCAACTCCCGCTGCATTTTTGCAATCTCGGGTTGGCCCCCGCTCTTACAAGCGGTTGCGCACTCACCACAACCCACTAAGAATATTTTGTTATACTCTTTAAGGCTGGATAATAAATCCTTTAAAGGCTTTTGCTGGCTGATAATCATATAAGAAATTTTAACACACTTTCAGGCCTATCTCAAGATAAATCAAGGGGACGGTTCTATTGTTCTTTAGAATCTAGGGGACGGTTCTATTGTTTATATATAAAAAATAGAACCGTCCCCTTGTTTTTCGGAGAAAGAGAACCGTCCCCTAGATTTACAGTTCATCCGTGTTGCTGGCGTTCCGTACATCTACAAACTCTTCCAACAAACCACCCTGCTCTAGAAAACGAGATACCCGGGTAAACACTGGGCCGGAGCCATCCGCGAAACTTCTGAAAGAACGGTCAATCCGCGGTTTTAATAACAATAAATTTACTTTAGCCCGGGTAGCGGCAACATAAAACAAACGGCGCTCTTCTTCGATCTGATCTTCTGTGGCTAAAGATAGATAAGAGGGCAAATGCCCCTCGGCAACATAAATTAAAAACACTGTATGCCATTCCAGCCCCTTAGCCGAATGTATCGTCGAGAGAGTAAGCGGGGCACTCTCTTTATCCAGCCTGTCCGGCTCAACCAGCATCCTTTCCGGAGGCTCCAGAGCCATATCCACTAAAAATTGCTCGGTTGTTTTATAGCGTTGGGCGATTCTTAATAGTGAATCCAGGTCATTTAAACGCTTGTTAAAATCATCATACTTAATTTTTAATAACGGCTGATAATAACTAAGAAATCTGGAGATAATCTCAAACGGCGTATCAGTTTGAAGATCTATGTTTTTCAATAACTCAAACAGTTTCTTAAGTTCGTCGCTCTTCTGCCACAGCTGTTCTAACCTGGGCTGATCTAGAATTGACTCGATGATTTTAGCCGCGGTTTTAGGGCCAATTCTAGGAATTAATTCCAGAGCGCGCAGCCAACTAACCTGATCCAGCCGATTGTAGGCAATGCGTAAATAACTCACCAGGTCTTTGATGTGCGCGGCCTCCACAAATTTTTGCCCGCCATATTTGGCGAAAGGAATATTCCGGCCGGCTAATTCGATCTCTAAATCATTAGAGTGCCACCCGGAACGAAACAGCACGGCCATATCTTTTAAAGCGACGCCCTCTTCTCTTAATTCTAAAATTTTTTCCGCCACAAAAACGGATTGCGCGTTTTCATCTAAACAATCAATAAAAACCGGAACTTCTCCCCCCTGCTTTTTAGTATAGAGGTTCTTCTGGAATTTTTCTTTGGCTTGAGCGATGACCGCGTTGGTCAAATTCAGGATCGGCTGGGTGGAACGGTAATTCTCTTCTAGAGTAATAATCTTAGCGCCTTTAAATATCTGGGGAAAATCAATAATATTTCTAAAATTTGCCCCCCGGAAAGAATAAATACTCTGCGCGTCATCACCCACGACCATAATATTGGCATGATCCGCGGCCAACAGACAGGCAATCTGCGCCTGAAGTTTATTAGTATCCTGATACTCATCGACCATAATATATTTGTATTTAGCGCCCAGGCTGGCGCGCACAACTTCATGCTTGGTAAGCAAGTTTTTTAAAAAAACTAGCAAATCATCATAATCCAGGAGAGATTTTTGATGTTTATATTTATTATATTCGTCGCGAATTTTCTTAATCTCTTCGGCAAATTCAATAAACTGCGGATATTCATCAAACAACACCCCGGAAATCTCTTCGGATTTATTCACACTTTTAGAGATAACCTCTAAAATAGCATGTTTACGCGGAAAGCATTTCTCGGATTTATAAAAATTCAACTGTGTACGTATTAAATTTACCACATTTTCGGCATCCGCCTGATCAAGAATAGTAAAATTACTGCTAATTTCTAAAAGCTTGGCGTATTTTCTTAAGATCATGTTGGCGAAAGAATGAAAGGTGCCGCCGGAAACATTCTTACAGCGCTCATCCAACAGGAGGCTAGCCCGGCGCAGCATCTCTTGGGCTGAACGGCGCGTAAAAGTAAGTAAAAGAATCTGCTCGGGCGCTATGCCTTGTTGGACCAGATAGGCAACCCGGTGCACTAAAACCCGCGTCTTGCCGCTTCCGGCTCCGGCAATCACCAGGTGCGGGCCAGAGATAGACTCCACGGCTTTAAGCTGCGCGGGATTTAGTTGGCGGTGATAATTTATTTTTTCCATGAACTATTCTATTAAATAAAAGGGGACGGTTCTGTTTTTCAATAAAATCATACGACGGAAAAACAGAACCGTCCCCTAGATTTCTAAGTTTATTTTAAATGCTGGGTTTTATATACGCTCGATTGATCTTCTGTTGAACAGTTGGCCGGTCATTAGCATCCACCGGAGTATTTTCAATCTTTCTCACTACCTCTAAACCGGAAACAACCTCGCCAAAAATGGTATGGCGCATATTTAACCAGGGTGTTTTAGCGCAGGTAATAAAAAACTGGCTGCCATTTGTATTGGGCCCGCTATTGGCCATCGCTAAAACACCTTCCGCGTCAAACTTGGCTTGCGGAGTTACTTCATCTTCAAAAGGCTTTCCCCAGATAGAAGAGCCTCCCATTCCAGTTCCCGTAGGGTCACCGCCTTGAATCATAAAACCTTTAATCACCCGGTGAAAAATCAGGCCGTTATAATAACCCTTTTCTACTAATTTTGTAAAATTTTCACAGGCCTTGGGCGCGATATCGTTTTTCAACTTAATTTCAATGTTTCCTTGATTAGTTTCTAAAACCACAATTGTTTCATTCATCGCGAAAATCCCTCCGTAACCAAAGGTTAAACTCAACGCTAATAATGCCGTAAATATTTTCTTTTTCATCGTCCGTATCCTTTCTTTTCCTTTCTTTTATTTCTATTCTTCTGTTTCTTCTGTCTTCTTCTCTATGTTCTCTTCTGGAGCCTTAAGCTCTTCTACCAGCTTAATTTCTTCTGGTTTGGATTCTTCAAGAGCAGTTTCTGCGGATTTAGTTTCTTCCGTAGGAATAGTTTCTGGTAACTTAACCTCTTCCGCAAGCGGCGCTTTCTTATCGGTCAACTGCCGCGAACGCGCAATCTCGGCAGCAAAACTCTTCAATCTCTCTTGGCTAGCTTCTAAATCTTTCTCTAATTTTGTGTACTCTTCATTTAATTGGCTAAACTCTGATTTAGGCACCCACTCACTGATTTTTTCTTTACGATTAAACTCAGCAATCGCCGCCAAATACTCATTAATACTTTTAAGCTGGCTTTCGATTTGATGTTTCTGCGCCTGCAACTGATCTTCTTTAAGCCGGCAAGCCATCTCTTTTGCTTCCAGGGCGGTTTTTATTTCACGCATCTGGCGGGTAAAATTTACATTTTTGGTAAACTCTTCCTGCAGTTCATTTTCCTTAGTAATAAACTTATTTTTTAAATCTGAATTTTCTGCTTTGATCTTGGTTAACTCTGCCTCCGCTTTAGCCACCCACTCTTCTCTGCGCTTTAACTCTACAGAAAATTCCGCCTCTTTTTCTTTAACTGTCATTAATCCGGATTTTTCCTCCACAGAGGCAACTTTGGCCTGTCCTAACTGGCTTTCTAACTTAGCTATCTGGCTTTGTAAGCGCTGGATTTTTTGCTCTTTACCGGAATCTTCCGCAAGTAATAGCTGATCCTGGATTTTTTGCTTTTGAGGGGTTTGCGGCTTACCAGATGTAAATACCCCAAAAACAGCATAAATAACTACACCCACGCCTAAAGCTACCAATATTTGCATGATGAGCATCATTTTGACTTATCCTTTCCCCCTATGTCCCCACACCCAGCGGAGGAGACTTGCCGCAATTTTTCTAAACGCTCTTTAATTTTAGCTTCATGGCCTGAATCTGTCGGTTCATAATAGCATACTTTTTTAGGTGTATACTGTTGTTTTACATAATGGCCCGGATAATCATGGCTATATTTATATCCTAAGCCATGCCCGAGTTCCTCGGCGCCGCTGTAAGAAGCATCCTTAAGGTGATCCGGAACCTCTTGTACTTTATTTTCCTTAATATCCTGAGCAGCTCTTTCCACCGCCAAATAACAGGCATTGGATTTAGGAGCGCAACTGACATAGATCACTGCCTGGGCCAAAGGAATCCTGGCTTCGGGCATGCCCACAAATTCAGAGATCTGTAAAGCCGCGTTGGCTAAAACTAAAGCCAGAGGATCGGCATTGCCTACGTCCTCGGCGGCTAAGATACAAACTCGC
The DNA here is from genome assembly GCA_026387315.1 of Candidatus Omnitrophota bacterium. Lineage (GTDB taxonomy): Bacteria > Omnitrophota > Gorgyraeia > Gygaellales > Profunditerraquicolaceae > UBA6249. The sequence continues at coordinate 79,688 of JAPLLY010000008.1, forward strand.
CGGGCGATAAAACGCGGGTCTTCTCCGGCATATAACATCTTGGCCATCCAATAAATTGCCGCGTCCGGATCAGAACCACGCATGGATTTAATGAAAGCCGAAGCCGTATCGTAATGGCCGTCCCCATCGCGATCATAAACCACTGCCTTCTTCTGGATAGACTCCTGAGCAATCTCTAAATCAAAATTAATATAACCATCTTTAGCCGCCGGGGTAGTTAAAACTCCCAACTCCAGGGCAGACAAAGCCCGGCGCGCGTCACCTTCGCAGCTCTTGGCTAAAAAATCAAGCGCGTTTTTATCAAGTTTAACCTTAAAATTACCCAGCCCTCTTTCTTTATCCGTTAAAGCGTTATTAATTATGTTAATTAAATCCGCGCTCTGAAGCGCTTTTAATTCACAAACAATTGACCGGGAAAGCAGGGCGGCGGTAAGCGAAAAATACGGATTATGCACTGTGGCGCCAATTAATACCAAACGGCCCTCTTCAACATCAGGCAAAAGCACATCCTGCTGGGCTTTATTAAAACGGTGGATTTCATCGATAAAAAGAATGGTTTTAGTTTTTCCTTCTTTTGTTCTTAGTTTAGAAGCGGCAATAATTTTTCTTAATTCTTCAACATTAGAGGTGGTAGCGTTAATCGCCGCGTAGTTTGCCTGAGTAATCCTGGCAATACACCAAGCCAAAGAGGTTTTGCCTGTTCCCGGAGGGCCGAACAGAATAAGCGAAGTTAGCCGGTCAGCTTCAATAGCGCGACGTAATAATTTATTTTTACCTAATATTTGATCCTGGCCAAATAGTTGATCAAGCCTGGTTGGCCGCAGGCGCACTGCCAAGGGGAGATTTTTATCCTGGGTATTTAAAGTTTCTTGGCTGAATAAATCCATATGATTGATCAGGACAGTGTAATAAACCTACCCAAAAATATTGTGGCAGACAAAAAAATCCCCGCAAAAGTGCCGTTGGACTGATAGTCTGAACCGATTTGGCTTCAGGTGGGTGCCCTATCTTTAGGCACGCGTGCTTAAAGAATAATGGGGCTCCCGTGAAAATAGTGTTGGTTCAACAATTATCAAATTTCCAACGCGCACCGCAGGGATATTTAAAAGAGCTCTCTAATTCTAGAAAAAGTATAGCACATATTAATAACGAAATCAATCCTCGCTGTATTATTGAATGGACTTCTCTTGAACGTCGCAAAGCACACCAAATCCTTTTTATTCCTGTGCTCAATCCCCATTCCAACGTCGCAAAAAGTCTACTTTTGCGACAGTCAGCTAACACCAAAGCTCAGCGGCGCGCCTTGTTCGGCTCCTAGAATTCGTGAATCGAAAATCCTTACACCCCAAAGCATACTTATTAGTTCTTGACGGCTTTCTTAACCACATCCGCCAACCTTTCCGCCAACGGGTCTTGGCAATCATTAAGGTTGTAGGTCACCTCTCCATCTTCTAAAATGTTTCTAACGGATGGTATCAGATCTACGTCAGGGGGGACTCCTGTACCGTAAATCCATGGCCCCCTAAAATAATAAGAGACGTTGATAAAGACGTGCAGGATAAGTCCATCGGCCTTGGGAGATGTGAAGAGTCCCATCTGATCTAACCCGGCGATTATTCGTCGTCGTGGGCCGGAGGGATCAAATGATGGTAAAGGAAAAGGTAGCCCCCTGGGGGTGGGGGGCTGCTCCACGTCTATAGCGATCTGCCTTATCTTCATGCTCCGCAACTTCTCGGCGATTCGCCTCGATGTCCCCTCCTTTTGTTTTTGCAACTCCGCAATTTTGGATTCTGCTTGTGGGCGGAATTCTGAGTGAGGATGACTTTGAATAAACTCATCGTAAGAATATATGGTGTCCCGTGTCTGAGCTGTTTTCCAGTCTTTTTGGACAGTGGAACAGCCTACAAGGATGATTACCGCACTCATTGTCGCTACCATTCTGAATGCCTTTGACATTTTCTTCTCCTTTCCGTTTGTTGCCGAACAATTAATAGACGAACTTCCTTTTTTCTATTGCTTCTTCTCTATTTCTGATCAAAATAGAATATTTCTCGAGAAAAACTAAAGATTTTTGAACCCATTATTCGTAATTCCTCTATAATAGCAGAAAATGCGTAGTTCGTATAACACCTAAAAATTCCCTTGTAAGGATTAAATTACTTTTCCGTCAACACCTCTGCCGCCTCTTCTAAATCTTCCGGAAACACATCCGCATAATACCCTTAATCTTTTTTCAGAGGCATTTGATGAATTTACGCCGCGCTTTCGACGATATTTCCGTTTGCGTATTTATGCAGCACGCTTGATATCAATGTTTGATAAGGCAGCCCGTTTTCTACGGCCTTACGCTGAATATGCACTATATCTGTTTCCGATATCCTGATATTTATCCTCTTATTCTTGCGCAAATTAGACTTTGCATATTCACGATACCGCGCGATTTCTTTTTTAACATTTGGAATGGATTTAAGAGTGCCCCGCTCATAAGCCTCAAGAATTTCTTTTTCTTCTTCCTTTATTTTCATATTCATCACCCCTTCAGGTATTTTTTCGTTGCCTTACGGCTTGGAATTATTGTCTTTAAAAAGATTTTATCTTCACTCTCTATAAAAGGAACTAAATACGCGTAGTTTTCGATGTTTATTATAAACATCCTCTGCCCGGAATATTTACTTTGCTGGGGGTGTGGAATAATATCCAACACATCTCCTCTATCAATGTAAAATACAATATCTTCAAAGGATACCCCGCGTTCATCTTTTAATTGAGTATTCTTTTCGCTGTTCCATTCGAATAATTTCATTCTGTTATAATTGTAACATCTTGTGTGCCTTTTGTCAACAAGTATTTTCTCTTATTCTAGCACCAGCATCTCTGCCGCTTCCTCCAGAGAAAGGGGACGGTTTTGTTTCTTTAGAATCTAGGGGACGGTTCTCTTTTTTATATTATAAAAAAGAGAACCGTCCCCTTTATTTTCGTAATTCTATGCCAAACCGCTCTTTTAATAAAGAACAAATATCATTACGCGCCGGAGCAATTTCCTCTTCGGTCAACGTGCGGCTATCCATCCGATAGATACAAGATATGGTTAAACCCTTAAACCCCGCCGGGATTTGCGGGCCCTGATAATAATCTACGATTTTGGCCTGGACTAATAACGGAGCGCCTTTTGCCTCTATCGCCCCCAATACCTCTTGCACCGAAATATCCTCATTAATCACCAAACTTATATCCCGAGTAATCGCCGGATATTTAGGAATAGCTAAAAACTTTTTTCCTAAATTTATACTACTAAATAACTTTTCTAAATTAACCTGGGCCAAGACAACTTGCCGATTTTTAATATCAAAGGCCCCTAAGATTTGCGGGCTTAAATCCAGCATAAAACCTGCCTGTTTCTGGTTAATCACAATATCTATTTTATTATCTTCTTGACGCCAGAAATCAAAGTTTTCAACTCCCAGCCGATTAAATAGGGTTTCTAAAATACCTTTTAAATGCAGCAGTATAATTTCGTCTCTGACTAAGCCTTGTTTAGTAAAGAAGGTATTAACCCCGCATAAAGCCAGGCCCAGCAAAGGCTCTTGCGCGACTGCATTTGCTTGGCCGGAAAAAATATTGGCGATCTCAAAAATACTTACTCTCTCCTGCTGCTGATCTAAGTTATAGGCCAGAGCGCGAATAAGACTGGGAAAAAGCGCGGGACGCAGAACCTCCTGCTCTTTGCTTAAAGGATTCAAAATTTCAATTAACCCGGCATCAATATTAAGCCCGGATTTTTTAAGCAGGCCGCGATCCACCAAGCTATAGGTAATTACCTCAAATAAACCTAAACCAGATAAGATATTTTTTATCCCGCAGATGAAGCCTCTTTTATCCGAAACTTCTTGGCCGGGCTTTACCGCCGGAAGGGTTTGGGGAATTTTTCCATAACCATAAATACGCGCAACTTCCTCCACCAAATCTACCGGTAACTTTAAATCCTGACGGAAACTAGGCGCCCCCACGGTTAAAATATTCTTAGTTTTAGTTTTTACCCGCAGGCCTAACCGGTTTAAAATTTGCTTAATCTTGAAAACAGGAATGGCTGTACCCAATACTTTATTTAAATAAGCAGCATCCAAATTAATCACCGGATGAATTACTTTAGATACGCCTAAGCTGCTGAACCCGGAAGGTTTGCCAGAAGCTAACTTTAAAATTAACTCTCCCGCTGCCCAAGAAGCGCTCCTGACCGCTTCCAAATCTACCCCTCTTTCAAAGCGATAGGCGGATTCGGATTGCAATCCTAATTTTTGTTTGGCCCGCCGCACGAGCAGGGGATTAAATACCGCGCCTTCCAGTAAAATGTTGCGCGTCTTAACCGTAACTTCAGTTTCTTTACCCCCCATAATCCCGGCAATGGCTACTGCTTTATGCGTATCGGCAATCACTAAAATTTCCGGGCTCAATATCTTGGTTTGGCCATCAATAGTAATGATCTTTTCATCCGCGTTAGCCCGGCGCACTCTAATTTCTTTTTGGCTCAATTTATCTAAATCAAAGGCGTGCAGCGGTTGGCCTAACTCAAATAAACAATAATTAGTAATATCCACGATATTATTGACACTGCGGCAACCTAAAGACTCCAATCTCCTCTTGAGCCACTCCGGAGACGGGCCAACTTTTACATTTTCAATTATTCGAGCGGTATAAAGAGGGCAATCTTTTTTGTCTTCAATGGTAATTAGGTTCTTGGTGCTAGGTTCTAGGTTCTTGGGTTTACCCCTAACATCGAACACCTTACACCTAGCACCTAAATTTATTTTTTTTCCGGTTATTGCCGCTACTTCCCTGGCAATTCCCAAAACACTTAACCAATCGGGCCGATTTGAAGTTATCTCAATCTCTAAAACAAAATCCTCCCCTGTTTTTTCCAGAGCAACTACCTCCAGCCCGGCCATAGTCAGTTTTTCTGCCAAAGCTTGAGGCGGAATTTTAATATTTACGAAATCTTTTAGCCAATTATAAGTAACTTTCACCCCGTTACAACCTCCAATAAACCCCATTACAAAAGTTTGTAACGGGGTAAGTTATTTTAAAACTGTTTTAGAAATCTTAAATCGTTCTCAAAAAACAACCGGATATCATTAATTCCGTATTTTAACATCGCGATCCTCTCTACCCCCATACCGAAAGCAAAACCCGTATAAATCTTATGCCCGTAACCCACCTGTTTAAAAACATTCGGATGAATCATGCCCGCGCCCAGAATCTCCAGCCAGCCTTTGGCGCCGCAGACAGAACAACCCTTCCCCTTACAAATAATGCAAGAAATATCTACTTCCACTGATGGCTCGGTAAAGGGGAAAAAGTGCGGCCTAAAACGCATTCTAATATCCTGCCCAAAAACACTCTGAGCAAAAAGTTCCAAAATTCCTTTTAAATCGGAAAACCTGATATTTTCATCAACTAGAAATCCTTCAATCTGGTGGAACATGAAAAGATGGCTGGCATCCACCGCGTCCGGACGATATACTCTGCCCGGCACAACCATAGCCAAAGGAGGTTCGCGTGTTTTCATTACGCGCACCTGCACCGGCGAGGTGTGGCTGCGCAAAAGCAGCTTAGCATAATCTTTTAAATAAAAAGTATCAAAGGCATCGCGGGAAGGATGCTCTAACGGTATATTCAGGCCGGTGAAATTATTATATTCTGTCTCCACTTCCGGGCCTTGGACTACTGAAAAACCCAGACGATTAAATATCGCGCAGATTTCATCAATAATTTGAGTAATCGGATGGATGTGCCCAAGCTCCTGAGCAATCCCCGGCATCCCTATATCTAAATTATTCTTCTTTAAAACGCTACTTTTAGTTTTTAAAGTTTTTTCTTTTTCCGCAAGCAGCCCCAGAAGTTTATGTTTTAAAGCATTAACCTGTTTACCAAAGATTCCTCTTTGCTCAACCGCCAGTCCGGGGATGGAGCTGGTCAACTCCGCGATCAAGCCCTTCCTGCCCAGATACTTAACCCGCGCCTCTTCTAAGGCCTGCGCGGAAGTAATCTTGGCTAAATCACTTTCTGCTTGTACTTGAATAGAATTAATATCCATATTAAGAATAACGCCCCCAGTAAAATAAGGCTTAGACTTACTTTATCAAAATTTAGCTTCTCCTTAACTATCCTTCCATTTCCAATCTTACGTAAACTCTGCGCGTGAATATCTAAATCTCCGCCATGTTCAAGGCAAGCCCGGTGAAATACACCCACAATCTCCAGGCTATCACCCCGAGATTTATAATTTCCCGTAAATTTTATTTCTTTCGCCAAAGCAGCGCTCATCCAGGCGCCTAGCGCGTTCTGGCCATCATTTATATTTACCCAGGCAAATTCACCCCGCAACATTACATCTCCGATGACTTCTCCGGAATAGGCAATTAATTTACCATCATATTCTTGGGCATGGTTGATTAATTCACTACTAGATATGGATTGTGCGAATAACAAAACTAATAAACTAAAGAACGAAAGAACTAAAGAACTAAAGAACAAAAGAACACCTGTTCTTAAGTTTTTCAGTTTTTCAGTTTTTAAGTTCTTCAGTTCTTCAGTTCTTTCGTTATCTATCATTTCCCTTTAATATTGGCAAATAAAAATCCCAGAATAGTAAATACTGACATAAACTCCAAACGGCCAGCCCACATCTGTAATATATAGGTAACCTTGAGCGCGGCCGGCATGGCAATATTGGTAATGCCGCAAGATAATCCCACGTTAGCCGCGGCAGAGGTAGACTCAAAAAGTGCCCCTAAAAAAGGATAACCATAAAACATCCCGGCCAGCGCGCCTAAACCATATAAAATTATATAAGCCAGGGTAATCATTAAAGCTCCTCTGACCAACTTATCCTCTAAAAACACCTCTCTGATATGGTGGAACTTTTCAACGACAATCGCCCTCTCCGGCATAATGATTCTTTTGAGATCCTCTTTAAAGGCTTTAAAAATAATCCCGATGCGCAGCATCTTAATTGCCCCGGTAGTCGAACAGACTGCTCCGCCTAGAGCCATAGCCAAAATTACTCCTACCAATGCCAATTGATTCCAATCCGTGCCAAACTGCTGGGCATAAATAGTCTGAAAACCAGTCCCGGTGTGGCCGGAGATAAGCTGATAAAATCCCTTACGGAAAAGCATTGCTGCCGCCGGATAAATTCCCGTCTGCGCTAAACCCACCGCCACAATAGAAAAAGTAGCAATAATGGTGACAAAAAGTGTCCGCGTTTCAATATTTTTAATCAGCTCCTTACGATTCCCCATCCATAAATGGTAATGCAGTTTAAAATTAAGCGCCCCCAGAACCATCAGGATTACGGTAATCACTTCATAAGCAAAACTATGGTAATAAAGTATATTTTGCGACTGCGGGCTGAATCCTCCGGTATCAAAAGCCGCCATAAATATGCAGGCGCCATGAAAAAACGAATTAAGCGGCTTCATCCCGTTAAATATCCCGGTTAGGCCTAAAGCCAGGGTACCCAAAATCAGATAAACAATGCTTACCAGCCAAATAAACCTGGAGGTATTAATGACATTGGGCATAATTTTCTCGTCCCGCGCCTCACCCACATACATTTTAAACGCGCCGGAAAATCCGCGCACAAAGAAAGAAAGCGCGATCACTACAATCCCCTGGCCTCCCAAAAACATAATCAGATGCCGCCAAAGGTTATGCGCGTAAGAAAGGTGGTCCAAATCCTGAACCAGGGCCAGGCCGGTGGTAGCAAATCCGCTCATCGCGTCAAAACACGCGTCTAAAAAGGATTTCCAGTGGCCGCTCAAATATAATGGAATCGCTCCTAAAATCATTGCCATCACCCAGGATAAACTGACTACAATCATACCCTGCATCCAATTTAAATCCTCCTGTGTCTGGCAGATTTTAATTAAGAGTAATCCTAATAAAACAGATATTTCGATACTAATGAAAAAATCCAGGGCGGGGTTTATCTCTGAAAAACAGGCGGCAATCAAAATAGGAATAACCATGGTCAAGGCTAATCCCAAAATTATTTTCCCCAGGTAAAAACCAATGATCTTTAAATCTTGGAGGCGGGGTTTAAGAATCATAACTTAAAATATATTGCCCAGCAGATCAAAAACGCTGCCAGCATGATAAAACAAACATAAAAAATTTCTGTGGTTATCCCGAATATAATATTTAAGGCAGGTTTAAATCTCATGTATTTTAAGAGATTGCTGTATTGTTTAGAATCTTTCAGCAATCTCTAATTAGAGAGCGCTGATATAGTTTTTAATAATTTTTCGGCGCTCTCTTTAAAGCTTCCCGGCTAAAAGGCTGAGTAGCTGCGGCTCGTTACCGATTAAAGTAAGCGCAATCACATCATCCCCGGTTTTAAGCACAGTATCGCCTTTAGGAAGAATGACCTCTTCTCCCCTGACAATCGAAACTAATACCGCGTCTTTGGGTAAAGCGATATCTTTTACCTGCCGATTAATTACCGGGGCATCATCCGGAAGATCCACGCGCACAATCGCCAGCTTGCCGCGCTTAAAACTCATTAGATTTACGAAATCCGAGAAAGAGACTTCTTCTTCAATAATTTTGGCAATAATCTTAGTGGAATCAACCGGCACATCAATACCTAACTCATTAAAGGTATGTTCATTATCGGGATTATTTACCCGGCCCACCGTACGCTGCAGGTTAAATTTTTCTTTAGCCAACTGACAGATAATCAGATTATCTTCATCGTCACCGGTGACCGCGGCTAAAACATCCGCCCTGGCGATCCCGGCTTCCTCCAGTATTTTTGGGTCGCAGGCATCGCCATTAACTACCAGAGCATCTAATTCCTTGGCCAGTTCTTCACAAATCTGGCGGTCTTTATCCACGACACTTACCGTATGCTTACCCTGACAAAGCCTTCTGGCCAGAAAATAACCCACTTTACCCGCGCCGACAATTAAGATATACATCCCGTTACAAACCTCCGATCTATTTTTCTCCCAAGTGAAACTTTTCTCTGACCGCTTGGAGGCTAGAAACTTTTACCACCCCCATTAGAATATCTTTATTTTTTAAAACGGTTTTAGGTTCAGGGATCACAACTCCCTGCATTCTACGCAAGGCCACGACAATAAAATCTCCCGGGATATTTATATCCTGAATGGTTTTACCGACTAAATCATTCTTGGCTTCAATTTCAATAACTCCTAAATCCTTGGATTCAATTAAATAACTGGAGAACCTGCTCTCAATAATTTTATCTCTAAGCATAGCTGAAAAAAGCATTGTGCCGCTGATAATATCCAAACCCAGAGCCGCGTAAATATGAGCGCGCTGCGGATCATAAACCCGGGCAAAAACTTTGGGCACGCAAAAAATCTTTTTAGCCACCTGGGCGCTAATTAAGTTGGTATTATCTCCATCGGTTACCGCGCAAAAAGCATCCGCTTTTTCAATGCCTACCTGTTTTAGAAGAGCTAGGTCAAAACCATTACCGACCATGGTCAGCCCATTAAAAGTATCCCCCAGCCGCTTAAGCGCCTCCTGCGTTTTATCAATAACTACCACATCGTGGCCTTCACCGGATAAAAGCTTGGCCAGCTCCGCGCCCACTCTTCCACAACCTACAATAATTACATACATGATTTCTCCGGTTTTAACTAAATCTTAAACAAAAGCCTTAAGCTGTAAGCTGTAAGCTGTAAGTTTTAAGCTGTAAGTTTTAAGCTTACCGCTTACGACTTACCGCTTACAACTTACTCATTCTTTTATCTTTTCAACTAACTTTCTAAACGCAGCATTATTTCTTACTGCTAAATCCGCCAAAATCTTGCGGTCTAGAGTAATCTTCGATCTCTTAAGCCCATTCATAAATACGCTATAGGAAATCCCCACTTCTCGGCAAGCCGCGTTAATCCGGGCAATCCAGAGGCTGCGGAATTCACGCTTCTTATTCCGGCGATCCCGGTAGGCATATCTGAGCGCGTGTACCAATACTCTTTTGGCCTGCTGGTATTGCTTACTATGATCACCCCAGAACCCCTTAGCCTGTTTTAGAACCTTCTTCTTTCTTTTCCGCGTTGCTACACTGTGTTTAGCCTTTGCCATTATTATTCTCCTCATTTTTCCCCAGCCACCGGCGCTTGGGGAAAAATGACCCCGAGCTCCCGCGAGGGGGAGAGTTTTTCCCCAGCCTCTCCGCCGCTGGCGGAGTCCGCCACAGGCGTGACCGGCGCCTGAGGAAAATAACCCTTAAGCCCCCCCCGAGGGGGAAATATTATTTTACATAGATCCTACCCATAAGGTAACATAGATTTGATAAATCTTACTTCTTTTTTACCCGCCAGCGTCCTACGCCTCCTTAAATTTCTTATTTTTTTTGTTTTCTTAGAAGAAGCTAAATGGCTTTTTCCGCCAGGCGAATACTTAACTTTACCTTTTTTGGTAATTTTAAAACGTTTAGCTACCCCGCGTTTTGTTTTTAACTTTGGCATTTTCTCACTCCATTAAATAGTTAGCACTAAAAAACCTACTTTCCCACCTATCGTCATTCTGAGGAGCCCGCCGGAATCTCTTCTACGGAAATCCCGGGGACGGTTCTATTGTTTCTTCACGCTAATGACGGTAGAAAAAATAGAACCGTCCCCTTGATTCTAATTAGCGCAGGGTATCTTATTATATCCTACTTTGGGGCAATTACAAAAGACATAATCCTGCCTTCAAGTGACGGTGTCTTTTCTACCTGCCCATCATTCTGCGTATCAAGAATAAATTTATCTAAAACCTTTCTTCCTAGATCTAAATGCTCCATCTGCCTGCCGCGGAAGAAAAGGTTAACTTTAACTTTATCTTTTTTCTTTAAAAAACTTATTACCTGTTTAACCTTGGTTTCAAAGTCATGTTCGTCAATATTGGGCTTAAGGCGGATTTCTTTAAGCCGTCCCTGTTTCTGATGTTTTTTAGATTCCCGCTCTTTTTTCTCCAGGTCATATCTAAATTTACTGTACTCAACAATCCGACAAACCGGCGGAGCAGCCGCGGGGGCAACCTCTACTAAATCTAACTCATGCTGATTGGCAATCTCTAAAGCCCTCTGCACAGACATTACTCCTAGCTGGCTCCCATCATGGCCGATAACCCGAACTTGTGGTGAACTAATTCTGTCGTTAATACGCGTGAACTTTTTTATAGCTTCCTCCCTCTTTTATTTATGTTCCTGAATCTGATTAATTAAAATCCCCATAAACTCCTCCAAAACAACCGCGCCCTGATCCCCGCTTCCTTTTTTACGAACACTCACTTGCTGCTGTTTAGCCTCCCGGCCACCTAAAATCAAACAATAAGGAATTTTATTGATTTCGGCATTGCGAATGCGTTTATCCAGGGTTTCATTACGCGAATCTATATCTACGCGTATATTGTTTTGCAATAGCTTTTCTTTTACTTCTTGCGCGTAAGCACCAACTGTATCTTTAACCCCGTTAGAGACAGGCTGCCGCGGGCAGCCGTCGGACACCTTCGGTGTCCTGTCTCTAACGGGGTGAATTGGAATCAACAAGACCTGCGTTGGAGCCAACCATAAAGGAAGCTCTCCCTTGTAATGCTCAATCAGGGCGCCGATAAAACGCTCCAGGCTGCCTAACAAAACCCGGTGCAGCATAATCGGCTGCTTTTCTTTACCCGTCTCATCAATATAAGCTAAATTAAACCTTTTGGGAAGAGCAAAATCACATTGAATGGTCGCGCACTGCCAACTTCTTTTGAGCGCGTCTTTTAATTTTATATCAATTTTCGGGCCGTAAAAAGCGCCTTCTTGCGCGCGCAGATCATACTTTAGCCCTTTTTCTTTCAATGCCGCTTCTAAAGCTGCCGTGGCGCTCTGCCAATCCTCATCCGAACCGATAGATTTTTCCGGACGCGTACTTAATTCGATGCCTAACGTATCAAATCCAAAAACTTTCATCGTTTCGAAAACAAAATCAATAATTTCCTTAATCTCACCGGATAATTGTTCCGGTAAGCAAAAAATATGCGCGTCATCTTGAGTAAACCCGCGCACCCGCAATAACCCATGTAAAACCCCGGCTTTTTCCCGGCGATAAACTGTACCCAGCTCGAAATACCGAATAGGTAAATCTTTATAACTCCTGGTTTTAGATTTATAAATCAAAATATGGCCCGGGCAATTCATGGGTTTTAAAACATACTCCTGTTCATCCACATTAAGGGTGAACATACTATCTTTGTAATAATCATAGTGGCCGCTGGTCTTCCATAAACCCGCCTGCATAATATGCGGAGTAATTACCATTTCGTAGCCGCGTTTTAGATGCTCCTTTTTTTCATAATCCTCAATGATGGCGCGTAAAAGCGCTCCCTTGGGGTGATAAAAGACTAACCCGGCACCCGCCTCTTCATGATAAATATCAAAGAACCCTAAACTGGTCCCCAGCTTCCTATGGTCGCGCAATTTTGCTTCATCTAAATTCTTTAAATGCTCATCCAATTCTTTTTTGCTCTCAAAACAAGTGCCGTAAATTCTCTGAAGCATCGGGTTTGTTTCTAGGCCATGCCAATACGCTCCGGCTACCGATAATAATTTAAAAGCCTTAATCTCGCCGGTTGATTTTATATGCGGCCCGCGGCATAAATCCAGGAAGCCTTCGCCGGTTTTATAAACGCTCACCTGCTCGTCGGCAATACCCTGCAAAAGATCTAGCTTATATGGTTCCTTGAGGCCTTGAAATAATTTAATCGCGCCGGCCTTGGAAAGCTCTTGGCGGATAAACGGTTTATCTTGGGCAATTATCTTTAACATTTCCGCCTCGATTTTCGCCAAATCTTCGCCGGTAAACGGCTCTTGTTTATCGAAGTCATAGTAGAAGCCGTCTTCAATAGCCGGCCCAATGGCTAATTTTACCTCCGGCCAAAGCCCCTTTACCGCTTGGGCCATAATGTGCGAACAGGAATGTCTTAAAATGTTTAGATCCATAATTATGGTGGGCAGTACAGGACTCGAACCTGCGACCCTCACAATGTCAATGTGATGCTCTAACCAGCTGAGCTAACCGCCCGAAAATTGTGGTTTGATTCCACTCATGGCAAACCCTACATCTCCAAGAGATTTAACTACTTGTGAAAACGACTTTCCACAAAGTTAGACGAAGGTTCATGTATTTCACCTAAATTTGCTTCTGCTTCTTCTCTCGAATACTTTTCAACAGAAAAGGTGCGGCTTCTTCGTATGTTTTCCCTGATTTTATAGAATTACAAACCAAACAACACGTTTTCAAATTATCCTTGTTGTGTTTCCCGCCTTTACTCTGCGGATTCAAATGATCAAGAGTAGCGTTTTTGTCTGTTACCTTATCGCCACAATAATGACAAAGCCATTTATCACGTTCAAAAATTATTTTTCTTCGCTCGGGATCGGTAAAATAATCTTCAAGAGGTTCTTTTTTTAGATCTCCGTTCTTCTCATTCTTTAATTTTAGGCTTTCTTCTACTTCTGATGGCAACTTCACCTTATAGATTTTACCATTACGATTAATTTCTATTATATCTACGTGTCCTTTCTTCGCCAAATCTCTAATACAATCACTAACCGTGCTTGGAGCTAACCCCTTAGATTTGGAAAGTTTTCCTTTAGCTGGTTTGCTAACCTCTTTAGCGAGGGTTCTGTCGCCAACCTGAACTTGGTTTTTCCCATTCTCTAAATAGGACCAACGTAAAAGGTAATTATAAATGGATTGTTCTGTTGGAGTCTGAAGTGGTGATAAATAATCAATAACATCTTTGACAATTTTTATGAGTTCTTTAGCATCCATATCTTTATTCCAATAGTTTTTTATTTTGCGGCAATTTTCGATAATTTTCCTTACTAATCACCTTCTTGCCGCTTTTGCGTTCCAATTCTTTTCTGGCATTACCAGCTACAGCGCCGCCTTCAAAGGCGGCCTGTTTATTCTCCACAAAACCTTGAGCATCCTTATTAATGGCGATCTCTTTCGTTGATGCCTCGCCAAGCATTGAAAAGATAAGCTCTAAATCGGTCATATGGTCTCTAAGATTCTCCCGCTTTAAACCTTTATGCTTTTTATAAGCGGACGGGGTCATTTCGAAAGTTGCCTTTGATATTTCAGCGGTTAATATTTCGTATTCTTTTTGCTCCTTTATACCACGCTTCTGCCACTGATCGGTTAACTCCTCGCGAATAGCGATTCCGCGCACCCGCTTCTCAATCCATTCATCACTATACCCTTTTGCCTTATATAAAGCCCTTGTCCTCTTTGTGGCAAGTTCCGGATTCTCGATCTCCTGAATCCGCTCATAACCTACCCGGGCTAACCATCGTTTAAAAGGCTCGGCTTTAGGAGATGGTATAGACTGAATAATGCGAAAGATGCCTTCCGTATTAGCACTAATCATCTGCTGTTTACCACCCGCGGTTTCAATAGCAAGGGTATGTACAATTTGTACCCACCCTTTAGCGAGTTCCTGATCTCGCTGTTTCATTCTTTGGATATACTGTTTTGGATCATTTGAATCGGTCAGAGCCAAAACCACATCCTCAACCACAAACCACCACTCGTTTTTATGAATAGCCTTGCGAATTTCACGCTTCCTGAAAATCGCGATTTTAGTCGTGGTTATTTCTTTATTCACACTTCCTCATTTCGGCTGGCTCATAACGACCCCAGCAACTTTACTGCCAGGGTTCGCTTGAGCGTCAATCATGGGCAAGAAGGGAGTCGGACCCTTGCTACCCTTTAGCAAATGCCAGGAGAGGGACTTGAACCCTCAAGACCTTGCGGCCGCGAGATTTTAAGTCTCGTGCGTTTGCCAATTTCGCCATCCCGGCAAATTCTTTTAATTAAATACCGTTTTGCTTCTATCCCAACCGCTATATGATCTGCTACATTCTTGGGCTAATTTTATCTTTCTCTCTAAACCGAAACAATTTTTATAATAACATTTCTCAGCAATTTTCCTCGCCGCCATTTTACCGTATTTTAGTGTATAAATAGGGTTGATGCGATCAGGCCTTAATGCAGAATGTATCTTTCCTCTACAACACAAAGATGCTTCTATTGCGGCTTGCAGCCATTTGATAAATGCTTCAGATGCTGAAAATACACTCAAAGACCATTGTATGTGCAAATTTGTAGTATGCCGCCAACTACGCAATGAACCATCACCGTCTATTAAACCCCTTAGAAAATCATTAAAAAATTCTTTGGAAATATCAAGTCTGTCTAAAGTTAAGGACTTATTTGGAATTAAACCAATTGATAACAAAAAATCATAAAAATTCTTATTGGATATCTGTATATAATAAGCCAGGTTGATTTTTTCTTTATTCTTAATGCCTATTCTGTTTGTTAAACTAAATTTGTTTTTTATTTTGCTAAGAAATTCATAGTCGCTAGATGTAATATCTATATGCCTGCCGTCTTTTGACAAACACCCATCGCTCGTAATCAACCCCACCAAATACCAAAGATTAGGCCCTTTAATATTTAATTCTTTTCTGTGAGCTGGCATTTTTATTGGAGGCGCGGAGCGGATTCGAACCGCTGAATAGCGGTTTTGCAGACCGCTGCCTTGCCACTTGGCTACCGCGCCAAAAACTATAATAATTTTTTAACTTCTTTTACGATCTGGTCAGTCTCTGCTAAACAACCTACTCCCACTTTGCCGCAAGCAAGTAAACCTTTAGCCGGCGCAATAAACTTATAACCGCAGCTCTTTAATTTCGCGATATTACTTTGGGTTATTTTATTTTGATACATATTCTCATTCATCGCCGGAGCAATTAAAACCTTGGCCTTACTCGCGCAAACTGTACAACTTAAAAGATCATCACAGATGCCGGCGGCAAGTTTAGCAATAATATTAGCGGTGGCCGGAGCAATTAAAATTAAATCCGCTTTGGCCGCCAAAGCCACATGCGCGATATCCCAGGTATCCGGCGCCTCAAATATACCCGCGGAATAAACCCGGTTACCGCTTAAACTCTGAAAAACAACCGGCTTAATTAATTCCTGCGCTTCTTTAGTCATCACCACCTGCACTGCCAACCCGCATTCTCTAAGTGAGCGGATAAGGCCGCAGGACTTGTAAATAGCAATACTGGCAGTTATACCTAAGATGATATTTTTTTCGGTTTTTTTCACCTGAAAATCCTCTTTTTAATCCCCCCATTCCCCCCTTTTCCAAAGGGGGGCGAGGGGGGATTTTCATTTTCATTGGTGCCCCGCTAACAGCGGGGCATGAATGGCTTTAATTTTTCTGGCCTCAACCTTGCCGGCGGCAATTTCATGTAAAGCTACAGTCGAGGGTTTTACTGAATTATCATCCGCCACTAATTTCGGCTGGCCTTCGGCAATCTCTAAAGCCCTTTTAGAAGCCAAAATTACCAGTTTATAAATTGATCCCATACTCTTATCTAAAAGTTTTTCTCTTCCCTGATAATCCATTTTTTACCCCCAATTGATATGTTAAGCACCGCTCTCCCGCAAAAAAATACTTTTTAATTCTTTAAGCGCCGCTGGCAAATTTTGATTCAAAATACAATAGTCAAATTTTCCGGCTGCCTGAAGCTCTCTGCGTGCTAACAGCATACGCCGCGCCACTTCTAACTGATTAGTATACCGGCAACGATTCTGAATCCTTTCCTTAAGCACGCTCAAAGAAGGCGGTAAAACAAAAATTGTTACTGTATTTTTAGGATATATTTTTTTTAAAATTCTAACGCCTTTAAGATCCAAGCACAAACCAACGTTCTTGGAGCCCTTAAGCTGCTTTTCCAACGGCTCTTTTAACGTTCCGTAATAATAACCCAAATACCGGGTCCATTCAAGAATTTTTTTCGCTTTTAACCGGCGCCTAAACTCCAAAAGCGTGACAAAAAAATATTCCTTGGCCTCTCTCTCTTGCGAACGTTTAGGGCGCGTAGTCACAGAACAAGATTTTACTAATAATTTCCCGATTTTTTTATCTTGAATGAGGCTGGTCAAAAGAGTGGTTTTGCCTGAGCCCGACGGCCCGCTGATCACAAAAATTTTACCCAGCTTATTTTGTCTTTTAGCGGCTTTCACTACTCGATATTCTGCACTTGTTCGCGAATCTTCTCAATCTGGCTCTTCATTTCTACGGCCCGTCCCGAAATAATTAGGTCAAACGATTTAGCGGCCAAAGTGTTAGCCTCCCGCTGCATTTCTTGGGTAATAAAATCCAACTCCTTACCCACCGCGCCTCCCTGGGCAATCTTATGCCCAAAATTATTGATATGAAAATACAAACGGTCCGTCTCTTCAGCGACATCCGCGCCTTTTAAAAAAGCCACACGCTCATCCTCCAATTGAATCTTTTCAAGCCTATTTTTTACTGCCACCCCAAAACGCCGTTTAATAAAAACTAGGTCCTTCTTTAACAGGGCGCTTCTTTTATTTAACAAAACTGCCAGAGCCCTGCCTTCTTTTTGGCGCGCCGCTAATAAATTCGTAAGCGCTTGCAAAAAAACAGGCTTAAGCCGCTCCCAAATATGCGCGCCTATGGCGTTATCTTCTTTGAGCGACAAAATCCCCGGCAAACGAATTAATGAATCCAAAGTTAAACCATCATTAATTTTAAACTCCTTCTTGACGCTATTAAGTTCATGTAAATAATTCTTCAGCAGTTTTCGGTTAACAAAAATCCCTTGAGCAAGCTGCCCTTTGATGTTGATCGCGCAATAAATTCTTCCTCTTTTGATTCTGGCCTCAATTTCTTTCTTCAACTTATCCTCTAAAGCAAGCAGGCCTTCCGGTAAATGAAAAACACTTTCAGAAAATTTATGATTAGTGCACCTTAACTCTACGCTGATTCTGCCGATAGAGTCAAACTCAACCTCATGGCTGCCAAAACCCGTCATGCTGTTAATTAGATTCTTCATTTATCCCCCCCAAATTTTATTCGGAAATTCCTTAAACACCACTTCTTTGGTTGCGTAAAGATCGACGATAATTTCATTGGGCGAAAACCAAAGCTTAATCTCTCTTTCCGCTTCAGCAGGATTAGATGAAACATGAACTACATTTTCATAAACGCCATTAGTAGTAATCCGGCCATAAGCGCCCCGAATCGAGGTCGACTCCGCTTCCTCAGGGTTGGTGGCTCCGGCTAAATCTCGGCATTTAGTTATGGCATCGCTGCCCCAATAAACCAAAGCCATAACTTTTTTGCGGTCATGTAAATCTCCCTGTAAATATTGAACAATCTCGCCAAAAAAAGGCTTATCTTTTAAGTGCTTATAATGCTCTTGCGCTAACTCTTGAGAAACCCGCACCATCTTGGCCGCTACAATTTCAAGCTTGGTTTCAGATAGACGGGTAAGGATATTACCCGTAAGCGATTTTTTCAACCCATCGGGTTTAATTAAAATTAAAACTGCCTGGCCCATTATTTGCCTCCCCCTTTAATTACATTAACGATCCGCTCTAAATCCTCTGGTGAATAAAATTCAATATTAATATGCCCCCGTTTTTTTCTTTTAATTACGCGCACCTTGGTGGCTAAGGCCTGCTGCATTTGCTCCTCAAGAATCAAAACTAGCGGCTCTTTCTGTCCCTGGCCAACCTTACGCCTTAATCCTTTTGGCCGAGAACTCTTAATTAAACTTTCCAATTCCCGCACAGAAAGGCCTTTGGTAATAATATCTTGCGCCAATCTCCGTTGTTGGTTGGCATCGTCAATTTCAAGTAAGGCGCGGCCATGCGCAAAACTGATACGGTTATTTTTCATCTCCTGTTGAATTTCATGCGGGAGCTTAAGTAAACGTAAAGTATTGGTGATGGTAGATCTAGCCTTTCCTAACACTTCACTTATCTTTTCTTGAGTAACTTGAAATTTATCCATCAGGTGCTGATAAGCATGGGCTTCTTCAATTGGATTCAAACTTTCTCTTTGGACATTTTCAATTAAAGCCAATTCTAAAGAATCTTGGTCTGAAACATCGCGCACAATAATCGGTATCTCTTTGAGCCCCAAAGAGTTAGCAGCGCGAAGCCTCCGTTCTCCGGCAATAAGTTCATAATTTTCCCCTTTACGCCTAACTAAAAGCGGCTGAATAACCCCTTTTTCTTTAATAGATTGCGCTAATTCTTCAATACTTGTTTGATTAAAATATTCGCGAGGCTGGAAAGGATTGGGTTTTATTTGTCCAGATTGGACATAAACAATCTCTTCTTTATGAACCGTATCATCATTAATAACCGTATCATCAACTATTCGTTCAGGAATTAACGCACCAAGGCCTTTTCCTAATGCTCTTCTTTCCATTGTACCTCTCCTTACCCTTGAGGGATTTTTAAACTCATCTTAATATCTAAACCTAAAATCTCTTTACTTAATTCCGCGTATTTTTGTGCTCCGAGAGAATTGGCATCATATAAAACAATAGGTTTCCCAAAACTCGGCGCTTCAGTTAATCGAATATTGCGCGGAATAACAGTATTATAAACTTTATCTTTAAAATGATTGCGCGCTTCTTGAATAACTTCTTTGGTAAGATTGGTACGAAAATCCGCCATAGTTAAGAGCAACCCTTCAATAACCAAAGCGGGATTAAGGTTTTCTTTCACAAGTCTAACAGTATTATGGAGTTGCGTTAATCCTTCTAATGCATAATATTCACATTGTACCGGAATAATTACTGAATCAGCGGCACATAAACCATTAATAGTAAGCAGTCCCAATGATGGCGGGGAATCAATAATCATAAAATCATAATTATCTTTTTCAAATTGTAAAGCCCTCTTTAACCTATATTCTCGGCCTAATGCTCCGACTAACTCCACTTCAGCCCCGGTTAAATCCAAATTAGAAGGAGCAAGCATAAGATTATCAATCGCGGTTTTCTGCAAAATATCAACAAACTTTGCTTCTTCAAGTAGGACATGATAGGTACTTTTTTGAACATCGTGTTTGTTTATTCCAATGCCGCTAGTAGCATTGGCCTGGGGATCTAAATCTATAAGCACAATCTTCTTGCCTGCCATAGCCAGGTAAGCTGAAAGGTTAATGGAAGTAGTGGTTTTGCCTACCCCACCCTTCTGATTACAAATTACAATTATTTTACCCATTGATATTATTATAGTTAAGTTATGTTCCCCGGGAAACACCCCTTTTTAACTATATTAATTATCTCAAAATTACAATGCTTGTCAAGTATTTTCTTTACCAGGAATCACGCTTACGCGCACTTTAGTTGGCTTAGCCCCCGCCATACCAAAAAGGCCTTTTTTCTCCTCGGATAGCGTTTCAACTCTCACGCGCTTACGTGACAGTTTCAATATCTGCAATGCCTTTTCAATGGCTTCTTCTACTGTTTTGCCTTCAGCTTCTACATATCTCTCATTTTTCATTTTTGACTATTAATGCGAAACTGGTATGTAAGCATCAACACGCTATTAACAAACCAATAGAGCACTAACCCTGATGGCATCTGATAAAAAATTACCCCAAACATAATCGGCATAATAATCGACATCATCTGTTGCTGCTGAGCAGCTTCTCCAGTGGCTTTCGCCATCGAAATCTTTTGCTGCACAAACATACCGATTGCCATTAAAATTGGTAGAATATTTACCTGATTACCCAAAAATGGTATTGAATTTTTGAAAACAACGGCCTTATCAGGCGAAGAAAGATCTTTAATCCATAAAAAATGCGCTCCCCTTAAAGCAACTGAGCGAATTAAAGCCTGATAAAGAGCAAAAAATATAGGCATCTGCAATAAAAGCGGCAAACAACCACCAAGCGGATTGACTTTATGCTCCTTATAAAGTTCCATTATTTCTTTATTTAATTTTTGCGGGTTATCTTTAAGCTCTTTACGTAAGGCTTCAATTTTTGGTTGTAAAATCTGCATCTCTTTCATTGAGCGCATTTGCTTTATGGAAAGAGGAAAAAGTATAAAATACACGGCAATACTTAATATAATAATGGCTAATCCCCAATTATGCACTAAACTATAGAAAAATCCCAATAATTGTAAAAGTAACTGCGCGATAAAATCAATAAAATCAAAAGAACCATAGCGAATAATTGATGTCCATTCTGGTTTAATGTTGTCTATTATCTTTAAATCTTGAGGCCCCAAATAGATACGAAATGAATGTCCAATCTGAGTACCAGGTTTTAAATTCGTCTCACTCATAAATAAACCAACTTCAGACTCCTGGGGTGTAATTTTCTTAATGTAAGCACTGGTCACCATATTGACCGGTTCAACAATAGTACAAAAATACTGATCACGCAAACCAATAAATTTTATGTCCAAACTACTAAAATCTTTTCCCGCGGAAACATGCCTAGGTTTTTCTTGGTTCACCAGAAAAACATCCTGATATCGCGATTGCGTATTTTTTACAGATAAATCTAACCGGCCTAAAACTAATTGCGGATTGAGTAATAAGGGAGAGAGGGATAAATTTTGAATCTGTATCTCTAAATCTATGACATAACTATTGTTAGGAATAATAAATTTCTTAATAATACGTTTATTTTGATCTTCATATATAAATGAAATTGAATCTTTAGTTACACTTTGCTGCTTAAAAGAAAGGTTACTATCAGTAAGAAAACCTATTTTAAGTGGTAAATGGTGCTCAAGACCGTCTTTAAAAACTACATCTACAATCGCCGCCATAACCGGATTAAAAGTTATCTCCCGGCTGTCTTGAGTAAATTTTACCGTCTCCTTGACAAAATCTACAGACGGCGGCATTGCTACCGAGGGCATTACAACAGAAGATATTTTCTGTGGGGATGTTACTAATTGGGATTTATTTGCTATAACAACATTATTATCAACTAGTTGTGGCTTAGGGGCTAAAGCTGACCAACTTAATAATACCAAAAGTGACAAAGCAATCGCCAAAACTAAACGTTTTTCCATAGATTTTATATCAAGGGATCATAACCTGACTTGCCAAAAAACGGATGGCAGCGCGATATTCTGATTAACCCCTTAAATACTCCTTTAATTAATCCGTATTTTAAAATTGCCTGTTTTGTATATTCAGAACAGCCCGGTTCAAAGCGGCAACCTGCCGGAATACACGGCCTTAAATATTTTTGATACGCCGTGATCAGCTTAAACGCTAAGCTTGCTGGACTCAAACGCAAAGCCCCCCCCATTACACACAAAGACGTTTTCTCCCCTTAGCCCGTCGACGTGCCAGAAGCTTACGTCCGCTCTTGGTAGCCATTTTACTGCGGAATCCATGGCGCCTCTTGCCCACAATATTTGATGGCGTCTTTAAATTTTTTTTCATTTCAAAATCTCCTTATCTACCTAGATAACACCGGCGCAAATCCAATAAGCGCCGGGTGCCTATGTTTATCCCCTGGGGTCTTTTACGCAAACAATTCTAAGGGGATGTGAAAATTACCCACAATTTAAAAAAGCAATTTTCTTAATTTTGTGAATTGTAACACACATTTATGTCGTGGTCAAGTTTTTTATTGACGCCTGTGAATATTATTGTATAATAACTAACGTTTATCTTTTTTACTTGCCCCGCTAGATAGTTTATGATATTCTATTAAAACATATCTAAAAGGTTTGCAGGGTTTTTAGTCTTTGTTATAATTAACTTTTTTTAGCGAAACCAGATTCAACGTTTTATCCACAGATTTATACAAGCTGTGCATAAACTGTTAATTCTGTTATTCACTCTTTAATCGCGGGCAAATCTCCCTGATGAATATGCTGCTCATAGGATAAACTCAGGGGGAATTTAATATTTTCTCTTGGGGACGATAATGTTGGAGCTGACCAAAAACTGGGAAGAGGCGCTAAGGGATTTAAAGATTAGGCTGGGAGAAACTACCTACGCTACCTGGATAGCGCCGCTTAAATTCTCTAGTCAAGATAGCCAGAGCATAGATTTGGGGGCGCCGGATCAATTTTTTAAAGACTGGGTAGAAAAACACTACTTAAGGCTTATCCAGGAAACCTTAAAGCTCAAAGGTTTGGACAATCTATTAGTAAAATTGGTGGTCAGCGATACTCCGAACAATTCCATTGTTCTCAATACTCCGCCTGAAGCAAATATAAAGAACTTACCCACCGTGGGTTTCATGAATCTTAACTCGCGTTATACATTTGAAAACTTTGTGGTGGGCGGGGCAAACCGGCATGCTCATGCTTATTCACTGGCAGTAGCTAATGGGCCGGCCAAAACATATAATCCCTTATTTATTTACGGTGGCGTGGGCTTAGGTAAAACACATCTCATTCAAGCTATTTGCCATCAAATTAAAAATAACTCTTCTTCTGGGGTAAAAATATGTTATGTTTCAAGCGAAAAATTTACTAACGAACTAATTGACGCTATTGTGCATCATTCTACTTCGGCTTTCCGCCAAAAATACCGCAACCTTGATGTTTTAGTCATTGATGATATCCATTTTATCGCCGGCAAGGAATCTACCCAGGAAGAATTTTTCCACACTTTTAACACTTTATATGACGCGCATAAACAAATTGTGTTTTCTTCAGACCGGCCGCCTAAAGAAATCACTAATTTACAAGAAAGATTGGTTTCGCGGTTTGGTTGGGGATTAGCCACAGATATTCAACCTCCGGATTTAGAAACCCGGGCGGCGATTCTCAAGAAAAAAATTGAACGCGAACCGGTCAATGTTCCTGATGACGTAATTTTTTTTATCGCTCAATTAATTAAAACCAATATCCGCGAATTAGAAGGGGCTTTAATCAGAACGATTGCTTATTCTTTACTGGAAGAGGTTCCGGTTACTTTACAACTTACCAAAGAAGTGCTTAAGGATTTGCTTAAGGAACCGACAAAATTGATTACTATAGATTTTATTCAGCGCTGCGTAGTTGAAGAGTTTGGAATTTCCTTGCAAGATCTAAAAACTAAACGGCGCAATAAACAAGTAGTTTTCCCGCGGCAAATTGCCATGTATTTAAGTAGGGAGTTAACGGAGCTATCTTTACCTGAAATTGGGGAACTTTTTGGCGGTAAAGACCATACTACGGTTTTACATTCTTACAAAAAAATTAAGCAAGACTTAAGTAATAATCCGGAGTTAAAAGAAAGGGTAGATAAAGTTATTCAGGTTATTAAACAGTAATTCCCAGGTTATGTGGTTATGTTTTTTGTTGTAAATCTTTTAAATATAATGTGTTATATTTTTATACACAAAAATGGTCTTATATTATGATTACTACGATTTTAAGTTTTTAAATATATATTAATAATAGACACCCCGCGCTAATTGGTATTGCGCGGGGTGTTGTCTAGGTAGACAAGGAGAGTTTAAAATGAAATTTAAAGTAGAAAAGATTAAATTAGTTAATGCTATTGGAACCGTACAAAACGTGATTACCACAAAATCCGCCCTACCTATTCTTTCTAATATCTTAATTGAAGCCCAGGCAGGTACTTTAAAATTAACTGCTACGGATTTAGATATAGGAATAACCTGTGTAATCCCTGTGGATATTCAGGAAGCGGGCGCTATTACTATCCCCGCTAAGAGATTTAGTGATATTATTAAAGAATTTCCTTTAGAGGTGATTAGTGTTACTACTAAGAAAAACAACCAGGTAACCATTGATTCGGATATGTGTCAATTTAAGATTATGGGATTAATTAAAGAAGAATTTCCTAAGCTGCCTGAGTTTCAGGATAAGCAGGCGATTAAGATTGACCAGGGGGTTTTTAAGCAAATGCTATCCTTAACTGCTTTCGCGGTATCTTTGGATGAAACACGCTATGTTTTAAATGGTATTCTTTTTAAAATTAACAAAAGCCTGCTAACCTTAGTATCTACTGATGGCAAAAGGTTGGCCCTAGCAGAGAGGAAATTAACCCTAGAACCAGGTGTGGATATAAGTATGATTGTGCCGCTTAAAACAATTCAGGAATTAAATCGTAATCTTAAAGATGAGGGTGAGTTATCGTTGGTGGTGAGTAGTAATCAGGCGTTTTTTGATCTGGGTAATGTGGGGATTATTTCGCGTTTAATTGAAGGAGAATTCCCGGATTATAAACAAGTTGTTCCGCCTGTCTCGGAAAATAAGATGAAGGTGGCGCGCGGCCAGTTATTATTAGCGGTAAAAAGAGCGGCGCTCCTGGCTACGCCGGATTACCAAGCGGTTAAATTGGAGGTCTTTAAGAATAAATTGGTAATTTCTAAATCTACACCAGATGTTGGGGAGTTTCATGAAGAATTGGCGGTAGAGTACCAGGGCAGAGAGATGGTGATTGGCTTTAACCCTGTTTATTTAATCGATATTTTAAAGAACCTGAATGAAGAAACAATCAGTTTAGAGTTGACCGATGGAGAGAAGCCGGGGGTTATCCGGATTAGCGATTATGTCTACATAGTTTTACCTATGCGGCTAAATTAAAAATAGTATATGGAGCTTTTAAAAAACACACTAGATGATGTTATGCGTCAGTTGAGTGCTAAAAAAACCGTTTTTCAGGATACTGGCCCACAACAGTGGTTAAAAAAAACCTTGACAAAGAAGGAGTTGGAGCATATAAAAGTTAAATATTTCAGCAAAGGGATTCTGGGTTTAAGCGTAGATTCTTCGGCCTGGTTATATATTTTAAGCTTAAAAAAAGAAGAGCTGCTTAGGGAGCTAAAAAAAGAAAATCCGGAATTAAAAAATATCTATTTCCGTATCGGAGAAATTTCGTGACCCATTCGATGGTTCGACATAGCTCACCATGCTTCGAACCATGCTGAGCGAAGTCGAAGCACAGGGTCATACTGAACCAACCATAGAGAGTGGAAGTATGAAAAAAAACAAAGAAGAAACCAAAAACGATCAAAAGCCCGCGGATACCGCTAAGGTTTATGATGCTGCCAGTATCCAGGTTTTAGAAGGCATTGAGGCGGTAAGGCGCCGGCCGGCAATGTATATTGGTGACACCGCGGTGCGCGGATTGCATCACTTGGTTTTTGAGGTAGTTGATAATAGTGTGGATGAAAGCCTGGCGGGTTTTTGTGATTCAATCGCGGTGGCAATCCAGCCGGATAATAGTATCACCGTGGTAGATAACGGCCGCGGTATTCCGGTGGATATGCATAAAACCGAAAAAAAACCCGCGGTAGAAGTGGCCTTAACCACTTTGCATGCCGGAGGTAAATTTGACCACCGCTCTTATAAGGTTTCCGGCGGTTTACATGGAGTAGGGGTAAGCTGCGTTAACGCGCTTTCTGATTGGCTGGAAGTAGAGGTAAAAAGAGACGGTAAAATTTATCATCAGCGCTATGAACGCGGTAAAACCGTTTCCAAGCTTACGATTATCGGTAAAAGCGCTTCTACCGGCACCAAAATTACTTTTAAACCGGACAAAACAATTTTTACCAAAACCGAATATGCTTATGACATTCTTTCCGGCCGCTTAAGAGAGCTGGCTTTTTTGAACAAAGGATTAAAAATAAAATTAACCGATGAGCGTTCGGATAAAGAAGCGATTTTTGAGTTTTCCGGCGGTATTATATCTTTCGTGGAATACCTGAATAAAAATAAAAACCCTTTGCATAATAAGGTTGTTTATTTCGAGAAACTTCAGGATGACGTGAATGTGGAGGTGGCGCTGCAATATAATGATGGTTACGCGGAAACCATGTTTTCTTTTGCCAACAATATTAATACGATTGAAGGCGGAACGCATTTGTCGGGTTTTAAATCCGCGCTGACCCGGGGAATTAATCAATACGCTAAATCCAAAAATTTGCTTAAAGATAATATCGCGATTACCGGCGATGATGTGCGGGAAGGTTTAACTGCCGTAATCAGCATCAAGGTTCCTAATCCGCAATTTGAAGGCCAAACTAAAACCAAATTAGGTAACTCCGAAGTAGAGGGTTTGGTGGCTTCCGCCAGCCTGGAGGCGTTATCGAGTTATTGCGAGGAAAACCCCTCGGTAGCGAATAAAATTATTGATAAGGTAATTGTGGCTTCCCGGGCCAGAGAAGCCGCGCGTAAGGCGCGGGAATTAACCCGTAGAAAAGGCGCCTTAGAAGGAGCGGGCCTGCCTGGAAAACTAGCGGATTGTTCAGAGCGCGACGCGGCCTTATGTGAATTATATATTGTGGAAGGCGACTCAGCCGGAGGCTCGGCAAAACAAGGCCGTGACCGCAGGTTTCAGGCCATTTTGCCGATCAAAGGGAAAATTTTAAATGTGGAAAAGTCCCGGCTGGATAAAATTTTATCTAATGAAGAAATACGCACCATCATTACGGCTTTAGGCACAGGTATTGGGGAAGAGTTTGATCTGGCTAAACTTAGGTATCATAAATTAATGCTGATGGCAGACGCGGATATCGATGGTTCGCATATCCGCACCCTGCTATTGACATTATTATACCGGCAGCTGCCCAAGTTGGTGGAGGCGGGGCATGTTTATATTACCCAGCCGCCGCTTTATAAAATTAAAAGGGGGCAACGCGAAGAGTATATTCAAACTGAGCAGCAGATGAATGATATGCTCTTAGATTTAGGCCGCGAGGGGCATAAATTAATTCGCGTCAAAGATAAGTTCTCTTTTACGGGTAATCAGTTTAATGAGCTATTAAAGCTTTTAGTGGAATTAGATAAGCTAGGGAGATATTTAGATAAAAAGGGAGTAAACTTTGCGGAATACCTGAGTTTTAGGCATCCAAAGACCAAAAAAATGCCTATTTATAGGGTTAAAGTGGATGGAAATAACCAGTTTGTTTATTCGGATAAAGAGCTAGCTACGCTTACAGAAAAAGAAGGCAAAGAAGCAGAAAGAGATGTTTTACAGCTTTTTGAAGCCCAGGAAATTGAAGAGTTAATTTTGAAAATCGAAAAATTAGGCATTGAGTTTGAAACATATTTTGGCAGCCTGGTAATTCCTAAGCCCGGCATGGTTAAAGAAGGAGAAAAAAAAATAAAAGCGGTTTATCGGATTGTCAATAGTGATGACGTTAAAGAGGTTTTTAGTTTAAAAGAAACTCTGGCCTATATTAAAGAAGTCGCCTCTCATGGTATGCACATTCAAAGATATAAAGGGCTGGGGGAGATGAATCCACAGCAACTCTGGGATACGACGATGGATCCCGCGAAGCGGACAATTTTACAGGTTACCTTAGAGGACGCTGTGGAGGCAGATAAGATGTTTACCGTTTTAATGGGGGACCAGGTTGAGCCGCGGCGTCAATTTATTGAAGATCACGCGCACCAGGTTAAGAATTTAGATATATAATGTTAAATCCAAAACTCGAAACCCTAAATTCTAAATAAGCGGTAAGCTGTAAGCCTACTGCTTACCGCTTAAAACTTAATGCTTAAAGTTTTAGTTTCGGATTTAGGATTTGTTTAGAGTTTAGGACCTAGGGTTTAAAACATGTATACGCGTAACGAAAAAATAATTCAGGTTTATATTGAGGATGAGGTTAAGGATTCTTACTTAAATTACGCCATGAGCGTAATTGTCGGCCGGGCTCTGCCGGATGTGCGTGATGGCTTAAAGCCTGTGCACCGCCGGATTCTTTACGCGATGCAAGAGCTTAATCTGGAACACTCTAAGCCCTATAAGAAATGCGCGCGTATTGTGGGCGAAACTATGGGTAAGTACCATCCGCATGGGGACGTGGCAATTTATGATACCTTAGTCAGAATGGCCCAGGATTTTTCTTTACGTTATCCATTGGTGGACGGCCAAGGAAATTTCGGATCAGTTGATGGTGACGCAGCAGCAGCTATGCGCTACACAGAGGCGCGCCTGGCCGCGGTTAGCGACGAGATGTTGGCTGATATTGAAAAAGAAACCGTAAATTTTGGGCCAAATTTCGATTCTTCTTTAAAAGAGCCTTTGCTTTTACCGGCGGCCCTGCCTAATCTTTTGGTTAATGGTTCAAGCGGGATTGCCGTGGGCATGGCGACGAATATCCCGCCGCATAATTTAAATGAAGTTTGCGAGGCGATTATGTATCTGCTGGATCACCCGGAGGCGGAAATTAAAGACCTGATGCGTTATATTAAGGGCCCGGATTTTCCCACTGGCGGCTTAATTTGCGGTAAGGCCGGGATTAAGGACGCGTATATGACTGGCCGGGGCAAACTTCTGGTGCGGGCTAAGGCCACTGTGGAGCACCAGAAGAACGGCAAAGATTTAATTATTTTTACCGAGATTCCTTATCAGGTGCAAAAATCCGGGCTAATTGAGTCCATTGCCGGTTTAGTGGATGATAAAAAAATCGAAGGTATATCCGATATTCGCGATGAATCCGATAAAGACGGTATGCGCATTGTGGTTGAGCTTAAGCGCGATACCGAATCTCAGATTGTTTTAAATCAGCTTTTTAAGCACACGCAATTAGAAAATACCTTTGGGATTATTATGCTGGCCTTGGTGGATAACCGGCCAAAAGTTTTAAATTTACGCCAGGTATTAGATTGTTATATCGAACATCGCAGAGTGGTTATCCGCAGGCGCACGCAGTTTGAACTGGATAAAGCTTTAAAGCGCGCGCATATCTTAGAAGGTTTAAAAATCGCGCTTAAATTTATTGACCGGATTATTAAAGTGATTAAAACCTCTAAAAGCGTGGAAGCGGCTAAACTAAATTTAATGCAGGAGTTTGAACTTTCTGAACTTCAGTCGCAGGCCATCTTAGAAATGCAGCTGCAGCGCCTTACGGCTCTGGAGCGCGATAAGCTTGATGCAGAATATGCCGAGCTCCTCAAGAAGATCGAATTATGCCGGGCGATTTTAGCCTCACTTAAAAAGATCGAAGCAATTATTAAGGAAGAGCTGCTGGATTTAATGAAAAAATATGGGGACAGCCGCCGCACGGATATTGTGGGAGAGACAGAGGAGCTGGAAGTTGAAGATTTAATTGCCGATGAGGATGTGGTGGTTACCATCAGCCACGGCGGTTATATTAAACGCTTGCCGGTAAGTTCGTATCGTAAACAAAAGCGCGGAGGAACCGGAGCCATGGGGGCGGAATTAAAAGATGAAGATTTTAGCGAGCATCTTTTTGTAGCCTCCACTAAAGATTACCTGCTTATTTTTACGGATAAAGGACAGGTGCATTGGTTGAAGGTTTATGAAATCCCTCAAGCTAGCCGCATATCTAAGGGGAAAGCTATTGTTAATTTGGTGCAGATGGAGCAGTCAGCTAAAGTTAGCTCGACCATTCCGGTTAAAGAATTTTCTGCCGATAAATACCTGGTAATGGTTACCAAGCTGGGGCAAATTAAGAAGACTAAACTTGACGCGTACGGTAATCCGCGCAAAGGAGGAATTATCGGGATTACTTTAGATAAATTGGACGCGTTGATTGGCGTGGAGATGACCGATGGAAAACAAGAGCTGCTCATTGGAACCCGGCAAGGCAAGGCCATAAGATTCTCTGAAGAAAAAGTGCGCGAAATGGGCAGGGGGGCGCGCGGGGTGCGGGGAATATCTTTGGCTAAAAAAGATGAAGTTATTGATATGGTGGTTCCGCAAAAGGCTTCCACTATTCTGACCGTGACCGAGCTGGGTTTTGCCAAACGTACCACCATCGACGAGTACCGGCTAACCAGCCGCGGCGGTAAAGGGGTAATCAATGTTAAGGTTACCAATAAAAACGGCCAGGCAGTAAATTTAAAAACTGTAAATGATAAAGATGAACTTATGGTCATTACTCAGAATGGAATATTCTTGCGCTGCGCGATAAAAGATATCCGTGAAACCGGGCGCTCATCGCAAGGGGTACGTTTAATTAAGCTGCAGGATAAAGATCGAGTTTCCTGTGTTGCTCCGGTAATCGCGGAGGAGGAAACATGAAACCCGACCCTGTCGTCTTCCCGCCAGATTATTAGAGGGTAGGCGGGATCCCGTTTCCAAAATATAAAATCTAGGGAAATGGGAAGCCTGGTGTCAGGTAATGTAACTATTGTATATTATGACGTATATTATGACCCCATCGTCTAGCCTGGTCTAGGACAAGAGCTTTTCAAGCTCTCGACACGGGTCCAAATCCCGTTGGGGTCATTAAATTTAAGGTGCTATTGTGTGCGGAATAGTCGGATATATCGGGGCGCAAGAAGCGCAGCCTATTCTTTTAACCGGTTTGAAACGCCTGGAATATCGCGGCTATGATTCAAGCGGTATAGCATTAATCTCCCCCAAAAAAAATAGCATAGGAATAAGAAAAGCCCCCGGAAAAATCAGCGCGTTAGAAAAATTAGTTAAAAACAAGCCTCTTAGCGGTGTAGTTGGTATTGCGCATACGCGCTGGGCAACGCATGGAGCCCCTACGCAGGCTAACGCTCACCCGCACCATGATTGTGCCGGGCAGATTGCTGTTGTGCACAATGGAATTATTGAAAATTATGAAGCGCTTAAAATCCAGCTGATTAAAGAAGGGCATATCTTTCGCAGCCAGACGGATACCGAAGTAATCGTACATTTAATTGAAAAATTTTATAAAAATATTCCTCTGGAAGAAGCAGTATCTATGGCGCTTAAGCTGTTAGTGGGTTCATTTGCTATCGGAGTAATTTCAACTAATGAGCCAAATAAGCTAGTGGGGGCCCGGCTAGGCAGTCCCTTAATTATCGGGGTGGGCAAAGGGGAAAATTTTCTGGCCTCGGATGTTCCGGCAGTCCTGGGTTTTACCAAAGAGGTTGTGTTTCTTGACGAAAATGAAATTGTAGTTTTAGATAAAGATCATTTTAAAATTAGTAACCTTGAGGGAAAAACTGTTTTTAAGGCAACCACGCATATTAGCTGGGATATTGATCAGGCAGAAAAATCAGGGTTTGATCATTTTATGCTTAAAGAAATTAATGAACAGCCCGAAATTCTGGAAAATTTAATTAATTCCCGCATACATAAGAAAACCGGTAAGATATTTTTCCAAGAGCAGAACATTCCGGAAACCAAACTCCAAGATATAAAAAATATTTTTATTGTCGCTTGCGGTACCGCCTATCATGCCGGCATAGTCGCTAAATACGCGCTGGAATCACTTTGCCAGGTCCCCGCGCAAATCGATGTTTCCAGCGAATTCAGGTATCGGGATCTTTTGATTGGACCGGAGACACTGGTAATTGCCATCAGTCAGTCTGGCGAGACCGCGGATACTTTAGCCGGTGTTCGGGAGGCTAAGCGGCGCGGCTGCAGCGTAATTTCTATATGTAATGTTTTAGGTTCAACGCTGACCCGTGAATCCGACGGCGTAATTTATATTCATGCCGGCCCGGAGATCGGAGTTGCCTCGACTAAAGCTTACACCGCTCAACTAACCGCGCTGTACTTATTTGCTTTTTATCTGGCCCAGATCAAAGGAGTTTTATCTAGCGCCAGGATTAATAAATTATTAACACAGCTGCGCAAGGTTCCTCAATATCAGACGGAGATTCTTAAAGAGCAGAAACGTATTGCTGTTTTAGCGCGTAAACATTCGCACTTGGGGTCGTTTCTATATTTAGGCAGGAACGTAAATTACCCTTCGGCTTTAGAAGGGGCCTTGAAACTAAAAGAGATCTCCTATATTCCGGCCGAAGGTTACGCGGCCGGAGAGATGAAGCATGGGCCAATTGCTTTAATTGATGAATATCGGGCGGTGGTTTGTATCGCGCCCGTCTCTAAGGTTTACGAAAAGATGGTTTCTAATATTCAGGAGATTCGTTCCCGTAAAGGAAAAATTATTGCCATTGCCACCGCCGGCGACCAAGAGATTAAAGAATTAACCCGTGAAGTAATTTATATCCCCAAAATAGAGGAAATATTTTCTCCGCTTTTAGTGGTTCTGCCGCTACAGTTGATGGCCTATCATATTGCTGTCAAGCGCGGGTGCGATGTGGATCAGCCGCGCAATTTAGCC
Organism: Candidatus Omnitrophota bacterium; assembly: GCA_026387315.1. GTDB lineage: Bacteria > Omnitrophota > Gorgyraeia > Gygaellales > Profunditerraquicolaceae > UBA6249. The sequence goes on from JAPLLY010000008.1 coordinate 112,580, forward strand.
AAGTCAGTAACCGTGGAATGATAAATCCGAGATAAGCCGTAAGTCTTAAGCTGTAAGCTTAAATCTTATAACTTACAACTTACCGCTAAATTTAAATATGTTATATATTGTCGCAACCCCCATTGGCAATTTAAAGGATATAACCTTCCGAGCTATAGAGGTTCTTAAATTCGTAGACCTGATTGCCTGTGAAGATACGCGGCACACTAAAATCTTACTGCGGCATTATGAGATTAAAACTCCCACTACCAGCTTTTTTCAGCACAACCGGTTTACCAAGGGTGAGTATTTACTGGGTTTATTAAAAGCAGGGAAAAATATTGCTTTGGTTTCGGATGCCGGCACCCCGGGGATTCTGGATCCCGGATATAATTTAATTAACCTGGCGATACAAAATAACCTAAAGATGACTTTTATTCCCGGCGCCACGGCTTTTATAAATGCGCTCGTATTGTCAGGGAAACCGGCTCATGAATTTTATTTTGCCGTGTTTTTACTTAACCGCACCGGCGCGCGCAAAAATCAACTTGAGAAATTAAAGCAACTTAAGCGCACCCTGGTTTTTTATGAATCCTGCCATAGGATTTTGGCTAGCCTGGAGGATATTAGCTTGGTTTTTGGGGATAAGGAAATTACGGTAGCCAGGGAGTTAACTAAGAAATTTGAGGAGATCCTGCGCGCTAGCCCTAAAATTATTCAAGAAAAGCTGAGCGCAAATAAGCCTCGCGGTGAGTTTGTAATTGTAATTTAAATAAATATTCATAAAAATCCAGGGGACGGCTCTCTTTTTTTAAGAGAACCGTCCCCTGGATTCTAAGCTTAAAGCTTAAAACTTTCCTTGACAAAGAGGAAGCAAATGATATACTTAAATAAGGTTAACCTTTAAGCCCGGCTCAGAGAAGCTGGTAAGGTGTGAAAATGAATAAAATAAAGTTGCAGAATATGAGCCCTTGGCCAACAAAGCCAGGGGTATTTTTTTGTCACTGAGATACTGAAAAAGACTGGGGCACTGAGGCGCTAAAATAAATTGGCAATAGATAATAAATATTTATACAGCGAGATAACCGATAAAATTATAGAATTAGCAATAAAAGTACATAAAACACTTGGACCGGGGTTTATTGAAAAATTTTATGAAAAGGCACTAATATTTGAATTTTCTAAAAATAATGTAGAATACGTTATTCAAAAAACAATAAATGTTAAATACGGGGATCTTTTACTTGGAATTCAAAGGATTGATTTGGTGGTTGAAAACAAGGTTATCGTAGAACTGAAAGTTGTGTCAGAGATTAACGATATAAACGTTGCCCAAATCGTTTCTTATCTTAAGGCTTCGGGATTTAAAATAGGGTTGGTATTAAATTTTGCAAAGAATAAATTAGAAATTAAGCGAATAATTACATAACTCAGCGCCTCAGTGACAAAAAATGAAACACTAAAAAAATTTCAGTACCTCATGTTTTTTCAGCGCCTCAGTGACAAAAGAAAGGACTCAGCGCCTCAGTGACAAAAGAAAAAGCTAAAATATTGGATGAAGAAGGTATTAACCGCGCGATTACGCGGATTGCCCATGAAATTATTGAAAAAAACAAGGGCAGCCTTGGGCTATGCGTAGTAGGCATCAGGAATCGCGGAGTGCATATTGCCCAGCGGATTGCCGCGCATATCAAGCAAATTGAAGGCCTAGATGTTTCTACCGGAGCTTTGGATATTACGCTTTATCGCGATGATTTAGCTTTAGCCACCGGCCAGCCGTTAGTGCGTAAAACTGAGATAGATTTTGATATTAATGATAAAAATTTAGTCTTGGTTGATGATGTGCTTTATACCGGACGCACCATCCGGGCGGCTTTAGACGCGCTGATTGATTTTGGGCGGCCTAAATCTATACAATTAGCAGTTTTGGTTGACCGTGGGCATCGTGAACTTCCCATCCGGGCGGATTTTGTAGGCAAAAATATCCCTACTTCCAAAAAAGAATCCGTAGAAGTGCGCCTTAAGGAGTCTGATGGCAGAGACGAAGTTTTGATCGCGGAGAAGGAATAATGCTTTGGACTAAGAAGGATCTTTTGGGCTTGGAGTACTTAACACCGGAAGAGATTGAGTTAATTTTAGATACGGCGGAATCTTTTAAAGAGGTCTCTACGCGTGAGATTAAAAAAGTTCCCGCTTTACGCGGCAAAACCGCGGTGAATCTTTTTTATGAGCCGTCCACCCGTACCCGCGTGTCTTTTGAGGTGGCTGCCAAAAGGCTTTCTGCCGACGTGATTAATATTGCCACTGAAACGTCTAGTGTTAAAAAAGGCGAAACTTTAATTGATACCGGTAAAAATATTCAGGCGCTCAAGGCTGACATAATTATTATGCGGCATAATTGTTCAGGGGCGGCAAATATGCTTGCCCGGGCTTTAGATATTAGTGTAATTAATGCCGGAGACGGCTGGCATGAACACCCTACCCAGGCCTTATTAGATATTTTCACGTTAAAAGAAAAATTGGGAAAAATCCAAGGTTTAAATGTCGCCATTGTCGGAGATATCGCCCATTCGCGGGTTGCCCGCTCAAATATCTGGGGCCTGACTAAATTAGGGGCCAAGGTTATTTTGTGCGCTCCCCAAATACTGCTCCCGGTAGAGATAGAAAAAACCGGAGTTAAAACAACAAGCGATATCCAAGAGGCTTTAAGCAATGCCGACGCGGTAAATGTCTTAAGGATGCAATTTGAGCGCGATGAAGGCGCGGCATTCCCTGAACAGCTGGATTATTATAAAAGCTTTGGTATTACTGAGGAGAGATTAGCCAAAGCCAAAAAAGATATAGTGGTGATGCATCCTGGCCCGATTAATCGCGGGATTGAGATGTCCAGTGAAGTAGCCGATGGGGCAAATTCAGTCATTTTAGAACAGGTCACCAATGGTATCGCGGTAAGAATGGCGGTTTTATTTTTAGTCAGCCAAGCGAAAGAAAGAATTGTGTAATGTTTAATGTGTAAAACAGGGGGACGGTTCTCTTAAAAAAAGAGAACCGTCCCCGCGATTTAAGAAAGAAGGTGCGGGGGTGAGCATACTGATAAAAAATGGCAGGGTTATTGATCCGGCCAATAAAATTGATGCCATCTTAGATATTTTCATCCAAGACGATAAAATATCCCGAGTTGCTAAAGATATCCAAACTCAAGCCGAAACGATAATTGATGCCGGCAATAAAATTGTTGCCCCGGGCATTGTGGATATGCACGCGCATTTACGAGAACCAGGCAGGGAAGATAAAGAAACCATTGCCAGCGCCACCGCGGCTGCGGCTAAAGGCGGAGTAACCACTGTTTTGGCAATGCCCAATACCCAGCCGGCGATGGATTGCTCAAAGAGCGTGGAATTATTGCAGGGTATAATTAATAAAGATGCCAAAATTAATGTGCGGATTTGCGGCACGCTGACTAAGGGCCGTTTAGGCCAAGAGCTTAGCGATATCGCCGCGCTTAAGAAAATCGGGGCGCGCGCTCTTAGTGATGATGGATGTTCCGTGGATAATGACGCGTTGATGCTGGAGGCGCTAAAACAAGCGAAACTCGCCGGGCTTTTGGTGATTTGCCACTGCGAGGATAAAAAACTTTCCCAAAAAGGAGTAATTAATTTAGGTTTTAATTCTACGCGATTGGGCTTGCGAGGTATTTCTAATGAATCAGAGTATAAAAGAGTTAGCCGGGATATTGAGTTAGCCGAGAAATGCGGCGCTTCAGTGCATATAGCGCACGTAAGCTGCGGGGAATCAGTGGATATAATTGCCGCGGCTAAGAAAAAAAAGATTAAAGTAACCTGTGAAACTGCCCCGCATTATTTTTCACTTACCCAAGACGCGCTTTTAGAGTATGATACAAATATGAAAATGAACCCTCCCTTGAGGAGCAAGGAAGATCTGGCGGCGATTAAACAGGGATTAAAGGATGGCACGATTGATGCTATCGCTTCGGACCATGCTCCGCATACCGAAAATGAAAAAGATATTGAGTTTGAACGCGCGGAGTTTGGAGTGGTGGGGTTGGAAACCGAGCTTTCCGCGGGCATCACGGAATTAATAAATCAACAGATCCTGGATTGGCCGGAGTTAATTCAAAAGTTTTGTTTAAATCCCGCGCGGATATTAGGGATAGACAGGGGAAGTTTAACCGCGGGCAGTTTTGCGGATGTGGTGATCATTTCTGATCAACTCTCCTGGACAGTGAATAAATCAACACTGGTTTCTAAATCTAAGAATTCTCCCTTTTTGGGCCGCTGCTTAAAGGGGTTGGTGGATTACACAATTTGCAATGGCACAATAGCCTATCAAAGGTAGCTATGGAATTTATCGCTGATTTTCATATTCACTCTAAATACTCCCGGGCCACCAGCCGCGATATGGATGTTAAACATTTGGCGCAGTGGGCAAAATTAAAAGGTATAACCTTAATGGGTACCGGTGATTTTACCCATCATTTGTGGCTGGAGGAATTAAAGCATACTTTGGAAGATTGCGGCAATGGTTTATTTAAATACGCCGGTATTTATTTTATGCTTACCGTGGAAATCAGCAGTATTTATTCTAAAGGGGGTAAGGGGTACCGTATCCACAATCTTATTTTTGCTCCTTCTTTTGAGGTGGTAGATAAGATTAATAATGCTCTTTTTCGCCGGGGCGCGAATTTATCCAGCGACGGCCGGCCAATCATCGGCCTGCCTGCCGCGGAGCTGGCGCGGATTGTATTTGATATTGATGAGAATTGCATGGTTGTGCCGGGGCATATTTGGACACCCTGGTTCAGCCTGTTTGGATCGATGTCCGGATTTGATAAGATTGAAGACTGCTTCGAAGAACAAACTCCCAAGATATTCGCGCTTGAAACCGGGCTTAGTTCGGACCCCGGAATGAATTGGCGCTTAAGCGCGCTGGATAAATTTACGCTTATTTCTAATAGTGACGCGCATTCGCCGCAAAAAATCGGCCGGGAAGCCAATGTCTTTAATTGCGAATTAGATTATAAAACTATTCGCGAGGTTTTAAAAACCAAGGATAAGAGCAGATTTTTATCGACCATTGAATTTTTTCCTGAAGAAGGTAAATATCATTTTGATGGCCATCGGCTTTGCGGCATCCGTTGGTCACCTCAGGAGACCAAAGCTCATAACGGAAAATGCCCTAAATGTGGCAGAAGTGTAACTGTGGGCGTGGTTAACCGGGTTGAGAAACTAGCGGATCGCCCGGAAGGATTTAAACCGGACAACGCGATTCCTTTTAAGAATTTAATTCCATTTGCCGAGATAATTGCTGAAGCCAGGGGGGTAGGCAAAGCTTCCATAAATGTAGAAAGAGACTACCTTAGTTATTTAGCCAAATTTGGAACAGAGTTTAATATTCTGCTTAAAGCTTCAAAAGAGGAACTGCTTAAAAGCCTGCCTCCCAAAGTTGTTGAGGGTGTTTTGCGCGCGCGCGCGGGCAAGGTTAATATTAAAGCGGGCTTTGACGGTGAATATGGAATAATTTCTATATTTGACGATAATGAGCAGAAGGAGAAAAGCGAGCAGCAGCTAAGTTTATTCTAATGCCCCTGTAGCGCAATGGATAGCGCACTAGCCTCCGGAGCTAGTGGTGGCCGTTCGACTCGGCCCAGGGGCAATAAAAGTAGCCCGTAGTGTGGGTTTAAACCCACACTACGGTTGTGGATAACTCACAATGGCGGAAGTGGAGTAACTAGTCCATAATTTAGGCATAAAATCAGTTAAAGTGGTTTATAAGTTCATTTTTAAAGGCTTAAATATAGTAAAAGTGGAGTAATTGTATTATGAAAGCAATCTTATTTTTAGAGGATGGTAAGAGTTTTAGCGCTGAAAGTGACTTGAGCGTAGAGTGTTTAGGAGAAGTAATTATTAATACCGCGGTAGTCGGATACCAGGAGATGATCACGGATCCGGCTAACGCCGGGAAAATTTTGGTATTTACTTACCCTTTAATTGGCAATTATGGGTGCGCTCCAAAATTCAGTGAATCAACCAAAGTTTGGGTTAGCGGTTTAGTGATGAAGGAAAAGAGCAAAATCTATTCTAACTGGCAGGCTAAGTCAAGTTTAGATGATTTTCTTAAAATCCATAAAAAACCCGCGATTTATAATCTAGATACGCGCACCTTGACTGTGCACTTGCGGGAAAAGGGGCCATTAATAGGAATTATTTCTACGCTGGAGTTTGATTCCAAGAAGTTATTGGATAAAATAAATAAATTTAAGCAGCAACCGATTAGGAGTTGGTTGCCAGAGATATCCGCGCGAAAATTACATTCTTTAGGTAAGGCTAAGGTTAAGAAAATCGCGGTTTTAGATTTAGGAATAACTTTTGGTTTAATCAGGCAATTAGAAACGTTAGGTTTTTCTTTGAAAATGTTTCCTTATAATGCCAGCGCCAAGCAAATTTTAGCCGTCAAGCCTAAAGGTTTAGTGCTCTCCAGCGGCCCGGAAAATGATTGCGGCCTAGAAATAGCAGCGCGGAATATCAAACCTTTGATTGGAAAGCTGCCGATACTGGGGGTGGCTACAGGATGCCAGGTTTTAGCCAAGGCCTTAGGCGCGCAGCTAATCCGCTTAAAGCTTGGGCATCGTGGAGTAAATTATCCTTGCGCCAGGCCAGGCACCTTTAAAGGTGAAATTACCGTCCAGAATCACGAATATGTCATTGATAATAATTCATTGCGTAAAATAAAAGAACTAAAAGTTACTGCCTACAATTTGAATGATCATACGATCGAGGAAATCGAAAGCAAGAAATTAAAGATTATCGCCGTGGCGTATAATCCCGTAAGCTCGGGTTTTGATCAAGTTAACCCGATATTAATAAAATTTAGCAAACTATTAAGCACCCGGCGCTAATTGGAATTGCGCCGGTGTGTGTCTGTACACAAGGAGATAAGGATGCCTAGGCGCAAAGATTTTAAAAAGGTTTTAATGATTGGTTCCGGGCCGATAGTGATTGGCCAGGCATGTGAATTTGATTATTCCGGAAGCCAGGCCTGTAAAGCCTTGAGAGAAGAAGGTTATTTCACGATTTTGGTAAATTCTAATCCGGCCACGATTATGACTGATCCGGGAATGGCGGATGTGACTTATATCGAGCCTTTGAATGTGGATGTTTTAACCAAGATTATCGCCAAGGAAAGGCCGGACGCGCTCTTGCCCACCCTCGGCGGGCAAACAGCATTAAATCTGGCTTTTTTTCTGATGAAACAAGGGGTGCTTAAAAAATACAAAGTTGAATCTATCGGCGCGTCGGTAGAGGCGATTGCCTGCGCTGAGGACCGGGACCTTTTTAAACAAGCCATGCAGGAGATTGGCGTGGATGTGCCTAAAAGCGGCATTGCCAGGTCGGTTAAAGAAGGCCTAAAAATAGGTTTAGAGATCGGTTTTCCTTTGATCTTGCGGCCGGCTTATTGTTTAGGCGGAAGCGGAGGGGGGATTGCTTACAATCAAGAAGAGCTGGAGATGTTGTTATTCCAAGGAATCCAAACTAGCCCGGTACATCAGGTGTTAGTTGAGCAATCAGTTCTAGGTTGGAAAGAGATTGAATTTGAGGTAATGCGCGATTGCGCGGACAATGTAATTATGATTACCTCTATGGAAAATATTGATCCGATGGGGGTGCATACTGGAGATAGTATTGTGGTGGCTCCGGCTCAAACACTTACTCCCCAGGAGTACACGGACTTTGTTTATCTTTGCAAAAAGATTATTCGCAGGATTGGTATTTCCGGCGGCGGAGCTAACATTCAGTTTGGCCAGAACCCGGACAACGGAAAGATTGTGATTATTGAAGTTAATCCCAGGCTCTCGCGTTCTTCAGCTTTGGCCTCTAAAGCCACGGGATTTCCGATTGCCCGGGTAGCGACAAAGTTAGCCGTAGGATTAACTTTGCCGGAAGTAATGAACCAGGTTACCGGGAAAACTACCTCATTTTTTGAGCCGACAATAGATTATTGCGTGTTTAAAATCTGCCGGTTTACTTTCGAAAAATTTCCTCATGCCGAAAGGGTATTGAATACTTCGATGAAAGCGGTAGGAGAGGCGATGTCTATCGGCAGGAATTTTAAGGAGGCCTTGCAAAAAGGAATGCGTTCGCTAGAAATTAAACGCTTTGGCTTTGGCGCGGATGGTAAAGATAAAATTACCGACGCCATGCTTAAAAATCCGGACGCTCTTTTAGTTAAGCAGATTAAAGATAAGGTTCGTATCCCCAATGATGAAAGGCTATTCTATTTAAGGTACGCGTTAAAAGCAGGCTTGAGTATCGATGAAATTTTTACGCTTAGCCGCATCGACCGCTGGTTTCTGCAGAATATGGAACAACTGGTAGAGTTAGAGGATAAAATTAAACAATATAGAAATGAGTTAGCAGAGGATGAGCCTAAGATTCCCGTGGAATTATTAGCGCAAGCCAAGGCTGATGGGTTTAGCGATATCCAACTCGCTTTTCTTTTGAATACCAAGGAGGCAAAGGTGAAACAGCTGCGTAAAAAAAATAGCGTAAAAACCGCGTATAAATTAGTGGATACTTGCGCCGGAGAATTTAACGCTCGGCGGCCCTATTTCTATTCGACGCAAGAGACTAAAGATGAAGCCAGGCCAAGCCAGAATAAAAAAGTGGTAATTTTAGGAGGCGGCCCGAATAGAATTGGCCAAGGTATTGAGTTTGATTATTGCTGCTGCCATGCCGCCTACGCGCTTAAAGAAGAAGGGGTAGATAGTGTTATGGTTAATTGTAACCCGGAGACGGTTTCCACGGACTATGATACTTCCGACCGGCTCTATTTTGAACCGTTGACCTTTGAAGATATCATGAATATTATTGAAGTGGAAAAACCCCTGGGCGTGATTGTGCAGTTTGGGGGGCAAACGCCGATTAATCTAGCGGTGGCTTTACGTCAAGCCGGAGTAAATATTTTAGGCACCAGCTCTGAAAGTATTGATATTGCCGAAGACCGCAAGCGTTTTAAACAGTTGATTGATAAGTTAGGGCTCTGGCAGCCAAACAGTGGAACGGTTTTTACTTTTGCCGAGGCGCAAAAGGTTGCTAGCAGCATTGGCTATCCGGTATTAGTCAGGCCGTCATATGTTTTAGGAGGCAGGGCAATGGAGATTGTCTACGAGCCAGAGTTGTTGGAAAAATTCATCCAGGAAGCCGCCGAAGTTTCCGGCGAACATCCGATATTGATTGATAAATTCTTAGAAGACGCTATTGAGGTGGATGTGGATTTAATCGGAGACGGCGAAACTTTTGTTATCGGCGGAATTATGGAACATATCGAACAGGCCGGAGTGCATTCCGGAGACGCGGCGATGTCTCTGCCGACATATACCTTGGGCCCGGATATTTTGAAAAAAATAAGAGAGGCAACTTATCAGTTAGCCAAAGAATTACATATTATTGGTTTAATGAATGTGCAGTACGCAGTTAAAGACGCCAAGGTTTATGTGTTAGAGGTTAATCCGCGCGCCTCCCGTACCGTGCCTTTAGTTTCTAAAGTTATTGGAGTGCCTTTAGCCAAGCTGGCGACTAAAGTTATGTTGGGCAAAAAGCTTAAAGACCTGGGTTTTACCGAAGAAGTAATCCCGCCGTATGTGGCGGTGAAGGAATCCGTATTTCCTTTTAACCGTTTTCCGGGGGTGGATGTAATGTTGGGCCCGGAGATGAAATCCACCGGCGAAGTTATGGGAATTGATCTGGATTTTGCCAGCGCTTATATTAAAAGCCAGATTGCCGCCGGCCAAAAAGTTCCCAAAAATGGCAATGTTTTTATCTCGGTACATGATCGGGATAAAAGAGATATCGTGTTTATCGCCAAAAAATTGAAGGATCTGGGTTTTAACATTTTTGCTTCCAGCGGCACAGCATCAGTTTTAGAGAAAAATAATATATCCGCTAAAGTTTTGCCTAAAATTAGCGAAGGCCGGCCAAATATTTTGGATTGGATGAAAGACGGCAAGATTCAAATGGTGATTAATACTCCTTCCGGCAGAATACCGCGGCAGGATGAAGTAAAAATCCGCTCCCAGGTTATTCTTTATAATATACCCTATACCACTACTATTTTTGGAGCGCAGGCCACGGTCAATGGTATTGAAGTGCTGATTAAAAAAGATTTAGGCGTGAAATCATTACAAGAGTATCATAAAATGAAGTGTAAAAAGGTAAGAATAGGATAGGCTTATGCCGGAACTGCCGGAAGTTGAGACAATTAAAACAGATCTTCAGAAGATAATCTTAGGTAAAAAGATTATTCAGGTTAATATCTATAATCCTAAGGTGATTCGGGAGCCTCTGCCGGCAATTTTTAAAAAGTCTCTTGAGGGTTTAAGCATTAAGCGTATTTTACGCCGGGGAAAGCTGTTGATTTTAGAATTATCCAACGGTAAATTTTTGACAATGCACTTAAAAATGACCGGACAACTGGTGACTCCCGGAGGAGGCAAATCCAGCCGAGTGGCTTTTGTCTTGGATGGCGGCAGAATTTTAGATTTTAATGATCAGCGTTTATTTGGAGAGCTGCGTTTGGTTAGCGATTGGAAAAAGCTGGAATTTGTTCAGCGGCTTGGCCCGGAACCGTTTGATTTGACTTCCGTTGATTTTAAAGATATGCTTCTTAAAAGGAAAACTGAAATTAAACCCCTGCTGCTGGATCAGTCATTTATTTCCGGCATTGGTAATATTTATGCCGCGGAAATTTTATTTCGGGCTAAAATTAATCCTCAGAGGCTGGCGCGGAGTTTGGTAAAAAAGGAGCAGCTTCTTCTCTATCAAGAAATACAAAAAGTATTAAAGAGCGCCATTAAATATGGCGGTTCTTCGGTAGATGATTATGTGCGGGTTTCCGGAAAAAACGGAGATTACGCGCGTTTTCATCGGGTTTATGGCCGGGAAGGCAAGCCTTGTTTTGTCTGCGCAAGCCCGATAAAGAGAATTGCTCAAGGGGGAAGGGGAACGTATTTTTGCCCCAGGTGCCAGCCCCGTACTTTCTAATGATTTGAATTAGACCTACGCGGTCTACATATATGTAGACCGCGTAGGTCTAATCCCGGCGTATTCAATTATTAAAGCCTACAGTTTGATGAATTAAGTAAGAAAGAAGGTGCGGGGGTGAAGAAAAGAATAAAGATTAACGGAATAATTATGGGCGCGGCCCTTGTTCTGGTGGTACTCTTTCGGGGAGCATTTTTCCGCCAAGACAATTCCGGCTGGATAGAAGATTCTCTAAGGGTAATCGGTTTACTTTCTTTGTTTTTAGGCCAGTTTATCCGCGTTTCAGCCAGAGGCTATAAAGCAGAGCATTCTAAGAATAGCCAGGCTTTGATCGAAGGCGGGCCCTACAAGATAGTGCGTAATCCTATGTATTTGGGGATCCTTTTAATCGGGTTTGGCGTTGTGCTTATGCTTTTTAACTGGTGGGTTGCCTTTCTCTTCTTGTTTATTTTTACTTGGCGTTACTTACCGTTAATATTTAGCGAAGAGAAAAAGCTGCGCAATGTGTTTGGCGAAACTTATGGCGTGTATTGCCGCCGAGTCCCTAGAATTATGCCGCGGCTTGCCAGCCTTATTCAGGCTAACCTAAAAGAATATTTACCGATAAAACCAGCTTGGTTTAAGAAAGAGATAAACTCGATAATTCCGCTTTTAATATTGATTTTGTTATTTTTTCTCTGGAGAAGATGAAAAATTTTCAACTGCAAGCAAAAATATTATCGCAAACCAAAATAAAGGATAACTACTGGCATTGTGAATTAAGCGCTCCGCAAGTAGCTAAGAATGCCCTGCCCGGGCAATTTATCAATATCCGGGTAAGCGATAATTTTGACCCGCTTTTGAGAAGGCCGATTAGTATATACGGAGTAAGTGGAGCAAAGATAAAGATTTTTTATGAAGTAGTGGGTAAGGCCACGGAGATCTTAGCGCAAAAGAAAAAAGGCGAGTTTTTGGATATTGTTGGCCCGCTGGGCAGGGGTTTTTCTTTTAACTTAAGAACTCAAGAACTTAAGAACTTAAGAACGATAATTGTTGCCGGAGGCATAGGCGTCGCGCCGCTGGTTTTTTTAGCCGAGAAACTAAAAAATACTAAACCTTTAGTTTTAATCGGCGCCAGGACAAAAAAAGAAATTTTGTGTGCTCGGGAATTTAAGGCTTTAGGCTGTGAAGTAAAAATCGCTACTGACGATGGTTCGCGCGGTTTTAAAGGCAAGGTTACAGATTTGTTGGCGTATTTACTATCGGCTATCGATTATCGGCCACTGGTCATTTATTCTTGCGGCCCGCGCCTAATGTTAAAAGCAGTTGCCCAGATTGCCGGTGAGCATAAAATTAATGCCCAGCTTTCTTTGGAGGAGCATATGGCTTGCGGGATGGGGGCTTGTTTAGGCTGTGTGGTTGCGGCCAAATCCGGTTATAAAACTGTTTGTAAGGATGGCCCGGTTTTTTCCAGCGAGGAATTAGTATGGTGAAGCAAAGAAAGCCCAACTTAAGCGTAAAAATAGGGAATTTGGATTTAAAAAATCCGGTCATGGTGGCTTCCGGGACCTTTGGCTATGCGCGGGAGTTTGAGGATTTTATGGATTTAAGAAAATTGGGAGCGATTGTCACTAAAACGATTACGGTTAAGGCTCGTCAAGGGAACCTTGCCCCCCGTACTTGTGAAACTCCCGCCGGCATGCTCAATTCTATCGGCTTGGAAAATCCCGGTATCGATAGGTTTATCCAGGAGAAACTTCCTTTTTTGCGGAAGCTGGGTATTCCGGTGATTGTCAGCATTGCCGCCGAAGAAACTCCGGATGAATTTGCTATTTTAGTTAAAAGATTAGATCAAATTCCCGAAGTATCCGCGATTGAATTAAATATCTCCTGCCCCAATCAACAAAAAAATAAACTAATTTCTCAAGGCGCCAAAGCTACCTTGGAATTAGTCAGCGCGGCGCGCAAGCTTACCTCAAAATGTTTAATTACTAAATTGTCGCCTAATGTGACTTCGATTACCCAGATCGCCCTGGCTGCGCAGAGCGCGGGGGCCGATGCGTTGGCTTTAATTAACACACTTGGCGGCATGAGTATAGATGTGCATAAACGCGTTCCTAAATTAGGAGCCTGGGTTGGTGGTTTAAGCGGCCCGGCAATCAGGCCGGTAGCCGTGAAGATGGTTTGGGAAGTATATAATAAGATTAAGATTCCCATTATTGGTATGGGTGGTATAATGGATACCGAAAGCGCCTTGGAGTTTTTTATTGCCGGAGCCACGGCAATCAGCGTGGGGACGGCTAATTTTATTAATCCGGCAATAAGTATTAAAGTTATTAAAGGCATAGAAGAATACTTGAAGAAAAATAAAATTAAGAATATAAAAAATCTTGTTGGAATGTTAAATTATCCCACACCTAACGTAGACCTACGCGGTCTACACCGTGTAGACAGCGTAGGTCTACGGCGGTTTTAATGAAGAAGATGGTTACTAAAGCAGAAATAATTCTCGCGTTGGATGTGGATACCATTGAGGGCGCGGCGGATTTTGTGGATAAGCTTTATCCTAAAATAAAGATTTTTAAGGTAGGAAGCCAGCTCTTTACTGCTTATGGGCCCAAGATTATTGAAATGTTACACAGAAAAGGCGCGGAGGTTTTCTTGGACCTTAAATATTTTGATATTCCTAACACCGTTTCTGGCGCGGTAGAGGCGGCAGTAAGGCTCAAGGTGAAAATGCTTACTTTGCATATCTCTGGCGGCCAGGAAATGCTAGAGGCGGCAGTAGCGGCAGCCAGGCATCAAGCAAAAGTCCTTAAAATAGCCAGGCCTTGGTTGATCGGGGTTACAGTTCTAACCAGCCAAGCGGCTAAGGCAGGGAAAGTCTTAGCCTTAGCCGAACAGGGGATAGCCTGCGGGTTAGATGGCGTGGTTTGTTCCGCGCAGGAGGCAATAGTTTTACGCCGGGAAATTAGAAAGAATTTTGTAATGGTTACTCCGGGGATTAGGCCGGATAATTGGGGTAAAGATGACCAGAAAAGAACAGCGACAGTGAGTGAGGCAATTAACGCCGGAAGTAATTTTTTGGTCATTGGCCGGCCGATTTTAAAGGCCGCCGATCCAATCACAAAAACTGAAGAATTGTTAGGAGACCTATAATGGCGCAGGAAATTAAAGATTTAATCGCAAAAATCCAGCAGGAAGGAATTCAGGCAGCCCAAGAGCAAGCCGCGCGGATAAAAACAGAAGCTGACCGCGTTTCTTTGAAAATAATTTCAGAGGCAAAAATCCAAGCCCAGGAGATTATTGAGCAGGCAAATAGCCAGGCCCAGAGGTTAGCTGATTCTACTCAAGCTGCCTTAAGGCAGGCGGGCCGGGATCTGTTGATTAGTTTAAGGCAGGAGATTATTTCTATGCTGGATCGGTTAATTAAGCTGGATCTGCGGCAGGCTTTGACTGTCGAAGAATTATCAAGCATAATCGGCGCTTTAATTAAAAATGCTCCGCCTTCTTTAGGGAGTCAGATCATTGTTTCTTTAAATAAGCTTGATCAGGATAAGTTAGAGCAAGGGTTCTTAAGGCAATTAGCGCAAGAAACCAAAAAATCCATAGTTTTAAAATCCGCGGATGGAATCGACAGCGGATTCATTATTAGTTTTGATGCCGGTAAATCTATTTTTGATTTTAGCGGTAGAGCCCTGAGTGATTATATCTGCAGCCGCCTCAAGCCGGAACTAAACAAAATTTTAAACCCTGCTTAGTAAATAAATGCCCGTTTATTATACATACTTGATTTCTAGTTTACCGATGCTTAATTTTTCCGCTAGAGCGCCATTTAGCTTGGAAGATTTTTTTGCCAAATGTAAGAATTTAATACCGGAAAAAGAATTCGAAATTTTACGCGGTGTTTGCCAGCAGGATAGTTACTTTCTGGCTGCCCAGAGCAGCGACAGCTTAAAGCAATGGGCTAATTTCGAGATAACTTTGAGAAATGAGCTAGTCCGCGCCAGAGCCGGGCGTAAAAAAACTGATCCTTTAAAATTCCTGCGCCTTCCAGATTCTTCCCAGGCTTATATTAGCCATGTGGCTATGGTTGCTTATAGAAGTACCTCGATATTGGAAGCGGAGAAGATTTTAGATCAGGCCAGATGGAATTTTTTGGAAGCTTTAAGTTTTGGCCATTATTTTGATTTTGATTACTTATTGATTTATGGATTAAAGTTAAAAATTCTACAGCGTTGGGATAAAATACAAAACGCTGATAAGGAACAGTTATTAAACGCGGCAGTTTAAAAAACTAGGGGACGGTTCTATTTTTCCCCGAGTTTAATAGAACCGTCCCCGTTATTCTAAATTTACCATGGAAAAAATAAGAACTGGACAAGTAGTTAAAGTTAATGCCAATATGGTTACGGCTGAGGTTTCTGGGCAGATTATGCAAAATGAGGTGGCTTATATTATTCATGGACAGGAGCGTTTAAAGGCCGAAGTGATCCGCGTGCGCCAGAATCGGGCCCAGATGCAGGTTTATGAAAGCACCCAAGGCTTAAAGGCAGGAGACGTTGTGGAGTTTAGCAACGAACTTCTTTCCGTAGAGCTGGGCCCTGGGTTATTAGGCCAGATCTTCGATGGTTTGCAGAATCCTCTTCCGGCCTTGGCCAAAAAATGTGGTTTTTTTCTCAAAAGGGGAGTTTATCTTGAGGCCCTGGTTGACCAAACGCAGTGGGATTTTACGCCTTTGGTTAAGCCGCAGGATAAAGTTTTAGCGGGCAGTTGGTTAGGTTTTGTGCCGGAAAAAATTTTTAAACATTATATTATGGCTCCTTTCGCGCTTTATGGCAGCTTAGAGGTTGTAAGTATTGCCTCCCCGGGTAAGTATAATTTGAAACAGGTAATTGCCCGGCTTAGAGATAGCGCCGGAGGATTGCATGATGTTTTTTTGCAGCAGAGCTGGCCGGTAAAGATACCCATTAGCGCCTATGCGGAAAAATTAAGGCCGACTGAGCCATTAATCACAAAAATACGCCTGATTGATTCATTGTTTCCGGTTAACCGCGGGGGGACCTATTGTATTCCCGGGCCATTCGGGGCGGGAAAAACTGTTTTACAGCAATTAACCAGCCGGCACGCGGAAGTGGATATTGTAATTATCGCCGCCTGCGGAGAGCGCGCCGGAGAAGTTGTAGAAACATTAAAAACTTTTCCCGAATTATTGGATCCGCGCACGCGTAAGCCTTTAATTGACCGCACGGTAATTATTTGTAATACCAGCTCTATGCCGGTGGCTGCCCGTGAATCCAGTGTTTATACGGCAGTAACCATCGCGGAATATTACCGCCAGATGGGTTTAAATATTTTATTGCTGGCAGATTCGACTTCGCGCTGGGCCCAGGCGATGCGCGAAATGAGCGGCCGCTTAGAAGAGATCCCGGGTGAAGAAGCTTTTCCGGCGTATCTGGAAAGCCGCATTGCTTCTTTTTATGAGCGCGCCGGAGTAGTCAGGCTGCGCGCAGGCGCAACCGGTTCAGTAACCATTGGAGGAGCGGTTAGCCCGGCCGGAGGAAATTTTGAAGAACCGGTGACTCAAGCAACACTTAAAGTTGTGGGGGCTTTTCATGGGCTTTCACGTGAGCGTTCCGATGCCCGAAAATATCCAGCCATTGATCCTTTGATCAGCTGGAGTAAATATTCAGGTTTCGTTAATCCCGAATATAAGGAAAAATGCCATTTGATTTTGCGGCGCAGTAACGAAATTGCCCAAATGATGAAAGTTATCGGAGAAGAAGGGATATCCTTAAAGGATTATATCGAATATCTCAAAGGGGATTTTTTTGATTTTGTTTATTTACAGCAGGATGCTTTTGATGTTGTAGATGAGGCTACCTCCCAAGAAAGGCAGGTTTATCTGTTGGAATTTATTTGCGCGATATTAGACGCGCAGTATAGCCTGGAAGATAAGGCCAGCGCCCTGCATTTTTTCCAAACCTTGCGCCAGCTTATGCGTACCTGGAATTGTGCCCAATATAATAGTAGTGAGTTTAAAAAAATCGAATCTCAAATCGTAATATTTTTGGAAACCAAAAAGATAAATATATAAAGAAAGATAGAAAAGCATGCAAAAAGCCTATACGAATATTATTCAAATCGCCGGTGACGTGATTACGGTGGAGGCTGAAGGGGTGGGTTATTTAGAGATTGCCGAAATCACTACCCGAGGCGGCGTATCTTTAGCTCAAGTGATTCGTATTGATTCTAAAAAAATATCTTTACAGGTTTTCGCGGGGACCCGCGGTATTGCCACCGGCGATAAAGTAAGGTTTCTAGGTTACCCTATGCGCGTGGCTACGGGCGAGAATTTACTGGGCCGCATATTTAACGGCAGCGGCGCGCCTTTGGATCAGGGGCCGGTTCTTTCCGAGGGCCTAATCGATATCGGCGCTCCTTCGGTAAATCCGGTTAAAAGAATTATCCCGAATAAAATTATCCGCACGGGAATTCCGATGATTGATGTTTTTAATTCATTGGTGGAATCGCAAAAACTTCCAATTTTTTCAATCGCCGGAGAGCCTTACAATGAACTTCTGGCGCGGATTGCTATCCAGGCACAAGTGGATATTATTATCGTCGGCGGGATGGGATTAAAGTATGATGATTATCTTTTTTTTAAAGAAACATTAAACGCGCATGGCGCGCTTTCCCGCTGCATATTTTTTATCCACACTGCCAGCGATCCTACTGTAGAGTGTTTGCTGGTGCCGGATATTAGCCTGGCGGTGGCAGAAGATTTTGCCTTAAAAGGCAAGCGGGTATTAGTTTTATTAACGGATATGACCAATTTTGCTGATTCCTTGAAAGAAATTGCAATTACCATGGAACAGATTCCTTCCAATCGCGGATATCCGGGGGATCTTTATAGCCAACTTGCCGCCAGATATGAGAAAGCCGTTGATTTTCAGGGCGCCGGCTCGATTACTATTCTTTCTGCCACTACCATGCCCGGAGATGATGTTACGCATCCTGTACCGGATAACACTGGATATATTACCGAAGGGCAATTTTATTTAAAAGCCGGGGTGATCGAGCCTTTTGGATCCTTAAGCCGTTTAAAGCAGCAGGTCAACGGGAAAACCCGAGCCGACCACCGTGTGATTATGGATACGATGATCCAGCTTTTTGCCAGTTACCGGGAGGCTTTGGAAAAACAATCCATGGGTTTTCAGATGAGCGCCTGGGATGCGAAGCTGCTTAAATACGGCGAGCTTTTTGAAAAAAATATGATGCCGCTTAAAGTAAATATCCCCTTGGAAAAAGCCCTGGATCTGGGTTGGCAGATTCTTAGCGATTGTTTTACTTCCGAAGAAACCGGAATAAAGCTTTCGATTATCCAGCAGTTCTGGCCTGTATCTAGGGATGGTACTTAACTCAGGCCAAAATAAAAACATGGGGACGGTTCTCTTTTGAAAAGAGAACCGTCCCCCGGATTTTAATTATGGTTAAAATCAAATTAACCAAAGGTGAATTAAAGAGGCAGCGCGATGCTTTAAAGCAATTTGGCCGTTATCTGCCCACTCTGCAATTAAAAAAACAGCAGCTGCAGTTAGAAATTCTGCAGCAAAACGTAATCCTCCAAGATATCCAACAAACGCTGATTAAAAAAAGACAGGCGATTCATTCCTGGACCGGTTTACTGGTTGAGCCGCAGGTAGATATCAAGCTGTTTTTGAAACCAGAAAAGATAATCACGCATTTGAAAAATATCGCCGGTGTTGATATCCCTGTATTTGACGCTTTAGAATTTGGCGAAAAAGATTATGATTTGTTTCTGATGCCGCTCTGGCTGGATACAGCGATTGCCGCCTTAAGAGAAGTAATCATTTTAAATCAAGAGATTTTAACCCGCCAGGCCGGCGTGAATATTCTGCGCCAAGAACTGCGGGTTACTACCCAGAGAGTGAATCTTTTTGAGAAAGTAAAGATTCCGCTGGCGCAGGAAAATATCCGGTTAATTAAGATTTATATCGGTGATCAAATGGCTAACGCCGTGGGCCGCAGTAAAATTGCTAAAAGGAAGATTGAAGAGCTAATTTTAGAAGAGGCGCTGGCATGATTGTGGCGATGAAAAAAGTTTTTCTACTCTTGCGGCAAACCCAGGCTCAAGCCGCTTTAGAGGATCTACGTATTTTGGGATTGGTGCATGTTGAACATGAGAATATTCCCGGCGGAGCCGAGCTTAGCCAAATCAATGAGAAACTAAATTTAATCCAACAGGCCAGGTCTATTTTATCGGCGATCAGCCAGAAACAATCAATAAAACATGCCGTCCAAGTTTCAGAAAGCTGGATAGTTGTTTGCCGGCGCATCATTGATTTACAAAAAAGGTTTGATCAACTCAGGGAATATTCGGTAACTTTAAATACCGGGATAGATTTATGGGAAGATTGGGGAGATTTTGATCCTGGTGAAGTAATCGCGCTCCAACAAAAGGGTATCCATTTAAAATTTTACCAGATCCCCAGGAATCAGGTTAAAAACCTGCCCCCAGGATTAATATTAAAAATAATTTCTTCGCGAGGTTCATTGGTAAATTGTTTGGTTGTCGGGCAGGCAAATGTAGAGCTTAATTTTAAGAAATTAGAGTTGCCTAAATTATCGTTATCGCAAATGAAAGATCGGCTGAGTGAAGATATCAAGATTATGCAATCCATCAAAGAAGAGTTAGCTGTTCATCTTTTTTATCAAAATGACCTTATTGCCGCCGAGGAGTCTCTTTTGAGCCAAAAAGATTTTTACGCTGTTTTAAAAGGCCTGGGCCAGGCCGGAGAGATTGTTTATTTGAAAGGCTATATCCCGGTGGATGCCGAAGAGAGGCTGGTTAAACAGGCCAAGGGAAATGGCTGGGGAATTCTGACGCTTAAGCCCGGCGAAGAAGATTCCGTGCCCACCTTAATCCGGAATCCGGCTTGGATTAAACTTATTCAACCGCTATTAAAGCTATTGGAGCTTATCCCGGGGTACAGTGAACTGGATATCAGCCCGCTATTCCTTATTTTTTTCAGCTTGTTCTTTGGTATGATTATCGGTGACGCCGGATATGGCTTGCTTTATTTTATTTTTACTTTTATCGTTCATAAAAAAATGGGTAAAAAGATTAAAGATAAGACACCAATATTTCTCTTTTATCTCTTAAGTTCTTGCGCTATTATATGGGGAATTATTTCCGGGACATTTTTTGGCCAAGGGTGGCTGGCCAGCCTAGGGATTAAGCCGCTGGTGCCGTTACTTCATGATATTAATTTTGTGCAGGCTTTATGTTTTTTAATTGGGGCAGCGCACCTAACTATTGCGCATTCCTGGAGGTTGGTTCTTAAACTGCCTTCTTTGACGGCAGTGGCGGATTTGGGATGGATTAGTATAATTTGGGCGGCTTTTTTCCTGGCCAAAAATTTGCTTTTGCAGGATCAATTTCCGCTCTTTGGCCAATGGCTGATTTATGGCGGGATAACTTTGGTAGTACTATTTACCAGCCCCCAGCGTAATATTTTAAAATGCGTAGGCCAAGGGTTAGCGGCGATAGCCTTAGGGCTGGTGAATAATTTTACCGACATAGTTTCTTATGTGCGGCTTTTTGCCGTAGGGCTTGCCGGAGTGGCGATTGCCGATGCTTTTAATGTTATGGCTTTTGGTTCAGCCAAAGCGGGTGTGGGCGCTTTTATCCTGGGGATATTGATTTTGATCGCCGGGCACGGTTTGAATTTTATTTTAGGCCCGATGTCAGTCTTGGTCCACGGCGTGCGCCTTAATGTTTTGGAATTTTGCAGCCACGCCAATGTTTCCTGGAGCGGATTCGCGTATAAACCGTTTGGCCGGAAGGAATAAAGTAAAACATGGGGACGGTTCTATTTTTCCGAAAAACATGGGGACGGTTCTATTTTTTATATATAAAAAATAGAACCGTCCCCTGGATTCAAAAATAGAACTCCTCCCCCAGATTTTGGGAGGAATAATATGGAAACAGGAGTTTTAATGCAGTTTAAGGATTTAGGGTTAGGATTAGTGCTTGGGCTTTCAGCTTTGGGGTCCGGCGCCGGCGCCGGAGTAGCCGGGATGGCGGCGATTGGCGCCTGGAAAAAGAATTTTAATCAAAATAAAAACGCCTCTTTTTTGCTCGTGGCTTTGGTGGCTGCTCCTTTGACCCAGACGCTTTACGGTAACATTGTGATGACCAAGATGATCGAACTGGCTAATCAGGGCCATTATCTTTGGGGCATCGGAGCTTTGAGCGGCGCGGCTATAGGCCTGTCCGCATATTGGCAGGGCCGCTGCGCTGCTTGCGCCTGCGATGCTATGGGCGAAACCGGTAAAGGATTTGGCAATTATTTAGCCGTCTTAGGCATGACCGAAACTGTAGCTATTTTGGTGATGGTGTTTACTTTAATTATTTTGGGGAAACTTGCCGGGGCATAAATTTTTGGGCGGTTGGCGCAATTGGTTAGCGCGCCTGATTTACATTCAGGAGGTTTTACTGGTTCAAGTCCAGTACCGCCCATTAAGTCAGAATTAAGAGCTAAAACAAGGGGACGGTTCTGTTTTTTTTAGAAAAAACAGAACCGTCCCCGGATTTACTGTTAAAAGAAAACATTGAAGTTGTCAAAATTTTGAGTACAATACTATCTAATCTTCAATCTTAGTTCTTAATTCTTAGTTCTGCATTACTGGGGTCGTAGCTTAGCCTGGCTTAAAGCGCCTCCCTGTCACGGAGGAGAGCGCGAGTTCGAATCTCGTCGGCCCCGCCAATTTGAAAAACAAAGGGGACGGTTCTCTTTTAAAAAGAGAACCGTCCCCTTGATTCTAAAACTAAAGAAATGCCCAAAAGAGTTTGTTTATTTCTAATTCTGGCCTTAGGCTTCACTTCTTTAGCCTATAGCTATGAATTGCTCAATACCGAGCAGTTAGTGTTGGGATTAGATACTTATCTGCGTACGGATTTGGTAAGTTTTAAAAATGTGGTGGATTTAGATAGCCATAATAAAGATGATCAGACTACTTATTTAGGTATTGATTACAGCTTTGCCCTTAACGCTGAGTTTAAGAATTCGCCAAGCAAATTTTACCTTAAACTTGAGCGCAATGGGCCTTATGATTACGACGCCCCGCTTTTTATTCACAACACGCTGATTAATTCCGGCGGAAGAGTCCAGAAGTACCGTAACGCGGAGCTGTTGCCGCAGGTTGAAGAGTTTTGGTTAGATAATAAGCTTTGGGGCAATTTTGGGCTTAAGGCCGGGTTGTATATTTATGAGGTAGGCAATGGTTTTAGTTTGAATGGCGGTTATGAAAATTACGGAGTTACTTTATACCGCCAGGCGCAAAATATGTATTGGCGCCTATATTATTGCCGCCCGGATTTAGTTTATAAGAATATTTTAGGGCCGCATATTCAGCAAGAAGAGGATCAGGGCCAGAAATATGAACCAAACGCGGCTAATTTTTTTGCCGCGGATGTTAAAATTACCGCAGGGAAGCAGACCTTTTGGCCCTATGTTGGCATGCTGGCAGATTATACCTCTAGCGGGAAAAGAGACAATCTTTTTGCCGCCCCCATAAACAGAGATTTGCTAGGGACTTTTGGAACTGCCTGGGAATACGCAGCTGATAATTTTACTCTAAAATTAGAGGCGGCGCGCAATTTTGGGTATGCTCACAGCCAGGATAGTGAGTATAAAGATATCCAACATACCGGTTACATGTTTTACTCCGGATTCGATTATGTTTTAGGAAAATTTGTCCCGGAATTGCAATTTTTATTCTGCTCCGGAAATAAAGAGACCTTAGATATGGCGGCCAACCCGGATGGGCTTTTTGTTTCAGGAAAGAATCGCGCTTTTAGCTATTCTTCTCCCACCAATCGAAACCTAAGTGATACGATTAGCAGCAGTAATTTAGATATGCTTCCAATTGTGGCCATGGGCGGAGGATACGGTTTAAATTACGGCGTACCGCGGCCAGGCACATTTTATTCCGGTGATTTTGAAAATTTGATTATGCCTTCGCTTGGCTTTGACTACAATTTTACGGATAAACTTTGCGTGAGTTTATATGGATACTATCTAAGGGCATTTAACCGCCCAGTGGGGACTTTAGACGGACAGAGTAAGTATCTTTCCCGGGATTTGGGGATGGAGGCGGATTTATTTGTGGATTATAAAGCAACTAAGCAGATTAGCGTGGGTTTCTTAGGAGGTTATTTCATTCCGGGCAGGTATTATCAAGAGAAGCGCGATGCGGATGAAAGCCCATTTAGCCCTTATGTGCGCGGGGATGGCAACGTCAATAATGCCTATCAGTTTGAATTTTATGTAGAGTTAAAGTATTAAAACACGGGGACGGTTCTGTTTTTCCGAAAAACACGGAAACACGGAAAAAACACGGGGACGGTTCTCTTAAGAGAACCGTCCCCGGGATTTCCCGGGATTTACGTGATTGGAGAATAATATGGCGACAATTGATGATTTTAGGAAGCTGGAATTAAGAATTGCCCGGATTAAAGAAGTCAATGACCATCCGAACGCGGATAAGTTATTAATCTTAACGCTAGATTTAGGTGATCGGCAAAAACAGGTGGTGGCGGGAATCAAGAATTATTATTCCAAAGAAGAGCTGATCGGTAAACAGGTGGTTTTAGTGGATAATCTGGAACCGGTGATTTTACGGGGAGTAGAAAGCCAGGGAATGATTTTGGCGGGTTCAGATGAGAATATCCTAGCAGTGATTAGCCCGGATAAAAAATTAAAACTTGGGAGCATTGTTAAGTGATCAAACAATTTGTTCCGCAGGAATTTTGCCTTAAATGCCAAGGTTGCTGCCGGTTTAAGGAAGCAAACTCTGTATGGAGCCCCTGTCTTTTGGATGAAGAGATTCAGGAATTATTGGATAAACCGGAAATTCCGGCCGCCTCTATTTCTATTGACCGCCGGATTCAACCAATAGCTAACCCTGGCGGCGCGGATTTTATTTGTCCGTTTTTGGAAACCTTAAATAACCAATGTAAAATTTACAGTATCCGGCCATTTGAATGCCAGCTCTATCCTTTTCTGATTAATTTACGCAAGAATAAAGTTCTACTTACGGTAGATTTAAATTGCCCTTACGCCTATGAGCGGATAAACAGCCAGGAGGCCAAGGAGTATATTGTTTATCTGGCCGGGTATCTTAATTCTACGCCGCTGCTTTCCATGCTTAAAGATAATCCCCAAATTATCCAGGCTTATGAAGACTTAAGAGAAGTTGCTGAGTTGAATCTGCCCCATGAAATTAAATAAGCTATCTTTAAAAGATCAAAAGGTATTCAACCGGTATTTGGCTTTCTCTATTTATGAGCTGGCGGCGTATTCTTTCGCAAATATCTATATTTGGAAGGCGCTCTATGATATTGAATGGGCGGTAATTAAGGATAGCCTCTGTATATTTTTTCGTGATCAGCTGGGTTGTTTTATGTATCTGGCACCGCTGGCCAGGCAGCCGCAGTTAGAGGTTATTCAGCGGGTTTTCGCGATCATGGATAAAATTAATAAAAATAAGAATATCTCGCGTATTGAAAATATCCAGCAGGAGGGTTTAGATTATTATCGCTCCCTGGGATATCTGTGCAGCCAAAAATATCCGGATTATCTTTGTTCGCGCGGCGATTTAGCGTTATTTAAAGGAAATAAATTTAAATCTCAACGCGCCGCTTATAATTATTTTATTAAACATTATGACTTCAAGGTGAGCGTGTTGAAATTGGCAGATCAGGCGGACTGTTTAAATTTATTCGCCTCCTGGATAAAAGAGCGCCAGGGGCAATCTAACGATGCTGTCTATCGCGGCATGCTCGAGGATAATCGCCGGGTAATTCAAGAGGCGTTCACTAATTATAAACAGTTGCATTTGGAAGGTATTGTGGTTAGAGTGGATAAAGAGATTAAGGCTTTTAGTTTTGGCTACCGGCTTAATAAAAACATATTTTGTATACTTTATGAGATTACGGATCTGGCGATTAAAGGGCTGGCGCCGTTTATTTTCCGTCAGTTTAGCCAAACCTTAAAAGGTTATCAGTACATTAATATTATGGATGATTCCGGAGTAGAGAATTTGCGTAAAACCAAACTGACGTATAAACCCGTGCGTTTAATTGATGCCTATATTGTAACAAGAATTAATTAACTACCTACGTAGACCTACGCGGTCTACATAAATGTAGACCGCGTAGGTCTACGTGGACTGAGATGGATGAAAATATTGAGGCAATAGAGCTTACTATATTTGATACCGAAACCACCGGGCTTAATCCGGTTTCCGGGGACCGCATCGTGGAATTAGCCGGCTTAAGAGTTAAAGGCCAAGCCAGGATAGCGCAGTTCGATTCCTTGATTAATCCCGGCCGCCCGATCTCCGCGGGAGCTTTCGCGGTGAATAAAATTACTCCGGAAATGCTAGAAAGCGCCCCCGGCATAGAAAAAGTAATACCTGAATTTTTAGAATTTATTCAAGGTAGCTGCCTGTGTTCCTACAACGCGGAATTTGATTTAGGTTTTCTAAATAATGAGCTTGAATTAATTGGGGCTCCGGTAATCGATAATCTAGTTGTTTTTGACGTTTTGACCATGGCCAAAAGGCTCTTGCCCGGCCTGGCGCGTTATCCGCTTTGGTTTGTAGCGCAAGAACTAAAAGTTAAATTGACGCAAAAACACCGGGCTTTTGCCGACGTGGAAATGACCTGGGAGGTTTTTAACAAGCTGAAAGTTATTAGCCAGGAGAAAGGTATTACCGGCTTTACCGATTTCTCCAAGCTTTTTGCTTTTAAGCCCAAGAATCCAGGGGACGGTTCTATTCCTTTATTACCGTCATTCCCGCGAACCACGTAGACCTACGCGGTCTACATATATGTAGACCGCGTAGGTCTACACAGGTAGACAGCTTGAAGAAAAAATAGAACCGTCCCCTTTGATTTTAAAGATATGCTGCTTAAAAATAAAAAATTAATTCCTGCAGAGCATAGAAAATATCTGCGTTTGGATACGGTTTTCCCGGTGCAGTTCCGCTTGGAAGAGCCAGAGGGAGAAGTTTATCTTTCCGGCTGGCTGCAGGGGTTTACTAATAATATTAGCCGGGGCGGGATCTGCTTGGCGATAAATAATCTTGATCCGCGGTTTATTGAGTTGCTCAAGGAAAAGAATGTCAAATTATCAGTAGAGATTGATATTCCGATTAGCAGTAAACCTATCCCCGCTCAAGCCAGCATAGTTTGGGTTAAAGATATTGTTGGGGATAAACATCAGTATCTGATAGGCATAAATTATGATTATATATCGGTTAAGCAAAATAATAAGCTCATGCGCTATACCTGGTTAAAAAAACTTTTTGTCCCGGCAGCCTTAGCGTTAGTTGTTATTTTGGCGGCCGGCTTAGGCGTTAACAGCTATTTAAACTTCAAATTAACCCAAGGTAATAAACTGCTTATTGAAAAGCTGGCGATGGTGTTAAAAGACTCCAGCCTGGCCAAACAAAAAATCGAAGAAGTAGCTGCCCAGCGGAAAAGCTTTGTTTCAAAATTAAGAATTCTCCAAGAGCGGATTGAATCCGTTCAATCTCAAAAGGAAAAAATCCAAGCCGGTGATTTAATCCAGATTAAACAGCTAAATGATCTGATCGCCAGCCTCGCCAAGGAAAAACTTGTTTTAAAGAGCAAGCTGGCTGCGGCCGCGCGCAATGAGAATATTGCCACCCAAGAATTGACACAGTTGGATCAAAAGAAAGCAGCGCTGGAGAAAGCGAATTTTGACAAAATGTATCAGTGGCTTAAGCTTCATCAAAATAACCGTACCGGATTAACGGCCAGTTTTGAAGGGGATAAAGAGATTGCTAACTGGTCCTTTACTTATGACCAGGCTTTGCTTATTCAGGCGTATTCGCGATTTCTGGATTTTAACCGGGCTAAGCAAATCTTGGATTTTTTTGCTCAGGCTGCCAAAAGAGAAAATGGCTGGTTTCTTAATGCTTATTATGCTGATGATGGCGCCCCGGCGGAGTTTATTACGCATAGCGGGCCGAATCTTTGGGTCGGCCTGGCCATTATGCAATATACGCAAAGCGCCAAGGATAAAAGTTATTTAGGTTTAGCGGAAAGTATCGCCGCGGCAATTATTGATCTGCAGGATCAAGACGCCGGTGGCGGTATCCGCGGCGGCCCCGCAGTAAAATGGTATTCCACCGAGCATAATCTTGATGCTTACGCGTTTTTTAATATGTTAGCTAAAGTTACGGGAAAAACAATTTACTCTGACGCTGCTGTTAAGGCCATCAACTGGATAGTGAATAATACTTATAACCGGCAGGATTTGCCGGTTAAGCGCGGCAAAGGTGATTCGACGATTGCCACCGATACTTATGCTTGGAGCATTGCGGCGATTGGTCCGGGAAAGTTGCTAGCCTTGGGTATGGATCCGGATAAAATTATGGAATTTGTAGAGGAAAATTGCAGCGTCGAGGTTAATTTTACGCGGGCAAACGCGCAGAGTGTCAAAATAAAAGGATTTGATTTTGCCCCGCAGCGCCATACGGCCAGGGGCGGCGTAGTTTCTTCCGAGTGGACAGCGCAAATGATCGTGTCGTATAAGATTATGGAAGAATTTTATTTGAAAAAAGGCGATAAAATCAAAGCAGCTAGTTATGGTAAGAAAGCCCGGATGTATTTGAGTGAATTAGGCAATATGATTATCTCTAGTTCTTCCGCGTCTGGTCAAGGAGAGGGCTGTCTTCCTTACGCGACTCAGGATCAGGTAGATACCGGGCATGGCTGGGTGACTCCCAAGGGCAGCCATACGGGTTCGGTATCGGGTACGGCATATGCTCTTTTTGCCTATTATGGTTTTAATCCCTTAGAACTTATTGATCATCAAGAATGAAGGATATTATCATAAACTCTGCTGGCTTTTAACGCCACCCCTCCCCTAGCCCCTCCCGCAAGGGGAGGGGAATTTGTGTATTTCCTCCCCTCGCGTGGAAGGGGAATTTGTGTATTTCCTCCCCTCGCGTGGAAGGGGAATTTGTGTATTTCCTCCCCCCGCGTGGAAGGGGAATTTCAAATAATCATTCCCTCCCCCTTGTGGGGAGGGTTAGGGAGGGGGGAATTATATTTAATTAGTAAAACATAGGTAAGGATTATGGCCAATAAAAAACGACTGATAGCAACGATCAAAAAATTAATTTCCCTGGATTCTCAGAATCCTCCCGGAGATGAGCGTAAAATTGCCGAGTTTGTAGGCAAATATTTAAAGGATTTAGGATTAAAAATTAAAACCTACGCATTTAGTAGTAAAAGGGTTAATGTTTTGGCGGTGCTGCCAGGGAAAAAACGCCTAAAATCACTACTGCTTACTCCGCATTTGGATACTGTTTGCGCCGGAAGAAGCTGGAAAACTCCGGCATTAAGAGCTAAAATTATCGGCAATAGGATTTACGGTTTAGGCGCCACGGATTGTAAGGGGAATTTAGCCAGCGCTTTAGAAGCAATTAATACTATTGTTGAAGACGGTGTTAAGCTTGATTATGATTTAATTTTCGCGGCAACTGCTGATGAAGAAAGCGGTTCAACCTTAGGTTTAATACCTCTACTTGAGCGCAAGCTTTTAAAAGCCGATGCCGCGGTTGTCTTGGATGCCGATGATTTTGAAATTGTGATCACGCAAAAAGGGTTAATACATCTAACGGTGCGCCTGGCCGGTAAAAAAGCGCACGGCGCCTATCCTTGGTTAGGAGTGAATGCTATAGACCTGGCAGCTAAAATAATCATCGATCTTAAAAGCCAACATCCGCGGTATGTTAAAAACAAATATTTGCGCGCGCCCACGATAAATGTCGGGACGATTAAGGGGGGAGATAAGGTTAATGTCGTCAGCGACTGGTGTGAATTCCAATTGGATTTTAGATTTCTTCCCGGTTCTTCTGAGAAAGAAATCCTGCGTTATTTAAGAAAAACAATTACCAAGTATACTAAAAATTATAAAATTGAAATTCAAGGGATTCAAGCTCCTTATTATATTTCACCGGGCCATCCTTTGGTCAACAGCTTGGTTCGCGCGATGCGGAGTTTAAAATTTTCCCCGCGCGTCAGTGGTTCGGAGGGGGCGACGGTAATAACTTTTTTTAAAGCGATGAATATTCCGGCGATTGCTACCGGTTTTGGCGCAGAAGGCTGCGCGCACATCGCTGATGAATATGCCTGTTTGGATAATCTGTATAATGGCTCAAGAGTCTTGGTGGAATTTTTAAAAAATTATAATTTTAAATCATAAATCCAAAACTTAAATAAGCTGTAAGCGGTAAGCCGTAAGCTTATAGCTTAAAACTTACAGCTTAAAGCTTTTGTTTTTAACTTTCAAGGAGGAACAATATGGAATCTTTGATCATTATTAAAAAACCCCGGCTGAAAAAACCTTATCTTATTGTTGCTTGGCCGGGAATGGGTGAGGTGGCATTTAAAGCGGTAGAATATTTGATCCAGGAGCTTAAAGCGCAGGAATTCGCGCGGATTATGCCGGAGGAGTTTTTTTATTTAGCCGGAAGCGTTATTTCAGCCGGAATATTAGAAGTCCCGCTTCTTCCTCAGGGGAAATTCTATTATTGGAAAAATCCCGCTGCCAAAGGTGCCATCTCCGGCAAAAATGATTTAGTTATTTTTTTAAGTAATGCTCAGCCGGATCTATCCAAGGCGGATAGTTATGCCAAGGCAATTATCGGCCTGGCCAAGGATCTTGGCGTAGAGTCAATCGTGAGCTTTGCTTCTATGCCTCAGGCTGCTGATCATACCCAAGCTTCCGGAGTTTGGTTTGCCGCCACGGATCAGAAAATAAAAGAAAGTTTAAAGAAATATAATTTCGCGGCTTTAGTGGATGGCCAGATCAGCGGGATGAATGGTTTATTTTTAGGCATCGCTAAGAAAGCGAAATTAAAAGGATTCTGTTTGTTGGGGGAAATTCCTCTTTACACTATACAGATTGAAAATCCCAAAGCTTCCGCGGCAGTGCTCGCGGCTTTAGGAAAAATATTGAATATTCAGATAAATGTAGCGCCGTTAAAAGAGCAGGCGCAGGTGATGGAAAATGAAATTAATAAATTGCTGGAGTATTTGAAGCTGGGCAGCGCCGGCTTATCCGCTCCTATCGGAGCTGAAGAAGTGGAGTTGATTAAAAAAACCTTAAGCCAACTTACCAACCTGCCTGTTTCGGCAAAAGAAAAAATTGAGAAACTTTTCGCGGAAAGCCGCCTGGATATCGGCAAGGCTAAAGAATTAAAGGTCCAACTGGATAAGTGGAATGTTTATAAGGAGTATGAAGATAAATTTTTAGACCTTTTTAAAAAGAATACGGATAAAGGGAATTAAGATTATTATAAACTCTACTGGTTTTTAACGTTACCCCTCCCCCAGCCCCTCCCACAAGGGGAGGGGAGTTTTATTTTATTCTCTTATTCCCCCCCACGAGAGAGGAATTTCAATATATCTTCCCTCCCGCGTGGGGATTTCATCTCCTCCCGCGTGGGGATTTCAAATGATCGTTCCCTCCCCCCGCG
>JAPLLY010000001.1 GCA_026387315.1 Candidatus Omnitrophota bacterium
AACCAGATTTAAAAGAGTTTCTAAAATTAAGCAAAAAAGGTAATCTCATCCCAGTCTACAAAGAAATTGATGCTGATCTGGATACTCCGGTTTCTGTTTTTTTAAAGATTAAGCAAGGTGATTATTCCTTTCTTTTGGAATCTGTTGAAGGCCAGGAAAAGATTGCCCGCTATTCATTTCTCGGTACAAATCCTGGCCTGATTTTTATAAGCCGGGGTAAAAATATAGAAATTATTTATCCACAGAATAATAAGCGCAAGAGTTTTATTACTCGCAGCACGCCTTTAGCTGAGATTAAAAAAATAATGCGGGATTTTCGTAGTGTCCAGGTCGCGGACCTGCCGCGTTTTTATGGCGGCCTGGTAGGCTATATCGGGTATGATACAGTAAGGTTCTTTGAGAATATTCCGGATAAGAATAAGGACCAGCTTGGAATTCCGGATACAGTTTTAGTCTTAACGGATACGCTTTTAATTTTTGATCGGCTTAACCATACAATTAAAATTTTAAGTAATGTTTTTTTACCAAGAAATTCTAACCTGGCTGAAAAAAAACAGCTTTACCAAAAGGCAATAAGTAAGATTGAAGCAATTCATTGTAATTTTAATAACTCCATTATTCCGCAAGATAACATAAGCAAATTTGGCCAGTTGCCGGTTACTAGTAATCTTAAGAAGTCAGAGTTTGTCCGGATGGTTAAAAAAGCTAAGGGCTACATAAAGCAGGGTGATGTTATCCAAGTAGTTTTATCGCAGCGTTTTAAAGTTAAGACACAAAAAAATGATTTTGCGATCTATCGGGCCTTGCGCCGCCTTAATCCTTCACCCTATATGTATTACTTAAAATTTAAGGATTTTTCTATTGTCGGTTCCAGCCCGGAAATGCTCGTGCGCAGCGAAAATGGTTTAGTTCAGACGCGTCCGATTGCCGGCACGCGTTGGCGTGGAAAGAATCAAAAGCAGGATTGTGCTTTGGAAAAAGAGCTTTTGTCGGATGAAAAAGAGAGAGCTGAGCATCTGATGTTAGTAGATTTAGGTAGGAACGATTTGGGACGGATTAGTAAACTCGGCCAGGTTAAAGTGGATGCTTTTATGCGCGTAGAAAAGTATTCTCATGTTATGCACCTGGTTAGCGAGGTAAGTGCCGTACTTGACAAAAAAAGGTTTGATATCTATGATGTATTCAAAGCAGCATTTCCGGCTGGCACGGTTTCCGGAAGCCCGAAGATCCGTGCGATGCAAATTATTGATGAGCTGGAGAATTTAAGGCGTTCGTTGTATGCCGGGGCAATTGGTTATTTTAGTTTTTCGCATAATTTGGATACTTGCATTGCCATTCGCACAATAGTACTTAAGGATGGTTTTGCTTATGTGCAGGCCGGCTCAGGGATTGTCGCTGACTCTGTTCCGGAAAAAGAATATCAGGAATCAGTGAATAAAGCTAAGGCTTTGCTGGAAGCAATTAGAAGTTAATCCAGCTCTTGCACGCAAGGGCTGGGTTAAGAGAGGAGTTAATACCATGGCAGTGCATATTCGTTTAAGAAGAATCGGTAAAAATCCTAAGGGTAAACCGCATTTTCGGGTTACTGTTTTTGATGAGCGGATGGGCAGGGATAGCCGGATAATTGAAGAGTTGGGTTACTATAAACCGATAACCGGGGCCGCGGTGCTTAAAAAAGAGCGGATTGCCGAGTGGATAAAGAACGGCGCGCAACTATCCGTGACCGTAAAAAGTTTATTAAAGAAATCAAATAAAGAGATTCTATGATTGATCTTCCCCCTCGCGGAGCTCGGGGTCATTTTTCCCCAAGCGCCGGAGGCTGGGGAAAAATGAGGAGCCTAATATGTTACAGTCCAGCGCAGCTAATCCATTGGTCCAGTTTTTCCCGTTAGTCTTAATTTTTATTATTTTTTATTTTCTGTTAATCCGGCCGCAAAAACAGAAGGAGAAAGAGCATCAGAAGATGCTGGCGGGTATTGATAAAAATGATGAGGTGGTAACTTTAGGCGGTATACATGGCACCATCGTTAACGTAAAAGAGAAGACTTTAATTTTACGCATTGATGAAAATGTAAAGATGGAGATTGAAAAAAACAGCGTTGCTTATATTAAGAAGCCTTAAAACGCGTGTCATTGCGAACCCCGAAGGGGTGAAGCAATCTCGTTTTAGATTGCTTCGGGCTAAAGTCCTCGCAACCTTCGGGATTGCCGCGTCGCCTGCGGCTCCTCGCAATGACGGCAAATGGGGAAATTAGTTTTTCAGTGACAACTAATTAGAATTAAACAGGAGTTTTAAATAATGGAAAGAAAGCTGATTTATAAAATATTGCTGATCTTGGGGGTGTTGGGGTTATGTGTTTATTATACCTTTCCTTTAGATAAGCGTATTAACCTGGGCCTGGATTTGCAAGGCGGGATGCATCTTTTACTTAAAGTTGACACTAGCCATCTAGAGGGCCAGGCTAAACTGGATGCCTGTGACCGGGCAGTCGAGGTAATTCGCAACCGCATTGATGAGTTTGGGGTCAGGGAAACTTCCATTCAAAAACAAGGCGAAGATGAGATTGTGGTGCAGCTTCCCGGGGTTACTGACCGTGAGCGCGCCATTGAGTTAATTGGCAAAACCGCGATGCTGGAGTTTAAAGTTGTTTCTAATGATGCCCAAAAGCTTAAAATAGCAATTGACGGAACAGTTCCCGAGGGGTTTGAGTTAAAATATACTCCGGATGAGAATGAGCCGTTGTTACTACAGAAACAGGCGGTATTAGTGGGGGATGCCTTAACGAATGCCATGGTGCGTTTTGATCAGAGCCAGTTTAATGAGCCGATTGTCGCTTTGCAGTTTAATGCCGCCGGAGCTAAGAAATTCGCCCAAGTAACTGCGGATAATGTGGGAAAGCGGCTGGCCATTGTCTTAGACGGTAAAGTGCAGTCAGCCCCGCGAATCAGGGAGGCAATTCCTTCAGGTGAGGCAGTGATTACCGGCAGGTTTGACGCGCAAGTCGCGCAAGATTTAGCGCTTGTCTTAAGGGTCGGGGCATTACCTGCTCCGATGTATGTGGAAGAGGAGAGGACTGTTGGCCCGCTTTTAGGCCAGGATTCTATAAATAAAGGAGTTAAGGCTTGTTTAATCGGTTGTGCTTTAGTTTTTATTTTTATGGCAGGTTATTATCTTCTGGCCGGGCTGATCAGTGATTTCGCGCTTTTTTTAAACTTGATCATGATTCTCGGAGGTTTAGGTTTATTGCCATTGCTTTTTCCCGGGATATCAGCGACTTTAACCCTACCGGGCATTGCCGGTATTGCCTTATCTCTAGGTATGGCGGTAGATGCTAACGTTTTGATTAATGAGCGGATTAGAGAGGAGATTGCTGCCGGCAGGAATTTGCGCGCGGCCATTGGCAATGGTTATGGCCGTGCCTTTAGCGCGATATTTGATTCCAACCTTACCACTTTAATCGCGGCATTTTTATTGTTTCAGTTTGGTACAGGGCCGATTCGTGGTTTCGCGGTTACGCTGACCATTGGTTTGATTTCCAGCATGTTTACCGCAATTGTGGTTACGCGGGTAATCTTTGAGCTCTTGCTTAATTTGGGCTGGATTAAGAACTCTTTGCCTATGCTTAAATTAATCGGAGAAACTAAACTGGATTTTATCGGCAAGAGAAAAATATTTTATGCCGTATCGATCATTGTAATTACGATTGGCCTTTTTTCATATTTTAAGAAAGGTTCCTCAGCTTACGGGATTGATTTTGCCGGCGGGCAGCTTCAGGAGTATAGTTTTAGGAATCCTCCGGCAATGGATAAAGTACGTCAAGTGCTAAAAGATATAAATTTGGCGGACGCGAGTATCCAGCAGTTTAAAGATAACCCCAAGGTGGTTTTAATTAGAACTTCAGAGGATAAAAATCAAGTATTAACCAATAAGCTCAAAGCAGCGTTTCCGGGCGAGGATATCCAGATATTAAGAATTGAGCGAGTGGGGCCGGTCGCCGGTAAACATCTTAAAACTAGGGCGGTGCTAGCTTTGATCTGGTCATTGGTGGGGATTCTAATTTACGTGGGTTTCAGGTTTAAACATATAAACTTCGCGGCGGCAGGCGTAATCGCCCTTATTCATGACGTGCTGGTGGCCTTGGGATTTTTAGTGGTGACTTCCCGCCAGATTGATCTCTTAAGTATTACTGCTTTTTTGACTATCGCCGGTTATTCGATTAATGATACCATTGTTATTTATGACCGCGTGCGTGAAAATGCGCGCCTTTACCGAAAACTTTCTTTAGGAGAACTGATTAACTTGAGCGTAAATCAAACTCTGGGCCGGACACTGCTTACTTCCGGGGTTACGCTTTTGGTGGTTATTTCTTTTTTGTTTTACGGCGGCGAGGTCTTAAGCAATTTTTCTTTTGCTCTATTTGTGGGATTTATTTCTGGCGTGTATTCCACAATTTTTATTGCTTCTCCGTTGGTGCTTGCCTGGAGCCGTAAGAATATTAAATAAAAAAACGAGGACGTTTGCCTGCCGGCAGGGTTCTATTTTTCTAAAGAATCACGGGGACGGTTCTCTTAAAAAAGAGAACCGTCCCCTAGTTTTTCGAAGTAAAATAGAACCGTCCCTATGATTTTATATGCTATTTAGATCGCTTAAACTATATCTTAATCAGGAGCTCAATTTAGAAGCTTTCTTGGCTGCTTTGATTGATTTTGGTTACCAGCGGCAGGATTTGGTTTCTGCTGAAGGTGATTTTAGTTGCCGGGGAGGAATTATCGATATCTTTCCGGTATCTTTCCAGCTGCCTATTCGCATCGACACTTCGACTTTGCTCAGTGTCGATAATGAAAAAGTCTCTTCGATTAAAACGTTTGACCCTGGTAATGGCCAGGGGCTTTGGCAGCACAATATTGTGATTATCCTGCCCTTTAAAAAATCCTCAAGCATCCGCAGCATCGCATTTAACGAAGAGTTCCCTTTAAAAAATTTTCTGGATTTAAATATCGGTGATTTTGTAGTGCATAGCCGGCATGGCATAGGAAAATTCCAGGGCCTGCAAAAGGTTAAATTAAAAGGCGTGCTTAAAGATCATTTGGTGATTGAGTATGACCACAATGAAAAACTTTATGTGCCGATTGATGCTATGCATTTGGTGCAAAAGTATATTGCTTTTCATACGCGTAAGCCCAAGCTATATCGGCTGGGTAATCAACAGTGGCAAAGAATTAAAGAGCGCGCTCGTAAAGGCATTCAAAAATTAGCCTGGGAGCTGTTAAGTTTGCAAGCGCTGCGTTTGGCCAGTAGCGGATTTAAGTTTTCCGCGGATACCCAGTGGCAGGCGGATTTTGAGAAAACATTTCCCTACCTGGAAACTCCGGATCAGATTAAAACTATGGCAGAGGTTAAGCTGGATATGGAGTCGGCCAAGCCTATGGATCGGCTGCTTTGCGGAGATGTGGGGTATGGGAAAACCGAGGTAGCCATGCGCGCGGCTTTTAAGGCGGTGATGGATAATAAGCAGGTGGCTTATCTGGTTCCCACTACGATTCTGGCTGAGCAGCATTATAAAAATTTTACCGCGCGCTTGGCAAATTTTCCCGTAAATGTGCAGATGCTTTCCCGTTTTAGGACTAAGCGCCAGCAGAATGAAATCATAAAAAACATACGCCAGGGGAGCGTGGATATCGTTATTGGCACGCATCGGTTGCTTTCACCGGATGTAAGTTTTAAGGACCTGGGTTTAGTGATTGTTGATGAAGAGCAGCGTTTTGGCGTTAAGGCCAAGGAACAATTAAAAAAACTTAAAAACACTATTGATCTTTTGGTTTTGACCGCTACGCCTATTCCGCGTACTTTATATATGAGCCTGATGGGGGCAAAAGATTTTTCGGTGATTAATACTTCTCCTTTAAATAGGTTGCCTATCAAAACGGTTGTGGTAGAATATGATAAAGATTTGGTAACTCAGGCAATTAAGCGCGAGCTGGCACGCCAGGGACAGGTATTTTTTCTGCATAACCGCATCCTGGATTTAGAAAAGATTAAGGATAAGCTTACCAGGAATTTGCCTTCCGGCGCGCGCATCGGGATTGCTCACGGGCAAATGCCGGCAAAGCTTTTGGAACAAATAATGTCGGATTTTATTTCCGGGCAAATCGACATCTTGGTTTCTACGATGATTATTGAATCCGGAATTGATATACCTAATGCCAACACGATTATTATAAATAACGCGCAGATGTTTGGATTAAGCGATTTGCATCAGCTGCGCGGCAGGGTAGGCAGATTTAATCGCTCCGCCTACGCTTATTTTATGATTCCTAACCAGCATAGCGCGGTTTTAGAAATTGACGCCGCAAAGAGGCTGCAGGCGATCCAGGAGCATAGTGATTTGGGTTCAGGTTTTAATATCGCTATGGATGACCTGGAGATTCGCGGTGCCGGTAATCTTCTGGGCCAGGAGCAGCACGGATTTATCGCGGCCGTTGGGTTTGATCTTTATTGCCGTTTATTAAAAGAAGCAATTGCTAATTTCAAGAAAGCAGGTGTTTTTGATCAAACGCATAATTAACTTCATAATTCTTTTCACCTTGGTTTTTTTACCTACTTACTACCTACTATCTGCTAACTACTGCCTTTACGCTCAGGATAAAGTAATCGCGGTAGTTAATAATGAGATAATTACGCAAAAAGATCTGGCTGATTTTTTGAATTTTATACGCCTGCAGTATTCCCGGCAGTTTCAAGGAAAAGCTTTAGAGGAAAAGGTGGATTCGATGAAAAAAGATTTATTGCAACGTTTAATCGAAGACCGTCTTATACTTGCGCAGGCTAAGCTGGATAAGATAACAATGGAGCCATCCAGGGTTAAGGCTAAAATTGATGAGGTTAAGAAGCGCTACGGCTCGGAGTCAGATTTCGAGCTGGATTTAGCCAAACAGGGGCTGGTCCGGGCAGACTTAGAGAAAAAGATTGGCGAGCAGCTGCTGATGTATAATCTTGTTGAGCAGAAGGTGCGCAGTAAAGTAATGATCCGGCCTGATGAAATTACTTCTTTTTACGCCCAGAATAAGAGGCAGTTTCTAAAACCCGAAGAGCGGGTTTTAACTTTGATTATTTCGCAGGATGAGGCGATAGCCAAAACAGTAAGTTATCAGCTGCGGCTGGGGACAAAATTAGAGCTCTTGGCGGCAAAATACGCCTTTACTACGGATAAGCTTTCCGCATTGG
Organism: Candidatus Omnitrophota bacterium; assembly: GCA_026387315.1. Taxonomy (GTDB): domain Bacteria; phylum Omnitrophota; class Gorgyraeia; order Gygaellales; family Profunditerraquicolaceae; genus UBA6249. The sequence continues at coordinate 7,226 of JAPLLY010000001.1, forward strand.
CAGGCCAAGAGTTACGCCCGGAGATTGAAGATACCGTGTTTAAATTAGGCCTAGGTGAAGTATCTAATCCGGTTAAGATCGGCGCGCAATATTTTATTTTTAAATTAGATGATATTATGGGAAGCCAACAGTTAAGCCTCAGTCAGGCACAGGATAAGATTAAGGAGTATTTATTTGAAAAGAAAATGCAGGAAGAACTGGCGAAGTGGTTAGATGAGCTTAAAAAACAATCCTACATCAAAATCCTCGAAAATTAGAGTTGGTTTAACGATCGGGGACCCCGCGGGCATCGGCCCGGCCATCACTTTAGGGGCGCTTAAAATACTAAAAGGTAAAGCGGATTTTACGGTTATCGGTGATAGCTTGGTATTAGCTAAAGCTGCTAAACTCTTAAAGATTGCTCCAGAGCCTGTAAAATTAATTGATTTAAATAATGTTGGAGAAAAAAATTTTAATTTTGGCAGCTTAAACGCGCAAAACGGCACTGCTTGCCTGGAGTATCTGGATGTTGCCTTGGAGTTACTTAAAAATAATAAAATCGATTGTTTAGTAACCTGTCCGATTTCAAAAGAAGCGATTAATCTGGCGGGCGCCAGGTTTTCCGGGCACACCGAATATTTGGCCAAGCAAACCGGCCGTCAGGATGCCGTAATGATGTTGATTAATGATAAATTAAAATTTAGCTTGGTGACCCGGCATATCCGGCTGCGCGATGTTTCTAGAATGTTGACGCGGGAATTATTAGAAAATAATATTTTAAATACCGTCAAAGGCCTAAAGAGTTTATTTTTAATCAAAAAACCAAGGTTGGTAGTTTGCGGGGTTAATCCTCATGCTTCGGATAATGGGGTAATTGGCACGGAGGAGCAAGAAATAATTATTCCGGTAATTAAAAGTTTAAATAGAAAATTAAACAGTGTTGCTATAAGCGGAGTACTGGGCGCTGACGTGGCTATATCTGAGGCAGCTAAAGGGAAATTTGATTGTGTAATTGCCGCCTATCATGACCAGGCTTTAATCGCTTTAAAATTGACAGGTTTCGATAGCGGGGTAAATCTTACCCTAGGGTTACCTTTCCTGCGTACTTCTCCGTTACACGGCGTGGCTTTTGATATTGCCCGTAAACCAGCTTTGGCAGACCCTAGTTCTCTGATTGCGGCGATAAAACTTGCCATAAAATGTACATTAAACCAAAAAAAAGCTTAGGCCAGAATTTTCTTATCGATAAAAATATTCAAAAGAAAATAATTCGCGCTTGCAATTTATCTAAAGAAGATATTGTTTTGGAGATTGGGGCCGGCAGGGGGGATTTAACGGCGCCGCTTGCTGGAAGCGCGAAGAAAGTTTACGCATTAGAGATTGACCAGCGCCTCTATCCGCTTCTTGAACTGGCTTTAGGTGTTTATAGTAATTGTGAGATTATTAAGAGTGATATATTAAAATTCAATATAAACAAATTTTTACAAGATAATAAGATAAGGCAGAAAATAAAAGTAATTGGCAATATTCCTTATTATATTTCCAGCCCGATTATCGAACATCTTATCGGGTATCGTCAAGCAATCAGCGCGGCTTTTATAACCGTACAAAAAGAGTTTGGCCGCAGGGCCAGGGCTGTCCCGGGATCAAAAGAATATGGGTCTTTTAGTTGTTTTGCGCAGTATTACTGCGAATGTGAGATTCTTTTTGAGATTAAAAAAAATAGTTTTAAACCCGCGCCGAATGTTGACTCATGTTTTTTATGCCTGAAGTTTAGAGAAAAGCCACTGGTATTAGTTCAGGATGAAGGGATGTTTTTTAAATTAATCCGTACCGCCTTTAATCAAAGAAGGAAGACCTTGAGGAATAGCCTGGATGGTTTGGTGGCCCAAGATAGGCTGGAAAATTATCTTCAGAGGGCTGGTATTGATGAGAATGTACGTCCAGAGGGTCTTTCTTTAGAGCAATTTGCTGACTTGAGTAATTACCTAAAATAAAGGGGACGGTTCTGTTTTTCCCGAAAAACAAGGGGACGGTTCTGTTTTTTATATATAAAAACAGAACCGTCCCCTAGATTCTAAAAAAGACAACAAAAGTTAAAAAATACCTTGACAAACGCCTGATCTTGGTATAAACTCCTTTACTTATACAAATTTCTAGTGGTTCAGCACTAAAACTAAAATATTAGAAAGAGTTTTGAATAATTTCTTAGGGGTTGTTTTTTGTTTTATGGCTTGACCGACAAAGCGAACCCTTTATTGCTGGAGTAGCTCAGTTGGTAGAGCACGTCCTTGGTAAGGACGGGGTCACGAGCTCGATTCTCGTCTCCAGCTTACTAAAAAAATATGCGTGAAACAATAACTTTAGAATGCACGGTTTGTAAAAATAGAAATTATACGACGACCAAAAATAAAAAGTTGCATCAGGATAGGCTGGAGCTTAGTAAGTTCTGTAATTCCTGTTACAAGCATACCCCGCATAAAGAGATTAAATGATCAAGAATATAGAGCAAATTTAGGGGCGTCGGTTAATGGCAAACCAACGGTCTCCAAAACCGTGACTGCAGGTTCAAGTCCTGCCGCTCCTGTGGTTTTAAAAAAAGAGCGGCATAAATATGATGTGCAGGTTTCCCGCTGATTAATTTTAAGAAGCAAGCGGGATCCCGTTTCCAAAATAAACAAATAGGGAAACGGGACAAGTCCTGCCGCTCCTGTAGTTTTACAGGAGCAGAGAAGTAAAAGAAAGACTTAAGAAAGTGGATTTTATATTTGGAAATTCCAAAACAATAATTTTAGTCGCAATTGCAGTTGTGGTATTGGTTTTGGTAATCACGAATTACCAGAAGATACGAGGTTTTTTATTAGAAGTAAAGTTAGAATTAAGCAAGGTTTCCTGGTCAACGCGAAAAGAATTGTTGGCTTCTACGGTTTTAGTCATTACGGTTACAGGAATTTTGACAGTTTTTATTGGGATAGTGGATCTGGGTTTATCCAGGTTTCTAAGCGTGGTTTTTAAATGAAAATCCAGGGGACGGTTATATTTTTTCAGAAAAACAAGGGGACGGTTCTATTTTTTATATATAAAAAATAGAACCGTCCCCTGGATTCTAATGAAAATAGAACCGTCTACTTAGAAGAGTTGAATATTAAGTAGGCGTTGTAATGAATAAGGGAGAAGTTTCAAGGTGAAGAATTGGTACGTTGTCCATACACAAACCGGAATTGAAGAAAAAGTAAAAACATCGCTGGATAAGCGGGTTTTGGCGGCAAGTTTGCAGGATTTGATTTCCAAGGTGATTATTCCTACCGAGCAGGTTTCTGAAGTACGTTCCGGCAAAAAGAAGATTACGCTGAGGAAGTTTTTTCCGGGATATTTATTAGTGGAGATGGATCTAAATGAGCAGACCTATCTTTTTGTTAAGAATTCTCCGGGGGTTACCGGTTTTATCGGATTAGGCAGGAAACCGGTGCCGCTTCCTCAGGAAGAAGTTGATAGCATACTTAAGCGCACTAAAGAAACCGCGGCTAAGCCTTCGCCTAAAATAGTTTTCCAAAAGGATGAACAGGTTAGAGTTAATGAAGGCCCATTCTTGAATTTTAACGGAACAATTGAAGAAGTATATCCTGAAAAAGGAAAAGTTAAGGTAAGTGTTTCTATTTTTGGCCGTTCTACGCCGGTAGAGCTAGAGTACTGGCAGGTGGAGAAGGTATAAGTATGGCAAAGGCAATCAAGGCGCAAATTAAATTACACGTTCCGGCGGCACAGGCCAATCCGGCTCCTCCGGTGGGCCCGGCATTGGGCCAGCATGGCGTAAACATTATGCAGTTCTGCAAGCAGTTTAATGAGCAGACTAAAGGCAGGGATGGGTTAATCCTGCCGGTAGTGATCAGTGTTTTTGAAGATCGGTCCTTTACCTTTATTATTAAGAGCCCGCCGTCATCTATTTTATTAAAGAGAGCGGCGAATTTGGCTAAAGCTTCAGGTATTAGCGGCAAAGAGACTATTGGTACGGTAACTAAAAAGCAGGTCCAGGAGATTGCCAAACTTAAACTGCCGGATTTAAATACTAATAGTATGGAGCAGGCAATCAAGACTATTTCAGGCACTGCCCGCAGTATGGGTATTGCCATTGAAGGATAGTCCCGCACCTTCAAGAAGGTGCGGGATAAAAATTCAATATGTTCGGGGTGTGGAATATTTAAAGGCGTAGAGGATTAAAACGAAAGAATAACCAAGAAGGTGCGGGATGAAAACACTCAGCAAGAGGTACAAAGAATCCGCTAAACAGGTTACGCCGGATAAGTTCTATCAATTAAAGGAAGCAGTAACGATATTGAAAAAACTGCCTAAACCTAAATTTGACGGTTCAGTTGATCTGCATTTTGATTTAAGCGTGGATACTAAAAAAAGTGATCAGATGATTCGTGGCACGGTTGTACTGCCCCATGGCACAGGGAAAAAAGTGCGGGTAGCGGTATTCTGCAAGGGTGAACATGAACGCCAGGCGAAAGATGCCAAAGCAGATTATGTGGGTGGCACGGAGTTAATGGATAAGGTTGCCGCCGGATTCCTGGATTTTGATTGCGCTATCGCTACCCCTGAAATGATGAAAGACTTAAGTAAATTAGGCAAAGTATTGGGCCCGCGCGGGTTAATGCCTAGCCCTAAAACCGGTACCGTGACTAATGATATCTCAAAAGCTATCGAAGATGTAAGAAGAGGAAAAGTTGAGTTTCGCGTGGATAAGCAGGGCGGGATGCATTTATCTGTGGGTAAAATTTCATTTGACGAGGATCAGATAAATGATAACGCCTCTAAAGTTATTGAAGCGATTAATGAGTCTAGGCCGGCTTCCGTAAAAGGCAAGTTCGTTAAAGGTTTAAGTATAACTACTTCCATGAATCCAGGATTAAGGATTATCTGTTAGATGAAAAAAATTGGCCAATTAGTTAAGGAAACTTCAGAGAGCCGGATCAAGGATAGTTTTAAAGCGTCTGGAGGTTTAATTATCGTAAAGTACTCCGGAGTATCCAGTCCGGATATGAGCGCTTTGAGAAAGACACTCAAGGGTTCTGGGGCGGATCTTTTTGTAGTTAAAAATAGCATCGCCCGAAGGGCAATGAAGGAACTGAGCCTAGAGGGTTTAATACCATCTATCCAGTCGCCTTGCGGGATGATTTTTTTCAAGGACGAACCAGTAGATATCTCCAGGATATTATGCGCTTTTCGTAAAGAACATGAAAAGTTGGTCTTAGGGGGTGGATTATTAGAGGACAAGTTATTAACTCTAAAAGATATTGAACTGATGAGCACATTGCCTTCTAAGGATGCGCTGAGGGGCAAATTGGTTGTGGTATTGAATGCTCCGATTTCAAAGTTAGTGATTGTTTTGAATCGATCCTTAAAGAAGTTTGTATATTGTTTAGATCAAATTAAACAGAATAAACAAAAGTCAAATTAACAAGGGGGGAACTGATGGCAACCGCAAAAATGGAAGATTTAATTAAATCTATTGAGACGATGAGCGTGCTGGAATTGGCTGATCTAGTTAAAGCTTTGGAAGAGAAATTCGGGGTCAGCGCGAACATACCGATGATGGCTGCTCCTGCTGCAGCCGGTGGCGCCGCGCCTGAGGCGGCTGAAGAGAAAAGTACCTTTACGGTAATGTTGGTTAGTTGCGGCGCGAATAAAATCGCGGTAATTAAAGAGGTGCGTACAATCACTAGTTTAGGTTTGAAAGAAGCCAAAGATTTAGTGGATGCTGCTCCTAAGGCGATTAAAGAAGGCGTCAATAAAGAGGAAGCTGCTGAAATGAAAAAGAAATTAGAAGCAGTGGGCGCAACCGTAGAATTAAAGTAAGTTTAATTAAATTAAAAAAGGCTGAGTTTAGCCATAAAGGATATGATTAAACGAAAAAATTTTGCTAAGATCAAGGAAGTTTATGAGTTGCCCGACCTTTTAGATGTTCAGCTGGATACTTATCGTGAATTCCTACAGATAGATGCACCAGCGCAAGAAAAAAAGAACCAGGGGTTACAGGAAGTTTTTGATGAAATCTTTCCGATAGAAAATTCTGATCGCTCAGTAAAACTGGAGTTTATCAGCTATTCTTTAGGCAAGCCTAAATATACCATGGGCGAATGTAAGAATCGTTCATTAACTTATGCCGCTGCATTAAAAGTAAAATTTCGCTTAACTACTCCTCATGAAACAAAAGAGCAGGATGCTTATTTTGGCGAAATTCCTTTAATGACCGAAACCGGGACGTTTATTGTTAATGGTGATGAACGTGTTGTGGTTAGTCAGCTGCAGCGTTCTCCGGGGGTATCTTTTGAAGAAGAACTGCATCCTACCGGAAAGAAAATATTTTATGGCCGGGTTATTCCTTACCGGGGCGCCTGGTTGGAATTTAAATATGACCTTACTGAAACAGTTACCGCATATGTTGATCGGCGCAGAAATTTCCCCGCGACGCAGATTTTAAGGATCCTGGGTTTCTCCGAAGATAGCCAGATATTCGCGGCTTTTGGTAAAGAGCACCCTGAAATCGTCAATACCTTAAAAAAAGATTATACTAAAAATAAAGAGGAAGCCTATCTTGATTTTTACCGTAAAATGCGCCCTACTGAGCCGGTAACCAAAGAGGCAGCCGAAGGCCTGTTTTATAGGTTATTTTTTGATCCGGCTAGATATGATTTAGAGAGAGCGGGGCGTTTTATTTTAAATCGTAAATTAGGTATGGATGTATCTTTAGAGAAGAGGATACTGGATTCAGATACCGTGATTAAGGTGATTGAGTATTTGATTAAGTTAAATGCCGGCACGGGCAAAATTGATGACATTGACCATTTAGGAAATCGCCGCGTAAAGAGTGTCGGGGAATTAGTGCAAAATCAGGTGCGCATCGGCCTTTCCCGGGTTGAACGTTCAATCAAAGAAAGATTAAGTATTCTCGGTGAGTTTGATAATTTAAATGTGCATTATTTGATTAATTCCAAACTGCTGAGTAATCAGATCCGCGATTTCTTCGGGCGCAGCCAGTTATCTCAGTTTATGGATCAGATTAATCCTTTGGCGGAAATGACGCATAAACGCCGTTTGAGCGCTTTAGGCCCCGGAGGGCTCTCACGCGAAAGAGCAGGGTTTGAAGTTAGAGATATCCACCCTTCACATTATGGAAGAGTATGTCCTATTGAGACGCCGGAAGGGCCGAATATCGGCTTAATTGCATCATTGAGCTGTTTTGCGCGTATCAACGCTTTAGGTTTAATCGAAACTCCCTATCGCAAAGTCGAAGATGGCCGGGTAACTAAAAAGTTTGAATATTTAACTGCCGATATTGAAGAGGATAAATTTATCGCGCAGGCTGATGTTCCGCTGGATAGTGAGGGCCGTTTTATAGATAAATTTGTTACCTGCCGCTATAAAAATGATTTCCCCAAGGTACCGGGTAAAGATGTGCAATATATGGATGTTTCCGCCAAACAGCTGGTTTCGGTTGCTGCTTCTTTAATTCCTTTTTTAGAGCATGATGATGCCAATCGCGCTTTGATGGGCTCAAACATGCAAAGACAGGCTGTGCCGTTGATGATTACGGAAGCGCCCTTAGTCGGCACGGACATGGAAGCCAAAGTTGCCCAGGATTCCGGAACAGTGGTTATGGCTCAGGCGAGTGGAAAAGTAACTAGTGTGGATGCTGCCGCGATTACTATTGGCAAGAAAATTTATCATTTGAAGAAATTCCTGCGTACCAATGCCGATACCTCAATCAACCAAAGGCCGTTAGTAAAATTAGGGGATCATGTGGAAGCCAATCAGCCGATTGCTGATGGCATTGCCACTAAAGATGGTGAACTGGCTTTGGGTAAGAATGTTCTGGTGGCTTTAATGCCTTGGAGAGGTTATAACTTCGAAGATGCTATTTTGATTAGTGAAAGATTAGTCAAGATTGATACTTTTACTTCTATCCATATTGAAGAATTTGATATTGAAGCTGCCGAAACCAGGTTAGGAAACGAAGAAATTACCCGCGATATTCCCAATGTCAGCGAGGATGCTTTAAGGAACCTGGATGAAGAAGGGATTATTCGGACGGGAGCGGAGGTAGCTGCCGGAGATATTTTAGTCGGTAAAATCACGCCCAAAACTGATTCTGAGCCAAGCCCTGAAGAAAGATTGTTGCGGGCGATATTTGGCGAAAAGGCCGGTGATGTGCGTGATACTTCTTTGATTGTTCCCCCGGGAGTTGAAGGGGTGGTCATTGATGTGCATGTTTTCGCGCGCAAAGACCGTGGGCGTAAGACCAAAGAAGAAAAAACTAAAGAGTTGGCTAAAATTCGCGAGCTCAAAGCTTATTATAAGCAGGAGGTTGAGTTTTTACAGACTGAAAAAACTTTACGTTTATCTCAAGTTTTAGGGTGTGATAAGAAAAAAGTAGAGAAGTTTAATTTTAGTGAGAATGAAGAGGCAAAGATCTTAGCGGCTTCTTTTGATGAGCAAATGCAGGAGCTCTTGGCTGAAGAGGAGCAGGAGATTGAGAAGGTGCGCCGGGGAGATGAATTACCTACCGGCATTTTAAAAAGAGTGGTGGTTTATGTGGCCACTAAGCGTAAACTTTCTGAAGGTGATAAGCTTGCCGGCCGCCATGGTAATAAGGGTGTAGTGGCCAGGATTATCCCCGAAGAAAATATGCCTTATATGCCTGATGGCACGCCGGTAGATGTGGTTTTGAACCCTTTAGGCGTGCCTTCGCGTATGAATGTCGGCCAGATTTTGGAATGCCATTTAGGCTGGGCAGCTAATGCCTTGGGTATAAATGTCAGCTGTCCGGTGTTTGACGGGGCTAAAGAAGGGGAGATTAAAGAGTTACTTAAAAAAGCCGGTCTTCCCGAAGACGGAAAAATTACCCTTTACGATGGTTATAGCGGTGAACCTTTTGATCAGAGGGTAACCGTAGGGTATATGTATATTTTAAAACTCATCCATTTAGTGGATGAGAAGATTCATGCCCGCTCTATCGGGCCCTATTCCTTAGTTACTCAACAGCCGTTAGGCGGTAAAGCGCAATTTGGCGGGCAGAGATTAGGTGAAATGGAAGTCTGGGCGCTGGAAGCTTACGGAGCGGCATTTACTTTACAGGAGATGCTCACGGTTAAGAGTGATGATGTCAGTGGAAGAACGCGTATTTATGAAGCGATTGTTAAGGGCGAACAGCGCCTAACGCATGGAACTCCAGAGTCATTTAATGTTTTAATCAAAGAGTTACAAGGCTTATGCCTTGATATCCGGACAGAAAAGGCTCACTAAAATGGAAGAGATCGTATCGTTTGATAGTATTTCAATTAAGATTGCCAGCCCACAGGTAATTAAATCCTGGTCTAAAGGTGATGTCAAAAAAGCCGAAACCATTAATTACCGCACGCTCAAGCCGGAAAAAGATGGTTTGTTTTGTGAAAAAATCTTTGGGCCGGTGCGGGATTGGGAGTGTAACTGCGGTAAATATAAAGGAATAAAATTTAAAGGTATTACCTGCGACCGCTGCGGAGTTACCGTTGACCGCTCAAGCGTCCGGCGTGAGCGCATGGGGCATATTGATTTAGCCACGCCGGTTACGCATATTTGGTTTTTTAAGGCTGTGCCCAGCCGGATGAGCGCGCTTTTAGATATTGGTTTAAGAGACCTAGAGAGGATTATTTATTACGAGGAGTATGTGATTACGGATCCCGGGACTACGCCGCTAAAGAAAAAAGAGCTGCTTACTGATGAACAGTATCAGGAGGCCCTGAGCAAATACGGAACAAATTTTAAGGCTAAGATCGGGGCTGAGGCAATCAGCGAACTTTTAAAAGAGTTAGATTTGGATGTAGTTTGCCGTAAATTCAGGAAAGATTTGGAAAAATCCAAAGATGTTTTAAATAATCGCAAAGCGATTAAAAACCTGAAGATTGTCGAGGATTTTAAGAAAAGCGGGAATAAACCGGCATGGATGATCTTAGAAATCGTGCCGGTAATTCCTCCGGATCTGCGCCCCTTAGTTCCGCTAGAGGGCGGGAGGTTTGCTACCAGCGACCTTAATGATTTGTACCGCCGGGTAATTAACCGTAACAACCGCCTAAAGAAGCTGATGGAGCTAAGCGCCCCTGAGATTATTATCCGTAATGAGAAGCGCATGCTTCAGGAGGCAGTGGACGCGCTCCTGGATAATGGCCGTCATGGCAAACCGGTAAATGGCGCCAATAATCGTCCGTTAAAATCTCTTTCCGATATGCTTAAGGGAAAGCAAGGCCGTTTCCGTCAGAATCTTCTGGGTAAACGTGTCGATTATTCCGGCCGTTCAGTGATTGTGGTGGGCCCGGAACTTAAATTGCATGAATGCGGCCTTCCTAAGCAGATGGCTTTAGAGTTATTTGAGCCGTTTATTATTAAGAAATTAAGAGAAAAAGGTTTTGTGCATACCATTAAAGGCGCTCGCCGCATGGTCGAGCGCGGTAAGATTGAAGTTTGGGATATTCTGGATGAAGTGATTAAAGACCATCCGATTATGCTTAACCGCGCGCCAACTCTGCACCGCTTGGGTATTCAGGCATTTCAACCGTTATTAATTGAAGGAAAATCCATCAAGATCCATCCGCTAGTTTGTACTGCTTTTAACGCCGACTTTGACGGTGATCAGATGGCGGTGCATGTGCCGTTATCCCTGGAATCGCAGCTAGAGACTAAGGTCCTGATTATGGCTATTAATAATATATTTTCTCCGGCTGACGGCCGTCCGGTAATTTCTCCTACTCAAGATATAGTTTTAGGCGTGGCATATTTAAGCCGGGAAAAAGCCGGCGCGCTGGGAGAGGGGATGATTTTTTCCGGCGCCGATGAACTCCTGATCGCTTACGATGATAAAGCGGTAGAGTTACACGCTAAAATTAAAATTCGCGTCAGCGGCTTGTATGATTTCGACCAGAAAAAACCAATCAACCAAAATCAATTGATTACCACTACTGTCGGCCGAGTAATCTTTAATCAGGTCCTGCCCGCGGAGTTTGGATTTGTTAATTGCGATTTAAAGAAAAGCAAGGTGAGCGATATTGTGGTTAGCTGCTATAAAAGATTCGGCCACGCCGCGACCATTAAATTGCTTGATGATATTAAAAGATTAGGTTTTGAGATGGGTACTTTAGGCGGTATTTCTATCGGTATCGATGATATGACTGTGCCGGTGGCTAAGGGGCAAGTTTTGAAAGAATCTAAAGAAGAGGTGGCTAAGGTTGAAGATCAATACCGTAAAGGTATCATTACTAATAGTGAACGTAAATCTAAGGTAATTGATATTTGGACGCATGCCACGGATACCATTTCGGACCTGTTGTTTAAAGGAATGGATTCATTTAATCCTATTTTTATGATGGCCGACAGCGGGGCGCGTGGTTCACGTTTACAGGTTAGGCAGTTGGCGGGTATGCGCGGCCTGATGGCTAAACCCAGCGGCGAAATCATTGAAAACCCGATTACCGCTAATTTCCGTGAAGGGTTAAATGTTTTAGAGTATTTTATTTCTACTCACGGCGCGCGTAAAGGTTTGGCCGATACCGCGCTTAAGACCGCCGACGCCGGTTACCTGACTCGAAGGCTGGTAGATGTTGCCCAGGAGGTAATTGTTTGCGAAGATGATTGCGGCACACTCAATGGTATTACGGTGGCGGCGATTGTTGAAGGTGACGAAGAAGTGGTCGGTTTGAAGGACCGGATTATCGGAAGAGTGGCTCTAGATAATGTTGTGGATATCATCACTGACGAGGTGATTATTGAACAGGGCTGCGAAATAACTGAAGAAAAAACTGACAGAATAGAAAAACTGGGAATTGAGAAAATTCGTATTCGTAGTGTTTTGACCTGTGAGAGCGGAAGAGGAGTTTGTGCTAAATGTTATGGCCGCAATCTTTCTACCGGCAGGTTAATTGAGTTAGGAGAAGCAGTGGGCGTGGTGGCTGCTCAGAGTATCGGAGAGCCCGGTACTCAGCTGACCATGAGAACTTTCCATATCGGAGGTACAGCCTCCAGAACCATTGAGCAGTCATTTATTAAGGCTAAAAATGAAGGTTTTATTAAGTACCATAACTTAAGAGTTACGCTGAAAAATAAGGAAAACGTTGTTTTAAATAGAAACGGAGCAATTAGTATTAATGACGCGCAAGGCCGGGAGTTTGAGCGTTATTCGCTTCCCCAGGGCGCCTTTATTACTTTTGCTGACGGGCAGGAAGTTAAAAAGGGAGTGTCCTTAGTGCATTGGGATCCGTATACCTTGCCCGTACTTACTGAAGTTGGCGGATTAGTGCGTTTTGAAGATTTACGCGAGAATATTACTATGCGCGAGGAGGTTAATCCGGTTACAAAATTAACGGAGCGCGTAGTAGTCGAGCATAAGCCGGAATATCATCCGCAGGTAGTTATTTTGGATGAGAAAAAAGAAGTTTTAGGTATTTATCCTATCCCGATTGGCGCGCACATTATTGTGCGAGACGGCGAGCAAATAGGAGGAGGAGATCTCTTGGCAAAAATTCCGCGGATGGTGGTTAAGACCCGCGATATTACCGGCGGCTTGCCTCGCGTGGCTGAACTTTTTGAAGCCAGGCGCCCGAAGGATCCGGCGGTGATTAGTGAGATAGATGGATTCGTGGAGTTTGGCGAAACCAAGAAAAATCAGCGCCTGATTATTGTTAAATCTGCCACGGGTATGGCCAGGGAATATATTATTCCGCATGGTAAACATCCGAATGTTTATAAAGGAGATAAAGTTACTGCCGGCCAGCAGCTTACCGATGGGCCGGTAGTTTTACAGGATATTTTGAGTGTTTGCGGCGATAAGGTCTTACAGGAGTACCTGGTGAATGAGGTGCAGGAGGTTTATCGTTTGCAGGGCGTGCGGATTAATGATAAACATATTGAGGTAATTATCCGCCAGATGCTTAAAAAAGTAAGAGTAGAGGATCCGGGCGATACGGAATTTTTGGCCACGCAGCAGGTGGATAAATGGGTTTTTCAGAAAGAAAACACCCGGGTGATTAAAAAAGGCGGCAAGCCAGCTCAGGCCACACCCCTACTTTTAGGGATAACCAAGGCTTCGCTTACTACTGAGAGCTTTATTTCTGCCGCTAGTTTTCAGGAGACGACCCGGGTTTTAACGGAAGCCGCGACCAGTGGCAAGCGAGATGAATTATTCGGTTTAAAAGAAAATGTTATCGTGGGGCACTTGATTCCGGCTGGTACCGGATTTAGGGCGCATCGCGATATTGAAGTGGTTAAAATAACCGCTCAAGACAGTGTTGAAAAGAAAGAAAAAAAGGAATAACCTATGCCCACAATTTCTCAGTTAATCAGATTCGGCAGGATTTCCAAGAAAAAGAAAAGTAAGTCTCCGGCTTTAAAAGCTTGCCCTCAGAGAAGAGGTGTATGCCTCCAGGTGCGTACGATGACACCTAAAAAACCAAACTCAGCTTTGAGAAAAATTGCCAGGGTCAGGTTGACTACGGGTTTAGAAGTTACGGCTTATATTCCCGGAGAGGGGCATAATCTTCAGGAACACTCAATTGTTTTAGTCAGGGGTGGCAGGGTTAAAGATTTGCCGGGTGTGCGTTATCATATTGTGAGAGGCTCATTAGATGCTTCAGGGGTTAATGCCCGTAGAAGAAGCCGTTCTAAATATGGAGCTAAAAGGCCAAAGGAAGGGAAATAATAAGAATCATGGGGACGGTTCTATTTTTCCCGAAAAACAAGGGGACGGTTCTGTTTTTTCTAAAAGAAAAACAGAACCGTCCCCTGGATTCTAAAGTTAAATAAAGGGAGTGTCGAAAGATGAGAAGAAGAAAAGCGCAGGAAAAAGTTATTTTAGCCGATCCTAAATATAATAGCAAAATAATCGCTAAGTTTATGAATATGGTGATGTACGATGGTAAAAAAGCGATCGCGGAAAAATTGGTTTATAGCGCTTTTGATATTGTGTTGAAGAATTTAAATGAGCAGGATATTTTAAAAGTATTTTATAAGGCATTGGATAATGTGCGGCCGCGCTTAGAGGTAAAACCGCGCAGGGTTGGCGGAGCTACTTATCAGGTACCGATAGAAGTCAGGCAGGAGCGTGGTACTTCCATTGCCCTGCGCTGGATCAGGGATTTTGCCCAAAATAGAAAAGGTAAGCCCATGCAGGAAAAGTTAGCTGATGAAATTATTGCCGCTTATAAAGGTGAAGGTTCGGCAATTAAAAAGAGGGATGATACGCATAAGATGGCTGAGTCTAATAAAGCCTATGCGCATTTTAGGTGGTAGATTGAGAAAGATACCGTTAGAAAAAATACGAAATATCGGGATTATTGCCCATATCGACGCCGGGAAAACTACGACTAGCGAGCGCGTTTTGTTTTATACGGGTAAAAATTATAAGTTAGGTGAAGTCCACGATGGCGCCGCCACCATGGATTGGATGGTTCAGGAGCAGGAAAGAGGGATTACGATTACCGCTGCTGCCACTACTTGTATCTGGAAGGATATCTCGATTAATTTGATTGATACTCCGGGCCACGTGGATTTTACGATTGAAGTGGAAAGGTCATTAAAAGTATTAGACGGAGCAGTGGTTGTTTTCTGCGGGGTAGGCGGAGTTGAGCCGCAATCAGAAACTGTATGGCGCCAGGCAGACCGTTATAATGTTCCGCGCATTGCTTTTGTGAATAAGATGGACCGTACCGGCTCAGATTTCTTGGCGGTAGTAGCTCAAATACATGAAAGATTAGGGGCTAATGTCGCGGCGATTCAGCTTCCGGTGGGCCATGAAAGTGGTTTTAGCGGGGTCCTGGACCTGGTGGAGGAAAAGTTAATTCATTATGAAGATGACCTGGGGAAAGAATTCCAAGTAAAGGAAATTCCGGAAGATATGGCGGCGGAGTTTAAAAAATATCGCCTGATTCTGGTGGAGAAGGTCGCCGAGGCGGATGATGCGGTTATGGAAGATTATCTAGCGGGTAGAACGGTGGCTAATGAGAAATTGAAAGCAGCAATCCGCCGGGGGTGTATTGCCAATAAATTTGTCCCGGTGCTTTGCGGTTCAGCTTTTAAGAATAAGGGCGTACAGATGGTTTTAGACGCGGTAAAAGATTACCTTCCTTCTCCGCTTGATGTGCCTGGCGTAAAAGGCACTAATCCGGATACCGGTGAATTCCAAGAGGTTATCGCGGATGATGCAGCTCCTTTTACTGCCTTGTGTTTTAAGGTAGCCACCGATCCTTTTGTCGGGAAAATCTATTTTACCAGGATGTATTCCGGGACGCTTGTTTCCGGAACCTATATTTATAATGCCACCAAACGAGAGAGAGAGCGGGTAACTAAAATTGTTAAAATGCACGCTAACCATCAGGAAGTAACCGAGAGCATTGCTACGGGTGATATCGCCGCGTTGGTAGGCTTAAAGGATACCAAGACCGGTGATACTCTGTGTATGGAAAAAAACCCTATTCTTATTGAAGCGATGCGTTTTCCGGATCCGGTTATTCAGCAGGCTATTGAGCCTAAGAGCAAGGATGCCCAGGAAAAATTAGGCATGGCGATGCATAAATTAGAAGACGAGGATCCGTCATTCAGGGTTACTTATAATCAGGAAACTGGACAGACCTTGATTGCCGGAATGGGGCAGCTGCATTTGGAAATTATCGTGGACAGAATTCTGCGTGAGTTTAATGTTGAAGCTACGGTGGGGGCTCCTCAGGTTGCCTATCGTGAAACAATTAGAAAAAGCGTTTCGAGCGTGGGTAAATTTATTTCCCAATCCGGCGGACGCGGACAATATGGCCATTGTGTTATTGAGATGAGCCCGCAAGAGGTTCCCGGAACAGGTATTACTTTTGAAGATAAAATTAGAAGTGGTTCTATCCCGCGGGAATTTATTCCCGCGGTAAAACAGGGAATCATGGGCGCGGCCAAGAATGGCGTTTTGGCCGGCTATCCGGTTACCGACGTAAAAGTTGTCCTGGTTGATGGATCATTTCATGAAGTTGATTCTTCGGAACTGGCCTTTAAAATGGCAGGTTCTATTGCTTTTCAAGATGGTATGAAAAAAGCGCATCCGGTTTTATTAGAACCGATTATGGATATCGAGGTAGTTGTGCCGGAAGAGTTTATGGGGCAGATTATCGGGGACTTAAGCTCACGCCGCGCGAAAATAATTGCTCTTGGCCAGAGATTAAATTTACGCACGATCCGAGCTCATGTTCCGCTGTCGGAAGTTTTTAATTACGCAACCATAACAAGATCCTTGACACAAGGCCGCGCATCGTATACAATGGAACCTTCCTTCTACAGCGAAGTTCCCGCGCATGTAGCGGAAAAAGTGGTTTCGGGGTCAGTAAATGCAAACGCAAGAAAGACTTTTTAAAAAAAGTAACACCCCGCGTTAAGAAGTCACCCGGCGCTTATTTGAATTGCGCCGGTGTCCCCTAATGGGGAGCACGGGTGTGCCCTTCTGGGCTAGGAGGATAAAAGAAATGGCTAAAGAGAAATTTGTAAGGAGTAAACCGCACGTAAATATTGGAACCATTGGGCATATTGATCATGGTAAAACCACGCTTACTGCTGCCATTTGTAATGTTTTATCAAAACTCGGTCAAGCTACAGCCAGGGATTACGCGGATATTGCTAAAGGTGGTACGGTTAGAGACGAAACAAAAGTGGTTACGATTTCCGTTGCGCATGTTGAATATGAAACAGGCGCGCGTCACTACGCGCATATAGATTGCCCTGGCCACGCCGATTACATTAAGAATATGATCACTGGTGCCGCTCAAATGGACGGAGCAATTTTGGTAGTTTCCGCTGCTGACGGCCCGATGCCTCAAACCAGAGAGCATATTCTTCTGGCGCGTCAGGTGAACGTACCAAGTATGGTTGTATTTATGAATAAGGTGGATTTGGTGGATGATAAAGAGCTCCTGGATTTAGTGGAGATGGAAATCAGGGAACTTTTAACTAAGTATGGATACCCGGGAGACAAGACGCCGATTATCCGCGGCAGTGCTAATAAAGCTTATAAGGCAACCGATGCCAATGGAGCGGATGCTAAGTGTATTATGGATTTAATGAAAGCCGTTGATGAGTTTATTCCGCTTCCTCCCAGAGAGCTGGATAAGACTTTACTGATGGCGGTTGAAGATGTCTTTAGTATTGAAGGCAGGGGTACGGTGGCTACCGGAAGAATTGAACGGGGTAAGGTAAAAGTGGGAGAAGAAGTTGAAATTATCGGTTTAAGGCCGGAAGCCAAGAAATCCGTAGTTACCGGAATTGAAATGTTTCGTAAACTGTTGGATGAAGGCCAGGCTGGAGACAATGTCGGCCTGCTCTTAAGAGGCGTGGAAAAGAATGATATCGAGCGCGGAATGGTTATTGCCGCGCCTAAATCTATTCTACCGCATACGAAATTTAAGGCCCAAGTGTATATTTTGACTAAAGAAGAAGGCGGCAGGCACACTCCATTTTTTAAAGGTTATCGGCCGCAGTTCTATTTTCGTACCACTGACGTTACCGGCGCGGCTACTCTTCCTACGGGCGTAGAAATGGTTATGCCTGGTGATAATGTGTCTTTGGAAGTGGAGTTGATTACTCCGATTGCCATCGAGAAAGAATCTCGTTTTGCTATTCGTGAAGGCGGCCATACCGTGGGCGCGGGAGTAGTTACTGAGGTTATTGCCTAATAGATGAACCCCGCACCTTCTGGATATTCAAGGTATAATTAAATAAGGTGCGGAGACAGAGAATAATAAAGGGTTTAAAGAATTAAATAAGGAGAAGGTGCAAAAGGGGTGAACCCCGCACCTTCTTACCATTCAAGTATTAAAGAATTATAGTTTAAATAAAAGGAGAAGGTGCGGGGTGAATACGCAAAAGATTCGGATTAAATTAAAAGCCTATGATCACCGGTTACTAGATCAGGCAGTAATTGAAATTGTGGAAACCGTTAAGCGCACCGGGGCCAAGATTTCCGGCCCCGTACCGCTTCCCACAAAAAGGGAAATTTACACGGTATTACGTTCTCCGCATGTTGATAAAAAATCGCGGGAACAGTTTGATTTATCTACCCATAAGCGCCTTATTGACATCTTTGAACCTACAGCTAAGACCATCGATTCATTAAGGAAATTAAACCTGCCCGCGGGAGTGGACGTAGAGATCAAGTAACAAATCAAATCGGATAAATTAAATGATTGGACTGATTGGGAAAAAAATTGGAATGACTCAAGTATTTGCCCCAGACAATAGCCAGTTAGGGGTTACTGCTATTGTAGCCGGGCCCTGTCCGATTCTGATGGTTATGGATAAGAATATTCAATTAGGATTTGATGCCGTCAAAGAAAAAAGTTTAAAGAAAGCGCAGTTGGGGCTTTATAAGAAATTAAATATTACTCCCCGCAAGGTAATTAAGGACCTCTCCAAAGAGGCCAATGTTGAATATAAGGTAGGCGATGAGCTTAAGGTTGACCTTTTTTGCGAAGGTGATTTCGTAGATGTAAGCGGAATTTCTATTGGCAAGGGGTTTGCCGGCGGTATGAAGCGCTGGCATTGGAAGGGCGGGCCCCGGACGCACGGTTCAACTTCGCATCGTAGAGTCGGCTCCATTGGTTCCAGCACTACTCCCGGAAGAGTTTTTAGGGGGCATCATATGCCAGGGCATATGGGCGCGAAAAACGCGACTGTACAAAATTTAAAAATTATTAAGGTGGATTTAGCCAATAACCTCCTGTTGGTTGAAGGAGGGGTTCCCGGGCATAAGAATGGTTACTTAGTGGTTACTAAAGCCATCAAGAAAAGAGTTAAGAAATAATATGTTCACTTTACCTGTGTATAATAGTGAAGGCAAAGAAGTTGATACGCTAAAACTTAACCCCGCGATTTTTGATGGCAGTCAGAATCTTGATTGCCTTCACCAGGCGGTTATTGGTTATCAGGCTAATCAGAGAAAAGGGTTAGCTTCGACTAAGACGCGGGGTGAGGTTTCCGGAGGCGGCAAGAAGCCCTGGAAACAGAAGGGGACTGGCCGAGCGCGCGTAGGGAGCACCCGTTCTCCTCTTTGGAGGCATGGTGGTGTAGTTTTTGGGCCTCACCCACGTGATTTCTCTTATGAGGTTCCCCAGAAGATCAAGGCGCTGGCTTTAAAAACAAGTTTAAATGTTAAATTAAATGAAAATAATTTTATTATTTTAGATGAATTTAATCTCGCCGCGCCTAAGACTAAACAAGCAGTAGAAGTGTTTTCTAATCTGAAATTATTTTCTGCTAAAGATAAAAAACCAAAGAAAGTTTTATTTCTGACGCATAAATTAGGCGCGCAATTAAAGAGAGCTTTAAAAAATATAAGTTTCTTGACTGTAAATTTAGCTTCTGATTGCCACGCTTACCAGGTAATGCAGAATCAAAAATTGCTGATTAGTAAAGCCGGTTTAGCTCTTCTGACGCAAAGGCTAAAGCCATGAGCCAGATCGCGCTGATCATCAAAGCCTTATTACAGACGGAAAAATCCAGCAGCTATTTAGCGGAGGGTAAATATCTTTTTTTAGTAAATAATGCTGCTAATAAAATTCAGATTAAACGGGCAGTCCAGCAGGCTTATAAAGTAAAGGTAAAGAATGTTAATACTTTTATTTCCAGGGGAAAACTTAAAAGAGTCAGGCATCAATTAGGCCGTACAGTGGATACTAAAAAGGCGGTAGTTACTTTAGCCGCCGGTCAAAAAATAAGTGAGGCCACAACTTAGCGAGCGATAGCGAAGCTAAGTTGTTTGGCCGAACTTATCCCGCACCAATTGAAGCGCAGCTTAAAGCTAAATATACAATTGGTGCGGGATTAATTCGCGCATTAATTTACTCACACTGCGTGTTCGTAAGTTAAGCGCTCATTAAAGATGGGTATTATTAAATTTAAACCTACAACACCTAGCCGCAGGCATATGAGCGGGCCGGATTTTAAAGAGATTACTAAACACAAGCCTGAACGTTCATTGCTGCTTCCGCTTAAAAAAACGGGCGGAAGGAACGCGTATGGCCGTATAACTACCAGGCATATTGGCGGCGGGCATAAGCGCATGTTACGGATAATTGATTTTAAACGTAACCTACTTGATCAGCCGGCAAAGGTTATCGGTATTGAATATGATCCTAACCGTTCTGCCAGGATTGCTTTGGTGGAATATCCGGACAAAGAGAAGCGGTATATTATTGCTCCCTTAGGTCTTAACGCCGGAGATACTATTATTGCCAGTAATCAAAAAGAAATCGAAATTAAGCAGGGTAATTGCCTGCTGTTACGCAACATTCCTTCCGGAACTCTGATTCATAATATTGAATTATCCATGGGTAAAGGCGGCCAGATCGTCCGTGGCGCGGGAACCAGCGCTCAGATTATGGCCAAAGAAGGAGATTTGGCGCATGTTAGATTACCTTCCGGAGAGGTAAGATTAGTAAGTTTAGATTGTCATGCGACCATTGGCCAGATCGGTAATGTTGATCATGACGCGATTGTTCTAGGTAAAGCCGGAAAAAGCCGCTGGTTAGGGATTAAGCCTTCAGTTAGAGGCGTAGTGATGAATCCTTTTGACCATCCGCACGGTGGAGGTGAAGGTAAAAGTGGGCAGGGTAATCCGCATCCGGTTACTCCTTGGGGGAAACCCACTAAAGGATATCGCACGAGGAATCGTAAAAAGTACTCAAATAAGTTTATTGTCAAAAGAAGGAAGCCATAATTATGCCACGCTCACTGAAAAAAGGCCCATACGTAGAGGAGAGTTTATTAAAGAAGATTCAAAAACAGACTAAAGCCGGGTTACGCCAGGCAATTAAAACCTGGAGCCGGCGCTCAACGATTATTCCGGATTTTGTGGGTTTAACTTTCGCGGTGCATGATGGTAAAAAGCATATCCCGGTTTTTGTTACCGAGAATATGGTCGGGCATAAATTAGGGGAGTTTGCTCCTTCCAGGATTTTTAGGAAACACGGCGGTATTAAGGCTAAGAAGGGGTTGGAGAAGACTTAATGATAGCCAAGGCTGAAGGAAAATTTTTAAGGATTTCACCGAGTAAAGTGCGCTTAGTATTAGATCTTATTCGCGGCAAGGATGCCGCCGTCGCGCAAAGCATTTTGCTGCATTTGAATAAAAGGCCAAAAGAATATCTGATAAAAATATTAAAATCCGCGATTGCTAATGCCAAGGTCAAGGGTTTCGCGGCGGATAAATTGTATGTTTCTAAGGCCCTTTGTAACCCCGGCCCGATGTGGAAAAGATTTAAGGCCGCGGCTTTTGGCAGGGCTTCGTCTATCGTTAAACGTACCGTACATATTAAGTTAGAGTTGGATTTAAAATCATAAAGTAATGTTCCCCCTCGCGGGAGCTCGGGGTCATTTTTCCCCAAGCGCCGGAGGCAGGGGAAAAACTCTCCCCCTCGCGGGAGCTCGGGGTCATTTTTCCCCAAGCGCCGGAGGCAGGGGAAAAATGAGGAGCATAATTTATGGGGCATAAGGTAAGTCCTTTATTGTTACGGATTGGTTTTATTAGGCAGTGGCACTCACGTTGGTTTGCTAAGCCTAAAGATTTCCCTCTGTTTATTCAACAGGATTATAAGATTAGAAAATTTATTAAGAATAAATTTAAGCAAGCCGCGATTTCCAAAATCGTTATCGAGAGATTGGGTGAAAGAATTAAAATTCGTATTTTTTCCGCGCGTCCGGGAATCATCATCGGCCGGCACGGTTCAGATATCGAGCGGCTGCGCTCAGACTTAAATGGCTTAGTGAAGAATGAGCTCTCTATTGATATTCAGGAGATAAATAATCCTACTTGGGACGCGCAGTTGGTTGCCGAGAATATTGCTTTGCAGCAGGAAAAGAGAATTGCTTTTCGGCGGGCCGTAAAAAGAGCGATGGAACAATCTATCCAGTCCGGGGTAAAAGGTATCCGAGTTAGTTGTTCCGGCCGTCTTAATGGCGCGGAAATGGGGCGTAAAGAAACTTATAAAATGGGTAAGGTTCCTTTACAAACTTTGCGCGCGGATATTGATTATGGTTTTGCCGAAGCCCTGACCACCTATGGTTTAATCGGAGTTAAGGTTTGGATTTATAAGGGCGATATTTTGGGAAAACAATTTATACAGGAAGAGACTAAAAGCGCGGGCCAGCAGTTTAAAGAACGGCCTGCGGGACATCCGCGTTAACTTCGAACTTGAGGTGTTTGAATGGCTTTAATGCCTAAAAGGGTTAAATATCGTAAATTGCAGAAAGGCCAGAGGCGCGGGATAGCCACTAGCGGCTCAACTGTTTCTTTTGGAGAATTTGGTTTAAAATGTTTGGAGAACGGATGGATTAAAAACACGCAGATTGAAGCTGTGCGCGTTATTTTAGCGCGCCAACTGCATAAGGGTGGAAAATTATGGATCAGAATTTTCCCGGATAAATCGATAACCAAGAAACCGGCTGAAGTACGTATGGGTAAAGGTAAGGGGGATCTTGATCATTGGGTTTGCGTAATCAAAAGAGGGCGTGTGCTTTTTGAATTAGGGGGAGTTCCCCAGGAATATGCCAAGGCCTGTTTTCGTCTGGCAGCCTATAAAATACCGCTGCGCACTAAATTTGTAACCCGGGTGCATAAATAAGATGAACCCCGCACCTTCTAATTATTCATCATTTTTTAAAACATAAATATTTAAAGGCATGAGTATAAGCAGAATACTGAATCCCGCACCTTTAATAAGGTGCGGGATGAATACGAAAGAAGGTGCGGGGTGAAGCCGCTTGAGCTAAGAAATTTATCTAAAGATGAGTTGTTAGAGAAAGAAAAAGGGCTGTATGCTGAATTAGCCAAGTTAAATACACAGCGTTATACTGGTAGTGTAGAGAAGCCGCATAAGTTCGCGCTGGTCAAAAGGGATATCGCGCGGATTAGGACAATCTTAAACCCCGTTAGAGGCAGGACGCCAGAGGCGTCCGACGGTTGCCTTCGGCAACCTGCCTCTAACGGGGTAAACCAAAAGAAAGATAAATAAGATGGGTAAGCAAAAAGAATTTACGGGGGTAGTGATTAGCGATAAAATGCAGAAAACCGTAGTGGTAAAAACCATGCATTTAACCCGGCATGCTAAATATTCTAAAACGGTTAAGCTTTATAATAAATTTAAGGCGCATGATGAGAAGGGGATGGCTAAACTTGGGGATACGGTAAGCATCGTGGAAACACGCCCTTTGTCTAAGGATAAACATTTTATCGTTAAAAAGGTACTTAAAAAGGCTCAAAGCTTGCAGGCCGCTAATCCTGAGGAGATTGTATAAATGCTGCAATTGCGTAGTATTTTAGATGTCGCGGATAATACTGGAGCCCGCAGAGCTTCGTTAATCTGCGTATTAGGTAAAATGGGCAGTTTTAATGCCGATATCGGAAATGTTGTGAGGGTTAATATCAAGGAGTCTATCCCGGGCGCAACGGTGAAAAAGGGCGAGATGGCCCGGGGAGTAGTTGTGCGCACCAGACATGATATCAGAAGAGCGGACGGTTCTGTATTGCGTTTTGACCGCAATGCCATAGTGATTATTGACGAGAAAGATAATCCCAGAGGTACGCGTGTATTCGGGCCGGTTGCCCGTGAGTTAAGGGATAAGAATTTTAGCAAAATAATTTCTTTAGCGCCTGAGGTAATTTAATGCAGAAAATCAAGAAGAACGATATTGTTCAGATAACCAAAGGTAAGGATAAAGGAAAGCATGGCAAGGTTATTAGGATTATTGAAGATGGAGCTAGAGCGATAGTCGAAGGCCTGAATTTATCCAAGAAACACAAGCGTCAGAGCCGCCAGGATCAGAAAGGCGGGATAATTTCAATTGAGATGCCGCTTAGTATCTCTAATCTTATGATTTTCTGTAAACATTGTTCAAAACCTTCCCGCGTAGGATCAATGATATTAAAAGACGGGACAAAGGCTAGATTTTGTAAGGCTTGCAAAGAGGCGCTATAATATGGTACCCAGACAGTTAGAAAAATATCGCAATGAAATTGTTCCTAAACTCATGGCTGATTTTAAACTAAAAAATAAAATGGCTGTTCCCGTGGTTGATAAAATTGTGGTGAATATGGGTATTGGTGAGGGTGCTCAGGATGTCAAGATGTTGGAGAAATCGGTTGAGGAGTTGGGGAGTATCACCGGACAGAAACCCCTTATTCGCCGGGCAAAAAAAGCGATTGCTAATTTTAAAGTTAGGCAAGGCCAGGCGGTGGGCGCTAAGGTTACTTTAAGAAGAGCGATGATGTATGAGTTTATGGACCGCTTACTGAATATTGCCTTACCCCGTATCCGTGATTTTCGCGGTGTTTCCCGGGATTCTTTTGATCAGGGCAACAATTATACTCTGGGCTTAAGTGAGCAGATTATTTTTCCGGAGATTGAATACGACAGAATTACCCGTACTCAGGGTATGGATATTACTTTTGTAATTAAAAATGCCAAGAATGCTGATCAGTCAAGGGCTTTGTTAAAATATTTTGGAATGCCTTTTAAAGAAAAAGAAAAGGACGAAAAATAAAAAATGGCCAAGAATTCGCAGATTGCAAGATGGAAGAGGGCGCCGAAGTTTTCTACCCGCAAATATAACCGTTGTTCAATTTGCGGCAGAAGCGGGGGGTATTTAAGAAGATTTCAACTTTGTCGTATTTGTTTTAGGGAGCTGGTTTGGCAGGGGCTTATCCCTGGCGTTAAGAAGGCCAGCTGGTGAAAATAACGGGGACGGTTCTATTTTTCCCCGGGTTTAATTCTAGAAAAACAGAACCGTCCCCTTGTTTTTCGGCTTCGATTCGCTGAATCAATGGCGGATTCATTAAATTAGGAGAATCAAATGTCTAGGACAGATTTGATTGCCGATGTTTTTACGATTATTCGTAATGCTATTAAGATTAAAAAAGATACCGTGGACCTTCCGGCTTCCGGTAACATAAAATCAATCATGGCCATTCTTAAAAAGAATGAATATATTGATAATTTTAAACTGATTGAAGATAAAAAACAGGGAGTAGTCAGGGTTTATTTAAAATATATCGCGGGTAAATCCGCGATTCGTAATATTAAGCGAATTTCTAAGCCTGGTTTGAGGGTTTATGTCAGAGGGAAAAAGGTTCCTACGGTTTTACGCGGCAGGGGACTAGCGATTATTTCTACTTCTAAGGGTGTAATTACCGATAAAGAAGCCAGAGAATTAGGCGTGGGTGGCGAAGTTATTGGTTATATTTGGTAAGCGATAGATTTAAATGGGAGCAAATTAATGTCTAGGATTGGAAAGAAACTAGTAGCGATACCTAAAGATGTGAAAATTGAAGTTAAGGATGGTATCGTATGGGTAGAGGGGCCAAAAGGGAAGCTTACGCGTAAACTATCCGACCGGATCAGTATAGAGATTAAAGACGGCCAGCTTTTGGTAAAAAGAGCAGCTGATACTAAGATTGATAAATCCCTGCATGGATTGTTTCGCGCGCTTATTGTAAATATGATTGTGGGGGTAACCCAGGGGTATCTTAAGGAATTGGAGATTATCGGGGTAGGATTTAAGGCAGCGGTAGCCGGGGATAAATTGAATATGGCTTTAGGATTTTCGCATCCGGTAAATTACGTAATTCCCGCGGGTATTAAAATCGAAACTCCTAAGCCGACCCAGCTAATAATCAAGGGAATTGATAAAGAGTTGATTGGAAAAGTAGCAACTGAGATTCGCGCGTATTATCCTCCTGAACCTTACAAAGGCAAAGGGATCCGTTTTGTAGGAGAGCAGGTAAAGAAGAAGATAGGAAAGGCGCAAGCAACCGGTAAATAAGGGAATGGTTCTATTTTTCCTTGATTTACCTGTGTAGACCTACGCGGTCTACATATATGTAGACCGCGTAGGTCTACATGGGTCGCGAGATTTTAAGAAAGAAGGTGCGGGGTGAGAAAAAAGGAAGAGTTAAGGCTAAAGAGGCATAAAAGAATAAAGATGAGGATGCTGGGCACTCAAGAGAAGCCGCGCTTGGTTGTGCACCGCTCCTTAAAGAATATTTCGGCGCAGGTATTAGATGACACCGTGGGCAAAGTTTTATTTTCTCTTTCTACTAAAGATAAGGCAATAAAGCAAAAGTTTACCAGCGCGGGAAATCTTAAATCAGCGGTACTTTTTGGTGAATTATTCGCTAAAGAAGCCAAGGAAAAAGGTGTAAGCAAAATAATTTTTGACCGAGCGGGATATCTTTACCACGGCAGGATTAAATCTTTTGCCGAGGCATTAAGAAAAGGTGGAATGGAGTTTTAATTTGGAGGCTTAAGTAATGCGTGAATTAAACATTGGGCAGCAATCAGATTTAATTGAAAAAGTTATCAGTATAAATCGCGTTACCAAGGTAACTAAGGGCGGGAAGAAATTACACTTTAGCGCTTTGGTGGTTGTCGGTGATACTCGGGGCAGGGTAGGTTTTGCCCTGGATAAAGCTAATGAAGTTGCTGAAGCTATTCGTAAATCTTTAACTAAGGCCAAGAAAAGCCTGTTTAAGATTCCTTTGGAGGGCTCGACTATTCCTCACGAAATAATCGGTAAATTTGGAGCGGCGCAGGTTTTGCTTAAGCCGGCAAGCGAAGGTACGGGCGTTATCGCGGCAGGCCCGGTGCGCGCAATCTGTGAAGCCGCCGGGATTAAAGATATACTTACTAAATGTTTAAAATCAAATAATCCGATTAACGTGATTAAGGCTACGATGCAGGGCCTAATGAATCTTAAGGCATAACCCCGCACCTTCTTGGTATTCATAGATTAAGAAGCGTGGGGGTTAAATAATAGTAAATAAGGAAGAAGGTGCGGGGTGGAAGAGAAGAAACCTAAAATAAAACACAAAGCCAAAGAATCCTTAATCAGGAAGGTTTCCGCCGCAGGTGGATCCGCCTCCGGCGGAAAAAAACCAGCAGCTAAGAAGGGTATTAAAAGGGCAGCCTATAAGCGGATTCAGGAGAAAATTCCGGTAAGTTTGGTTTCTTTGCATAATCTTAAATCGCCATTTGGTTCGCGTAAGAAAAGAAAACTCTTGGGCCGCGGTTCCAGTTCCGGGCATGGTAAGACTTCTACCCGGGGAAGTAAGGGGCAGACCTCCCGTGCCGGCCGGCATTTTTATTTAGGTTTTGAAGGAGGACAGTCTCCGCTGATCCGTAGAATGCCCAAGCGCGGATTTGTAAGTAATTTTAAGAAAGTTTATCAGATTGTCAATCTTGGCGATCTGAATTCAATTAAAGAAACTACTATTACTCCTCTTCTTTTAAAAGCAAATGGATTAATCCGTGATCAGTCTGCCTTAATTAAAATATTGGGAAATGGTTCGATTAAGAACGCGGTGGTTATTCAGGCGCACGCGTTTTCAAAACGCGCGTCTGTGGGAATTGCCAGTGCCGGCGGAAAAGTAGAGATTATTCAGACATAGATCCATAGATCCCTCGCTTAACCACTTGTACTTTTCTTTAAAAAAGTACTGCGTAAGCTCGGGATAAATTCGCCCCGCCAACGGCGGGGCTCATTTAATGTTTAATGCGCTGGCTAATGTTTTTAAGATTCCGGATTTAAAAAGGCGATTAATTATTACCGGCGCCCTGATTGCGGTTTATCGCGTAGGTTGCTATATCCCTACCCCCGGCATTGATGGGGCGGCCTTGGCGGATTTTTTCAATCGTATTGCTAAAACTCAAGGTGGTACGCTCTTTGGCATAATTAACATGTTTTCCGGTGGCGCTATGGAACGCTTAACCATCTTTGCTCTGGGTATAATGCCCTATATCTCATCCTCGATTATCATGCAGTTACTCACGGCAGTTATACCGGCTTTTGAAAAAATGGCCAAAGAGGGTAAATCCGGATACGAGAAGATTAACCAAATTACGCGTTACGGGACAGTTTTACTTTCGGTTGTGCAATCCTATTTTATCGCGCTTTGGCTTGAAAATCCGGCGCGTTTTGAGGGGCTGCAGATTGTCATGCATCCGGGGTGGGGATTTCGGACCTTAACGGTTTTAACGCTGACTACCGGAACGATCTTTATTATGTGGCTGGGTGAGCAGATTCAGGAGCGGGGTATCGGTAACGGTATTTCTTTGGTAATTACCGCCGGTATTATTTCGCGGATTCCCACAGCGTTTAATCAGCTTTTTGTTTTAATTTCACCTTTTGCCGCCAGCCGCAGGCAGATTCAGCCGGTTACCTTATTAATTATGGCTGTCTTTTTAGTGGGCGTAGTTTTCTCGGTAATTTTGATTACGCAGGGAGTAAGAAAAATACCTGTGCAATATGCCCGGCGCATCGTGGGGCGTAAGATTTATGGCGGCCAAAGCACTTATATCCCGCTTAAGGTTGATACCTCCGGAGTTATCGCCATTATCTTTGCCCAGTCAATTATTTTGTTTCCGGCAACTTTGGCATCTTTTATTCCTAATCCGGGTTTTCAACGTTTTGCTCAGAGTTTAATCCGGGGACAGGTTCTTTATTCGGTAGTCTACGCTCTTTTGATAATTTTCTTCTGTTATTTTTATACGGCTATTGTTTTTAATCCGAATGATTTAGCGGAAAATATGAAGAAGTACGGGGGCTTTATTCCCGGGATTCGGCCCGGGGCGCACACGGCGGAATTTCTGGATTTTGTAATGACCAGGATTACTTTGGCCGGCGCGAGTTTTATTGCCGTGATTGCTATTTTTCCGGATTTTATTATGGCTTGGTTAAAGGTACCATATCTGGTGGCTTCATTTTTCGGAGGTACCGGGGTTTTGATTATTGTGGGCGTGATGCTGGATACTTTAAAACAGATTGAATCGCATTTGTTGACACACCATTATGAAGGTTTTATCAAAAGCGGCCAGATTAGGGGGAGAAGATAATGTATTTGGTGCTTTTAGGCCCTCCGGGGGCAGGTAAGGGAACCCAGGCAAAAAGGCTGGCAGAAAAATTAGGGCTGCCGCATATCTCAACCGGGGATATCTTAAGGCAGAATGTTTTGCTGGATACGGATTTGGGCAGACAGGCCAAAGATATTATGGAACAAGGACTATTGGTGCCGGATGATTTAGTCGCCAAAATGCTTGATGGGCGTTTCAATAATCCGGATATAAAAAAAGGTTTTATTTTAGATGGTTATCCCAGGACCTTGTCTCAGGCCTATTCTTTAGATGAAATTTTGGCGTCCAAGGGCTTAGCTGTGGACTTGGTTGTTTATTTGGACAGCAGTGACCAGGTAATTATCAAGCGGCTTACGGGAAGATTAACCTGTTCTAAGTGCGGAGCAAATTTTCATACCATTAACATGCCCCCTAAAGTAAAAGGCTTATGCGATAGCTGCCAGGGGCCCTTGTATCAGCGTTCAGATGATGTTGAAATAACGGTGTGTAAACGCCTGGAAGTTTATAAACAACAAGTTACTTCTTTGATAGAGTATTATAAAAAAGCAAAAAAACTACATAGCTTGAACGCGGATTTAGGAGCCCAAGTGGTTTTGAATCAAATTATTGAGTTACTGGTAAGCGTCAAAGCTTAAATGATTCCCCTGAAGTCGCCAAAAGATTTAATAATGCTTAAGCGCTCAGGAGTAATTTTGGCTTCTGTTATGCAAAAATTGCAAGCTAGCCTGCGGCCAGGAATGACCACTCTGGAGATTGATCTTTTGAGTGAAGAGTTAATTCGCAAGGAGAAGGCGTTGGCAGCTTTTAAGGGCTATAAAGGTTTTCCGGGGACAGTTTGTGTTTCCGTAAACGAAGAGATTGTTCATGGTATCCCCGGTTCAAGAGTAATTTTAGAAGGGGATATCGTAAGCCTGGCTTTAGGTATAAATTACGAGGGTTTTTTTTCGGATATGGCAGTGACTTTACCGGTGGGTAAAGTAGAAGCCGATAGATTAAAGTTAATTGCCGCAGCCAAGCAGTCTTTAGATATCGGAATTAAACAGGCGCAAGTTGGAAATTATTTAACTGATATTTCTCATAGCATTCAAAGTTTTGTAGAGGCAGAGGGTTTTTCAGTAGTCCGGCAGTTTGTGGGGCATGGTATTGGAACGGCGCTATTGAGCCAATGATTAATCTTGGTAGTTGGGAGTGCAAGATTATTGAAAATAACTGGACAGCGGTGACGGCGGATGGCTCACCCTCAGCGCATTTTGAACACACGGTAGCGGTCACGGATAAGGGGCCGGTAATTTTGACTAAGGTATAGGTAAACCCCGCTCCCCGTGCTAAAGCACGGGGCTTTGGGGAAAACATAACTACACTAACCTTACATCCCCGCTCTAAAGAGCGGGGCTTTACGGGGAGCGGGGTAAATGCCCAAAGAAGAATTAATTGAGACAGAAGGAAAAATTATTGAAGCGCTGCCTAATGCCATGTTTAAGGTTCAACTTGAAAATGGGCATGTAGTGTTGGCGCATGTTTCAGGAAAGATGCGCATGAATTTTATCAGGATTATTCCGGGTGATAAGGTTAAATTAGAACTTTCTCCTTATGATCTAAGCCGGGGGAGAATTACTTTTCGGGTGAGATAGAATGGAAAATAAAGGGGACGGTTCTGTTTTTTATATATAAAAAACAGAACCGTCCCCTGGATTCTAAAGAAAAACAGAACCGTCCCCTGGATTCTAAGAAAGAAGGTGCCGGGTGAACCCCGCACCTTCCAATTATTCAACTATTAAAGTCTTATGGTTTAAATGAATTAATAACAGGAAGGTGCGGGATGAAGGTTAAAGCTTCGATACGTAAAATTTGCGATAAATGTAAAATAATAAAAAGAAGAGGGGTGGTGCGGGTTATTTGCGCCACCGCTAAACATAAACAGAGGCAAGGATAATTTACCAGGAGTAAAAAGATGCCCAGAATTATCGGTGTGGATATACCTAAAGAGAAAAGAATTGAGATTGCGCTTACTTATTTATATGGGATAGGCCGAGCCCTTTCTAATGTTGTACTTAAAGAGGCCGGGATTAACCCGGATAAGCGGGCCAAAGATCTAAGCGAAGAAGAAGTTTCGCGGATTACTCAAATCCTGCAAAAAGGGCCTTTGAGGGTTGAAGGTGACCTGCGGCGGGATATATCTCAAAATATCAAGCGTCTGATGGACATCGGTTCCTGGAGAGGGATGCGGCATAAAAAAGGCCTGCCGGTCAGAGGGCAGCGCACACGCACAAACGCGCGCACCAGAAAAGGAAAGAAGAGGACTAATCAGGCGCCAATCAAAAAAGCGGAGCCTTCAAAAGCTAAGGCTCCGGCAAAATAAGTGAGGGCATAATTTACGGAGTGCGAAGCACGACGTAAGTTATCTGCCCGAACTTATCCCGCACCAATTGAAGCATAGCTTAAAGCTAAAGATACAATTGGCGCGGGATCAATAAGTGGAGTAAAAATAAAATGGCGACAAAAGAAAAGGCAAAAAAGAAAAAAATCGCTCGGGGTGTAACCAGCGGAATCGCGCATATTCAGGCAAGTTTTAATAATACGATCATTACGATAACCGATAAACAGGGTAATGTGTTAGCCTGGAGCGCTCCGGGAACCGTCGGTTACAGTGGTTCTAAAAAATCCACTCCTTTTGCCGCTCAGGTGGCTGCTACTGATGCCGCGCGTAAGGCTAAAGAGGTGGGGGTTAAAGAATTGGAAGTTTATGTCAAGGGCCCGGGTTTTGGCAGAGAGTCAGCAATCCGCGCGCTTCAGGCAGCGGGTTTGGTGGTAACTTTAATTAAGGATGTAACGCCTATTCCTCATAACGGCTGCCGTCCTAAGAAGAAAAGGAGAGTTTAATTTATGGGCCGCTATATTGGTGCAGTTTGCAGGTTATGCCGCAGACAGGGCGAGAAACTGTTTTTGAAAGGGACGAGATGCCAGACTGAAAAATGCGCTGCGGCTAAAAGAGCGTATCCGCCGGGCCAGCATGGACAAGGCCGCAGGCAGAAGCTGTCTAATTACGGAGTGCAGCTGAAAGAAAAACAAAAGGTTAAAAGAATTTACGGGGTATTGGAAAGACAGTTTCGTAAATATTTCAAAGTTGCCTCTAAGACTAAAGGGGTAACCGGTAAGGTGCTTTTGCAATTATTAGAGCGCCGCCTGGATAATGTGGTTTTTCGTATGGGGCTGGGTATCTCACGTTCACAGGCACGCCAGATTGTCAGGCATAATTTTATCGTGGTTAATTCCCGCCGGGTTAATATTCCATCATATTTAGTGGATAAAGATGATCTGGTTGAAATTAAGGCTAAGGATAAGGCTAAGGTTAAGATTAAGGATAATTTGGAGCTCTCTAAGGATAGGACTGTCCCGAGTTGGCTGGAATTTAGCGCCGCCCAGATGAAGGCAAAGGTCTTAAGGCTTCCGGAGAAAACCGATATTCAGCAACCGATACAAGAGCAGTTGATCGTTGAGTTGTATTCTAAGTAAGTTCGTCCGCCATTGATTCAGTGGCGGACGAACTTATCCCCGCGTAAGCGGGGATCTAAAAGAGATCTCCACTTGCGTGGGGACAAGGATTCCCGCTGGAGTTTACCCCCGTGAAAACGGGGGCGGGAATGACACAATAGGAGGAACAATCAGATGGGAATAAAATGGAGAGATTTTCAGTTTCCTAAAAAGCTTGAATGTGACGAGTCAACTTATACCGATACTTACGGAAAGTTTCAGGCGGCTCCTTTTGAAAGAGGATATGGCGTAACTTTGGGTAATTCTTTAAGAAGGGTCCTGCTTTCTTCTATAGAGGGCAGCGCGGTTACGGCGATTAAAATTGCCGGAATTTTTCATGAATTCTCGACTATTCCCGGTGTCCTGGAGGATGTCCCGGAAATTATTTTGAATATCAAAAGCATAGTTTTAAATTCTCATTCCAAGATTCCTAAAACAATTTATTTAAAAGCGGATAAGAAAGGCGCAGTTAAAGCTAAAGATATCCAGGCAGATGAGACAATTGAGATTATCAATCCCCAATTGCATATTGCCACGCTTACCAAGGATAGCAAACTGAATATCGAGATGGAGGTATCGCGCGGCCGGGGTTATGTCGCTGGCGAGTTGAATAAAAGAGAAGATAAAACTACCGGTTTCATCGCCATCGATTCAATATTTACTCCGATTAAAAAGATTAATTATTTTGTGGAGAATACCCGTGTAGGCCAGCGCACGGATTATGACAAGTTGATTCTTGAAATTTGGACTAATGGCAGCATTAATCCTAAAGATGCTCTGCTTTATGGCTCTAATATTTTACAAAGGCATTTAGATATTTTTGTAAGTTTTGGCCAGTTGCCGGAAGATATTGCTGAAGAGGAGCCGGAAATGACCAAGGAAGATACCGCCTTATATGAAAAATTAAGGTTACCGATTTCGGAGCTTGAGCTTTCCGTGAGAAGCGCTAATTGTTTAAGAGAAGCAGGGATTAAGACGATTGCCGATTTAGTTAAGAGAAGCGAAGATGAGATGCTTAACTTTAAGAACTTTGGTAAGAAATCTCTTACTGAGATTCAAGAGCTCTTGGTAGGTATGGGAGTTACTTTAGGGATGCAGGTTGATCCTA
>JAPLLY010000050.1 GCA_026387315.1 Candidatus Omnitrophota bacterium
TATATCCACCAAAAACTCTTCCATCAGGCACTCGGGAATATCGAACGCTTGAAAATTCGGTAACTTTGTTGAAAACTTACATGGTAACATCGTCGAGACTCGTTTTAAAACACGGCAATTCGCCGTTTTTTCAGGATGAATCTAATAAAGAGTTTACGAGGATGATGCGATTCACGATTCACGATTCACGAATTACGAATCGAGGCGCAGTCTTAATACTGACGTTTATGGTTATGACTACCCTCACTATAATAGTGGTGGCTTTTTTATCTCTGACTTCCATTCAAACCAGGGCTGGAGGTTATGATATTGCCAGCCACAAGGCGCTCTGGCTGGCGGAGGCAGGACTGCAGAAGGCATTTTATACGCTTAAGAATGATGTCAATTATCAAAATAATCCTACGCCAATAAGCGGTTCTTTGGGGGAAGGTACTTACTCTGTAAGCGTAAGTAAAAGCGGAAGTAATTATACTTTTACTTCACTTGGAGCTGTAGGGGTGATGAACAGAAAAATCACGCATGGCATGAGCCTGACTTCATCTACTTTAGTCCGTAGTATTCACGCTGACGGCAGCACTCTTGATTTTCAGAACTCTACGGGAGTGATAAATGGTAATGTGAGCTGTAATGTGCAGATAAAAAATTATTCCGGTATGGCCATCAACGGCATCATAACCCAGGGTTTCCCGATGATCAGGCCCACTTTAGATTTTGATTATTACAAAAATCTCGCTATCGCTGCCGGCCAATATGATAATAACGCCAAGACTTTTGCCAACGCAACCTATAGCGGAGTGTGGTATGTGGGCGGGAAGGTTACCGTAGGAAGCAATGCCATAATCAACGGCACAATTATCGGCGATAATTATATCGAGTTTGCAAAGGCCGCCACGAATGTGCAGATAAGCCCCAGCCCCCTCACCAATTATCCTGCCCTGGCCGCTAAACAGGGTATTTCCACCAGCGCTTCAGGTACCGGCGGCGATAAGGTAGGTTTGCAGAATAGCACGATCAACGGTTTGGTTTTAGCCGGGTCCAATATAACTTTTGACTGGATAATAAATAGCGCCATAAACGGCACTATCTTGGCCGGAAACAATATAACGATGTCAAATGGCGCCGGTATCGCTCTTAATTATGACAGCGATATATTCGCGCCGATAACCCCGGGCTTTACCTATTCTCCGGGCGGCAGTACTTCGATTGTTTCACAAAAGGATTGGAATGAGATTGTTCCGGCGATTTAAGCGTTGTCCGTACACAATTCGTAAATTATGAAAATTTTTAAGGAACAAATAGACAAGTTTACGCGGATTTTCAAGAAGGACTTTATCATCGGCCTGGATATAGGAACCAGTTCTATAAAACTAGCCCAATTTTTAAAAAAAGAAGACGGCCTGTATCTGGTTAAAGCAGATTTAAGAGAAATTAAACAATCCGAAGACAGTTCTTTACGAGAACAAGAGATTGTATTCGCGCTAAAGGATTTATTCAGAGGTATAGATATTAAAAAATCCAAAGTTATCGCGGTTATCAACTGCCCTAAAACCGCTATAAAAATAATCAAGGCGCCCTATATGCCAAGAGCCGAATTGCGCGATGGCCTAAATTTAGAGGCCAAGAATTATTTTCCGTTCCCCATAGATGACTCATTTCTTGATTATGAAATATTGGGCGATGTTGTTGAAAAGGGAAACAGGAAATATGAGATTGCCGTGTCTGTATCGCCAAAACCGACAGTAAAAAAGTACCTCTTGTTATTAGGAAAAGCGGGTATAAAACCCGCCTCATTTATTCCCTCAAGTTATGCCTTGCAAAAAGCAGTTGGAGATTTATCCGCTGAAGATAAGGCCTTAGTGTTTGTGGATATCGGTAAGCTGCATACAGAATTAATCATCTATAGAGGAAGGTATTTATTGTTTTCTCGTAAAATCCCCGTGGCTTTAGATGAATTCACCAAGGCGATGACCGGGGCCCTGGTTTCTGGCCGGGGCAGGATTGAGCTAACGTTTGATGAAGCGGAAAAAATAAAGCAAGAAACCGGCATACCTGCTGAAGCCGAATCAAGAATTATTGAGGATAAGATTTCCACAACGCAAGTGTTGTCAATGCTGCGAGCGCCATTAGAGCAGTTGGTGAGCGAAATAGAAAGATGCTTTGATTATTATCGGGAAGAATCCGCAGGAGGAAAGATAGATTCGTTAGTGTTATTTGGAGGAGGGGCATCTTTAGGCGGCCTGATTAAGTATCTTTCCGAAGGTTTAGGTATAGAAGTTAAGCTCGGCGATACTTTTGAGAAACTTAGGTTAGAGGGAAACGCGGTATTCCAAAGGGATAAGGTTTTATCTAGATTGGAATTAGCAGTAGGCGCGGCGCAAAGCGTAGGTAAAGGAATAAATCTTTTGCCCGCTGAAATTAAAGAAGAAACAAAGCGCGCTTTTAAACGTTCAGGCCTAGAAGCCGCGGTAGTAGGGGGCGCTTTAGTTTTGTTTTACATTGGCATGAGCATACAGCTAAACAATTTTCAAAAAAAGATTTCCGCCTCCAAGCTGGAGCTTGCCAGTTTAGAGCCCCAGCTTAAACAGGCGGCCATATTCCGCCTGTTGGCCAAAGAGCCTTACTGGGATGATGTATTTAAAGAATTAAGCAATATTATTACCTCTAATATTTATCTTACGGAATTGAGTATGGAAAATAATCTAATTAGAATGCGCGGTATAGTTAACTCTCCGGAGCCAGAGGAGTCCGTAGCTAATTTCATACTTACATTAGAGAGAGGGTTATTTAAGAGTGTAAAATTAATTACTACTAAAGAAATCACCGGAAAGGCCGCTAATGAATTTGAAATAACTTGTTGGCTTGATGAGAAATCGAGGACCTCGCCCTTGCTAAAGGGCGGGGTAAAATTCTGAAAGGAAGGGCGGGGTGAAGATAGAATTAACCAAACAGCGGTTAGTGATAAGCGCGGCTGTGGCCGCGGCCGCTGTTTTATTAGGCGCGTATCTTATTTTATTCAGGCCCCTAATTAATAAATTAAAATTGTTACATTCGGAATATCAAGGCTTGGAAACAAGCATATCGCGGGCGCGCGACGCGATAAGCTCTTTGAAGTTAGAGGGCCTAAAGAAAGAATTGGTTTCTGAAGCGGATGTTTCATTGGCCATTGAGGAATTAACTAAAAAAGGAAAGGCCAAAGGCATTAATTTCATCTCACTAACCCCGCAACAAATAGCCAGGGAGCCGGGGCATTATAAGGTGTTACCTGTAGATTTGGAGCTGGAAGCCTCCTACGCCATGCTGGGTGATTTTTTGGGGAAACTAGATGACTTAAATAGAAGCTTAATCCGCGTAAGAAAGTTTAATCTAGTTTCAAATAAGCTAAATCCCAAGATACTTATTACCAAGTTGTCTTTGGATATGTATTTTTCAGAATAAAATGCCGAACAAGAAAATAATCATATTAATTATCTTAGGGATAGCCGCGGTGATTAGCCTTTTTTTTGGAATATTCGCGCCAGGCAAAGCCAGGCGAAAGATTATTTCTGAGTTGGCCGGCAGCCTTCAGGAGATAACCGTTTTAACCCGTAATGCTAAAAAAACCGCGTATTCATCCTGGTCCAGAGATCCATTTTTGGCGTCTTCGGCGCCGATTAAGGGATATGGAGGCCTGGTTTTAAGCGGGATAACCTGGGATAAAGAAAACCCCATGGCTGTAATCAGCGATAATATTGTGAAAATAGGCGATAAGGTTAGCGCGAACACAGTTGTTGATATAAAACAAGATAAGGTTATTTTAAACGACGGCGCCAAAGATTTCGAGCTTAGGTTAGGCCAATAAGGTTTTAAAACAAGGGGACGGTTCTCTTTTTTAGAGAACCGTCCCCAGATTTTATTACTGTTTGACAAACCGGATTAAAGAGGTATAATAAGGCAAAGATTAGGGATGTTCATGCCGCCAAGGAATCACGGCTAACCTTTGCGGCTTTTTCGTTTTTTAGGCTGTCCTGGCTTTTGTCAGGCAGGCGGCAGGGAGGTGTAAGATCAAAAAAGTTAAGACTTCACTTAAAGGCAGGAAATGCAGATTTTCGCATTGTAAACATGTTTTAAGTATTTATAATCATGAGCTCTATTGCCATGTTCATCTTGGGCTTTTAGCTTATGATGATAAACCTAAGGCGATGAAAGCGGCATGACTAATAAACCGGTAATCACAAATAATATTGCGCCGGCAGCGGCGAATTTTTATGGCTTGGGCATTGCTCCGAAGATCCTGGATATTTTGGAGCGGATGAAATTTAAAGTTCCCACGCCTATTCAGCTCAAGGCGATTCCTCTGGCCTTGGCCGGAAAAGATATCGTGGGTATTGCTCAAACCGGTACCGGTAAAACGCATTCATTCGCTATTCCCATGGTTCAGCGCCTGGTACAGAAAAAAGGCGTGGGGTTAGTGCTTGCTCCGACCCGGGAATTGGCGATTCAGATTGAGGAAGCTTTTGGGGAAATCGCGCGCGCTTTTGGCATGCGGACTGCCTGTTTGATCGGCGGAGCGCCCATGCCGCCTCAGGTACAGGCTTTGCGGCGGGATCCCCAGGTGGTGATTGCCACGCCCGGAAGATTAATTGATCATATGTCGCAGTGGAATTTTCTGCCGGATAGCGTGGTTATGCTGGTGCTGGATGAAGCGGACCGCATGCTGGATATGGGGTTTGCCCCGCAAATCGATAAAATTTTACGTTTTCTGCCTCGGGATAGGCAAACCATGCTTTTTTCGGCCACCATGCCTAAAGAAATTATGAATATCGCCGCTAAGCATATGAAATTACCTTTGAGCGTTGAAATTGCCCCTTCCGGCACTACCGTTGAGCTGGTTACCCAGGAATTATTTATCGTTAAGAAAGAGTCTAAAACGCAGTTGCTTAAAAAGCTGCTGGCACAGTATCACGGTTCAGTTTTATTATTTTCACGCACTAAACATAATGCCAAAAAAATTGTCCGCTCAATCCGGGATATGGGCCACTCCGCTTCCGAAATACATTCTAACCGTTCTCTTGGCCAGCGCCGGGAGGCCTTAGAAGGTTTTAAGGCCGGTAAATATCGGGTGTTGGTGGCTACGGATATTGCCTCCCGCGGTATTGATGTTACCGGGATTGAGCTGGTGCTTAATTATGATTTGCCGGAGGACGCGGAAAATTATGTGCACCGTATCGGACGCACGGCCCGCGCCGGGCATAAGGGGCACGCGATTTCTTTTGCTACTCCGGATCAGGGGCATGATGTGCGTGACATTGAAAAACTTATTAAAGCCACCTTGCCTGTTTCAAAACACGCGGAGCTTACCCTGGATAAATTCGGTGAACCTGGCCATCAGCCTGGCCGGTCTCCGTTACGCCAATCTAGCCATGGACAGTCAAGGCCTGGGCAGGCGAAAAAACCTTTTAGATACCCCAAGCCTAAGTTTTACCGTTAAAACAAGGGGACGGTTCTATTTTTTTACTTGTCATCCCCGCGCAAGTGGGGTTCTGTTTTTAGATTCTCACTTTCCAGACTGTGTCAAAAGTCTGATTAAAACGGGTCAAAAGTTCTTTGATAACTGAATAATTAATAAAACAAATCCGTACTTTAGGACTAATGGTAAAAAAAGCCAAACAGGCTTTCTTTAACAGGATAGCCTCTTAATAAAC
>JAPLLY010000019.1 GCA_026387315.1 Candidatus Omnitrophota bacterium
ATTCTTCTCCCTAACCCTCCCCATAAGGGGGAGGGAATACGATTGTAATAAAGAAGATAGCTTTTTGCTGCTTTCCCCTCCCCTTGTGGGAGGGGTTAGGGGTGGGGAGGTTTAAGCGATTAAATTTCCTTGACAAAGGCGTTGGTATTGATTAAAATTATATAGTAAAATTTTACTATATTATTCCCCCTCCCTAGCCCTCCCCACGCGGGGGGAGGGAATAACAAGGGAGCAAGCATTTTCCCACGCGGGGGGAGGGAATGGCGGAGAAGAATTAAAATGGAGTTAAATCATGGTCTGGGAAGCGGCGACAGAGGGTAAGTTTAAAGTTTTAATTTCTAAGATTCCGGTATTTCATCGGCAAATTGCCGAATCTGTAGTTAGGCGTCAAGCCGAAGAGATTGCCGCTAAGCGTAATGTACCCCAAGTCCAAGAGCAGGATGTGGTGGCGGCTTTTTTTTCGGATGTTCCTTCGCCATTTTACAGCATGATGATCCGCTTGCTGGGGCAAAATGGGTTTGATTATAAAAAATACGGTTTTCCAAAAAACTAATGCGTATCGCGGTTATGGGCGCCGGAGCCATAGGTTGTTTGGCTGCTGGTTATCTTAAAGACAAGGCAGAAGAGGTAACCTTAG
Source organism: Candidatus Omnitrophota bacterium (assembly GCA_026387315.1). Taxonomy (GTDB): domain Bacteria; phylum Omnitrophota; class Gorgyraeia; order Gygaellales; family Profunditerraquicolaceae; genus UBA6249. The sequence continues at coordinate 638 of JAPLLY010000019.1, forward strand.
TCGGCCGCGGCGCAACCGTTAAGGCGATTAACGAGCAGGGTATTGCTATCTGTGGGGTTAGAGGTAACTTTTTGGCGCGCGTGGAGATCGCCGAAACCTTAAACTATATTCCGGATTTAGTAATTTTAACCACTAAAACACAGGATATTGATTCGGTTTTAGCGGATAGCGCGCATTTACTGCAGAATTCTTTATTGCTCACTACGCAAAATGGTGTGCAGGCAGATAAGTTGGCGGCTAAATATCTGCCCGCGGAAAAGATTATTTCCAGCATCGTGATGTTCGGCGCGACTAATCTGGAACCCGGCAAGGTAGTGCATAATTTCGAGGGCAGTTGGATAATCGGCAGCCTTTTTAATCCTTGTCCCGTTAAATCCCTGATTTCTTTAAGCCTGGTTTTGAATAAGGTATTTCCCACGATAATCAGCCAGGATATTCAGGGAATGAAATATTTAAAGATTTTTGTGAATGCCAATAATTGCCTGCCGGCGATTATTGGCAAGAGTATGCAGGAAGTTTTTAGCGATTTAACGATTAGCCGGATTAGCATCGCGATCTGGAAAGAGGCTTTTGAGGTTTTTGATAAAATCAAGATAGATTTAGTTTCTCTTCCCGGGTTTCCGAAGGAGAATCTCACTAAATTTACTACTCTGCCCAGCGCGCAGGCGGCGGAGATTTTTTCGGCTCTGATGAGGAATTTAAGTAAAGATCCGTTGTACGGCTCAATCTTGCAGAGCATCATGCGCGGTAAACTTTCAGAGATCGATTATATTAACGGTGAATTCATACGCCTGGCTGAGGAAAATAATCTGCAGGCGCCTTTGAATAAAATTTTGGTGGAGATGGTGCACCAGGTGGAAGCCAGCGGAAGATTTTTTAGTAAAGATGAATTAATTCAAAAGACGAAGGAGCTGATTTAAAGTGAAGACACCTTTTGCGCGATTAAAACTCACCGTGACCCAGGTTCTGGGTGAGTGTTATCACGGTTACAAAATTGGCGATGAGATTATTTTAGAAGATTTTACCCATGGGCCTAAACACTTCTGTTTAGGATTAGCGCATGCTCTTTTTCCGGTAATCTACGCTTTAAGTTTTGGCGCGAAATTTGGTTTTCGTGATAATCAGCGCTCGCTGTTGGTTACCTGTCCGGATGGAGGCAAGCTGGAGTTTAAGGCCGAGATTTTAGATCAACAGGGGAATGTGGAAATTCTTCCTAGTATAAAGGTGACAGTCCCCCTCCCCAGCCCTCCCCACAAGGGGGAGGGAATAGAGACGGAGAGTTTGAACATTGATAAGGTGACAGCCATTTTTACTAATCATAAAGGGCCGCAGCCTAAGAAAATGATTTTAGAGGTGGCGCGGGCAAAAGGAAAATGTGCTTTTGGTTATAAGGTTGGAGATAAGTGGGAGACTGCCGGCTTAAAATGTATTCCCGGATTCTGCGGAGCAGCTTTTCATACTGCTTTTCCGGCTTTGTTTGCTTTGAATTTTGGAGCCAAATTCCATTTTATGGATAACCCGGATGCCATTGATACCGTCACTTGCCCGGACGGCGGAAATATTGTTTTTAGGGTGACAAGAGTCGAGTAGTTATTTGTTTCCCCCCTCCCTAGCCCTCCCCACGCGGGGGGAGGGAACGATCATTTGAAATCCCTGCACGCGGGGAGGGAACGATCATTTGAAATCCCTGCACGCGGGGGAATTCTGGGGACACAACACTTGAAATTCTGGGTAAATTCTGGGGACACAACACTTAATTCTAATTTTAATACTCAGGTCGAATTAAGTGTTGTGTCCCCAGAATTCCAGAATTCCCCAGAATTCCAGAATTCCCCAGAATTCCCCCCCCCTCCCCTTGTGGGAGGGGTTAGGGGAGGGGAGATTGAACAGTAAGGGAGTAGAAAAGTGGCTAAGCGCAGAGTAGTGATTACCGGTATTGGAGTAATCTCGCCTAATGGTATCGGAAAGAAAAATGCCTGGGAAGGTTTTGCCGGCGGTAAATCCGGGGTAGGTTTAGTTAATGGTTTTGATGTTTCAGTATTTAATACTAAGATTGCCGCGGAGGTGCGCGATTTTGACCCCTTTAAATTGGGCTTAAATCATGAAGAGGCCATGCGTATGGACCGTTATGTGCAGTTTGGGGTAGCCGCGGGGAAAATGGCAGTGGAAGATAGCAGGTTAGATTTTTCCAAAGAAGACCTCCAACGCGTTGGCGTTTGTTTGGCTAATGCTATCTGCGGCACAAAATATATGGAAGAAGAGTTCGCCTTGGTTACTGATGACGGGAAAAAACCCATAGACCCAAGTTTAGCGCGGCCGGATTTATATGACGCGGCAATGTTTAATACTCCTTCGATTGAAATTAGCGCGCGTTTTGGTTTAAAAGGAAGCTGTAATACTATTTCTACCGGATGCACCGCGGGCACGGATTCGCTGGGGTTTGGTTTAGAGGCTATCCAAGATGGTGAACAGGATGTAATGATTTGCGGAGCAGCCGAAGCGCCGCTTACCCCGATTACCTTTGGGGCATTTGACGTGGTGAATGTTTTATCGGTACAAAATGAATATCCGCAAAAAGCCTCCCGGCCATTTGATAATAAGCGCGATGGATTTGTTTTGGGGGAAGGGGCAGGTATTTTAGTTTTGGAAGAATTAACCCATGCCTTAAAACGTAACGGGCCGATTTATTGCGAAGTCCTGGGTTTTGGTACCAGCTGTAATGCTTTTCATATGACGGATCTTCCTTCGGATGGCCGGGCGATGGAAACTTGTATTGGGCTGGCTTTAAAAGACGCGCGGGTTAAGCCGTCAGAGATTGACTATATTAACGCGCATGGTTCAAGTACGCGGATGAATGATATTTTTGAAACCAATGCTTATAAAGCGATTTTTGGCGAGTATGCCTATAAGCTGCCCATTAGTTCATTTAAATCTATGATTGGGCACCCTCTGGCCGCGGCCAATGCTATTGAGATGACCGTAGCCAGCATGATTTTTGAGAAAAATATTCTTCCTCCGACGATAAACCAAGAGGAAAAAGACCCGCAGTGTGACCTGTATTATATTCCCAATGAAGCGATACAGAAAAAAGTAAATATTATTTTAAAAACCAGCAGTGGTTTTTCAGGAATACATTCGTCATTAGTGTTGAAAAGGTTTAGTGGATAGAATTTTGTTTCCCCCCTCCCTAGCCCTCCCCACGCGGGGGGAGGGAACGATCATTTTAAATCCCCACGCGGGGTGAGGGAAGAAGGATTGAAATGAAAAACAAGGGAACGGTTCTCTTTTTCCGTGCTTTAAATTATAAAAAAGAGA
>JAPLLY010000046.1 GCA_026387315.1 Candidatus Omnitrophota bacterium
GACATTTGTTGACGATCTCCGGTAATAATTGGCATGGTAAAAGCTCCTTTCGATAAAACTATTTTACCACGCTGATTGCTAAAAATATATATCAAAAAACTTTTATATTCCCGTATTAAGACTTTTGACACAGTCTGTTCGCGGGGATGACATGAATAAAGTGGGTTCTGAAAAATAAATGTTAGATTTGGCAAGTCCTTACGGAAAAATAAAAACTTGACAATGTAGTTACATTGTAGTAATATTATAACAGAGTAGGAAAAGGGGCTTTTGATGCACATTCATAGCTTTGATTGGGATGAGAAAAATGAAAACCATATAGCTGAACATGGAGTTGCTATTTTTGAGGTTGAGGAAGCAATTTTATTTAGTAAGCTTTTTTATCAAAGAGGCAGAGAAGATAAATATATTGCTTATAGCGTTACAGAAGAAGGAAGGTATCTTTTTATAGTTTTTGTTACCAAGGGTAGCGGCTGGATAAGGGTAATTAGTGCCAGGGATATGGCTGAAAAGGAAAAGCATTATTACAAAAAGAGGAAGGGGATAAGATAATATGAAAAAAATACCTAAATTTAAAACTGAAGAAGAGGAAGCGCAATTTTGGGATACTCACAGTCCACTCGATTATCCGGGTGAATTTGTAGATGTGAAAGAGTCTTTTGAATTTGCTCCTAGTCTTTTAAAGAAAGCTATCCAAAGGCGCCAGGAGAGAAAACGTTCTCTTACCTTAAGAATGGGCCAACGGCAAATTGATTTAGCTAAAGTTATTGCTAGATACAGAGGACTTGGTTATCAGACTTTGATGAGAATATGGGTCATTGAAGGAATCCGTCAAGAGATTAAGACGCATCCAGAGATAGGAAAACTCCTTAATGTAATTACGTAGACTGTCTATGATTTTAAAACGAATTTTTGATTTAATTTTGGCTTTGGTTTTGATAGTTTTACTTAGTATCCCGATGTTAGTTATTGCCGGATTGATTAAACTAATCTCTAAGGGGCCGGCTATATTCTGGACGGATCGCGTGGGTGTAAATAATGGTATTTTTAAAATGGCCAAATTCAGGACGATGAAATTAAATACACCTCAGGTAGCCACGCATTTAATGGAAAATCCTAAAGATTATTTGATCTCCGGAGGAGGGTTTTTGCGTAAATACAGCCTGGATGAACTGCCGCAATTATTTAACGTCTTAAAGGGCCAGATGAGTTTTGTTGGCCCGCGGCCGGCATTGTTTAATCAGGATGATTTAGTGGAATTGCGCACTAAGGAAAATATCCATACCTTGGCCCCGGGAGTTACGGGTTGGGCACAGGTAAATGGAAGGGATGACTTACCGATTCCCGTAAAAGTTTCTTTTGATGAGTATTACCTTAACCACCGTTCTTTTGCCTTGGATCTCTATATTATCCTTTTGACCGTGATAAAGGTTATAAAAAGAGAAGGCGTTTGGTATTAAAAATATAAGGGGACGGTTCTCTTTTTCTCCGAAAAACCTGGGGACGGTTCTCTTTTTTATATTATAAAAAAGAGAACCGTCCCCTTTATTTTACCTTTATTTTACTAATTGCTAAAACTATATTTTGGTATATAATACTTGGCTATGAACCTAAAAGAGTTAATTTTTAAATCCCGGCGTTTAATTATCATAGTTGTTCATTTAGTTTTGGTGGTTTGCGCCTATATGCTTGCTTTTTATCTACGGTTAGATTTTAAAATTGACAGTAATTCTTGGCAGGTAATTATCAAGACCCTTCCCATTCTCATCTCTATTAAAATGGTTATTCTTGGATATTTTGGGCTTTATTCCGGTTTATGGAGGTATGCCAGCATAGATGATATCTGGAGAATAGCCAAGGCGCATGCTTTAGCCATGCTCTGTTTTATTCCCGCGATTGCCTTTATTCATACTTTTGCTGGTTTTCCTCGTTCGATCATTGTCTTAGATTGTATTTTAAGTTTTTGCTTTATGGCGGGGACCCGTTTTATTACCAGGTTATTGCGGGAAAAATTCCGCCCTATTCTAGGAAGTAAGCGAAAAAGGGCGATCATCGTAGGGGCAGGAGAAGCCGGGGTGATGGTGTTAAGAGAAGCGAGGATTAACCCCAAGGCAAATATAGAAGTAGTGGGCTTCATCGATGATGACCGAAATAAGAAGAATCTGCGTATTCAAGGCGTAAGTATTTTAGGCGGCTGCAGCGATATTGCCGCGGTGGTCAACCAGTATGGGGTAGATGAGGTTATTATAGCTATTCCTTCGGCTAAAGGTGAAGTAATCCGGAGCATTATTTCACATTGTCAAATACCTTCCGTAAGAATCCGGATAGTCCCGGGTTTACAAAAGATACTTAATGGCGATTTGGAGGTTAAGCCCAGAGATATAAAGCCCGAAGATCTCTTAGGCAGAGAAACGGTAAATATAAATAAGCAAGAGGTTGAGGGTTACTTGTTGGATAAGATAGTTTTGATTACCGGCGCGGGCGGCTCAATAGGTTCAGCTCTTTGCCGGCAGATAGTGAACTTTGGCCCCAAAGAGGTATTGTTATTTGACCATAATGAGAACGGCGTCTATTTCTTAGGGATTGAATTTTTGACAAAATATCCGCAGATCAAATTTAGAACTATCATCGGCGATATCAGGGATATCGGCCTGTTAAAAAGTGTATTTTCTCTTTATCGGCCCCAGGTTGTATTTCACGCGGCAGCCCACAAGCACGTTCCTCTTATGGAAGAAAATCCCGTGGTAGCGGTAAAGAATAATATTGTAGGAAGCCGAAACCTCATTTATGCCGCGGATCATTACAAGGTAGAAAGATTTATTCTTATTTCTTCTGATAAGGCGGTAAACCCGACCAGTGTGATGGGGATTACCAAGAGGATCGCGGAGATGATCTTGCAGACTAAAGCCAAGATGAGTAAAACTAAATTTATGGCGGTTAGATTCGGGAATGTCTTAGGTTCTGACGGGAGCGTGGTTCCTCTGTTTAAGAAGCAAATTGAGGAAGGCGGGCCGGTAACCGTGACTCATTCTGAAGTTAAGAGGTATTTTATGAGTGTTAATGAAGCAAGCCAGCTTGTTTTGCAGGCCGGGAGCATGGCTAAGGCAGGGGAGATATTTATTTTAGATATGGGAGAACAGATTAAGATATTGGATTTGGCAAATGAGTTGATTGCTCTTTATGGCCTAAAGCCCGAAGAAGACATCAAGATAAAATTTATTGGCCTGCGCCCGGGAGAGAAGCTTTTTGAGGAGACATTGTTAAATAGTGAAAAGGATAAAGCGACTAAGGCGGATAAGATTTATATTGCCCAGTCGGATTATTTTGACCCGCGGGTATTAAGGAGTAAAATAAAAGAATTGGAAAGAATAGTAAATGTAATGGATGGGCCGGGAACGGTTAAGAAATTGCGTGAAATAATATCGCTATGAAAATATTAGAGTTAGTTATGGATAAAAAAAGATTAATTTTATATTGTGATCGCGTAATATTTGTCAGTTTGTGTTTGTTAATTTTTTGGTTACCGATTTCAAAAGCAGTTGTTGAAAGTTTTACTTTGTCGGCTTTTGTTTTTTGGGTGCTTAAAAGGGTATTTGGATATCGGGCTGAGTCATTATGGCGGATGCTTCCTAAGACCGGATTAAATATAGCCTTAGGTATATGTATTTTAATTACTGCGTTATCGGTAATCTTTAGCGTTGATTTTAGGTTGTCCTTAAGGGCGTTTTTCGGCAAAGAGTTAAAATTTTTAGCTATATATTTTATGTTGGTTGAGGTTGTTAATAGCAGCCAGCGGCTAAAGTATATTTTAACCGCGATTATCGCTTCGGCTATGTTAGTAACAGCGGACGCGGTAATGCAATATTCCAGAGGGGTGGATTTTCTAATGAGGTACAAATGGGATAGGCTTACTGCTTCTTTTTCAACCGCTAATGGCTTTGCCGGCTGGTTAATAGTAATTATTCCATTGTTTTTGGGCCTGTTATTGGCAGGCAAGGCCGTAAACAGGGGATTAAAAGCATTGTTGATGGTGCTGATTGCTTTGTTATCAGTTTGTTTATTGGCAACTTACGCGCGAGGCGCTTGGTTAGGTTTTATAATGGCTATTGTTTTGATGATTGGGTATGCAGCTAAGAGTTTTTCTTTAAAGGTTAGGCTGTTGTGTTTATTCACTGGGGTAGGTTTAATTGCTATATTTTTGTTTTTACCGCAGCCTATAAAGTCCAAAGTTACCGCTATTGGCAGGTTAAACTTTAGGTCATATGAAACGATAAATTTGCGTGTAAAATCAGTATTAACAATAGAGGAAGGAGGATCAACTCTTTTTAGGTTTAAACTTTGGAAAGAAGCTTTAAGAATAATCAGGGACTATAATTTTACCGGCTGCGGGTTAAATACTTATTCAATAGTCGCGCGGGATTATAAAAGTTTTGATCGTGGAGGGATCTATCCTCATAATAGTTATCTTCAAAAGGCGGCGGAAACAGGTTTATTTGGTTTGGCTGCTTTTTTTGGTATTTTATTCATATTTTTTAAAATAGGGCTGCGGTATTTTAATCAAAAAAAAGATTATTTGGCCCTGGGGCTTTTATCCGGAATTTTAGCATTCCTGGTGCATGCCTTCTTCGATACTCACCTTTATTCGCTGCAACTTGTGGTTCTATTCTGGTATATGCTCGGTTTAACGATTGCGGTGATTAAACTTGAAACTGATTCATATCAAAATTCAGGAGGGTAAAATGAAGGTAGTCATCTTGGCTGGCGGTAGAGGGACAAGGATTAGCGAGGAGACAGATGTCCTGCCAAAACCGATGGTGGAAATCGGGGGTAAGCCGGTGATCTGGCATATCATGAAGCTGTATTCTCATTATGGTTTTAATGATTTTATTATTTGTTTGGGATATCGGGGGTATATGATTAAAGAATATTTCTCGCATTATTTTATGCATATGAGTGATCTGACTATTGATTTGTCTAAAAACGAAACAAAAATTCATACCACTGCCTCTGAGCCATGGAAAATTACTTTGGTGGATACCGGTTTAGGCACGATGACCGGCAGCCGGCTTAAGAGAGTACAGAAATATATTAGAAATCAAACTTTTCTTTTAACTTATGGCGATGGCCTGGCGGATATTAATCTGAAAAAACTCGTTAAATTTCATAAGGTTAATAAAAGTCTTGCGACATTAACTGCCATACAGGATGTCGGCAGATTTGGAGTATTGGATATAGGGGCCGGGAATAAAGTTTCTTCTTTTCTGGAAAAGCCAAAAGGCGAAGGAGGATGGATTAACGGCGGTTTCTTTGTCCTTGAGCCGGAAGTATTTAATTATATAGATAATAATGATACTGTTGTTTGGGAAAAAGAGCCCCTTGAGAAGCTATCCAGGCAGGGGAAATTATGCGCTTATAAGCATACCGGTTTCTGGGGGTGTATGGATACTTTAAGAGATAAAATAAGTTTTGAAAAAACTTGGCAATCCGGAGCAGCTCCTTGGAAGGTATGGCAATGAAGGTAATAGATAAGGAATTTTGGAAGAATAAGAAAGTACTCATAACCGGTTTTGAAGGTTTTTTTGGTTCCCATTTAACCAGGTCACTACTCCAGGCCAACGCAAAAGTTATCGGTTTGGATATTAAAACTTTTCGCAAGCAAACCCTGCTTAACTCCCAGGATTATAAAAAAATAGTTGTTTTTAAAGGAAGCGTTACCAACCGTAAGCTTATTAGAGATATTTTACGCGAACACTCAATTAATGTAATTTTTCATTTGGCCGCCGAAGCCATTGTCAGCCGGAGCCAACAAAACCCTCTTAGGGCGTTTAAATCTAATATTGCGGGAACTTGGGAGGTTTTAGAAGCTGCCCGCCGGCAGCCAAATGTGCAGGCGCTGATTGTTGCTTCCAGCGATAAGGCCTACGGCAGCCATAAGAAATTGCCTTACCGGGAAGGCGCCCCTTTGATTGCGAACCACCCTTATGATGTTTCTAAAAGCTGCGCGGATTTAATCGCCAATACATACTTTCATACTTATGGTTTGCCTGTAGCGATTACACGCTGCGGTAACATCTATGGCCCCGGAGATTTTAATTTTAGCCGTCTCATACCGGATGCGATGCGCTGTTTGGCTAAAGGTAAAACTTTACAAGTGCGCAGCGATGGCAAATTTGTTCGCGACTACGTTTATGTTGATGATATTGTAGCTGGCTACATTAAAATAGCTGAACTTATAAAAAAGAACAGCCTTTCAGGCGAAGCCTTTAACCTAAGCGATGAAAAGCCAATAACGGTGGTTAAGTTGTTAAAAGAAATTAGTAAGTTTAATTTTTGTGGGAATAAATTAAGGTATAAAATTATGAATACCGCTAGATATGAAATAAAAGAGCAGTATCTTTCCGCGGCGAAAGCCCGGCGTATCCTAGGTTGGAAGCCTAAGTATAGCCTAGATGAAGGCCTTAGAAAAACAGGTAGATGGTATGTGGAATATTTTAATAAGCAATGAAGAAGGAGGAAGATATTCAAGAATACATTAGCAGCTAAAGACGGCTTAGTTGAAATAATTTAAATGGAAAATAAGGTTATCAAAGATAATGAATATTAAGGGCAAAAAGATCCTAGTAACAGGCGCTACTGGATTTGTGGGCGCTAATCTTGTCAGGCATTTCTTGAAAAAGGGAGCAAATATTAGCATTCTTAAGCGCCAGCAATCAAATTTGTGGAGAATTAAGGATATAATAAACCAAATCTCTGTTTGTAATGCCGACCTTTTAGATTATGCAAGGGTAAATAAAGCGGTAAAACGCATAAGGCCGGAGGTAATATTTCACGCCGCGGCTTATGGCGGGCATGTAACTCAAGATAATCCGACACGAATTCTTAAAACTAACTTTGATGGTACGGTTAATCTTTTAGATGCTTGTTTAAAGAGAGGGTTCGGGCTTTTTGTAAATACTGGATCATCTTCTGAGTATGGGATTAAGGATTCTCCAATGAAGGAATCAGATTTACTTAACCCTGTAACACTTTATGGTATTTCAAAGGCAGCCGCTTCTATTTATTGCCAATACGCAGCTAAGAAACATAGTTTACCAATTGTAACCTTGAGGTTATTTTCTCCATACGGTTATTTTGATGATGGAAGCCGAGCCATAAGTTACATCATATTATCCTGCCTTAAAACTAAAACGGTTAATATTTCTTCGCCAGATTCCGTAAGAGATTTTATATTCATAGATGATGTTGTGGATGCTTACGAGAAAGCGCTGGAAAGAAGCAGTAAGATGAGCGAAGGTATATTTAACATAGGTTCAGGTAAGCAGCGCTCAATCGAAAAACTGGCAGGAAAGATTACCAGAGCAGTAGATAATAATATAGTAGTTAAATACCCAAAAAAATCCTCAGCCAGGATAGAGCCGAAAAGTTGGGTAGCCGATATATCAAAATCACACGCAGGGCTAAAATGGAAACCCAGGTTTAATATTGACGAAGGCCTAAGTAAAACAATAGATTGGTTCAGGGAGAATAAAGGGCTCTACTCTTAAATATGAAGTTATCCGATTATGTAATAAAATTTATAAGCAAAAAGAAGGTAAGCCATGTTTTTGAAGTATGCGGCGGGGCCATTACGCATCTCTTGGATTCAATTTACGAAAAAAAGAATATAACCGCCGTATCCATGCATCATGAACAAGCCGCGGCATTTGCCGCTGAAGGATATTCCAGGGCAAGTGGTAATATAGGAATTGCGATGGCTACTAGCGGCCCGGGAGCTACGAATCTAATCACTGGTATCGCAAGCGCCTTTTTTGATTCAACCGCCACCTTGTTTATTACCGGCCAGGTAAATACAAATGAATTTAAATTCAATAAACCTGTAAGGCAGATTGGTTTCCAGGAAACGGATATAGTTAATATTGTAAGGCCGATAGTAAAAGAAGCGCACCTTATAATCAATCCGGGAAAAATTAGATATTATATGGAAAAGTCTTTTTCTGCCGCCAAATCAGGCAGGCCCGGTCCGGTTCTCTTGGATATTCCTATGGATGTGCAGCGCTTTAATGTTTCTCTTAATAAATTAAGTTCTAATATTGAAAATAAACATATTAAGCCAAAAACGAACCCGCGTACTATTCGTAAAATAGCAGGTTTGATATTTTCCGCTTCGCGTCCGGTAATTCTTGCCGGAGGCGGAGTAGGGGTATCCAATGCCAGAAACGAACTTCTAACGTTGCTAAAAAAAACAGGTATACCCATAGTTTCATCTTTAATGGGGCTGGACTCCTGCCCGCACGATTTAGGTAATTTTTGTGGCATGTTAGGGGTATATGGCAACCGTTACGCTAATCTGACAGTGGCAAATGCTGATCTGGTTTTGGCTCTGGGCACCAGGCTGGACACCAGGCAGACAGGAACTATTCCTTCTACATTCGCTCGAGGCGCAAAGCTTGTGCATATTGATATTGATCCTCGCGAAATAAATAATAAAGTCAAGGCTGATATCGGAGTAATTTGTGATATAAAAGATTTTCTTTTGCTGCTTAATAAAAAGCTGTCCGGATATAATAAGCCGCGAATTAAATCCTGGCTGGATAAAATTTCAGAATACAAGGAAAAATATCCATCATGGAGGAATCCAAGAGGCAAAGATATCGAGCCTAATTTCTTGATGCGCCTGTTATCTAAAGCCTTACCCGGTGATTCTATTATATGCCTGGATGTGGGGCAGCATCAAATGTGGGCAGGGCAGTCTCTGGAATTAAGGAAAGGGCAGTTGTTAATCACTCAGGGCGGTATGGCCTCTATGGGATCAAGCCTGCCCATGGCAATAGGCGCGTCTTTTGCTAAACCAAAAAGGACGGTTGTTGTAATAACTGGTGACGGTGGATTTCAATTAAATACGCAGGAACTTCAGACTGTGCGTCATCATAATCTTCCAATTAAGATAATATTACTCAATAATAAAGGCTATGGCATGATCCGCCAGTTTCAGAAACAATATTTTAATAGCAGGTTTCAGTCAACAGTAAAGGGGTACAGTCAGCCTGACTTTGTAAAGGTGGTTTCTGCTTATGGAATTCATTCTGCTAGGATTGTAGAGGTATCCAGGATAGAGAGAAGCCTTAAAGGGGTATTTAAAAACAAAAATCCGGAGTTCTTGGAAATAATGCTGAAGGAAAATAATTTAGTGTTCCCTAAGCTGGCTGTAGGCAGGCCTATAGAGGAACAGGATCCGCTTCTTTCTGAAAAGGATTTAAAGGAAAATATGTTAATCGAAGTATTACCGAGAAAATATAATGAAAAAATCAGTACTCAGAATAAAAAAAAGAATATTTGATAACGTAAAAGAGTTTTATGGGGCCTACCATCAGATTGATAGTGCCAAAAAGAATACTGGGCATATTCCTTACGCGAGCAGAGTTTTTGATGAGAATGAGCTTATTGCTTTAGTGGATTCTTCTTTGGATTTTTGGCTTACTGCCGGCAGGTACGCGGATAAATTTGAAAAGGGCCTGGCTAGTTTTTTAGGGATTAAATATTGCCTTTTGACAAATTCCGGTTCTTCGGCAAACCTTTTGGCAGTTTCCGCGTTAACCTCTTCTTTATTAAAAAGCAGGCAATTAAAACCGGGCGATGAGGTTATTACTACCGCCTGTGGTTTTCCCACCACTCTTAATCCCATCTTGCAGAACAATCTCGTGCCTGTGTTTGTTGATGTGGAGCTAGGGACGTATGATATTCAGGTTGAAAAAATAGAAAAAGCTATTACTAAGAGAACCAAGGGTATTTTTGTGGCACATACTCTTGGAAATCCAGTAGATATAAACGGCTTAAGCAAGATCGTTAAGAAATATAATTTATGGTGGATAGAGGATAACTGCGATAGTCTTGGATCTAAATATAAGGGCAGATTTACAGGAACATTTGGCGATATTTCTACCTGCAGTTTTTATCCGGCGCATCATATCACTATGGGTGAAGGCGGTGCGGTTTTGACTGACAATCCGCTGTTAAGAAGGATAATAATGTCTTTTCGTGACTGGGGGAGAGCTTGTTACTGCGATACAGGAAAAGATAATACTTGCGGGAAGAGATTTTCTCAGAAATTCGGTAATTTGCCATACGGCTATGATCATAAATACGTTTATTCTCATATAGGTTATAATTTAAAAGTTACTGATATGCAGGCGGCTATCGGTTGTGCCCAGTTAAAGAAATTGCCCGGGTTTATTGACGCAAGAAAAAGAAACTTTTGTTTTCTCAAGAAACATTTTAAGAAATATGAAGATTATCTTATTTTACCTGTACCTACAGAAGGATCTGATCCAAGCTGGTTTGGCTTTCCAATTTTAGTAAGAGAAAGCGCCCCTTTTACCAGAAATGATCTGGTTAATTATCTAGAGCAGAATAAAATTGCAACACGCATGCTTTTTGGAGGGAACCTAACTAAGCAGCCGGCATATAAGAATGTAAAATATAGAATATTCGAAGATTTGAGAAATACAGATCTAGTTATGAATAATCTTTTTTGGATAGGGGTTTATCCGGGGCTTAACCGCTATATGTTAACTTATATAAAAAACACTATTAAAGGATTCTTCAAGAAGATATGAAACTTACAATTTTAATTTTCTGTTTCAATGAAAAGCCGACTATTCTTAAGGCTATCGAGCAGGCAAAAGCTATAAACATTGATAAGGAGATAATTGTTATTGATAATTGTTCAACCGATGGCACTAAGGATATTTTAGAGGCATTGGAGAAGAACGCTTCACTAAAAACAGTCTTCCATAACAAAAATATGGGGGTTGGGTATTCAGTAAACGAAGGGATTTCTTTTGCTCAAGGCGAGTATTTTTATGCTCCCTGCGCGGATTTGGAGTATAAAATGGAAGATGTATATAAAATGATGGAGAAGATCCAAGCCGAAAAATTGGATGCTGTTTTTGGTTCAAGGCTGCTGGAAAAGAAGGGTACCTCCAGGTTTAAACTTATTAAAGAAAGGCCGTATTGGCTTGGTTCAATTATCGCTACTTTTTTAATAAACCTATTTTACGGAAAAGATTTTACTGATATTATAGCGACTAAATTAATCAAAACAGATATTTTAAAAAAATTAGGTTGTCAGGCTACTAATCAAGCTTTTGAGTTTGAGCTGGTTAGCCGGCTATGCAAAAAAGGGTATAAAATTGGAGAGGTTTCTGTCTGGTATAAGCCGAGGACACATAAAGAAGGCAAAACAATCAGGGCTATTGATATGTTCCCCGCGTTATTAGCAATTTTGCGGGTAAAGATTTTCGGTTAGGAGAATTCATGATTTTAATTAATTCATCGCCAAAGGATGCATTAAAAATATTTCAGCCGTTTTTGCCTATATCTGTTCCAATAGGAGTTGGTTGTTTGGTTGCTTTTTTAGAGCGGGAACATATTAAAACAAGGTTTATTGATGAACAAGTAGAAGATAATGTTTTGGGTGTAGTATCTGAATACGTAAAAGATATGCAGAAGCCGTATATTTTCGGATTTAGCGTGCTGACGCCTGCATTTAAAAGAGCAATCTTGCTATCTGAAGAACTAAAAAGAAAATATCCTGATTCGGTAATTGTATTTGGAGGGATTCATCCGACTGCGTTACCTGGTGAGGTTCTAGCTTATAAGCATATAGATGCTGTTATCAGGGGGGAGGGAGAAAATGCCCTGGTTGAATTTTATAAGCATGTTAAAGGCAGCAAAGATTTCACTAATTTAGATGGTTTATCTTTTAAAAATAATGGCAGTATAGTGCACAATAGAATTTCTCCAAACCAGGTTAATTTAGATGATCTGCCTGATTTCCCCTATCATATTTTTAAATCTAAGCGTTATAATTTAGGTTTTGTTATTAGTTCGCGCGGTTGCCCTCATAGATGCATATTTTGCAGTAATAGGGTAACTACTGGTAAAAATTATAGGTATTCTTCCGCAAAAAATATAATACGCGATTTAAATTGGATATGCAACCAATATTCGATACGAAAACAAGAAAAAATAAATGTTCAGTTTTTAGACGATAATTTACTGGTAAACAAAGAAAGGATATATGAACTCTTAGCTGAGATAAAAAGAAATGGATTCGACAAAAAGCTAACTTTTAGTTTTCAGGCTAGGGGTGATAATGTTAATTATAAATTATTGAAGGATTTATATGATGCGGGATTTAAAAGTGTTTTCTTCGGTTTAGAGACTGCTTCTGAAACAATCATGAAGCTTATTAAGAAGGATGAGACAGTGGCTCAATGCGTAGAGGCTGTTAGAATGGCAAAAGAAATAGGTTTTTATGTAAGCGCGACTTTTATATATGGCCTTCCCGGGGATACGCATAAAGATAGAATGAATTGTTTGGAATTAAGCAAAGAATTAAAACTGGATATGGTTAGATATAATAATGCAACTCCATATCCCGGAACCGAGCTATATGAAATAGCTAAAAGCCAAGGCCGAATAAAAATTAAAGGGCTATTTGAGAATTTTAATTCAGTATCTGCTTTTATCGAGGCGCCATTTAATAAAATCCCATTTTCTTATGTTCCAATTGGCAGCTCTGAAAAAGAAATAAGGAATGATTTACTTTATAGTTACTTTGCTTTTTATTTAAATTTTAATAAAATTAGGAATATATTAATGAATCCGGACAAAGGTTCGGGATGGTTTAACGCTGGAGAAACAATCTCGAATTTGATTAGAAAAATACCCGCCTTAGCTTTGCTAGGAGCGAATATATCTTTAAAGTTTTTCAAGTTGTTTCTCAGTATATTAACTTCGAGAATTGAAAATTTATGTTTTTGCAAAGGAGAGAAAATATGTCAGTAGAAACTAGGCTTAAGATCTCCGTAATGACTCCCTGCTATAATGAAGAAGGGAATGTTGAATTACTTTATGAAAAAGTAAGGGATGTATTTAGTGATCTAAAAAAATATGATTATGAGCACATCTTTGTTGATAATGCCTCGACCGATAATACGGTTAGTATATTAAAAAAAATAGCCGCTAGGGATAAAAACCTGAAAATAATAGTAAATTCAAGGAACTTTGGGCACATAAGATCTCCTTTTTATGGTTTATTGCAAGGAAGCGGAACCGCGGTGATTTATTTAGTTTCTGATTTTCAGGATCCTCCGGAAATGATCAAGGACTTTATATTAAAGTGGGAAGAAGGATATAAAATCGTAGTTGGTGTTAAGAAGCAAAGCAAAGAATCTAAGTTTATGTTTGGTATTAGAAAGATTTTTTATAATTTTATTGGTTCAATTTCGGAAATCAACTTGCTTAAGAATTTTACAGGGTTTGGTTTATATGACAAGAAGGTAATTGAGATACTTAGGCAGATAAATGACCCTTATCCTTACTTTAGGGGGTTAATATGTGAAATTGGATTAGAAATGTTTACTGTTGAATATACTCAGCCTGCCCGGAGAAAAGGGGCTTCCAAGAATAATTTTTATTCGTTGTATGATATGGCCATGTTGGGTATTACAAATCATTCGAAGCTGCCTTTGCGTCTGGCTGCTATATTAGGGTTTATCACAGCGTTTATTAGTTTGTTATTTGCCGTAATCTATTTTATCTATAAACTTGTTTTTTGGAGTAATTTTTCAGTTGGAACTGCGCCTATAGTAATAGGTTTATTTTTCTTTTCCGCGGTACAACTGTTTTTTATAGGGATTATCGGTGAATATATAGGTTCCATACACACGCAAATATTAAAACGGCCGCTAGTAATTGAGAAAGAAAGAATAAATTTTTAATTATTCATTGATTATTTACGGAAAAGGGAAAGTCGGAAAATGATAAATTTTATGGCAGAAGCTATGGCCGTAACGGTTAGCTCCTGGTTGCTTACAAAGAAATGCTGGGGTATACGCTTATTTAGCCAATCTCTTTTGATCTGGTTTATATTGTTTTTCGCACAAATAATCTTAGTTGAGATGATATTGGGAATTTTTAATTTACTCTTTTTTAATTATGTATTTTTCGCGCATCTATTAATTCTTATAATTGTGTTATCGGTAGGCTCCAGTAGAAAAATTATCGGGGTTTGGAAACCCGATTTGGAATTTCTTGTAAACAGTAATTTGTTTCTTTTTGTTTTCTCCGTATTTTCGGCCTTTTTCCTAGTGAGGACATGTGTTAATTTAATTATTCCTTCTGTGTTTCCTGACGGATTGCAGGTCTACCTATCTTTTCCTGCGACTTGGATTAAAAGCGGAAATTTGGATAATCCGGTTGGTATATTTGCGACATCGTCTATATTAAACGCAAAATACCTGGAAACCAGCTCGACTTCTTATTATCCTATTAATGCCCAATTATTCTTCACTTGGCTTATGTTGCCATTAAGAAATTCATTTTTGGCAAACCTTGGGCAGGCCCCATTTTATATAATAGGTATAGTGGCTTTTTATTCAATATTAAGGAGATATGGTTTAAATAGAACGATTGCTTTTTTAAGCGGTTTTCTTTGGGCGCTTATCCCTAATATTTTTAAACAATTTAGGCATGGGGCTCAAATTGACATTATTTGTTCAGTGCTGTTGCTTTTGTTTTTTTACACAATTTTACTGCTTAAGCAGGATTTTGTTCTTAAGAATGTAATCTTGTTTGGTATATCGGCAGGCATTTTGATTGGGTCTAAGGTTATAAATATTTTATGGTTAGCCGCTTTTTTGCCTTTTATCTGTTATCTGTTATTTAATGGAATAAAGGAAAACAAGTTTACCTTAAGAAAAGTATTAAGTTTTTTAGGAGTTATTGCGTTTTTGATTTTTTTATTTGGCGGTTTCATATATATAAAGAATTATCTATACACAGGAAATCCGTTATTTCCGGTAAACCTGAAGATTTTTGGCAAGGTAATCTTTAAAGGTTTGCTTGATGGCGCAGAATATAAAATGAAAGTTGCCCCTTGGAAATGGGATATTGTAAAAGTTCTTTTTAGTGAAGGGCTGGGAGTTCAGTTTTTAGCTTTGATCCTGCCTTGTACAATATTGCCTGTGTTTTTTTATAGATACTTAAGAATTAAAATACCTGCGATTACAGAGCATTTGTTACTTTTTAGCATTCCGTTTAGCATGCTCTTTTTATACGTCGCCTTTATTAATATATATACCACGCGTTATCTTTTTCCTTATTTAAGCTTGGGGTTATTGACCGCTATTATTTTCATAAGCAAGTTCCCGCGCGGAGATAAATTTATATATTTTATTTCATTTGTATCTATCTTTGCCGCTGTTTTGGAATTAGCTAAAGGGTATGAATTAGTTGTATCAATTTTACTTACCGCAGGCTTTTTTATCGCCTTAGTTTTATATAAGAAGCAAGTAATTAGGTTTTATAAAAGTAAAATGTTCGGCAAGTTTGTATTTGCGGCATTATTGTTAGCTTCTTTGTTGCTTGTTTACTTAAACAGCAGGTTTAATCAAGAAGAGTTTGACCGCTACCCTCTAAGTTTCAGTAAGAAGGAGGCATCGCAGAGGGATATAGCTGCAGGTTGGAAGGCGCTAAACGATTTAACCGGGCAAGGCGCGCGAGTTGCTTATACCGGCAGGCAGGAATTTTACCCTTTATTCGGGACAAGGATTAAGAACGATGTAACCTACGTGTCTATTAATGAAAAAGAAGTTTCTCCCTACAATAAATTTGATGGGTTATTCCGGCTAGCCAGGGATTTTCTTGCCTGGAGGGGGAATTTAAAGAAAGAAAAAATTGAGTATTTGTTTATAGCAAAGCCATTTTTTAATAACAGGGAATCGAAAGATCCTGTTAAATTTCTCATTGAAGACGAATGGGCTAGAGCGCATCCTGAAGATTTTAAGCTTCTATACAGTAATTCGTTATCGCGGATATATAAGGTTTTGATAGAGAAATGAACGGGGCTCAGGGATGATTGCTTTATTTTGCGTCAGTAGATTAGTCAAAGGATAAAGATAATTGTTTGGAGTTTATCGCTGTTTGCTATAAATAAGATTATTATATGAAAAAGATACTTCACGTATTCATTTTATTAGTTATTCTTTTGGGTATTTTTTATTTTTCCTGGTTTTCTCCGAGGTATACTGTGCCTATTTTGGTATACCACAGTTTTAACTATGAAAAGGGGACCTTCTTTGTTACACCTGAGAACTTTAAAAGGCAGATGGAGTATATTAAGAAAAATGGATATAAGGTAATAACCTTGGATGAGTTAGCTAGAAGTATAAAAGATAAAAAGAGCCTTAAAAGAAACAAGGTGGTGATCACTATTGATGATGGGTATAGGGATAATTTTCAATATGCCTATCCGGTTTTAAAAAAACTTGGTTTTCCCGCCACTATTTTTCTTATAACTGATTTTATCGGTACCGGAAAGGGATTCTTGAATTGGGAGGAAGTTGTAACTATGTCTAAAAATAGGATATTTTTTGGCGGGCATACCAAAACTCATTTTTATCTTGGATCTATGATGGATGAAAAAGCCGCGCTTGATGAAATAATAGGATCAAAAAAGGCGATTGAAGAAAAAATAGGCATGCCGGTGGATTATTTTTGTTATCCCGGAGGAGGATTTAATGAAAAAACAAAAGCATTAGTTGCTCAGGCAGGTTACCAAGGCGCTTGCACGACCAATCGTGGATTCGCTAAATTTAACCGCGATGTGTATGAGCTTAAAAGGATTAAGGTAACTAATTCTGACGCGGCAAAACCATTTAGTTTTCCGGCTAAACTTTCAGGTTATTATAATGTTTTTAAAAAGGATAAGAATCCGTATTAATGGAGGCGGGCTTCGGTAACCGCTGCGTCCAGCAATGACGAAACATAAGGAGATTAATAGTGCAGAAGATTATTAAAGGCGAGATTGCTTCGGCGCCTGTGGCGCCTCGCAATGACGGAAAGATAATAGAAAAGATTAATTATTGGTCAATTATCTTGTTGCCGTTCTCGGTGGCTATCGCGCCGGGAGTTTCTAACACGGTTATTGGTATTATGATTGGTACGTTTTTGATTGAGAAGATAATAAAGAAAGAAAAGCTATGCTCTGTTTCTCTGCCAGTGATAATCTTTGGGGTATTTATGATTATTGGCGCGCTTACTTTTATAAATACAGTCAGTATAATGAATAGCCTAAATGGAATGGTCAAATTATCTAAATTCTTTTTAATTTTTCTTGTGTGCAGCGAGAAAATTAAGGACAGAGAACATTTTAAAAAAATCGCAATTTCTATAGCTTGCGCTATTTCCCTTATTGGTATTGACGCTCTTTGGCAGTTATTTTCGGGAAAGGATCTTATACGCGGAAATAGCCTTAACGGGAACATTGGTTTGGCGCGCGCTACAGCGTCTTTTCCAGGCTGTAATGCTATGGGGGTATATCTTACCGGTTTAACGCCGCTGATTGCCGGATTGGCTTTGTTTTCTTCACGATTAAAAAGTAGGATATTTCTAACTTCCGCGGCGTTAATTGGCAGTTTGGGCGTGTATCTTTCTTTATCGCGCGGCGCCGGTATCGGGCTCTTTGTAAGCGTGCTTTTTTTAAGCTTGATCAGGAAAAATAAACTGATTAGTTTCGGGCTTATTTTATTACTTTTAGTTTATCCTTTTGTTATGCCTAAAAATATTAAAGAATGGGCTAAAAGTGTTAACTATAATCCCATGATTTTGTTGACTGACGAAGTAAGGTTGAGCATTTACCGTAATACCGTGCATATGATTAGAGAGCATCCATTTATTGGCGTGGGGATTAATACCTTTTCAAAGAATTATGGTAAATATAAAACGGCAGCTGCTGAAGCCAGAATGGAGACGCCGGACACGATTTACGCGCATAATAATTTTCTGCAGATGGGTGGAGAGATGGGGCTGCTTGGTTTGGGAACATTCCTTATCTTTTTATTCTTTACTCTAAAATCTATTTGGCTAGCTTTTAGGAAAAATACGGATCCTTTTTTAAAGGCTTTTTCAGTATCTGTTTTCGCGGCAATTATAGCCTATCTAATCAACGGCCTTACGGAAACAAGCCTTTATTACGCGCGCTTAGTGATGATTTTTTGGTTTTTAATCGGCCTGGGGCTGGCGTTAGGAAAGCGGGTTAATGAAGACGAGATTGCTTCGTCGCCTGAGGGCTCCTCGCAATGACACAGGGCGCTTCGTGCTCTCGCAATGACACAGGGGGCCGTGCTCTCACAACGATGGATAGGAGAATAAATTATGCTTTCAGTGATTATACCGGTTTATAATCAAGAGAAAACTATTGAAGCATTAATTAATAAGGTTAGCAATCTTTCTGTTGAGAAGGAGACTATCGTGGTTAATGATTGCTCAAAAGATAATACTGCCGCAATCTTAAGGTCGCTTTCTTTTAATAATCTAAAGGTTATACATCATGGCAGTAAAAGGGGCAAGGGAGCCGCGGTGCGTACGGGGATTGAAAACTCCACGGGTGAATTTATCCTTATTCAGGATGTGAATTTGGAATACGGGTTTAATGATTATTCTAAACTTTTAGAAGCAGCTAATAATTCAGGCGTGGATATGGTGTTGGGTTCACGTTTTACCAAAAGGGGCTGGAGGAATATTTTTTTAAGCATTCTATTTGGTATTAAATTAAATGACTGGTTTAGCCATTGTCTGCTTATACGCAGGGAAAGCCTTTTGAAATTATTGCCGGAGCTAAAGAGTGTTAATGTCGCGTTTGAGATTTTAACTAAAGCCATAAGAAAAAAAATGAGCGTGATGGAAGTGCCTATTTCGCATGGTTAAAAATATATTGGTTATTCGTAATGACCGGTTCGGGGAGTTTTTGTTGAATATTCCGGCAATGCGGGCGTTGAAAGAAAGATATCCGCAGGCGAGGCTTAGTTTGGCAGTAAATTTCGTGGTTTTCGAGCTGGCCGGCGCGGTTGAGTGTGTTGATGAGGTGTTGGTTTGGGATGAGGTTAAGGGGAATTTAAGGAAATATAAGTTTGATCTCTGTGTTGTCCTAAATCCTACTAAAGAAGCGCATCAGAGTATTTTTTTAGCGGGCATCCCTGTACGTGTGGGCTATGACAGGAAATGGGGAATTCTGCTGACGCATAAATTAGAAGATACTAAATACCTTGGCAATAGGCATGAGGTGGATTGTAATTTGGAGTTGGTGGGATTGCTGGGGGCAAAGAATAAAGAGATTGTTTCGTCAGGCTTGCGCCTTCCTCGCAATGACGAATATGAGTTTTTAGTTGGGGCGATTGCGATCCATCCTTTTACCAGTGATCTGGTTAAACAGTGGCCGGTTGAGCGGTTTAAGGAATTAGCGCAGAGAATTACACAGGAGATGAAGGCGAAGGTTGTTTTTGTGGGAAGAGATGAAACTTGGGGACAGTCCCCTTCGGGGACAGTCCCCGATTTAGCCGCCTTTGGGGTAATAGATTTGATTAATAAGACAAGTTTGGCGGAATTAGCGGTATTATTGAAACGTTGCTCTTTGCTTGTTTCAGGGGATAGCGGGCCGATGCATCTGGCCGCGGCTGTGGGGACGCCGGTGGCTGCCTTATTTAGAAATGATTTGCCGGGTAAGACCGCGCGGCGTTGGGGGCCGTGGGGCAAAGGGCATACAGTGATTGAGAAAGCTAGCCTGGCGGATATAAGCGTGGAAGAAGTGCTTGAGGTTGCGAAGAAAATCATTAATTAAATTGCGGGGCTGGATTAAATAAATTCGGCTCTTTACATGCTCCCTAACTACATCTCTAACGAAATGTCCGCCTGCCTCAAACGCTACTGGGGCTATACCCAGTTTCGTCCTTGGCAGGAAGACACTATCCTCGCCATTCTCGACGGACGGGAAACTCTGACCATCCTGCCCACCGGCGGCGGTA
>JAPLLY010000040.1:0-8819 GCA_026387315.1 Candidatus Omnitrophota bacterium
ATAAGTTGTCTGGACTCCAGCAAGCTTACAGGCCTTAACAATTTCTTTCGACTGATATGTTGGATACAACCAATCAGATTTAAAAGAAATAACTAAAACTTTTACTTTAGTGCCCTGTAAAACCTCTTCAAAACGCCGGCCTCCTGAAGCGTCAAAGTTATCCATAGCCTTGGTAATATAAAGATACGAGTTCGCGTCAAAGCGTTTCACGAAATTATCGCCGCGATAACGCAAATACCCCTCCACTTGGAAATCCGCGGTAAATTTAAACGGCTCTTGCGCCTCTTTTTTAGCCCGGCCGAATTTCTCGGCCATGGATTTATCGCTCATATAAGTAATATGGCCGATCATCCTGGCTACCGCTAAACCTTTTACCGGAGCCGCGCCCGCGTAATAATTACCGGATTTCCAATGCTCATCAGCCATAATTGACTGCCTGCCCACTTCATTAAAAGCAATCTGCTGCGGAGAATGTTTAATAGTTGTGGCAATCGGCACCGCGCTGGCTAAATTATTCGGATAATTAACTAACCAGGATAAAACCTGTTGTCCGCCCATTGACCCGCCAATCACAGAAAGTAATCTGGCTATACCCAGATGATCAACCAAACACTTCTGGGCGCCAACTATGTCATTAATCGTAATCAGGGGAAAATCTAAAGCATAAGGCGCGCCGGTTTTAGGATTAATACTTGCCGGGCCGGTTGACCCCTTGCATCCGCCCAAGACATTAGAACAAATAATAAAATATTTTTCCGTGTCAATTGCCTTACCCGGGCCGATAAAGCTATCCCACCAACCAAGATTATTTTGATTCTCATGCACTCCGGCGGCGTGCGCGTCTCCGGAGAGGGCATGCACAACAAGAATCGCGTTAGTTTTTTCCGGGTTTAAGAGGCCATAGGTTTCATAAGCCAAGGTAACCGGGCCAAACTTCTGGCCGCTTTGGAGTTTAAGCGGCTCAAAAGTAAACTCCCGCGTCTTAACTAAGCCTACTGAATCATTTTTTATTATTTTCTTATCTTTATTCATGCCCTTGCCTCTTGAAATAACCAAGTAGTTAAATACCTTTCACCGGTATCAGGTAAAATAACGACAATCACCTTTCCTTTATTCTCCTTACGCTTAGCAACTTCTAAAGCCGCCCATAAAGCCGCTCCACTTGAAATCCCCGCCAGGATCCCGTCTAATTTGGCTAGATTACGCGCGGCAGCGCCTGCGTCATCATTAGTAACCCGAATCACTTCATCCACAATATTTCGGTTAAGGACCTGAGGAAGAAAACCCGCGCCAATCCCTTGGATTTTATGCGGGCCAGGCGCGCCTCCGGATAAAACCGCAGAAGCATCGGGTTCAACCGCGATCGCCTTAAAACTCGATTTCCTCTTCTTAATTACTTCAGAAATACCAGTAATCGTTCCTCCGGTACCAACTCCCGCCACCAGAATATCAACCTTACCATCGGTATCATTCCAGATTTCCTCGGCAGTAGTCTTGCGATGAATTTGAGGATTAGCCGGATTATTAAATTGCTGGAGAATAACCGCGTTCGGAGTTTCTTTAGCTAATTCCTCGGCTTTCTGGACTGCCCCTTTCATCCCTTCCGCGCCCGGGGTCAACACTAACTGCGCGCCGAAAATAGCTAAGAGCTGCCTTCTTTCCAGGCTCATCGTATCCGGCATCGTCAGAATCAATTTATAACCTTTGGCTGCCGCGACAAATGCCAGGGCCACCCCGGTATTACCGCTGGTCGGTTCAATAATCGTAGTATTTTTTTTAAGCACGCCTCTTTTTTCCGCGTCTTCGATCATGGCCACCCCGATACGGTCTTTAACGCTGGAAAGAGGATTAAACGATTCTAGCTTGGCTAATACCGTAGCTTCCAGGCCTTCAGCGATACGATTTAACTTTACCAAGGGCGTATGGCCTACGGTTTTTGTAATATCTGAAAATATTTTACTCATATTATTCTCCTTACCCACAAGAGGCATAAAATCTAGGGGACGGTTCTGTTTTTAACTTAGATAGGCGACGGAAAAACAGAACCATCCCCTTGTTTCTCAAACTTTCTTTAAAGCCTGTTCTATATCCGCAATTATATCATCAATATGTTCAATTCCAATCGATAAACGAATAAAATCAGCAGTTACCCCGGTTGCCAATTGTTCTTCGGCGGATAACTGTTGATGCGTAGTGGTTGCCGGATGAATTGCCAGGCTCTTAGCATCACCAACGTTGGCAAGATGCGAAATCAGCTCAAGGGAATCAATGAACCTCTTTCCTGCCTCCAGGCCACCTTTAATTCCAAAACCAATAATAGCGCCTGCTCCTTTAGATAGGTATTTCTTTACCCTTTCCTTTTCAGGGCTATTATCCAAACCCGGATAATTTACCCAGCTTACCTTAGGATGCTTCTGTAAAAATTTAGCCGCAGCCAACGCGTTTTCAGAATGCCTGGGCATCCTTAAGGCCAATGTCTCAAGCCCCTGTAGAAACAAAAAGGAATTAAAAGGAGATACTGCCGGCCCTAAATCGCGCAACAAACAAACCCGCGCCTTAATTATATAGGCAAGGTTACCCAGCGGTTTAAGCGCCTCAACAAAATTAATCCCATGATAACTTGGATCCGGACCGGCGACTAATGGAAATTTACCATTAGTCCAATCAAATTTGCCGGAGTCAACAATAATCCCGCCTAAGCTTGTCCCGTGGCCTCCGATAAACTTAGTCGCTGAATAAACCACAATATCCACGCCGTGATCAATCGGGCGCAGTAAATACGGGGATACTGTGTTATCCAATATAAAAGGTATGCCATTTTTATGGGATAGTTTTGATATACCTTCCAAATCCGCAACATCTAATTTCGGGTTACCTATGGATTCGGCGTATACCGCCTTAGTCTTTGGCGTGATCGCCTTTTGCAAAGCATCAAGATTATTTGAAGGCGCAAACTTTACTTTTATCCCCAAACGTGGAAAAGTGTAATGAAAAAGGTTATAGGTTCCTCCGTATAAATTATCAGCGGATACAATTTCATCGCCCGCTTGGGCGATATTCAAAAGCGACAGGGTAATTGCTGACTGGCCGCTAGCTACGGCTAGAGCCCCTACACCTGCATCTAATAAGGCCACCCTTTTTTCAAACACATCAGTAGTCGGATTCATCAAGCGGGTATAGATATTGCCAAACTCCTTTAAGCCAAAAAGACTGGCCGCGTGATCCGTACTTTTAAACTGATACGATGTAGTCTGGTATATCGGCACCGCTCTTGAACCAGTTGCCGGATCCGGCTCCTGGCCGCCATGCAAAACCAATGTCTCTAATTTTAATCTACTGTCAATTTTAGTCATCTATTTACCCCTTTCAATTATCAAATCGTAGAATCTCGGGGACGGTTCTATTTTTCAAACTAGTTAAGTGACGGAAAAATAGAACCGTCCCCTTTATTCTAAATCGAATAAACCAATACTTCCTGTTTCGCGCTGATCTGACCGGCTAAATCCGCAAAATTAACATTATCAATGATCTCTGAAGTCACTTGAGCGACTTTTTGCCAGATGTTTTTAAAAACACACTTACGCAGGTCAAGGCAATTAGAATACCCCTTTTCCACGCAACCAATAGGTTCAATTGGGCCATCAATATACCTGATTACCTGGCCCAGAGTAATCTGGGCAGGATCCTTAGCCAGTTGATATCCGCCAACATTGCCGCGTTTACTTTCCACAAAACCGCCCTTTTTTAAATCTAAAAGAACCTGCTCCAAAAATTTTACCGGAGCATCAATGCGCTTGGCAACATCATTAATCGTAGACAACCCCTGTTCATAATGCAAAGCCAAATCTAGGAGAGCTTTTAATGCATAATCACCTTTATAAGTAATTCTCATTTTGTCTCCTCTTCTATACTAACTCTATCAACATAGTAGAGTATAACTTAAAAAAATAATTTGTCAAGTTTATTTTTTAAAACAAGGGGACGGTTCTGTTTTTTTAATTTAAAAAATAATTAAAAAAACAGAACCGTCCCCTGGATTCTTTATTTAGAAACTATCCAACTCCAATAATTCTTTGCGGATCTCTTGATATCTGTCCAGATCTACTGATCTGTATATTTCCTGCGCCTTACGCCAATATTCGCGGGCCAGATTTTTCCTTCCCTTCTTCTTAGATAACAGGCCGAGATTGTAATTCGCATTAGCCAAATCCATACGGCTATTAATCTGTCCTGATAATTCAACCGATTGCTTAAAATAATTCTCGGCCTTTATCAAATCATCAATTTCTAAATAGAGTTCTCCGATCATATTATATCCAGAAGCTAAATTAGTTTTATTATTCTGCTGCTGGTCCACCTTTAAGCCTCTAAAGTAATACTCTAGCGCTTTTTGATATTCCTTTTCATAAAAATACACCTCACCTAAATTAAAATAACAATCGCTTAATTCATTATTCAATTTTAAACGTTTAAAAATTTTAAGGCTTTTTTCGTAAAAATCCTTGGCCGCCGGATAATCATTTTTGTTGGTAAAAACCAGGCCAATGTCAAAATAATCGCTGGCTAAATTTTTTGCACTTTCAAAATTATTAGGATGTTCCAGATTAATCGAAGCGCTTTTGGTTAAAAAACCCAGGGCTCGTTCATAATCTTTTGTCTCAATGTGCCAAACAGCTAATTTCCTTAAAACTAAAGCCTCATTTTGCTTATCCTTTAATTGCCGGCTTAAATTTAACGCCTTATCATATAGCTCTTTTGCTTTCTCATACTGTCCATCAAGCTGATAAAACCACCCCAGTTTGATATAAGCCTGGGTAAGGTGGACTTTATTATTTAACTTTTCGCTTTTAAGCACATAATCAAAATAATACTTTAAGGCTTTATCTTTATCGCCGATACGCTGATAAGCATTGGCCAGGATAGGATAAACCGCCAGATAATCCGGATCTTTATTAATTACCTGCTGGCCTAAAGTTAAAACTTGCTGATTATTACCTTGGCGATACTGGGAGGCGGCATTAAGGAATAAATATAACTTTGTGGGATTAATCTTAGGCAGCCAAAAAGCCAAAAAAATACTCAAACCAATAAGAATAAACGTTAAACTAATTTTCAGTATAACCTTTTTATAAGTTAAACTTATTTTCCGCCGAAGATCCTTATGGCGCGGAGGTTTAAAAAAAACAAAGCCCGGATCGCCATAAAGCAGGTAATTTATCCAATGTAAACTGGCCAACCCATACTCTTTGATTAGTTTAAGCTTAGATAATTGTACAGACTCCCCCACGCTTGTTCCAGAGATAAGCTTAGTATAAAATTCCCGCGCAAATATCAGGCTGGCATTATCCTCAATCTTACGGATTGAGCCGATATAATGCCTGACCCCGGCAAATAAAAAGGCGCTGGCCATACCGTAATTGGCCCGCTGATACTCTGAATCGATTAAAACGGCATTTACCTGCGCGGAGTGACAAGTATTAGAAAACACCAGGGCCGGTAAACTCGAGCTAAGCCCCATCTTAAGTATATCCTCCACCTTAAAGACACCATCGCTTAAGACCCAACCGCTATCTTTAGCCCCCGCTTTATCAAACTCGCAGTGGCCGGCAAAATGCACGATATCATAATCGCAGATATTTTTCTTCACATAGTGCCGATCAATATTCGTAGATTTAAAATCAACCTGAACTTTTTTAGTTTTATGGCTAAACTGATTTTTGATATTTAAACCTTCGAGATACGCGGATTTTAAATCGCCGTTGGGATTAGCTAAAATTAACATTTTTAAGCTATCCGTTAAATCGCGGTATTGCAGCGACGCGGAGTCCCCTTTACTACGTACCAGCCTGCCTAGGCTAAATTTTAAACCCAAAAAATCCCCACCGTCAAAAATCAACTCCCAGGGAATGGGAATCAACTCCTCATCTAAAGAAAGGATTAGCGCGCAAGGTTGACTATCTTTAAGTTTTCCCTTAATTGAGCGGTTAAACAGGTGATCCCAGAATAACTGGCCGATTTTTTGCAGGCTCTTTAACTGCTGAAGCTTAGATGCCTGATCCTTAGCCGGGCGGTTTAAAACCCCACCATCTCCAGGCTTAAATGCTTTAGCTCCAAAAACGAAACCCCCACTTGGCTGTAATGCCGCAAAGTGGGGGTAGTTTGACTCTGATTAAACAGGCCCATCTTAAGCAAATCATCCTGCTTAAAAACTTCTAAAATTAGCGACTCTGTATGAAGCATAAGATCAAACCTTAACTTTTAAATCAATTACCGCCTCCCTCTGGCCTTGGCGGCTAACCTCAACCATATAGTTACCCGGAGTAATATTTTCAAAAAAGCTGCTTTGCGCTGAATCAGTTATATATGACTCTAGTTCAATTCCGTCTCTTATAAGAGTAACTCGTAAATTTTTATCATTTTTTTGGCTTTGTTTATCTTTAACCGTGATAGTAAGGTTAAAACTTTTAGTAGATTTATTCTGAATTTTAGCCAACACCCTAATTTGCCGCAGGTCTTTTAAGATACTTACTTCTTCTTCAAACTCATTTTTCTTCCTGCTGCGTAATACCGGATCAGAAACCAACTCCTGGCCAAGGAGGACATATCCGGTAGTCTGAATAATCTCCAAGGCCTTCTCTTTAAGTTTAAGAAATATCTCTAATAAATTTTCACCGGCTTCCTGGCCAACCAATTTTTTTACCTTCCCTAACAACGGCGCGGGCACATCCAGGCTTAAATGCGGCTGTATCTTAAGCTGGATACTCAAACACTCCGCGCATACTCCACAGCTAAGCAAGTGTTTACGCATCATATCCTTATCTTTTTCGGGCAATTTATCCTCAAGAAAACAAGCCAAGTTTTCTTCGCTCGGATGACCCTGGCCGGTAAACCGGTTAGCAGTTTTCCATTCCCGATAAATAATTTTAGCAATCTGCTCAAAATAGTTAAACATTCTTCCCCTTTCAGCTCAATAGACGGACCAAATAAGGAAATCTAACCCAAAAATCCTTTCTTTTTAAAACAATCCTGTAATTTCTGCAATATCCTGCTCTTGCGCATATCCACTGCCCCGCGGTTAATTTTAAGATGATCCTTAATCTCCTCTAAAGACAGCTCCTGATTCAGAAACAGCTCCAGAAAATACTGTTCATCGGGCTCCAGCAAACTAATACACTCCCGCAGGGCTTTACGCCTATCCTGATCATTGAGAAATTCAATTGCCCCTGGCGAAAGATCCTTAAGCGTATCCCCCAAAGTAAAACCATCCTCATCCTCCGCATTAAGAGATACACTAGGCTTAAGTTTACGTAAATAATCAATCGTAAAATTAATCGCAACCTGCCTGAGCCAACTAGCCAGAGAACAACCATTCTTACCCTGATAAGTAGATAGTTTTCTATAGTTATCTTTAATTAAGGCCTGAAATATCTCTTGAAAGATATCCTCAACTTGCTCCGTGGAAATACTACGGCCTTTAACCGACAAAACACTATAGATATAGTTATAGATCAGGCGGGAATAATGCGAGATAAATTCATTCCAGGATTGCTTGTTTCCTTTAAGGCAGCCTTGGACAAACTTCAAATCATCCATGACACAATTGTAGCATAAAAACAAGGGGATGGTTCTATTTTTTTTAAGGGGGACGTGCCAAAAAGGGACACCCTTGGTATTCTTTATGATAAATGAAGCAAAGACAATGGAAACCATAGACATGAGCTTAATTAATATATTTAAGCTCGGCCCAGAAGTATCCTTAAATGGGTCACCTACAGTATCCCCAACTACCGTAGCTTTATGCGCGGCTGAACCCTTACCGCCATGATGCCCTTCTTCGACAAATTTCTTGGCATTATCCCAGGCACCACCGGAGTTAGCCATCATTACCGCTAAAACAAAACCCGTAACCGTCGCGCCCATTAGCAGCCCGGCAACCGCGTCAATACCGATTAATAAGCCCACAGCTATAGGAGCAACAATGGCTAAGAGAGATGGCGCGATCATCTCTTTCTGCGCGGCCGCGGTAGCAATCGTTACACAACGCGCGTAATCCGGCTTAGCTGTACCTTCCATAATAGAGCCAAATATCTCCTTTCCCGCCTCTGGCGGGATCCCGCCCTCGCTTAATATCTCGTGGCGGGAAAACTGCCGGCGTACTTCCACCACAATCTTGCCGGCTGCCCGGCCCACTGCCCGCATGGTTAAAGAGCAGAATAAAAACGGCAGCATTCCCCCTAGGAATAAACCCACCAACACCGTAGGATTCATCATACTCGTATTTATATCTTTTCCCAAAAGTATAACCTGGTCCTTATAGGCAGCAATCAAGGCTAGCGCGGTCAAAGCCGCTGAACCGATAGCAAAACCTTTTCCAGTGGCTGCCGTGGTATTACCAAGAGCATCCAAAGCATCAGTTCTCTTTCTTACTTCAGGAGGTAATTTCGCCATTTCCGCGTTTCCACCGGCATTATCCGCAACCGGGCCATAGGCGTCAGTAGCCAAAGTTATGCCTAAAGTAGAAAGCATGCCCACCGCAGATATAGCAATACCATAAAGGCCAGCATTAAAATTTGCTGCGCCACCCGAAGCAAAGAAACTGATCAAAATAGCAATACAAACAATAATTACCGGAATAGCCGTGGACATCATGCCTACGGCAATGCCGCCGATAATTACCGTGGCCGGCCCGGTTAAAGAAGCATCGGCAATAGAGCGCGTCGGCTTAAATCCGCTGGAAGTATAATATTCGGTACATAAACCAATTAAAACACCCGCGATTAAACCGGCTAAAACTGACCAATAAACACCCAAATGCTGGA
>JAPLLY010000040.1:8832-9837 GCA_026387315.1 Candidatus Omnitrophota bacterium
AGTATATTTAACTAAAAAAAACGAAATTATTGCCACTAATAAAGAGCTGGTAAATACACCTTTACGTAAAGCTGCCAAAAGGACTTTTTGGCTTGCTTGCTCACCGCTTTTAACAAAAAAAGTCCCGATAATTGAAGCAATCACGCCTACCGCGGCCATCACCATCGGCACAGTTACCCCCGCCACCCCCAAGCCAGCAGCAACCCCTAAAGCAGAAGTAGCCACAATCGAACCAACATAAGACTCATAAAGATCCGCTCCCATACCGGCAACATCGCCAACATTATCACCTACGTTATCCGCAATCACTGCCGGGTTACGCGCGTCATCCTCAGGAATTCCTACCTCTACTTTACCTACCAGATCCGCTCCTACGTCCGCGGCTTTAGTAAAAATACCTCCGCCTACCCTGGCAAAAAGCGCCATAGAGCTGGCACCCATACCAAAACAAAGCATAGTGGAAGTAATCGCGGCGATCTTATCCGTGCCTAACGGAATCGCGTGACAAGAATAATACCAATTTAGAAAATAATACCAGATACTTAAATCCAATAGGCCTAAACCCACAACCGTAAGGCCCATAACCGCGCCGCTGGAAAAAGCAACCCGTAAACCCGAATTTAAACTCTGGGACGCGGCTTGAGCTGTCCGGTTAGAAGACTGCGTGGCAATAGACATACCGATAAAACCGGATAAACCTGAAAAAATACCTCCGGTTAAAAAAGCAAACGGCACGAATATAACCAAATAATTCTTCAAAACCATAGTCAGAAGAATAAAAAAAACAACTATAAAAAACATGGAGATGCCAAGATATTGCCTTTTTAAATAAGCCCGGGCGCCTACGCGCACAGCTTGGGCAATCTCCTTCATTTTATCCGTACCTTCATCCATTCTCAAAATACTTAAAGCCAGATAAAAAGCAAAACCTAATGCTAAAATTGAACCTACCGGCGCCAATAACAACAAATCAAAACCCATTTTTACTACGCTCCTTTCAGATAT
>JAPLLY010000059.1 GCA_026387315.1 Candidatus Omnitrophota bacterium
CTAACTACATCTCTAACGAAATGTCCGCCTGCCTCAAACGCTACTGGGGCTATACCCAGTTTCGTCCTTGGCAGGAAGACACTATCCTCGCCATTCTCGACGGACGGGAAACTCTGACCATCCTGCCCACCGGCGGCGGTAAATCTCTTTGTTTTCAACTTCCCGCTTTACTTAAAGATGGTATGGCGGTGGTTATTTCGCCTTTGATTTCTTTAATGAAAGACCAGGTTGATGGCCTAAAAGACATGGGTATTTTAGCCGAATGCCTCAACTCCAGCCAGGCCGCCAGCCAGCAGCGGCAGGTTATCGAGCGCATTCGCGATGGCCAGGTTAAACTCCTGTATATTTCCCCTGAACGCCTGCAAACCGAAGAGACTCTGGAGTTATTAAGATCAGCCGCCTTGTCTTTTTTTGTCATTGATGAAGCCCATTGCATCAGCCATTGGGGCCATGATTTTCGGGATGAATACCGCCAGCTCGGCAGCATCAAAGATAATTTCCCGGGAATAAATATCCACGCTTTTACCGCTACTGCTACCCAAGAAGTTCAGGAAGATATTCTTGGCCAGCTCAGGTTTGTTGCCCCCCGGATCAACATCGCTTCAGTTGACCGCCCCAACCTGGCCTACCGGGTTATGCCCCGGCAGAGTATTATTCCTCAGCTCACCGAGGTTTTACAGAAGCATTCCAGGGAAGCCGGGATTATTTATTGCCTGCGCCGCAAAGACGTGGATGACATTTCTCAAAAGCTGAATAAACTTGGATACAAGAACCTGCCTTACCACGCTGGCCTAACCGACGAAGAGCGCCATTTGAATCAGGAGCGTTTTATCCGCGAAGAAGTTAATATTAT
The DNA here is from genome assembly GCA_026387315.1 of Candidatus Omnitrophota bacterium. Classification (GTDB taxonomy): domain Bacteria; phylum Omnitrophota; class Gorgyraeia; order Gygaellales; family Profunditerraquicolaceae; genus UBA6249. Next base: position 854 of record JAPLLY010000059.1, read on the forward strand.
CGTCGCTACCGTAGCTTTTGGCATGGGCATCGACCGCTCGGATATTCGTTTCGTGGTCCACGCCGCCATGCCCAAGAGCATCGAGCATTACCACCAGGAAACCGGGCGCGCCGGCCGGGATGGCTTGCCCTCATACTGCTACATGTTTTACGGAGGGGGCGATTTCCGGGTCTGGGAATTTTTCTCCAAACAGTCCGCCAACCGCCAGGTCATGCTGGATAAATTAAGGATCATGTATAATTTCTGCACTCAGCCTCAATGCCGGCACAAAGTTTTCGTCAATTATTTCGGCCAACAATACCCGCAATCAACTTGTCAGGCCTGTGATTATTGCTTGGGCGAAGTGGATATGGTCGATGATCCTCTTGAGCTCGGTCAAAAGATTCTCAATTGTGTTTCTACCGTCCGATACGGCGATGACCAGGGTTTTGGCGCCGGATACCTGTCCCACGTTTTAAAAGGAAACCTCACCGGCCAGATCGCCAGATGGGGCCATCAGCATAATTCTAATTTCGCGGCCATGCCCGGCCAAACCTTAATTTTTATTCGCTACTTGATTGAACAGCTCATCGGCCAGGGTTTCTTGGAGCGTCAGGGAGAGTATGACACTCTGGCTTTAACTGGCCTGGGCCAGCAGCTTTTAAACGGTGAAATCATTCCGATATTAGCTAAGCCCCTGGTTGCCGAGAAGAAGAAAGCCATTGCCGCCCGCCAGAAAGCCAAAAAAGCCGGCGATTTTGCCGGCGTGGACGAGGAATTATTCGAATTACTCCGCGCCAAAAGAGCCGAATTAGCCAGAAAACAAGGTGTTCCCGCCTACATTATTTTCGGCGACAGGTCTCTAAAAGATATGGCCTCCCGCAAGCCCGCCACTCAAGAAGCCTTTTCCGAGGTCTTCGGCGTCGGTGAGCACAAGCTAAAAACCTACGCCGGCCAGTTCATCAGCGTGATCAAGCAGTATGGAAAATAATATTTTTTCTTGACATACCACACATTTGTGTGGTATTATGTAAAAGTCAAAGGCGATTTAAAAGTGTAAGAAAAAAAACAATGTGCGAAAAAGGAACGTGCTGAAAGAGTGGAGGATGCAGAAAAAATGGCAGAAATATTATATGTTCAAGGTAGAAATATTTCCATAATATCTAGGGAACAGCAGAATTACATATCTCTGACTGATATCGCTAAACACAGAAATAGCGATGCGCCTGCCGACATTGTTAAAAATTGGCTACGAAGCAGGAGCACCATTGAATTCTTGGGCCTATGGGAGAAATTAAACAATTCCGGTTTCAAACTGGTCGAATTCGACCAGTTTAGGAATGAAGCTGGAGTGAATTATTTTGTGTTGTCTCCGCAAAAATGGATAGAGACAACGAACGCGATCGGATTGATATCTAAATCGGGCCGATGCGGCGGCACCTACGCTCATAAAGATATTGCTTTTGAGTTCGCGTCTTGGATATCGCCTCAATTTAAGCTTTATCTTATTAAGGAATTCCAGCGCTTAAAAGATCAGGAACTAAAACAGCTTGGCTGGGATATTCGGCGTAATCTTACAAAAATCAACTACCGCATACATACTGACGCCATAAAAGAAAATCTGATCCCTAACTAACTTACGAAAACGCAAATAAACAATATTTATGCTTCAGAAGCTGATGTATTAAATATGGCTTTGTTTGGTATGACAGCCGGAGATTGGCGCGACAAAAATCCAGAGAAGAAAGGCAATATTAGGGATTATGCTGATATATCGCAATTGGTATGTCTTTCAAATCTTGAGAATTTAAACGCTTTATTTATTAGTGAAGGCTTTCAGCAGGAAGAAAGATTATTAAAGTTGAATAGGATTGCCATCCAACAGATGAAATTACTCACCGATGACCGGAGACTGAAGAAGTTAGGGGGTTAAGAGATATTATGAAAAATAAGCCATTTTTAACCTCGAAACAGGAAAAGGTGCTTAATTTTATTCGTCAACGGATAGGGGAGAGGCTCCCTCCTACAATCCGGGAAATAGGAGAGGAGCTGGGGTTTAAATCTACCGGGACAGTCAGGGATTATTTAAAGGCTTTAATGCAGAAAGGTTTGGTGAGAAGGATGAATAATAAATCCAGGGCAATAGAATTAACTGAACGCGCGAGTTTTAATAAGATACCTATAATTGGCACGATTATGGCTGGTAAGCCGAATTTGGCTTACGAAGAAATTCAGGGTTATGTGGATGCTGATGATTTGTTTCTTGGCCGTTTAGGCTTTGATGATGTTTTTGCTTTAAGAGTCAAAGGCGACAGTATGATTGATGCAGGGATACTGGATGGCGATGTGGCGATTATTAAGAAACGCCCTAATGCCGATAATAGTGATATCGTTGCCGCGCTATTGGATAATAATGAAGTAACTCTAAAAAGGTTGCGTAGTAAAGCCGGTAAGTTCCATTTGGAAGCGGCAAACACAAATTATCCGCCAATTTTCGAAGAGTTTAAGGTAATTGGAAAATTAATTACGGTAATTAGGAAGTATTAAGCTAATATGAATCAAAACAGCTTTAGCCCTAAAGCCCGCTGGGATAGGTTTGAGCCGGATAAAACCGGCTTTAATCCGGATGCCTTAAATGAGCGGATTGAAGTTTTGGCGCATTTTAAACATGCCAAGATTTTTCCCAAAAGTTTCACCTGGAATAATCAAGAATACCAGATTCAAACTATTACTTACAACTGGCAGGAACGGCTGGGCCAGGCTTTAATTAACTACTTTTCCGTACTTTGCGCGGGCCAAATGTATCAGATTTCATTTGATAATTCCACCTTCCGCTGGCAGATTGATAAGTTAATAGTTTAGATAAGTTTTAAGCTGTAAGCTTATAGCTTAAAACTTACAGCTTACGGCTTTATTTATGATTCTACACATTGATATGGATGCTTTTTTTGCCTCAATTGAGCAGGTAATTAATCCCCGGCTTAAAGATAAGCCTTTGATTATTGGCTCCCGGGGCAACAAAACGCGCACGGTAGTTTGCGCGGCAAGTTACGCGGCTAAGGCTTTAGGGATCCATTCCGGAATGCCTTCCCAAGAGGCTTTTAGTATCTGCCCAAAACTGGAGTTTGTGGCGGCGGATCAGGCCAAGTATATCTGGACTTCAGAGCAGATATTCCAGATGCTTAAGGACTATGATTTACCCTTAAATTACGCCTCAATTGATGAGTTTCAGCTGGAGCTTGCCAGCCACCCGAACCCGCTGAATTTAGCCAAAAAAATCAAAGAGCAGATTTATGCAAACTTTAACATTACCGCTTCAGTAGGGATTGCTAAAAACTGGCTTTTGGCTAAGTTGGCTTCCAAGCTGAATAAACCGGACGGCTTAACTTTAATTGATGATTCTAATTTTGAACAAGTTTTACGCCAAACTTCGCTAGATAAACTCTGTGGAATGGGTGGAAAAATCGGGGCCAATTTTATAGTTAGCGGCCTGAAAACCTGCTGGGATTTATACCTAAACTTACCGGGATTTTTTGACGAAAACCAGGGGGACGGTTCTCTTAAAAAGAAAACCGTCCCCGGGATTCCCAAATCCATAAGCCATTCATACACTTTACCAACAGCTCAAATAAACCCCCAGGTTATCCAAGCTTGGATTAGGTTATTATCTGAAATGGTTGCCACCAGGCTTAGGCAGCAAAATTTAGTTAGCGCGACTGCGCATCTTTGGTTAAACGGCCCGCAAATCGGCAATTTTGGGGCCCAGAAAACGCGCCAATTGGCCACTAATGATGGTTATGAAATCTATCAAAGAACCCTTAAAATAATGGCAAAATCAGCCATGAAAAATCCCAAGATTCGGGCAATTGGGGTCACTTGCAGCAGCCTTTCCAGGAGTATCTATCAGCCCTTACTTAGCGAAGATATCCGTAGGGAGGAGCTTATCAATGCCCTAGACCGCATAAATAACCGCTTCGGAGAGGGGTCAATTCATCCCGCGATTACTGTTTTAACTCACTAAATAAAATATTCAATTAGAATCAAAAAATTCCAGAAATTCTATATAGAACTCTGCCTAGAATTGTAATGAATAAAATAAGCCGGTAAGTTTAAGTAAAGAAGAAAATGCTTTTCCACAGCTTAAAAACAACCCTAAGTAACCACTTGTCTTTCATAGCGTTATAAACAGTTAGCCAAGATAAGCAAGTTAACATAAGATATATTATAGGAAGTAGCTCTATAAGATAAAATAGCGCAAAATCACCCCAAAATACCTGTTTCGGTGACAGTCACCTTGTCTTTGGTAATGAATCTATGCGGGAACTGATTATAATATATTGGCCGCCTTGTATTCTTATAGTGGATCCAGTCGTTATTCCTTTAGCTACCAGGTTGTGCGCTTTCCTTAGAATTCGGCTAAAAGTCTGTTGGGATATACGCATGGATTTGGCTGCTTCTTTTTGGCTTAAACCCTGGTAATCTGCCAGCCTTAAAGCCTCAAATTCATCCATCTTTAGTCCTACTTCATCCGGCCTTCCTGGCCTGCCTCTGGGGCTAAATTGGCTGATCTTTGGGTCAACCTTGACTATCCTATATTTCCTGGGTCTTCCGCGCGGCCGCATTTATTTTACTTAGTTTTACCTATCTTTAACGCCCTGGTTATTTTGAGTACCTACCCATAATTACCACTAAAAGCCTGAATTGTCAAGCTCAAATTTGCCTAATAAAATTATGCTTATTATATTGTCTTTTTGTTCCAAACCGTAACAAAGGGGACGGTTCTCTTTTTTAAAGAGAACCGTCCCCATGATTTAAAATTTCTATTGTCTTTTTGCTCCAAACCTGGATTTTGGCATAGAATATGCTATACTTGGCTCATGGAGTTTCGCCAAAGAACCGAACTTAGGCATTTGATGGCACCGGCACTAACCCAGTCTCTTAAGGTGTTGACTATGACTTCCTTGGATTTAAGGAACTTGATTGAGGAAGAATTGGTCAATAATCCCTGCCTTGAAGAGGGCCCTTCTGAAGATTTCCAGCCTCCCCTGCCCCCTACTAATCATTCTAAAAGCCTGCCTCAAGATGATCTTACGGATAAAATTATCGCTAAAGAGGTTTCTTTGCAGGAAGTGCTGTTAAGGCAGTTGGGAATGTTTGTTAATACTGACTCTGAGCTGCAAATTGGCCATGAAATTATCGGTAATATTAATGAAAATGGTTATCTTAAAGCTAGTTTAGAGGAATTGACAGTGGCCTTGAATGTGTCAATTGAGGAAATCGCCAAAGTCTTAAGCCTTATTCAGCAATTTGAGCCATCTGGCGTTGGCTGCCGGAGTATCTCAGAGTGTTTGGCCATCCAATTAAAAAAAGATAGCGAAATCGACCCTTTGATTTTTAAAATCGTAGAAAATCACTTGGAAGATATTGCCAAGAAAAATTATTCCTTGATTGCCAAACAATTAAAAGAGTTACCTGAAAAAAATTGAATCTCTGATTTGTAAGATTTTGAAACTCAATCCTAAACCCGGCCGTAATTATTCCACTCAATTTGTCCAGCGGATTATTCCGGATGTCGCGATTAAAGAAAAAAACCAGGTTCTAGAGGTCAGCATCAATAACGAATACTTTCCCGTTATTGTTATCAGTAAAATTTATAGGCAAATGCTTAAAAAGGATAATCTTGATCCTGCTGCCAGGGAATTTATTGAAAATAAAATGCGCGCGGCCCAGGAATTATTACGAGCAGTGGGAAAAAGGGCTACTACCTTAAGAAGGGTCTCGGAAAAGTTGGTAGAGATTCAGCAGGATGCCATTAAGGAGGATCTTTCTTTTCTTAAACCTTTGACTTTCGCGGAATTGGCCCAACAGTTGGATATTCATGAGACTACGGTTTGCCGCGCGGTGATGAATAAATATATTGATACTCCTTGTGGAATAATTGCTTTAAAAGACCTTTTTACTGCTAAAATCAATGATGGCAATGGCCAGGCGGTATCCGTAAACTACATTAAGAAAACAATTAAGGGGCTTATCGAGAATGAAGATAAAAAACACCCTTTAAGTGATGAAGATATCACTAAGCTGCTTTCAGCAAGGTTTAACCTTAAAGCTGCCCGCCGCACTGTGGCTAAGTATCGCGAAGAGTTCAAAATCCCCTCAACTGTTTTTCGCCGCATTCGTTAATCAAGGGGCATGAATAAATTTTAATTACTTATTTTTTTCGTTAGTTTTAAGCAAACCGAAGCGCAGCATTTTTTTATAAAGTGTAGTTCGATTAATTCCTAAGCTTTTAGCCGCTTCGTTACGATTCCAATTCATTGACTCTAAGGCTTTAACCAGTAGATCTCTTTCTGGTTCTTGCAAGGCGTACTTTAATTTACAGCTAACTTTACTACCATGATTCTGTGGGATATTGACTACGCCATTAGTTTTTTTGTTTAAAGCATCCGGAAAATCCGCAGGCGTAATTATCGTATTCTTGCATAAAATAGTCGCTCTTTCAATCACATTTTCTAGTTCGCGGATATTTCCCGGCCAATCACAATTAGTTAAAATTGCCATGGCCTCTTCGGAAACTCCGATAATATTTTTGGTGACTTGTTTGGAATGCCTTTTAATCAGCTCTTCGACTAAAAGTGGAATGTCCCCTTTTCTCTCTCTTAACGGAGGAATTTCTATGGCAATAATATTTAAGCGGTAATATAAATCCTTACGGAATTTATTTTGAGTAATTAAATTTTCAAGATTCTGGTTGGTAGCCGTAATTACGCGCACATCTACTTTGATCGTGTGGTTGTCCCCTACTCTCTCAAACTCTCCTTCTTGTAAAACCCTGAGTAATTTTACCTGTAAAGCCGGTGAAAAAGCATCAATTTCATCTAAAAATATCGTCCCACCATCGGCCAGTTCAAAGCGGCCGGGTTTATCTTTGATCGCTCCGGTAAAAGCGCCTTTAACATGTCCAAAGAGTTCGCTTTCTAGTAAGGTTTCGGTTAAAGCCCCGCAGCTTACCTCTACAAAAGGTTTATTTCGTTCTAGCGCGTTACATTTATGGATGGCATGGGCAACCAGGCGTTTTCCGGTTCCGCTTTCACCCTGGATTAATATCGTGGCGCGGGTATTGGAGATGGCTTCAATCAGCGTGTAGGTCTTGCGCATCTTTTCATCCGCGCCTACAATATCATGAAAACAATCGCGCCGGCTGGAAGAAAGTTCTTCTTTAAGCCGCAGATTTTCTTCCAGTATATTTTTTTCTTTAGTCAACCTCTCCAGTAAAATCTTGATTTCATTATCAATGATCGGTTTAGTGATGTAATCATAAGCGCCCATTTGAATGGCAGAGACGGCATTATCGATAGTTCCATAGCCGGTCATCAGAATCACCGGGGCAAGGTATTTACGGGCTTTAATTTCTTTAAGCAGTGCCAGCCCGTCCATATCCGGCATCTGGATATCGCTTAAAATAATATCCACTTTAATTTTTTTTAATAGATTAAGGGCTTCTTTACCGTTATTGGCGCTGGAGGCGGCGTAACCTTCAAGGGCCAGGAATTCACTTAGTGAACGACGGACTAGCGGCTCATCATCAACCACTAACACATGGATGTGCTGATTGTCATGCATTTTCTAAATTTTCTTGGGGGAGTAAAACCGTAAATTCGGAACCTTTTTCTATCTTACTTTGAAACTCTATTTTACCACCATACTTGGCAATAATTTCATGCGAGATGGCCAGGCCTAATCCGGTACCGTTAATAATACTCTTAGTGGTAAAGAACGGCTCAAAAATACGCGCTTTAATTTCTTCAGGGATACCCTTGCCGCTATCCTTAAACTTTAGAAAAACCGTTTCGTTGTTTAAGCCGCTTGAAATTTCCAATTTCCCGCCTTCTGGCATCGCATCTATCGCGTTCTTGATAAGATTAATGCAAACGTGCGATATCCCGAAATCCGCGATTCGCGGCAGGTTATTATCCAAAGTAGAATTCACTTGAATATTATGCAAAGCGATTTTATTTTTAAAAACATCCAGGGAATCCTGGACTAATTCATTTATCGAAACATAGGATTTTATTTTACCGGATGAATTTACCTGATGCGAGAATGCTAAAAGCGATTTAGTGGTTTTGGCAATCCGGTTTAGGCCTTTTTTGATCTCTGATAAATATTCGCGGGCTACTGAATCAAGATTCATTTTGGTTAAGAGCATGTTGGTATAGCGAATTATCCCGTCAAGAGGGTTGTTTACTTCATGAACTATCCCGGCGGCTAATTTTCCTACTGAGGCGTATTTTTCAAGTAGTATCTTTTGATTATTAAAGGTTTCTTTCTCTAAGCTTAATTTCTCGGCTTGCACTAAATTTTCCGCGATAATACAAGCATAGCGGCACAACATTACCATAAAAGCCAGATCTTTCTCTGAAAATGGCTCGCAGCTGGATTTATCGGAGATACTCATGATTCCGGTCAATCCGTTGGGGCTGAATAGAGGTATGGAGATGAAGGAATTGGTATGATAATGTTTAAATCCATTGTGTTGAAAACGGCCATCAGAGGAGATATCCTTTACCAAAACCGGTTTTTTAATTTCCGCGACTTTTCCGGCTACCCCTTCCCCTATCTTCTGCCGTTGGTGTTGGATGCTTAATTCCTGAGAATTATAAAAGGTGTTGAGTATCAACTCTTCTTTACTTGCGTCAAAGATGAATAACGAGCCACACTCAGCCCTTAAGACAGACATAATCTCTTTTAGAGTGCCTTTTAGGTAATTATTAATTATAGTTTCGTTTTTAGGGGTTGCGATTTTGGTTTCCATGGTCCAGTGTCTCTGATATTAATTCCTTATTATAAAGACAGTCAGAATTAAATCAATAATACCTATGTATAATTGATATTATTTAGCGGATAAGCGTTTAATCATCTCTTTAGCGGGTTTTGTATACTTGCTTTTAGGATATTCTTTAAGTAAAATTTCTAATATTTCTATTGTCTTAGTGGGATTATTCAGTTTCTCGCTGTAGATACTGGATAGGTTTAACAGAATTTCCTCAAGGCTTACTTTACCCTTATAAGTAGTAAGCATGGAATTTAGAGTGTTAACTGCGCTGGGCCAATCTTTAGTTTCCGAGTAGCACTGCACAACCAGCATATTCATATTAAAAGACAGCGGAGTAACCGGATGTTTAGCGGCGATGGCTTGATAATAGTTAATTGCCTCCTGGAAAGCAGCGATCATTTTATCGGGTTCATATTTAGTTTTGTAGTGTTGAGCGATATAAACAGGAATTTCTAAGCCCCGGATTGTTTCAGTATAATTTTGCATAATCTTTTTATATTGCTCTAGCGCGCTGGGCCAGTTGTCTTGAAGCTCATAGGAATTACCAATTAAAAATAGCGCTTGCGCGGCTAACTCTTTAAATTTTTCATATTTTTTAGCTAACTTTTTTAATTGCGCGCGCCCGGAATCGTAATTTTCTTTTATCGTATAAAGATTAGCGATACTAAAATCCGCGTCTATTCCTAAATTGCTTTTGGGAAACTTCTCGCTGAATTTATTTAAATTGCTAACTGTTCTTTCCAGCTCATTAGGAGGGGTGGCATGCGGATTATTTAATATTTTTTCAGCCTGTTTTTTAACCTTCCAGTATCTTTTTTCAATAGCGTACTCATCATTGGCGCAGCCGGAGAAAATTAAACTGGCGCAAGTGAATATGGTGATTGCAAAAATGATTTTTTTAAAGTTAGGGATTAAATTATTCATCTTTGTGCATTAAATATAAATGCGTTGTGGTTAGCGTGATTAAGAAGTCGATAATTAAGGAGCTGATGAGTAGGCTTAATATTGCTACTAATAATACTGCTTCTGGGAAAAGCCGGGTAATTAAGAAAGCAGAATCGGATTGTAAAACAATTATTGGAATGTAAATCAACATGGGTAAACCAACCAAAATAATCGTTTTTAAGAATAATTTTTTAAATAAGGCAAAGGATTTCAGGATGGCCTTGGTAAGCGTTTCTCCTTCTATTAGCAATATGGGGATGGCATAAATAAAGGCAGATTGCACGATAATCGCAAGCATAAAATTTAAGCAAATTAAAATCGGGCCTAGCCAGATTTTGGGGCCTAAAAACAAGAGCCTGGCGTGGCCGGAAACAAAATATTTGATTAAAAGCTTAGAGGTAATCTTATCTAGAAAATAAAAAAGCAGGGTAAAAAGTAAAACTATGGCAAATAAAGAGACGTATTTTTTTAGGGCTAAGCTAAATACGTTTTTTAAGTCTATTTTAGTTTTTTTGTAGAGATTGTAAACTAAAAGCGTGGCCACTCCGGTTAAAAACGAGCCAAGAATAACGGTTAGGCCCATTCTGGCAAGCGAGGATAATTTAGGGATTAAAATGAAATTTACCGGATAATGCAGGAATTTTTCTCCCCATAAAGCCCTGATTGGCGGACCGAGAAGCAGCTTTAAGGGCATCTGTGGAGCAAGATAAATAATGATTAAAGTGATGAATTCAAAGGCGGCAAAGATAGCAAAAGGCAGAAAAAGCACTGGGTTGCCTTTGATGGATTGCGTAGTTTTGTCGTAGACTCTTTTTAAGGATACCATAAAGATAAGTATAACACGTAGCTGTTTTTTGTCAAGAGTAACAGGCTATTTTCCATAAAAAAAAGAGGGTAAACCTTTTCAGGCCTACCCCCCATTTTTGCTCTTTCGAAAGTGCGCCACATGGGGGTATTTCTAGAGTTATTTGACTAAGAAAAACTTAAATCTTCTTCTTCCCTAAACCAAATAATCCTAAAATTCCCATGCCTAACAACATCAAACTGCTTGGTTCTGGTGTTGCTGGTGAGTACGTCTTTACTGTCGCAACCCCACCATCAATTAAGTTGGTGCTACCCCAAGTATAACTCGGGGCATTAGTTTGGATCCATAACAAGTGTGACGATGTGCCAGGTGTTATACCGTTGGCTCCTCCTGCTATGAAATCAAAACCCACAGTAGAAGCACTAGTTCTACGTATGTTCCAATTTGTACTTGTTTCAGCATCAACATCCGTAGTAAAACCGGAGAAATCAGTGGTAGTCAGTGTAGTAATATTGTCTCTTACACTACCTGCTGGCGCAGCATCATTAGAAAATTGATACGTGAACAATAACCCTGTAGAATTACTGTAAACTTTCTGGGTAAGTAAACCAGAAAACGCAGTTTCTCCTTTAGCGTTAAGACCTGTGAAAGATATGTTCAGAAGCTCCATAATTGGAAGCTGTCCTGGTGCTATGGGAGCAGCTGCTCCTGTTGATAAAGCGCCCGGAGGAATAACAACTGCCATTGCTGGTGCTGAGATACCTAACACGCATAAGCCAATAATTACTGTTAATAATAATTTCTTCATTTATTTTTTTCACCTCCCTTTCTTTTTAAAATTTTGCTGCTATTATTATCGCGCCGGTAATCCCAGCGCGTTAATATTTATATAAACTAAAGTGACTGTCACGCCTTTTGTGACTGTCACTTTAGTACTCTTCGTTTTTTAAACCCCATTAATCCCAATAACCCTAATCCCAAAAGTGACAAACTCGCTGGTTCAGGAGTGGCTGCTGGCGCAAAACCATCAAGTTCTGTGATGAGAACGCTTTGATTCCATGGTCCCCCAAGAGATCCCCAACCGAATTCTGCTGTAAAATTTTGTGCTGTAACTGGTGTAATTGAAGTCGAATAAATACCATTAAAACCAGATGTAGGAGTAAATGTATTTACTAAGTTGCCATCAGCATATAATTTGAACCAACTGAAGGTGCGAGGAGTATTGTAACCTACGCCAAATAAATTAAGACTTCCTATTGTAATTGGGGCTGAAGTCCGCCAAGTAATCCACTGGGGTCCTACGTAGTATCTTGAATCTTCAAAATAAGTGCCATCTCCCAATGTCCCACCATTTCCCCCAAACATATTATTAGCGTCACTATAATAGTCCCAGGCATGATATAGTATTGGGCTAGAACCTGTTACAGCAGCTCCATTCCAGAGATCGTTGTATACTGGAACTGGCACGGCAAAAGCAGTATTTACAGAAACTAAGCTAATTAAAGCTAAAATTAAAATTAAAACAAATTTCTTCATCTTACCGCTCTTCCTTTCATTTAGCGTTTCTTTTTTTAAATCCCATTAATCCCAATAACCCTAACCCTAATAGCGATAAGCTTGCTGGTTCAGGAGTGGCTGTGGGTAGAAGCCCGCCGTTAAAGCCGTTCCCGCTGTTGATAGTGTTGCCCTGCATTGTAACTGCGGCGATTCGCGCCAAGGCTCTACCGTTCAAAGTTGCTCCGGTATTCAAAGCAATCATCTGATCCGCGAGAATATTACCTATGAACGTAGTGCCGGTATCTAGGGTTGCGGAGCTGCCAACCTGCCAAAACACGCCGGCATTGGAACCGGGATTTTTAAATATGACCGCCGCATTGGGTTCGGTTATGAGCGTGGTGCCTATTTGGAAAACCCAGTAGGCATTGTTGTTGCCCTGGGCATCAAGAAAGAGTGTTCCCGTTAACAGAGCTTCTGAATTAAATTTATATACACCTGGCACGAGCGTAAGTCCACCGAGATTTTGACCAGTCAAAACGCTATTAACCGGCATGAGTGCCAGACTATTGAACGCAGTGGTGACATCACTTTGTGCAGTTCCTGCGACTGCATCTCCTAAGTGTTGGGCTCCTGTTTGCGTGACAGTCCCATAGCCCGTGTACGCACTCAAAGGCCAAACACCAATGTCCCCAATGACGGTACTGTTGCCGGTATTGGTCACCGTTGAGCCAGCTAAGACAGCGAAATTATCCGCTGAAAGTAGTATAGAAGCAAACCCTGCGGTAGTACTGCCAAGAACCGCGGCGAATGCCACGATTAACATAATAATCAAATATTTGCATTTCATTTGGACGCCTTTCTTTTTTTAAACCCCATTAATCCCAACAACCCTAATCCCAAAAGCGACAAGCTTGCCGGTTCAGGAGTGGCCGGATTAATGAAATCTGAACGGATATTATAGGTGGAAGGAACCGAAAAAGCATTATAATGATAAAAAAGATCTCCGTGATTGGGTTCCGCGGCAAGAATAGTTGGATCGACATACCCGCCAAGCACCTCTCTACCCTTCCATCTTGTAAGCAAATCTTGATCATTTCCTAACTCGTAGAAAGCCATGGCAAAAGGGCTATTAGCTCGGCCAAACATGCCGTTTACTACGTTCCAATCCCACACCAACGCTTTATCCTGAAAAGTTACGGTATCTGAAGGCGCTTTAAATTCAAATAGGACGGATTTACCGTAAAAAGCGGACAAATCGCTCGCAAAAGCATTTGACTGTATTGGCCCAGAGAAACCTGTCGGGCCCCAGACGTTATATTCTAATCGGCTTGTTGATGAGCCGCCGATTGTTCCATAAAACAAACTCATACCGTCAAAACTGCTTGCGGCTGGAACTAAAATCCACAAAGATTCAGAACCAGTAATAGAATAAGCTAAAGCTAATCCAGATGTGGATAGCCACACTGTTAAAACTATTGCTACGATTAAGAAACATTTTTTAAACATCTTTTCTTCTCCCGCTATTTAAGTATTAATCGCCGATTTCTATGTTTACCCAATTAAAATATACCTAATATATATAGAGCATTTTCCGTGCCAACCTTAGTACTTTATAAATACTTTTTAAAATATTTTTAACTTATTGGTAAGAAATGAGTTAGGTCAAAACTAAAGCTAATCAGAAGAAGATGATTTTATTATATTTGATATATAAATCTTTGTTTGTTAACCAAAAACATCATTTTGCGCTCAGGTAGTTAAAATTAACCACAAAGGAATAAATCTGTAATGTCTAGGGAACATACTGGTTTATTACGGGGATAATGCTTTCGGAGAAGGATTTTATCAGGTTCATGGCTTTGTTTGGGCTGTTGGGGTCGATGGTTGTCGATATTCTAATCATGGCGCCAGAGGTCTTTTTTTGCATTAGCCGGTCCCTTACGCTCTTAAGCTGTTGATGTAGGTAACTGTAGGTAGATAGATTTCCTGATTTAAACCAGTAAATCACCAGTTGAGATGAGGCCTTATTTTCAATAATAAATTTATTAGCCTTAAAAGAAGTATTTAGCGTGGTTACTCCCTTTTCTAGTATTGTTCCCGCTCCTCCTCCGGTGTAGCAAATTTCCGGTGGATGCAAGGCTTTACAATTATCAGAGGAATAGATGATATACAAAGTAATTACATCCCCTCTGGTTAAATTTTTATAATTCCTCATGATCAGATTTCTTGTTTCCAGTATAGCGTAATCACTTTCGCGCATTTTTAAATCCTGCCCGTCCCAATCTCCTATTTTTTTAGGAAAATTAGACATCTGCGTTTCTTGCGCGGGGTCAAATTTAGCCGGGAGATTAGAAATAACCGCAACCGTCAAAAGAACAATTGCTGCTAGAATAAAAGTTATATTTTTCATTGTCTTCTCCTTCAGTAATGAGAGTTCCCTCCCCCTTGCTCCCACATCCCTAACCCCTCCCACCTGGGGAGAGGAATTTATTGGAAGTATCTAATTACTCGAGTAATTTTTGCACTAACATCAGCCCCAAAAACGCGAAGATAAACACCAGAATTCCCATGGTATCGTGGAATATTCCCATAGCGTATTTTTCTCCGTAAATTTCACTGACTAATCCTAAAGTTGTGATTCTGATAATATTCGTCGCCACGGCTATCGGGATGGAAGAAACAAATAAAATAGTTTTCCGCGGCCGTGAAAGATGGCTAAAATATGCCGCCAGAGCGCCTAGTGAGATTAACGCTACCAATGAGCGTATTCCTGAACAAGGGTCTTCCACCATCAGCGTGGCATGTATGGTTCTTAGAAGGCTGCCTTCTCTTATCGTGGCAACTCCTATTTTATTCATCAGGATAGCTGACGCTTGCGCGGCAAATATCTTTAATTTAAAACTTAAACTGGCAATTAAAGCCAGCGGCAAGGGTATCATCGATATGAGAAAGCAAACCGGAAAAGCAAGTTTTTTAAGAAAATCTTTGCCAAGCGCAATCAAAATTAAGCCAATCAAAGTAACAATCAAAGAAAATCCCGACGAGAAAGAAACCCTGAAGCTGATACTTATGGCGTGGATCAAAAGGCCAAGGCCAAAAAGCAGCCATCCGGAATTTACCGGCTTGATAATTAATTTGCTCAACTCCTCCCTCTTCTGCCAGATAATGAAGGCGCTGATAAAAGGAACTAGAAATCCATGGCTGTAATAAGTATCTTTGGCGCTCCATCTGTCAATCATCCACCTAAATGTCGGGATGTAGGCAACGGCTACCAACGCTAGTAATGCGAACAATTTAATCAGATCATTTTTTTTCATTATTTTCTCCTTCAGTAACGAGTTCCCTCCCCCTTGTGGGGAGGGCTAGGGAGGGGGGTCAACACATCGTGCTCCCCCACCCCTAACCCCTCCCACCAAGGGAGGGGAATTTATTTAAAATCTTTATCTTTATTCTATTTAAGTTTTCGCCCTTTCAAAATCAAGTAATTTGGAATTTTTAAGCCATCTTAAGGTTAGTAAAATGGTAACCAGGATCGCTGAAAATGCCCAAATTCCTTTCATCCCGCTTAAAGCTATAGCAATTAATCCAAACGAAAGCGTAAGCCAGTATAAGGTTAATACTGCTTTTGTTTGTGAGCCTTCCCTAAACAACAGCCGATGGTGGATATGTTCTTTATCCGCTTTCATTATACCCTTGCCGCTTAGTGTCCTGCGAATAATCGCTAATCCGGTATCCATAAAAGGAATAGCCATGGCAATCACCGGCACCAGCACCGCGCTAAAAGTCGCGCCTTTATAAGCTCCTTCTATGGAGATAATCGCCAGAATAAACCCTAAAAACATGCTTCCGGAATCTCCCATAAATATCTTAGCCGGATAAAAATTATACGGCAGGAATCCCAAACAGCTTCCGCAAATGGCGATGGATAAAATCGCGGCAATCGGGTTATTAGTTTTAATTGCCGTAAAAAATAAACTTCCGGAGATAATCGCCACTACCCCGGAAGATAATCCATCCAGCCCGTCTAAAAGATTAATGGCATTGATAAAACCAACGATCCAAAATACAGTTAAAGCTATGTCCACTATTTCCGGAAGGTGAAAATACCCGCCAAAAGGGCTGCTTACTTTTATGATTGTGAAACCAAATAAAGTAACGATTACAGCCGCGGTAACTTGATAAAATAATTTTCTCAGCGCGCTTAAGCCTTTAATGTCATCTACGATTCCGGTTAAGACAATGATTAGGGAACTTCCGAGCGCTCCCAACAACCGGTGTATATCGGATACAAAAGGCGCTTTGTGGATAAATAAAAGTACGGAAACTAAAAATCCTAAATATATCGCCACCCCGCCTAAAAGCGGCATGGGTTTCTTATTTAATTTTCTCCAGTTAGGTTTATCCATCCAACCCATCTTTAGGCTTAAGCGTTTGATCAGAGGTGTTAAAATAAGAGAAATTACCTCCGCGATTAAAAATACCAGTAGATAATATTTAAGCATCTAGCCTCCTGGCCCTGGTGGTCTGGGCTTTATTCCATATTCTTGTGTCAGCTTTGCGTATAAGCTTGTAAAGCGCGATTAAAGCCGCAAAATTGACTAAACAAAAAT
Source organism: Candidatus Omnitrophota bacterium (assembly GCA_026387315.1). GTDB lineage: Bacteria > Omnitrophota > Gorgyraeia > Gygaellales > Profunditerraquicolaceae > UBA6249. Next base: position 17,526 of record JAPLLY010000059.1, read on the forward strand.
AAAAAGGAACATAGAAAATTTTTATTTTACTTTTATGCCTAAGTAAAAATCCAATTAAAGCCAGTGAATAGAAAGCTATTTGTAGAATTAATATATAGAGATAAAACGGCTCATGGATAAATATAATGTTAAGTAAGAATATCAGTATCAAATAAAAAGCCACTCCCCAACGCAAAACTTTATGAAAAAGCAGCTCAAACATTCCCAGCGGGCTTAAATTGAGCAGTTTTTTCCATAAACGTATCGCCCCCTTAAATCCTTGAGAAAGAATTCTTGCTTTTTGGGCTAACTCTTCTTTTAAGTTTTGGGTGGCGATTTCATAGGCGACAGCTTCGGGTTCGTATAAAACTTTATATTTTTTTGCTTGAATTAAAAGAGGAATACTAAAGTCATCGGCTACTTCCGGGTCAGGATAGGGATAGGCATGTTTTCTCACTGCTTGTATTGAACCGTTGGTTACCAAGAGTTTCCCTAATTTACTTTCCTGAATTTTAATAAAAGTTTCGTACTTCCAATATAAGTTTTCTCCTTTTCCTACGCAGGTAGAATCTGTATCCAAATAACTAAGCCTTCCGGAGACACAGCCGACTCTTTCATCAGCAAAATTACGGATTAGTTTTTTTAAGGCGTCAGTTTCATAGATTGAATTCGCGTCAGAAAACAAGATTATCTGCCCCTTTGCCAGCGGGACGGTTTTGTTTAAGGCGGCGACTTTACCCAGCCTCTGTGGGTTATTCACTATTATTATCCGGCTGTCGCTAAAGCCCAAAAGTATCTGATGTGTTTTATCCGCACAGCCGTCTAGCGCGAAGATAATCTCCAGTTTATCCGCAGGGTAATCTAAAGCCAGGGCATTGAGAACCTTATCTTTAATTACTTTTTCCTCATCGTGCACTGCGATGATCAGGCTGACAAAAGGCGTTATTTCTTCTTTTCGGGCTTCTTTACCCATAATTTTAGCCAGTAAAAATATAATTACCGGGTATAAGCAGTAAATAAAAAATGTAAGCCCGCAAAAAAACCAAAATATTATCTTCATTATGAATTCCTTTTTTCCTCCCGTCCGCCGTTCTGTGCAACTGAAACATTGTTCCCTCCCCCCGTGTGGGGAGGGTTAGGGAGGGGGTAGATTTAACTAAGAATCTTATCCAAATCCTTAAACACTATCTTCCAGTCATACTTTTCTTCGATTAACTTCCGCCCGTTCTCGCCCAGGGAAATTCTTAAGGCCTCGTTTTTTAATACATCCAATACGGCTTTAGCGAATTCTTCCGGAGCATCTCTGATCAACAGATGTTGATTGTTCTCAACTTCGATGCCTTCACAGCCGATAGTGGTAGTAACCACGGCTTTTTTCATGCTGAGTGCCTCTAATATCTTCAGGCGCGTTCCGCTGCCAATGCGCAGGGGTACGATATAAACACAGGCTTTCTGCATGAGCTCTCTTACATCTTCTACAAAACCGGTAACCGTGATATTGCTATTTTTCTGTGAGAATTCTTTTATTTTATCCGATGGTTTATTTCCCACGATCCACAGTTTAACCTCAGGAACAGCTTGTTTGACCAGCGGCAGAATCTCGTTTATAAAATAAACCAGCGCGTCTTCGTTAGGATACCAGCCAATCTGTCCGGTATAGATTAAGGTGTTTTTCTCTATAATATTTGAATTACTACTATAGTAGGCGCTTTCTACCCCGTTATTTATCAGATGCACCTTGGATTCCGGAGCATAGCGCAGCATTATTTTCTTATCAACCGGAGAACAGGCAATAGAGCAGTCAAATTTGTTCCACATTTTTTTCTCAAAATTGCTGAGTTTCCAGCACTCCAGGAAGGCAAATACCTTCTTAAAGATGTTTTTTTCTTTTTGCGCGTATCTTTTAATGATCATTGATTCGATATTATGCTCATAAAGGATTTTATAAGCTGGATTATCCAGCGGTATATTTAAAGCCCTTTGCACCGCATCGCAGATAATTATATCCACAGGGTTCTCTTTTAAATAGCCTGCAATCTTCTTTTTAATTTTTCCGGATGTCCGCAACTTTACCGAAAAAGGCAGAACTGAAAATAAGCTAAAAAATAAAGCCTTAATTTTGGAATTACCCGGGCTTTCCACTTTCAGGATTACCTGAATGCCTCGGGATTCTAATTCTTTAATTAGATAAAAATTCCTTTTCTTATACCCATTATGCGCAGGTTCAGGCAAATCCCTAATAAAAAACAAAGCCTTCATCTATTAATTACTCCAATCTGTATTCCCTCCCCCTCGTGTAATTTGTATTCCCTCCCCCTTCGTGGGGAGGGCTAGGGAGGGGGTAATAAATTACTCCATTAATTCTAAAGTTACATCATCAAACCAAGCTGTGCCTTTGCCGACGAGTTGAGCGCCTAGGTATCCTACTGTGTTTTCTTCCCGCGGGCTAAAATCCACGGAAATTTTCTGCCAGTCTTTAGTGCCAAATACTTCTTCGGTTCCAAAGTATTCATCCCCGCCGCTTTTATAAGTTACCTTGATCCGTAAAAAAGCGGAATTTTCCACGTCTTTAGCCTTAACCCAGACAGAAAGTTTATACTGATATCCGGGTTTTAATGTAAAGCCGGTGCTGCCTTGAACACCTACGCCCACAGACCCCCATCCTTCATCCGGCCCGCCTTGTATTTTTAAAGATGATTTTCCTGAATGTTTCACAAAATAATCCAGCGAGGCCTTACTTTTACCTTTCCAGGTTTGAAACTCCCAACTTGCTTTACCGTTTTCAAATCCCGGGTCAGCCAAGGGAATAGCCACTTTTTTAAGCGGCTTATCTTCAGTTTGTTCAGTTTGCTTCTTAGTAATTCCAAATAAGCCGTCAAATTCCGGAGCAAAGTTGGATAAGCCTAAGGCATACGCATAAACCATTTTATTTGCTTGCGCGATTAAATTGGCCGCTTCTGTGTATGGCTCATCTTTTTCACTTACCAGCCCCCAATTAGCTACTCCAGCATCGTAACATTTTAATGGCGGGTCAAAATATTCAAACCAGTGCACGCCTACAATTGCCGGATGCCGGGCAATCTTTGCCAGGTAGCGCCAATAGCTTATTCCGCGATCCCGCTGTGTGCGCACGATGCCATGCGGCAGGCCAGCGTCTTGAGCCGAAATAATCACGCCAAGCATAATTGGTTTTTGAGTATACTTGTATATTTCATCTATCGTTTCATCTAATTTTGGGTCAGTTTGATATCCTTGGTTAAGGTTATATCCGCTCGTGCTAAAAATATCGCAATACTTTCCCATAGCTGCTACTACTTCCGGATACAATCTGCTAGGCCGGGTGCCTAAGGCCATATGGTATTTATCAAATTCCCGTAAAGTCAGATAAAGAATTTTAGCGAATTCTTCGGCGATTTCCCGGAAAAATATAAGTTTATCCTTTTCAATAACCGGAGTGTCTTTGATTTTATTAATATTTAATAGTTCTTCAAAAGAAGAGTAATTGGTTTGCCAGGCGGCATTCAGCTTTTTAATCTCGGAGTATTTAAACTTTAGGAGCTCGATCCAGGCGATTTTGCCGGGTTTACTGCCATCCAAAGCAATGAAATCATCAGCAAGGCTGCCTCTTCTCCCTTTACTTCCGTACCAGGCCGGTTCATCAGCTAAAAAGTATCCTAATAATTGCGGATCATCAATTAAGTAGGGTTGGCTGTTAAATAAGCCCTGCATTTGTTCGCGCGCCGAATCCGCGAAATCTTTAGAAAAAACATCCGGAAAATAACCATAATTTCCTTTAGGAATGACATTTTCGGATTTTGACGGTAAATTAATCCCAATCACGTAACTAAACCCAGGTTCCCGATAAATACTTTCCGCGGACCAATCACCAATCGTATTAAAGCCCCATTTATATAATTGCATCCGGGTTGCCTTTGCCCACTCCTGCTCGTTACCATATTTCTTTAAACATACTTCCTGATATACCCGCCTTCCACTGCCTGTTTCAGGAATGCCTCCCATACGCACGCAATACATCCCAATTGACCAGAAAACATTGCCTTCAGGAGTAATAATCCACCACCTGTCATTTATATTTTGAGTATGAAAATAACCCTTTTTTTCGCCTTTTAGGCCCATCCATCCGCCGTATTTATCAAATTGCTTTACTTCTTCAGCGGACACTTTGTTTATAACAGTAAATAACGATAAAGCGATTATGAAACTAAATATAATTTTTTTCATAGATCCTTTCTAGTGCCGCGGACATAAAAATCAGAAACCAAAGTACGCGGTCCTGCTGGGCGTGTAGGAATATACCGGCAATCAGAAATCCAATCAACCCAATATAAAATCCTTTAGCATATCCGTTAAGCGGGGATTTGGACTTAATGATTCGATTTAAACTTTTAAAAGTATAAAAGATTATCCCTAAAAATAAAATTATCCCGATTATTCCCAATTCTGCCATCATTTCAAGGTACATATTATGCGCCCGGCCGGGGCTAACCGGAGCGTAGTTACGGTTCTCGTAGTAATAATTACCAACTCCGATGCCAAAAAGAGGATGGCTCAAGAATATTCTCCAGCCAGCTTGAGCTAAATAGTAGCGGCGGGTGGTAGAATCAATGTCACCGTCACCAATGCCACGGGCATTAGCAGTTACTTGAGTTTTGCTGAAGCGCTCACGTAAATTTTGGGGCATGGTGTTTATAAATAAAACTACCACAATGCAAACCGCTATAATTGTAAGTATCTTTCTTTTTGATTTAAGAGTTAGAATTAAAAGCATCCCTCCTAATCCGACTATTCCTCCGCGGGAAACCGTGGAGATTAAAGCCAAGAAAATTACAGTTATAATTCCGATTAAGATTATTTTTAGGGCCCCGTTCTTTTCAGCTAAAGCCATATAAAATGTAATCGCGATAAATGGCAAGATGGCAATCGCGAATTCGTTAGGACCGTAGCCGGTTCCCCCTGCTCTGTTAATTCCTAAATAAGATAATACCGTTTGAAGGCAAATAAAGAATATTGAGATGACAATAAGCCAGAGCATTAACCGGAATCTTTTAACATCTTGGATTAAAATAAGTATGGTTACGCCTAAAATAGCGTTTGATATGAACATAGTAAAATTTTCTCGCGAAGCCCATCCCGATTGGGTAATCCCCGAGATAAAAATCCAAATTAGGAAAAACAAGAAAAAGCGCATTTGAGGTTTTTTAAGAAAATCCCAAACGCCTTTTCTGCCCCCGTAGTGTATTAAAGTAGATATAAAAGTCAATGTTCCGATTATTTTAATTGGCGTTACCATGGTGAATATTCCCAGAAAACTTCCCCCCATGGTTAGCTGAGTTGATATAGGAATCAATATAAGCGTAAGCGCTAGGCCAAACATCGGGCTGATAAAAATCCCTATTGCCGCGGCTAGGCCAACTACTATAAAAACCGGATTCATTCTTTTATTTCCTTTTCAAAAGTGTCATTGCGAGGGAGCGAAGCGACCGAAGCAATCTTAAAAACAAGATTGCTTCGCCCCTTCGGGGCTCGCAATGACACTAAATATAATCCTTCAGTTTCAGCTATTTGTTTTTTAAGATTAAATTTCTCTTTAATCCGCACAGCAGCTTTCTCACCGAATTCATTCACCAAAGCTTTATTCTTCAAAAACAATTCCATTCCTTCTTTTAAAGCCAGGCCATCCTTAGCAGAAACAATAAGCCCTGTTTCATTATTAATTATAACCTCCGGACTGCCGTCAACATTAGTGGCAATCACCGGCTTGCCCATTGCCCCCGCCTCCAGCGTTGCCAATGGCAGCCCTTCGTATAATGAAGGTAAAACTAATAAATTGATTTCTCGCAATACATTTTCAATATCTTTCCTGTATCCTAAAAATTCTACTCTATCAGCAATCCCTAATTTATGCGCCTGTTCTTCTAATTCCTTTCGTAAATTTCCATCACCAACTATCACAAATCTCACATCCCCATAATTACCATCCAGAAGCCCAACTGCCTCTAAAAAATACCTATGCCCCTTCTGCGCCTCCAGCCTCCCAATTACTCCTATAACAAAAGGGGACGGTTCCCCGATTGCCTGCCGGTAGGCAGGCAGGGAACCGTCCCCTAGTTTTTTAAACCTCCCCAAATCCACCCCATTATGAATAACAGTTATTTTCGTCGCGTCTAATTTTTTTGTTGAAACAAGATAATCCTTTACTGCGTTTGAAACTGAAATTATTCGGTCAACATACCGGTAAAAAATCCGGTCAATAAAATATGCCTTTTTTAATCCCTTACGCCAAGCTTCGCGTAAATGCGCAGTCTCAATAACCGTTGGCACTCCGCAAAGCTTTGCCAAAGGAGCCGCGAATTTTGTCGCGCCAAATAAATGCGAATTTACTATATCCGGCTTCTCTTTTTTAATTATTCTAATAAATTTAATTATTTCACCCAGGCTTCTCCATCTTCTAATATTAACAGCATAATACTTAACTTTTAACTCTTCTAGTTCTCTTTTGAGTAAAGCAATAAGCTCCTGTGGACAAACCAGTATCACTTCAAACTTATTTTTATCAACATTCTTCAGTAACCCCAAAACATGCTCCTCCACCCCCGCCCGCACCACAGAATTAAGAAAATAAAGTATTTTAAATTTTCCCCTCCCCTCGTGGGAGGGGCTAGGGGAGGGGAAATTAAAAGTCATCAACTTAAATATATCCTTCACATCCTCAATTCTTTCCTCAACCTCACAATTCGACACCAACACCGCATCCATTAAACATTGGGAATTTTGCATACTGCTAGAGCGTATGCTTCCCCTCCCCTCGGAATCAGGGAACGGTTCCCCTTGGGAACCGTTCCCAAGTTTCCTTCCCCTCCCCTCGTGGGAGGGGCTAGGGGAGGGGGAACCCCCTTCGTCAACATCATACCCGTGCATTCCTTGTGGAGCCTTATTCCCCATATAACTGGGATTAATCACCACGCCAGTATTCATTAAAAAGATAACTTCACCATACATATTATCTTTAAAATCAATCCCCAGATTTCTTATTTCCTCTTCAGCCAGAATCCTGCCATAGTTTCTGTTTTTTAATAAATAACTAATCTTATCTCTGGCATTAGAAGTATGAAACCAAAATCTAGCCATAGTTGAATCATAGAAAGCCAAATAATCATCAGGGGTTTTAAAACCTAAATTTTCTATATCAGCCTTAAGATCTTCAGCTTCGTTTACCGGGCTCATTCCGTGATCGGAGAAAATATACAAATTCACCTGTGCGGATCTATTTTTAGCAATCCGATAGATATCTCTTATTTCTTTCTCATAGTTATCTAACGCCACCTCAACCTTATCCTTAACCTCAGCCTTAGGTTTAAAATATGAGTGCAACAAAGCGTCAAACTCCGATAAATAAAGGAAGTAAAAGTTACTGCTGTCATTTCTAAGGCTCTTTTTTGCCTTAGCAAGTATTTCTTGATCTTTGAGTGGATAATTAAAGCATTTATAATCTACCTTACGATTTTTAAGAATATCGAAAATATTATTTATTTCGCCAATCCCTTTAGGCGCGTAGATATTTTTCTTTTCGCAGATATCAAATAAATGCAGCTGCCTGATTGGGATAAGATAAGTCTCAAAGTAACCGGTATAACCCATTAGGCGCTTAGATATCTCTTCGATTATCTTACGGGTTATTCGGGAATTTAGGATATTATCCGGAAGCCAAAGTAAAGCCTTGGTCCAGCTAAATGGCGAAGTTTTAGGTGAATAATAATACAGCGACCAATGTTTATGCTCTTGAGGGTATTTTCCGGTTAAAATCGAGGGTATTACCCCGCTTGAAAAGCCCAGGATGCTCCTCACGGGCATTTTGGTTGTAGCGATATCATTAAGGAATGGCCTGTCCTTTATGTAGTTCCATCCCAAAGCATCAATTAGAATAAAAATATTAATCACTTCACGAACCTTTTCCAATTTTTAATCACGTTATCTCTTTTAGTTTTATTCTGATATTCCTCCGAAAAATATAGCCCTACTGATTTTTGGTAAACAAAAAATCTTATCGGTTTTCCTGAGTTTAAAACTTTAATTAAACACATTAAATTTCCAATGAATTTTTTTTCGTCAACCCATACTTTTTTAAAATACTCTCTTAGCTCAAGCCATTTCTTTAAAGTCTCTTCGCGATTAACGTCATTGCGAGGCACCGTAGGTGCCGAAGCAATCCCGCTCCGTTGATTATTAATAGAAGCAAAAGCTTCTTCTATCTTATTCAATAATCCATCATCCTTGTCATTCTGAGGGAGAGAAGCGGCCGAAGAATCTATCTTTTTAAACTCTTCTTGTTTCTCCGGATATAAGCTTTTATATCGCCTATTTAAAACCAATAACGAATTTACTAATTGAATATAGCCTTTATCAAAATCATACTGGTTAATTGTTTGGCCGTCATTAATTTTACTTAGTAAAATCAACTGTTCAACTATCCGGTTATTTAAAAGTATGAACCCGTCAATTGGCTTTATATCCGCGTAAGAATAATCCGGAATAAGCTTCAGGATATCCTTATCACCAGAGAGAACTTTTCCGAATTTCTTTACTTCAACAGTGTAGATATATGGTTTTAGCCTTTTTAAATGATTTCGCGTAGTAAGGCCTAAAGACAGATTACCAGCAAGCTCTGGTTTTTTAACCGCGGATAAATCTTTTACCACCGCCCAAAACTCAATATCGCTTACCCCCTCCACTCCCTCGCCCCTGGAAAAACTGCCCACCAGAATCAAGGCCTCCAGCCCCTCCCCTAGTTTCCCAGCTATCTCCTTGGCGTATTTATTAATTAGTTCCATCATTACGAAATTATTTTTGTTTCCAAAACTAACTTTAAATTTAAAGCATCAACTATTTTTTTAAGTGTCCGGATAGATAGGTTTACATATCCCTGCTCAACAAATGAAATCGACTGTTGGGATAAACCGGCTTTATTGGCCAAGCCGGCTTGAGTTAACCCGCTTTTTATTCTGCAATCTTTTATTTGATCACAGATATTCTTTATTTCAGGATCAAAATCAAGCGGCCTCTCTTTAGATCCTTTAAGCCTTTTTTTATTCATGCCTTTTGTGGCAGCCCTATAAATCTCATCCCAGAAAATTATACGCCGATCATTCCACTTGTTTTCTCGCATTTTTCGCTTAATCTTCGGCCAGTTATTTACAAAGAGCTCTTTACTGAGGTATTTACTAAAGACATTCTTAGGCTTATTAGTTCTAGAAAGTAATAAAGAGGCAAATTCAATAAACCTTGGGTTAAGTTCATCCCCAAGGATATTCTTTATTTGCCCCATATCTGTTTTCTTGTCCCAAAAAACTGTAGTATTATCTTCCATGTATTTTAAATTTCCCCCGCGATAATTTTTCCAACCTCATCTTTAAAATGATGTTCTATTTCTGGAAAAGAAACGTTTTTATCCGTAATGATTTCTGTCAATCCTATTTTCATCTCTAATCTCTTATAAGTTCTAAACCAGATAATAATGCTTTCTTTTTGAGCCTGCTGGCAATACTCATTTACAAAGCTTGATAATGGCATAAAAGTCTTGGATAAGAAATACAAATCAAAGAAATCTTTTGCTTCCTGCCTTCCGCCAATAAACACGCTTCTTCCTATGGAATCTAGCGTTGTTATGCTTCCGCAAGCGGTTAATATTTTTCGAAAATAGATATCTTCAATTGTAAGGACAGAGATGCCATCAATTAGTCTCAACGGTTTTAATAATTTATACACATCCTCCACAAAATCAATTTTTAACGCGCTATTTTCATTAATTATAAGTGAATAAACTAAAATCTTCGCGAACCCTTGTTTATTTCCTTCTCCCTCAAGTGCCGCCTTTAGCCCAATATCCTTGGAGAGCAGAGAGATTATTTCTTCAATTTTTACTCTAGAGAAATTCTTCGTAAAAAAATCTAGATCATAAGACTCCCTATGCTGGAAATAATACAAAGACAAAGCTGTCCCACCAACTAAATAAAAACCTGCTAATTTATTTGCCAAGTGTTTTAGTGTTTTATTGCGTATACCTATTATTTCATCCATGAATCAAGTATACATAAGAAAGTTGATATTGTCAAGAATTACTACTCCCACTTGTATTTTAATCACTTTATCAACTTTTTAATGTATTAACAGCCTTTTCCACAACCCATTAACTAAGTACTACGCACTAAGTACTACGCACCAATTACTAAGCTCAAGAGTAGCAGGTGCGTGGTGCGTAGTAGTGCGTAGTAGCGTGGTGCTTAGTCTCCCTTCCATCCCTGGACGTATTCAATAAAAAGCAGCACCTTCTTCGCGTCTTCCGGAGAAAATACAAACTGCTCTACATCTCGGGATAAAAGCTTAAAATCTAGCTTCGCGCAACGTTGGAGCAGGGCGGTTTTAAGCATTCCCTTATCGATAATACCAGCGCGCTCTTTCAAATAAGCAAAGTTTGGTTTTGCTTTGCCAGCTAAAAAAACAGCATCATAAAAATCCCTGCCCATCGCCCGTTTACGGGCAAGGATAGCATAAAACTTCTGCGCCAGTAAAATATCAGCAGGAACAACGCTGATACTGGTAAAAATATCAAATTTATTAATTACTACCCGTTCGGCTAAATACTTAAAATTCTGCGGCTGGGCATCGAGCTTAATTAAAATTTTTTCCTCCTGATGGCCGGAAAGCCCTTTATCAAACAAACCCCCCATAACCTTGATATCCGCGCTAAAAGCACCCTTAAATGAAGTGCTGGTTTGAATAACATATCCTTCCAGGGTAAGCTTCTTGGCCACTCCTTGGGTCAAAACATTAAAATCATCTTTTGTCAGCCCTTGATTATCAAAATCCAGGTCTTCGGAAAACCTAGGCAGGCCATGTACGATATGAATTGCCGTGCCTCCCATAAACACCAATTTTTGCCCATATCGGCTGGCAAACACCGCTTCCAGTATTTTATACTGCAAATATTCCCGCAAAAGATTACGTTTAAAATGCCGCAATTGTTCAGGAAAAAATGATTCTATCTTCTTAAGTTCAAGCATGCTTAATATACTCCCAAAAATTATTTACTCTGCGCTTTAAAGATACCTGCCCATAAACACCCAAATAGTCATTAATCGTGTTCTGATTCATAAGCTTAAGGAATACTTTCCGATTAATACGCAGCTCTTCAAAGCTTGCCTCATCGCGAAGTTCAGTCTTAATATAAAAAAGATCCAGAAATGATTTTTCCGGAGAAGCCAGTTTAAATAGTTTCTCCTGGTTTTTTAAGAAGTCAAAACCGAAATACAATTTTGGCCGGATAGTCCGGTAAATAAATGCCCCTAGCGGAGTTTTAAAATGGCTGGTTTTGCGGGTTGACGCGGAAGTAATCCCATAGACGCTTTCCGGAATCAATCCATAATAAGCCAGCGCCATTTCAAATGAAACATACGAAGGCGCGTAAATCCGGTTAGCGATCTCAAAAAGAACCTTTTCATCAAGAGCCTTATCAGCAAAAATATAATACCCTCTAATTACTTTGCGAATATAGCCCTTTTCCTGCCATTCGTTAAGCCGCCTGCGGTGGAACGCAGGTTTGGCCTGCCGTATATCAGCAAGTGAAAACACCGTAAATGCCCCGACTATCCTTTGAAATTCAATATAACTCATTCATTTCTCCAAAGTGTTATTTATAACATCTATTAGAAATGTACCATAAAGGAGCTAAATTATCAAGCGTCTACGCACTAAGTACCAATTCAGCTACTCCATCAATTCAACGCCTGCCTGAATAAACTCTCTATCAAAAGCAAGAGCCTTGCTGATATTAAGGTCCTTCATTATTGTAAAAGAAGTAACATCTGTAAAACTAAACATTTTATCTTTGTACTTTTGATAAAGCTCCCAGGCTGATTGAAAATAGTTAGGACAGACCTGGACGATTTTTATTATTTTGCTGTTAAAGAGCGCCTCGCCTGCTAAGACAGATTGTTTATGGTTGCCTCTGGTTAGGATGGTAGTAATAGTTTCGTCGACCACGTAATCTGAAGTATAGATAAGCGCCTTTGAGTTTCTAATCTCCTCAAAGATAGATGCTGCCTTTTTATGGTATTTATCACTATCTACAAAAAGAGCCACCCAGCCACTAGTATCTACAAAGGCCTTTTCCATAGATTACCTCCCATACAAATAGTGATCGTGATTCACAGAAGCATCGGTTGCCGCGAGCTTGATTTTTCCAATAGCTTTGGTAAGCGGATCGCTATCCCAATTAACGTTTTTTGTCTTTGTTTCTAAGAGATGCCGTATTGCTCTTCGGATTAATTCGGAAATAGCCAGGCGTTCTCTTCCTGCCTCAAGTTTGAGCTGATGCAGCTGATCTTCTTCAATATAAATTTGAGTCCGGTGTAAATTACTCATTTTCTCACCTCCATTATACATTATACATTGTCAATCAAAATAAATCCTAAGCATACGAAGGCACGTATTCAATATAACTCATTCATTTCTCTAAAGTGTCCCCCTCCCCTTGCGGGAGGGGCTAGGGGAGGGGAACTTAAATTCCCTCAACAACCCAATCCGCCCACCCCTTCTGCGGCTCAACATATTTCTTCTGCATTGGTAAGACATCCTCAAAATATCTCTTACAAACAGACTCAATACTGTCTGCGCGTTCCTGGGTGTCTCTTTTGATTCTTCTGGCCAAGCAAATACCGTTGTTGGTATTGATATAAATTTTATAGTCAAATAGGCTGCGTAGCTTTTTCTCAAAGTATGGTATTAACCCTTCCACAATTATAAACTGCTTAGCCTCAACTTTTTGGGCTTTTTTCAAACGCCGGCTCTGCACAAAATCATATTCAGGTGATAGAATAGGGTTACCCTTTTTTAGGCACTTTAAATGTTTCAATAATAACACCCAATCAAAGGATTTAAGATTATCAAAGTTAATCTTCTTGCGCTCTTTTAAGCTTAACCTCGGCCAATCTTTATAATAATTATCCTGGCTAATAATAACTGCTTTATTGGCGCCAAGTATTTTTTTAAGTAAATTAGCAAGCGTAGTTTTTCCTGATGCCGTAGGGCCGGCTATGGCGATTAACATTTAGCGGTCAGCTCCCACATCTTTATTACCTTGCCTATATTCTGATTATCACTGAAAATTTCTTCGGCTTTTTTGCTCGCCTTCTCTCCCATTGTTTTAGCCATATCCGGATTATCTAGTAAATACAGCACTTTATCCGCGAAAGTTTCATAATCTTCTTGGCTAACTGTAAACCCGGTTTGTCCATTAACAATCAGGTCATACGCTCCAGCAAATTTAGTCGCGACTACCGGTTTTGCGGATGCCATAGCTTCAGCCATGGCAATACAGGTTCCCTCAAAAATCGATGAAATCGTGTATACGTCGCATCCGGCTAAGTATTCCGGGAGCTTATTATGTTCAATACTTCCGGTAAAAATAAGATTATCCTGAATCTGTAATTCTTGAGCTAAATTCTTTAAAAAATTCTCTTGTGTTCCAGACCCAACTATTAATAAAAGCGTAGAGCTTCGAGCTTGCTTTATGATTTGAAATGCCCTTAAAAGAGTAGGTATATCCTTTTGCGGGACCAGCCTGCCGCTAAAAAGTAATATTTTATCAAAACGCCCATTAAGGTATTTTTTTCTTATCGATTCACCATTAACATCTTTAAATTTACTTAAATCAGAATTTACCGGAATTACGCTAATTTTATCCTTATTAATTCTCAGGATCCTTGCCAATTTTTCTTTTTCATAATTTGTCCCTACCCTGATAGAATCTGCCCTTTTTAGTATGAATTTTCCTAACAAATTAAAAAATCTATTCATCTTGCGTTGTTTTACCCAATAAGGATTATCGCAAAAATCAACATGCGATTGGATGTTCAGGGGTATTTTATACCTTTTCTTAAGCAGAAGGCCGATTAACCCGGTTGTGAACGGGTCTTCTGCCGTTATTACATTGATTTTTTTATTTTTACATATTTGGTAACCAATTTTTAGTGCATCCCAAACAAAATTAATTTTACTTTTTGAATTAGTGGGATATATCCATAAATTATCGCTCCATTCCTGTGGTTTAGAACCAAAATAACTGGAAGAATATACTATTAAATTGAAAAAATCTAGTTGTTTAGAATAATCGATTTGCCTTAAGCGTACATCGCCACGAACTTTGTCATCTTGCAACATTAAAAAATCTAAAGTAATTCCAAGCAGGTTTGTCATTTTATGGGTTTAAGTAAATTTACGCGGCTTTGATCTTTGCCGTTTCTTCCCAACATTGAATTAATTTAATTGCTTCATTTGTTTCTTGTAAATTTTCTTTTACAAAGCTAAAACCATCTTCTCCAAATTTCTGGGCGATCTTGGGGTTATTCAATAAAAATAATATTTTATCTGTCAGTTGCCTGTGGTTCATTTGTTCGATTATAAATCCAGTTTTTCTATCTATGATTACTTCACGGGCGCCCCCCACATCTGTAGAGACAATTGGTTTTTTTGCTAAAGCCGCTTCTATTAAAACATTTGCCCTTCCTTCGTGCAGAGATGGTAAAACAAAAATATCGCTAGCTTTGAAATACTCTGGAACTTTTTTGTATTCAACAGCACCAGTAAATAATACATTCTTTTCTAGATTTAAATGATTAACCATTTTTTTTAAGTTTATTTCCTCTTTGCCTTCGCCAGCAATTAATAATAAAACCGAAGAATATTGATGAATAATATAACTGAATGCTTTAATTAGGAATGGTATATTTTTTTCTTGTGACAATCTGCCCAAAAAAAAGACAATCTTATTAAACCTGGTTCCTAAAAGATTAGTTCGTAATAAATCGCTATCAATATCTGTAAACTCTGTAACATCTATAGGTGTTGGCACTACCCAGATTTTGTTCTTTTCTACTCCTGATGCAATTAGTCTTTCCCTTGTCCTCTGTGACATAACGCGTAAAGAATCAGCGCGATTAATGATAAAATTAGCAAAAATATTTTTAAAATAGTTAGTCCATTTCTCTTTTATCCAATAAGCATTATTTATCCTGTCATGGTCTATTTGAATATTGAGGGGGATTTTAAAAATCCATTTTATTAAAACACCAGTAAAGCCCCCAAGAAAAGGGTCCTCAGCGGTTATGATATCAATTTTTTTATTTTTAATAATACGATTTGTAATCTTAATCGCATCTATTGGAAATAAAAGTTTATTCATTGAGCAAGTGTAGAATATATCTATATTGTTTCCGTACTTTTCATAATTTAATTTTATTTTTTGCGGAGAATAAAGTATCCTTACCAGAGATCCTAATTTTTCTCCATATTCTAGTAAACGAAATTTATAGCCTCCTCTTGTATTTTTTCCTTTTAACCAAAGATAATCTAAACCTACTCCAAGAACATTTATCATCTTGTATTTTTAGTTGGTATGAGGCTTCTTAAAAAAATTTGAATTTTTTTAACTGGAAAAAGAAATTCCATAAAAGTTAATATTATTCTTTTTATAAAAGTTAACCTTTCTTTTCCAGGCAAGCTCAGGATTACATTATGCCCTTCTTCTATCCTATCTATATAATAAGGATCATCGCCAATGTAGTTTGATTTTTTTCCTATATAACCCCAGAAATTAGTTAAATAGATATTCTTTGCTAGTTCCACAGAATCCTTACTGCCTTTATAGTTGGGATAACAGAAATGTTGGACCACCTTTCCAGGCAAGTGTTCCTCTATGATTTTTTTAGAATAAATAAAATTATACAAAATCAATTTTTTTTGTTCATCTGTGGCAAAAGACCCCTTGGGTACTGTATAAATCAATTTGTGGTCTACGGAATGTGATTGAAAATCTATAATATTGGTTTTATTCATTATCTCAATTTCTTTCCAAGTTAGCTTAGTTTTATACTCTTTTTCAACAATTCTTCGTAAACTAATTTTTTTCGCCCAGACATCTTCCAGGTTACTGTGAACAATATCTTCATTCGAGATGTTGTAAATAGGAATGAAAGCCACTCCTTTAAGATTATATTTTTTGAGTAGAGGATAAACTATCCCCCATAGGCTGTATAATCCGTCATCAAAAGTCAGGACTATTGATTTTTGAATTTTGGCATTCTTATTTTTACTAGTTAATTTTTCATAAAACTCATCACAGCTGAGCGTTTTATAGTTATTTTTTACTAAATATTTTAAGTGCCCCTCAAATTCATCCGGATCCAATACGCTATGATAAGTAATAACGGGAATCCCTAATTTATCTATGCTCACCTCTTCGTGTACCCAAAAGGGGAAAAATCTATTTTTTTCATAGAAAAAATACGCGGTTATTAGGCTAGCAATAGATACCCAAATAAGTATGAATATTGCTAGAAACTTGAAAGCTCTTTTTTTACTTATTTTTACCATTTTTATAATTACCTTCTTGCATAACGTTCTTAATGATCTGCTCAAGCATTTCCCCTTTTGCTTCCCACCGGTATTGATTATCTATTAAATTCCGGGCATTAAGGGATAGGCCTAGCCGTTTTTCATTGCTATTTAATAATTCCACTACTTTATTTTTAAAATCAACAGGTTTGTCTGCGATTAAAATATTTTGCCCATCTGTAACATTTATCCCTTCGGCCCCTAATTTACTTGAAACAATAGGAATACCCATTGCCATAGCTTCTAAAATTTTGTTCTTTATCCCGGTACCTAATCTCATGGGACAGATATACACAGAGCATTGATTTACATATTTGCGTATGTCTTCAACAGTCCCAGTTACAAAAATAAAATCATACTCAGCCAGGGCAGAAATATTTTTTGATGGATTCGCGCCTACGATATAGAATTTAAGGCCTTTAATATCTTCGTGTATCAATGGCAGTATTTCTTTGCAGAAGTATAATACCGCGTCTTCATTGGGGTAAAATGACATATCACCCGTAAAAATTATATTATTTTTTATTGTAGTACCTAAAGGCTTGAATTTGTAATATTCACCGTCAACGCCGTTTGAGAGGACTGATACCTTAAGATTTGGCAAATTTTGATTTATAACTTCTTTATCTTTAGGCCCAACTACTATGCAGTGGTCAAACTTATTATAAATTTCCTTTTCATACATTATTTTCTTTATCCATTTCATAAAAAACCATAATTTGTTTATAGGGTTTCTGCTATGTTTAAACAGTTGATGCGCCCTAAGCGATGACGAATCATGTGGAGCTATGATCTTAGGAATATTTTTAATTTTATATACGTATTGGCCAATGTTGGCTCCCTCGGCATATATAAGTTCAATCTGATGCTTATTTATTAAATGGATTATTTTGTCATAAATGCTTTTATTAAATGTACACAAGGACAGCAATTGCCTTATCCATTTATAAAAATTATCGGGTTTATGGTATTGGACTGTTTCAATAGTAGCGCAGAATTTTTCTATGGTGTGTACGTATTTCTTTGTAATTTCAGGATTGCTAAAAGCGACAAGGTGTATTTGATTATTCCTGGATAGGTATTTTAGAGTGTTATATGCTAAAATCCTAAAACCGTCTTTACAGGGATAGTAGGGCAGGCTTTCAGCTAAATAGAGTATCTTCATTTTATTTTAGTTTTAACAGCCGCTAGCAAACCAATCATTTTGCCAAACATAGAGACAAATACGCAATAGAAAGTGTTAAATTTTGGCTTTCGTATGAATGCTGGAATATTCGTATTATTTGTAAATATGTACGTAAGTGTCCTGATTAGCCCAAAATTCTTGAGCATAAAATAAGTAGAATTACGAGCAATATAAAACTCTCTTCTTAGATTGAATGTGGTACGTAAAATAGATTCTCTGGGAGCGGCGGTATGAATTACCGCCATTTTTGGGTTAAAAATTATCTTATACCCAGCTTTTCTTACGCGAACTGAGAGATCAGTCTCTTCAAGAACATTGGAGCCGGTATAATTTAGATCAAAACCGCCTATTTGCTGTAACACAGCTCTCCTAAAAGACATATTGCATCCTCTTAAATGTTCAACTTCAATAATTTTCTGGGGATCTTTATTAAAATTACCTATGCGAGTTCCATTAAATGTTATTGTGCCTATTTGGTCTGTCCCGTATGCTTCCTGGGGGGAATTTGTATCAATTATGATGCCTCCTGTACCCCCGATATCATCAGAAGTATAACTTTCAACGCAAGCTTCTAACCAGCCATCTTGAACTATGCTGTCATCATCCAAGAAGGCTACAATATCGCCAGTTGCATTCTTTATCCCTAAGTTTTTTGCTAAGTGCCTATTATTTTTTCCGTTTGGTATGCATAAATATATTGTTTTAGGGTATTTAGAGAACACTGCTTCTTTTGAAAGGCTGTTGGATGAGGAATCCACGACAATTATTTGAACATCTGCCGCGTACTGCTTATATAGCCTATCCAGGCATCTATTAATCATGTCCGGGCGATTTTTTGTAACAATTATTATTGAAACACACTGAGATAAATAATTCATAAGTATATACGCTATTCTTTCCTATCTTCATAAGAACTTATTGTTTTATTAAAATCCTGGTTTTGTTCTATAGTAATTGACCTAGGAAATAGTTTTTTCACTGATTGCCATAAAGCTTGACGTTCTAATTTTTCTAAGCATAAGTTAATCGATATCGCGCAGTAGATTAAGAAACATATACTAATTTCCGCGATAAGAATTAAAATAGATTTGGGATAAAATGTTTTTTTAAAAAGTAAGATTAAAATAACATAAGGAATACTTGCAATAAGCGGCAATATGGTTGTTTTTTTTATATATTCAATTAGGTTTTGGCCAACAACCTTACAAATATAAACCGGTAAAATAATAGCTTTGTTGATAATGAATGGGATAGCGGTACCTAAAGCAACCCCAATTAAGCCATAGTGTTTAATAAGAATCAAGCTTAATATAAGATTAGCAAGCGCTTCGAGAAGTATAAACGTTGTAAATGTTTTAAGTTTACCAATGCCTTGCAATATAACACTTGACATATATTGAGAAATTGAAAGCAACTGGGGTATGACTAGAATCATTAAGATTGTCGCGCTGGAAGCGTATTTTTGTCCCATCCATAAACCGATTAATGGTTTTCCTAATAATATAAAAGAAAAGGCGATTGGTAAGGTCAGCATAAATGAATATTTTGTTCCTAAGATTAATAGCCTTTGTACCTTTGCAAATTCTTTTTTTGCGTCTAATTCACTGGTTGTAGGTACTAAGACGCTGGTCATAACGCTAATTATGTCTCTGGAATAATCTATAAGCTTAAGAGCAATTGAGTAGTAAGTAATCATAGCTACAGACATAAATATACCGATAACAATTGAATCAGTATAAGATATTATTCTCGTGCTAATCCCTATAAGGAAAACAAAAAATGCATAATTAAATATTAATTTTAACGTTATTCGGTTAAATAGCTTATGGTTTATTCTCAATCCAGGATTGATTCTGAATGCATAATAGATTCTCAGGCAATTTCCGAAGATATTCGTTACTAGAGTAATTATTGCTAAAGCAACAAGCTTAAAGCCCAAAAGTATAAAAATGATTATCAAAACAGTTCTTATTATAAGAACAAGAATTTCAATGGCGCTAAAGATATCGTGCCTCTGTAACCCCCAAATTATACTACCAAAAACAGCCAAGGGGAGACTTATGGCTACATTTAAACCAACTAGCAATAATACCAGCCTACTTTCATTAATAAAAGAAGCATTTATTTGAAAGAATCTACTAAAATAGATTGAAACAATGATAGTGATTCCAAGAATCAAGAATCCAATAAAACCATAAGTGAATAAGCTTGTGTTGATTAACTCATTCAATTTGTTTTGTTTATTATTAGCGTGTAGTTCAGCGACATATTTTACAATTGAACTTCTGATGCCCAGATCAAATAGCCCCATATATCCGGCGAGGGATAAAATTAATATCCAAATTCCATAAACAGTGTCTCCTAGCCGATGAACCATGAAGGGCATTAAAAATATCCCACAAAGCAAACTAATTAAATAATATGCCCAACTAAAAAATACATTTTTTATTACTCTATCGCTTAATGACATTTTATGTTTTTGATTTCGGTTAAATTTTCAAATAATTTCAGTGTGCTATTAATCATTTTTTCACTATCATATTTATTTACTGTAGTTTCCCTAGCATAGGAAGCTAACCGCTCTTTTAAATTAGTATCATTCAAAACCTGAATTATGTTCTTCGTTAATTCACTTACATCTCCAGGTCGTACTAAAATTCCGTTATGTAGATTTCTAATTTGTGAAATATTGCCACCTATGGCTGATGCTATCACAGGTTTTCCGCATGCCATTGCTTCTAAAATGCACATGCTATTTGTTTCAATAACTAAAGTAGGCATTAAAAATAGATCAGCACAGTTATAATAAGCTGGTAATTTCTCATATTCAACAAATCCACAAAATATAACCTTTTCAGTTATATTCAAGTCACCTGCTAATGATTTTAGTTGGTTTTGAAATGGACCGCTTCCTACTAACATTATTCGCACATTGCTTTTGATTCTCAAGACATTTTGTAATGCCTGTAAGGCGATTTGCATTCCTTTTCCCTTACAGACCCTTCCCGATAAAAGAAGAATTGACTCACTGTCATTGATTCCGTATTTATATCTTATTTTTTTTCCTTCTTCGGAAGGCATAAATTTAGTTAAATCAACTCCATTCTGTATAATAAAAATAGGCTTAATTAATATTAAATGGCCTAATCGTATGTCTTTAATAAAATTATTAACAGCAATAATTATGTCAACCCTATGAAGAAAGGGGATATCTACAAAGAAAAAACGTAATGTTCTTTTTAAAAGATACTTAGATGTACATATTAAACTTTTAAAAGACGAAATACTCTTAAGGTTATTTTTAAACTCTTGAAAAAATGTCCCATGGAGTATAGTGACGATTGGAATATATTTAAAATATTTTCTATTTTTTGCACATCCCCACCCGCTGAATTCTTGTGAATAAATAATATCAAATGGATTTTGTCTATGTAGAACTAATGCTTTTTTAGCACTCTCTTGCCACCAAGTCTTGGTAAACTTTTCGGAAGTAGTATTTTTTAGATAGTAAATGTTTAAACTTTCCTTTTTTTCATGTATTATGTTTCCCGGATGTTCAGTTGTAATAATAGTAACTTGATGTTTTCTAACTAAAAAGCCGTTACAGAGGGTTTCTAGATGTGTTTCTAATCCTCCAGAATTTTTATGGTTAACAGTTGCTCTTGCCAAACAAAGAATATTCATTTTACATATTTTTATATATAGATATCATCACTTAATTTCGTATCTTCATTTCTTTATCAAATTAGCTTGTTTTCTAGGTAAATTATTCCCCACAAGGCATAAATATTGAATATTTTCTTGTTCGTTTTTACAGTCTCAATAAACACTTTTTTATCTTCTAAGCAATCGCTTCAACATATAGGGATTCGATTTCTCTATTTTTTAAATCTATTAGCAATTTATTATCTTGTCCGTGCATGAAGCCTTTTTTATTAACATTCGTAAAGCCTGCTGCCTGTAAAAGTAGCAAAAGAGTTTCTTCATCAAAAATAAATTTATGGCGATAACCACAGAAAAGACGATTGAGATAGAAGATTGGAGTTCTTAGATCAGTTTCTAGGTCAGTTGCCTTTGAATTTGGAAAGTGAATATTTTTGCCAGATTTCGATTCATTATAAAATTTTACATACAACTCAGCATCAGGCACGATAATCCTAAGGATACTCCCTTTTTTTAGAATCCGTTTAAAATCGCGTAAAATTTTTTTGCAATCATCTAAAGAAAAATGTTCTAAGCAGTGTTCTATAAAAATGCCCTGGCCGGTTTTTTTATGCTGAACAACAACTTGGAATAAATAGGGACGTCCTCAAAAGGGACACCCTTCCACTATAACTTTCACTCTTATAAATTCAGTTTCCTCCCCCCACCCCTACCCCTCCCACAAGGGGAGGGGAATTCAGAATTACCAGATTACCTTATGGAATAGGGCGAAATGTGGACTACCTTCCCATTTTCCCAAATCGCCAGCGGCCCACTTAAAGAGCAGTCGCTGTTTATATTTAATAAGTATAGCATACGCCATATAGGAAAACTAAAAATAATAAGTTAGATAGCGCGTAAGCCTAGTCGATGTATATGGCTACCTACTAATAAAATATTCTCAATCATTATCGTACTGCGTTGAGTCTTTGTAAACCGCAAAGAAATTCTTGACTTTAATATTTCGTCAATATATACTTAACACAGAGGTGATAAAAATGCATTATGATACACTTATAAAACCTATTTCGATTGACCAACCCATGGTGATTATTCCTACCGAAGAATATAAGCTCTTGCTTAAAGAAGCTGGTTTTGTTTCAACTCCTATACTTGACCGCGAAATCACTGCCGCAAGGCGCCGTTTCAAGAATGGTAAAACCGTAAGCTGGAATTCTCTTAAAAATGGATTCAAAAAAATTCACCATTGAGTTTGATCCAAAAGAAGCAAAAGAATTCAGAAAGTTTTACCGAAATAACCCATCTTTAATACCTCGTATATCCAGAGCTATAGATTCACTAATTTTAAGCCCTCTTCAGGGAAAATCGTTAACAGGAAACAAAAAGGGCTGTTATTCTTTACGCGAAGGTGATTATCGTATCATCTATGAAGTTTATCCTACCCAAGGTGTTGTTCATATAATTCGAATCGGCCATCGGCGTGAAGTTTATCGTTAATTTTCATAAAATTACACCATCCCCTAATTAAGCACAAAACAACATATTTTTATGCACAAATTGACAAAAGAAATTGCACAAGAAATTTCGGGTACACTACACTTAATTCAGTCTTCCCATTTCTGCTTACTTCCAACTGCATTTGGAAATTCCGAAATTCCGGGGACACGACACTTAATTCAGTCTTCCCATTTTTCCAAATCGCCAGCGGCCGGCCGGTTTTTTTATGCTGAACAACAACTTGGAATAAATAGGGACGTCCTCAAAAGGGACACCCTTCCACTATAACTTTCACTCTTATAAATTCAGTTTCCTCCCCCCACCCCTACCCCTCCCACAAGGGGAGGGGAATTC